>NZ_JBIRPD010000015.1:0-225538 GCF_044332485.1 Streptomyces sp. NPDC017056 | reverse complement strand
ACCAACTCGGCCTTCGGCCGCCCCGTCCTCGCCATCCGTCCAGAATGCCGAACCGACAGCAACATCCGCAGCGAAATCCCGACTCAGGACACTAGGGCTGTTCGACGGGCAGGAGATCGCCGGACACTGGCGGATCTCCACCGAGGCGCGGCGCACGGCGGACGAGCTAGCGGTGCTACTGCAGGGCCTGATGGGCATGCACCCGCTGCTGGGTGACCTCGGGGGACAGCATCGACGGCATCGCGATCTGCTCTACCGGCTCTCGAACTCCTCACCGGACCCCTCCAAGGGGTCTGCGCACCATCCGGTCACGGCGTCGCCCTCTTCGCGTTCTTCGCCGGCATGGCGGAGTCGGAGCGCGAGTACATCGGGGAGAAGTCCCTGGAAGGCCAGGCGTCCGCCGGCGTGCGCGGCCGTCACGGCGGACGCCCCGAGGTCGTCGACGACGACATGGCCGACTATGCCCGCAGCCTGCGGGCCAACGGCGTGCACGTACCGCAGATTGCCCAGAAGCTGGTCATCACCTCGGGCAAGAACAAGGGTCAGCGGCCCTCGGTCGCCCCTGTCTACCGCATCCTCGCCGACGCCGACGCCGACGAAGCCGAAGGCACCACCTGACAGGGTTTCAAGATCAACCCATTGCCCCTTTGACTCGTATATCGACGATACCCCTTCAGCACCTGGACAACGCACCGACGCCAACCGCCCGCAAGGCAAGTACCCGCCCGTGCAAGCACCAGAGCCCCGGCCCCCGCCGCTTGTGGCCCGTTCTGCAGAACAGCGATGCCAGCGCGGTACGACAGCTGGGCCTGCCGTACCGCGCTGCCACATGCACGGTGTGCTGTCCCGAGCGCCACGGCATGAGCCGACCCGTGCACCATGCGGCTGCCCCGTCGCGGCAACGCCAGACTCGCCCAGACGGGCTACGGCCTGCGAAAACCGCACAGCGCCCATCGGGCAGAACCCGGCTGTCGACGATCACGTAATTCCTCTCCGGGAGCGTCGGCTTCCCCACCCAAGCGGTCGACCTGGACGCACTCAGGCGCGTTCATCGCCTGGCGGGCACGGCCTCCACATCACCGCGCAGGGCCCGTTCCTCTGCGTCGGCCAGCCAGACGAGGACCGGCGGCAGGCCAATCTCGATCACCGCCAGCACGATCTGGAACGACTGCGGCCAGCCGTGCACGGCGAGCGAGAGCAGCCGGCCCACGCCGCCCAGCAGGAATATGCCAGCCAGCCACCGCACCGCCCGAGCCGGGATCGGACGCTGCCGTGCGGCCCAGAGCCAGGCCAGCCCGTAGCCAACGAAGACGGCCCCCATGAACCGGCCCCAGCTGTCGACCGTCGCGCCGGCTGAACCGGCGCCGGGGATCGCCGCGTTGCCGAGTGCCACGTGGAACAGGCCGATCATCGCGCAGGCCCAGCCCATCAGCTGTGTGAGTACGCGCAGAACCCTGGCCACAATTCCTCCAAGCCGCCTTGGCGAAGCTTAGTTGACATGGGTCTACTACAGTGGGCGCACTAGTAGACCTATGTCAACTAAGCTTCGTTCATGCCTGCCCGCCAGCGCCTCACCCCCGCCGACCGCCGCGCCCAGCTCCTCACCGTCGGCGCACGGCTCTTCGCCGCACACCCCTACGCCGACGTGCTGATGGAGGAGGTCGCCGAAGAGGCCGGTGTGTCCCGGGCCCTGCTCTACCGTCACTTCCCCAGCAAGCACGCCCTCTTCGCAGCCGTCTACCAGCAGGGGGCAGACCAGCTGCTCGCCGAGACGCGGCTCGACCCCACCGACTCGCTGGTGGAGCAGCTCATCCAGGGCATGGACACCCATCTCGACTACTTCGTGGCGAACCGCAACGCCGTCCTCGCCGCCAACCGGGTCCTCGCGGGCGACCCGGTGATCCAGACAATCATGACGAACGAGCTGGACACGCTCCGTGCGCGACTGCTGACCGTACTCCCCCTCGCGGACGAGAGGACCCGCGAGGCCGTGTCCGGCGTCCTGAAGAGCTGGCTGGTCTTCGTCCAGGTCCTAGTCGTCGACTGGCTCACCCATGAGACCTGTACTCGCACCCAGCTGCGCGACGCCTGCATCGGCGCGGTTCTCGGCGCCCTCCGGCCGCTGCTCGCCACGGACCCCGCCCCCGACTGGCCGCCACGAGGGCCCGGCGCGGGTACCTAGAGATCGTCTTCAAAGGTGTCCATGTGATGAGGGATCATGCATGTCGTGGTGCGTCGTCATGAGCTTTCGGATGCCGAGTGGGCTGTGTTGTCGCGGCTGCTGCCGAGATCGGGGACTGCGGGGCGGCGCCGTTCGGACGACCGGGTGGTGCTGAACGGGATCGTGTGGAAGCTGCGGACCGGGTCGTCCTGGCGCGATGCGCCGGAACGGTACGGCTCCTGGCAGACCTTGTACACGCGTTTCCGCAGATGGGCCCTGGACGGCACCATCTCGCGCATGCTGCGGGCCGTCCAGGCCGAGAAGGATGCGGCCGGGGACATCCAGTGGCTGGTGTCGGTCGACTCCACCATCGTGCGAGCCCATCAGCACGCCGCCGGCGGTAAAAAGGGGCCGTCGACCGGGACGAAGCGGGTGATCACGCCCTCGGCCGATCCCGCGGTGGACTGAGCACGAAAGTCCACCTCGCCTGCGACGGATTGGCCGCCCTATCGACTTCGTCCTCTCGGGCGGCAACGCCAACGACTGCACCCGTTTCGAACAGGTGATGTACTCGATCAACGTGCCCCGGGTCGGGTCCGGGCGTCCGCGAACCCGGCCCGACCATGTGGTCGCAGACAAGGGCTACAGCTCCCGAAGGATCCGTTCCTGTCTGCGCAGGCGCGGCATCCCGCACACGATCCCCGAACGCACCGACCAGGCTCTTGGCCGACTAAACCGCGGCACACGCGGCGGTCGGCCACCCGGCTTCGACAGGTGCGTCTACCGCCGCCGCAACGTTGTCGAGCGCTGCTTCAACCGCCTCAAGCACTGGCGCGGCCTGGCCACTCGCTACGACAAGACCCGCGAGTCCTACCAGACCGCCGTCACCATCGCCTCAATCCTGCTCTGGATATGACCTTTGAAGACGATCTCTAGCGCGCCCCGCCGCCCGCCTCCTCCGGTACGTACACCACCCACACCTGGCCGGGCGCGAAGGCCAGCTGCGCGCCCGCCGAGGTGGTGAAGTCCGTGCCGCCATCGGCCGAAGGCCGCGACCAGTGCCCTTGGTACGCCTTGCCGCCGCGCAGCACCCGTGCGGGCCCCGCACCGGTGGTCTCGGTGTACGGGGAGTAGGCGCCCCAGCGGTCGTGGTAGCGCGACGGCCGTATCCGTACGCCCTGGACGACGACCGTCGGAACCGCGAGCTGCTGCCCGGAAGCGGCCTTGACGGCGCTGCCGTCCATGGACACCAGCCAGCCCCCGCGCTCCGGCGACCAGGCGAAGGAGAAGCGGGCGGCCGGGTAACGGACCGTGTACGAGGACGTGTTCCGCCCGCCCGGCGGCGCGGCGCCGAAGCGGAAGCCGATGTCGCGGGCGGTGCTCGCGCCGGGGGCCGCTTTCAGGGCGCGCTCGGGCCGGAGGTAGAGGTTGTGCGGCGCGGCGCGGCTCCGGTCGCGGAAGTAGGCTTCGCCGGTCTTTCCCGCCGGCAGCGGGTACAGCGGAGCAGCCTTCACGACGGGCTCCAGTTTGGCCTGCGTACCGGAGTAGGCGAAGGCCGGGCGGCCGAACTGGCGCAGCAGTTCCAGGTCGGATTCGCGGGCGCTGCGCACCGGGCCGACGGCGGACGGCAGCCGGGAGGAGTAGACGGCCAGGATCCGCGACAGTCCCGACTCGACGCGTTCCACGTAGACGATGTCCGCGCCGTCGAGCCCCGTCTGCGGACGCGCTGCGCGCACGTTGTCGATCTTCACGGCGAGCACCGGGGCGGCCCGCGCGGTCTTGCCCGTGAACGGCGAGTGCCCGCCGGGCACACCGGATTGCTGGCAGCCGGCCGACGCGCCGGCCAGCAGAACACAGAGCAGCGCCGCCCCGGCCGGCACCGTACGCTTCCTCGTTCGCACCGCCGTCCTTCCGTCCGTGCTTCCCCGCCCGTCGAGGACACCACAGGAGAGGCCGCCTGGCGAGAGGGCGCCGCGTGCCGGCGGATAGTCGTGCCCGGCCCTGGTACGTCCGCGGGTCCGGCGCGATGGCATGCTGGCGGCGTGAACCGACCCGAGATCCACCTCGCCTTCGCCCCCGAACTGCGGCTCTTCGTCGCCTCCAACCGACGCGCCGGTACCACTCCCTTGGTCACCGACGGGTCCTCCACCCTCGGGCACGTCGTGGAATCGCTCGGGGTTCCGCTCACCGAGGTGGGCCGGCTGCTCGTGGACGGCCGGGAGGTGCCGGTGTCGCACGTGCCGGGTGACGGCGAGTCCGTCGAGGTGTGCGCGGTCGAACGGCCCCAGCACGTGCCGGGGGCGCCGCTGCGCTTCCTGCTCGACGTGCACCTCGGGACGCTCGCCCGGCGGCTGCGGCTGCTGGGCGTGGACGCCGCCTACGAGAGCGAGGACATCGGCGACCCGGCCCTGGCGGCCCGTTCGGCGGCCGAGCGCCGGGTGCTGCTCTCCCGGGACCGTGGCCTGCTGCACCGGCGCGAGAACTGGGCGGGGGCGTACGTCTACAGCCACCGCCCCGACGAGCAACTGCGCGACGTGCTGGGCCGGTTCGCGCCGGAGCTCGCGCCGTGGACCCGGTGCACCGCGTGCAACGGGCTGCTCAAGGACGCCGAGAAGGGCACGGTCCAGGAGCGGCTGGAAGGCGGTACGCAGCGTACGTACGACGTCTTCGCCGAGTGCACCGCCTGCGAGCGCGTGTACTGGCACGGCGCGCACCACGCGCGGCTGGAGGCCATCGTCGACGAGGCGGTGCGCGAGTTCGGCGGCGCGGCGGCGTCCCGGAGCGGTTCCGCCACGCACGGGTGAAACGGCGGCACGGGAGCGGCGCGCGAGTCCGCGGCGGGCGCGTCGGGGTACGCGCCGGCGCTTACGGGACGTCGGCGCCCCGCGGTACCCAGGCCCCGCGCTCCGGTGCCACTGGCAGCGCACCGTCCGTCCCGGGCTCCAGCGCGGCCAGCGCCATGAGTTCCCTGGAGGTCACGCCCTCGGGTATCGGCACCGGGGCCGGGGTGCGCAGCGGTGGCTGCCACCCGGCTTCCGGGTCCCAGGAGCGGACGACCCGGGCGGGCGCCCCGGCCACCACCGAGTGGTCGGGGACCTGGCCCCGTACGACGGCGCCGGCCGCGACCACGACGTTGCGGCCCAGCCGGGCGCCGGGCAGGATCACGGCCCCGGTACCGATCCAGCTGCCGGGGCCGATCTCCACCGGCTCGCTGCGCGGCCACTGCTTGCCGACCGGCAGCTCGGGGTCGTCGTAGCTGTGGTTGGTGGTCGTGACGTAGACGCCGGGGCCGAAGAAGCAGTCGTCGCCTATGGTCAGCCGGACGTCCGCGATCACATGGCTGCCGCGGCCGAGGACGACGCCGTTGCCCAGGGTGAGGATCGGCTCGGTACCGAGGTCGAGGTCGGGCATCATGCCGGCGGTCAGCGTCACGTCCTGGGCGATGATGCAGTACTCGCCGATCTCGATCCACGGATCGCCGAAGACGGTGCCCTGCGGAAAGGCCAGCCGGGCGCCGGCCCCCAGCCGGCGGAAGCGGTAGGGCCCGGGGCGCTCGGCCGTGACGGCGCCGGCCTCCCGTACCCAGCGCGCTCCGCGGTGCACCGCACGGGAGACGGCCCGGCGGCGCCACGCCACCACGGATGAGAACACGTTCTGCTTTTTCCGCACCCGCTCACCGTACTCAGGCGGCGTCCCGCCCGCGCCGCCGTCCCCTGTGATCTTCACCCCACCAGCGGCGCGTGCCGGTCCCGCGCCGGCGGGACAGCGCCCCGCGCCCCGCCTATCGTTGGGTCATGGCACCCGCCCGGCAGGCTTCCGAAGGCCGTCGCGAGTCGGCCGAGGAGCGGGCCGACCGGCGGTGGGGCGAGCTGCTGCAAGAGGTCAGGGTGGCCCAGACCGGTGTGCAGATCCTCTTCGGTTTCCTGCTCACCGTCGTCTTCACCCCCCGCTTCACCACCCTCGGCCCGGTCGACAAGGCCGTCTACGTGGTGACGCTGTGCCTGGGCGCGGCCGCCAACGGCGCCCTCATCGGCCCGGTCGCCTTCCACCGGCTCGTCGCCGGGCGGCACCTGAAGCCCGAGACGGTCACCTGGGCTTCCCGGATGACCATCGTCGGCATCCTGCTCCTGCTGGCCACCGTCATCTCGGCGTTCCTGCTCATCCTGCGCGTCGCGCTGCACGACAGCGCCGTCCCGTGGATCGTCGCCGGCCTGGTCGCGTGGTTCCTGCTGTGCTGGTTCGTGCTGCCCGCCTGGGTGCGGCACCGGTACGCGCCCAAGGAGTGAACGGGGCGGGCGGCGACGCCGCGCCGACCGGCGGGCCGGGGGAGCTTCGGGTACGGTCCACCCATCTGACCGGGGACACCAGGACAGGCGCTCGCGCCCTGCCGACCTCCGAGGAGCTTCCATGATCCGGGCCTTGGCGCTCGTCTGTACGCTGAACCCCTCCCCCACCCACTCCAGCAGCCAGTTGCTGGCGGACCAGGTGCTCGCCGACCTCACCGGCCTCGGGGCGCAGTGCGAGTCCGTGCGCGTCGCGGACCACGACGTCCGCCCGGGTGTCGCCACCGACATGGGCAGCGGGGACGCCTGGCCGAAGCTGCGCGAGAAGATCATGGCGGCCGACATCGTCCTGCTGGCCACCCCGATCTGGCTCGGCCACCCCTCCAGCCTGTGCCAGCGCGTGCTGGAGCGGATGAACGCCGACATCTCCGAGACCGACGCCCAGGGCCGGCAGTTGACGTACGGGAAGGTGGGTGCCGTCGCCGTCGTCGGGAACGAGGACGGCGCCCACAAGGTGAGCGCCGACCTCTTCCAGGGCCTCAACGACCTCGGTTTCTCCCTCGCGCCCAACGCCGTCACCTACTGGGTGGGCGAGGCGCAGCACGGCACGGACTACCAGGACCTGGACGAACGTCCCGAGAACGTGGCCTCCACGACGCGCACGCTCGCCGTGAACTCGGTGCACCTGGTCCGGCTGCTGCGCCAGTACGCCTACCCGCCGTCCTCGTAGCCGGGGCTGCCCGCCGCCGGATCAGCGGCCCTGCCCCCGACGCCGTACGGCCCTCAGCGCGGCACCCGCGGCGACTCCGGCTGCCGCCGAGGCGGCCGACACCAGAGCGGGGTGGCGTGCGAGGGCCGCTTGCGGCGAGCGCAGGTGCGAACTGCCGTCGAAGACGCCGTGCGCCCCGAAGTCCCGGCCGCCGGGACCGTCCGCCGGGCGCCACAGGTTCTCCGGCCGGTCGGCGTCCGCCCGTTCGTCCGTCTGCTGCGAGTCGTAACCGGTACGGGCGAGGTAGCGGTCCAGCAGCGCGGGCGCGACCCGGTTGCCGAGGATGGCCGCCACGGTGGAGAACCCGATGTAGTACTGCTTGCGCCGCGGGTGGTCGGCCGCGTGCACCACGGCCCTGGCGGCCACCTCGGGCTGGTACACGGGAGCCACCGGCCGCGGGTTCCTCGGCAGCCGGGACAGCACCCAGGAGAACTGCGCGGTGTTGACGGCCGGCATCTGGACGACGGTGACCGCCACCCGGCTCCCCTGGTGCAGCAGCTCGGTGCGGACGCTGGACGTGAAGCCGTTGATGGCGTGCTTGGCGCCGCAGTACACCGACTGCAAGGGGACCGACCGGGAGCCGAGTGCGGAGCCGACCTGCACGATCGCGCCCGCGTCCCGCGGCAGCATGTGCCGCAGCGCGGCCCGCGTGCCGTTGACGAAACCCAGGTACGTGACCTCGGTGGCACGCCGGTACTCCTCGGCCCCGATCTCCGTGAACGGCGCGAACACCGAGCTGAACGCGTTGTTCACCCACACGTCGATGCCTCCGAAGGCGTCCTCCACGGCCCGGGCCGCCGCCTCCACCTGGTCGGGGTCGGCCACGTCGGTGGGCAGCACCAGGGCCCGGCCGCCCCGCGCCTCGACCTCCGCCGCCGCGGCGTCGAGCCCGGTACGGCCGCGGGCGAGCAGCGCCACGTGGGCGCCGCGCTCCGCGAAGAGGCGGGCCGTCGCGCGGCCGACCCCGGCGCTCGCGCCCGTGACGACGACGGTCTGCGCCGCGGGCCGGCGCGGGCGGCTCACCGTGCACCGCCCGGGGCGCCGGAGAGGCGGACGTGGGCGCTGGGCATGGATACCTCCTTGAGACAGTCGCGGGTTACGGCAGCGGTGTGCCGCCGGTCGCGTTCACGATTTCCGCGGTGATGTAACTGGCCTGCTGGGACGCGAGGAAGACGTAGGCGGGCGCCATCTCCACGGGCTGGGCGGCACGTTGCAGCGGGCTCTGCTTGCCGAATCCGGTGGTGTCCGGCAGCGTCGAGGGGATCAGCGGCGTCCACACCGGCCCGGGCGCCACCGCGTTGACGCGGATACCGCGTTCGGCGAGCTGGCCCGCCAGCCCGTGGGTGAATGTGACGATGGCGCCCTTCGTGGTCGCGTAATCGAGCAGCTGCGGACTCGGCTGGTACGCCTGGACGGATGTCGTGTTGATGATGCTGCCGCCCTCGGGAATGTGCGGCAACGACATCTTGGAAAGCCAGAACATGCCGTAGACATTGGTCCGCAGCACCCGGTCGAACTGCTCCGTGGAAATGCCTTCGATACCGTCGGACTGCGCCATTTGGTAAGCGGCGTTGTTGACCAGGACGTCGATGCGGCCGAATTCCCGCACCACCCGGTCCACCAGGCTCCGGCACTGCTCCTCTTCGCGGATGTCGCAGGACACCGCGAGGGCCCGCCGTCCCGCTTCCTCGATCAGCCGGGTGGTTTCCCGCGCGTCCTTCTCCTCTTCCTCCAGGTAGGTAAAGGCCACGTCCGCGCCTTCGCGCGCGAAGGCGAGCGCGACGGCCCGGCCGATTCCGGAGTCTCCGCCGGTGATCAGCGTACGGCGGTCACGCAACTGCCCGGTGCCCTCGTACGAGGCTTCACCATGGTCCGGGCGGGGCGACATGTCCTCCGTGGCACCGGGATGCGGCTGGTCCTGTTGGGGGAATTCCGGCTGCGGGTGCTGCGTCACGGGATTCTGCTGGTCGTTACCGGTCATCGTCCGTACCTCCAATAGTCCATACCTCCAAAAAGCGCCCTGCGGGCGAGCGCGGGAACCGGGCAGGGCACAGTGAACGCGCCACCGAGGCCGGCTTTCCCGCCGGTCCCCGGTGACGCGCGCCCACCTCGTCGAGGCCCTTTCCCGCGACAGCGACAGCGTCAACGGCAACGGCAACGGCGGACGGTCAGCCCGAGAGGTCGGGGTCGTCGACGATGTGCACCGCGGCCTCCTCCGCCGAGGCGGCGCCGCCGTCGATGCCGACGTCGCGGCCGATCTCGTCGTTGCGCAGCCGCAGCGCGTCACCCTCGTCGGTGCCGGTCATCCGCCCCGCGCGCTCGTCTCCCACCTGGCCGTCCACGGGTTCGCCGTCGGCGTCCGGCTGGTCGCCGATGCCGTCGCCGTCCGGCGGCTGGACGTCCGGCACCTCCTTGTCGAGCCGTTCTTCGAGGCTCTCGCCCTCGCGCTGCTCGTTGGCGGTGGTGCCCTTCTGGTTCACCGCCAGCGGCTTTTCGGGCGGGGAATACCCCTGGTCCAGCATGTCGTCGAGGTCCGGCTCGTCGAGAGCGTCTTCCATATCGAGTTCGTCGGAAGTCCCCTGTTTGTCGGACGCCGAGGGCTGGTAGACCTCGTCGCCCATCGCTTCATCGGACATGGCAGCTCCCTTTCCAGCGCGGGTCGCGCGACCGTCAGGCGCGGTGCTCTCGCGTGAGCCCCAGCGATTCCACGATGCGCTGCGCGTTCTCGTACCGCTCGTTCTCCGGAAGACGCTGGGCCAGTTCGACCAAGCGGTCCGGCGCGTTGTTCTGCCGCAGCGTGCCGATGATGGCGTTCCGGTCGGCCGGGTATACGGCGCGGCCCAGATGCTGGGCCATTTCCGTCCGGATTTCCACGGCCTCGGGCGTCATTCCGTCCGGTGTGCTGCCGCCGAACGGAGCGCCGGCGCTCCGGGTCACGTCGGGCTGGTCCTCTCCCGACGGCTCCGGGTCGTGGTCCTCTTCCGCGCGCAGGGCCCGGTCGGCCTTCAATTCGCCCTGAATCTGCTTCTTCATCATGTCGTCCCGGGCCGGGCCGGTCTTGTTCGTACCGTGATCCATTGTCTTTCTGCCTCCAGGACCGGTTGCCTTACGCATTCCGCATTCCCGCCCCGCACGTCTGTACCCCTCCCGTGCCATGCGTTACGGGGTGCCCGCTGCCTCTTTCGCGAAACAGCCGGAAGCCGAGAGCGAACGCGCCGGTCAGCCGCGCTGGGGCCGGGCGAAGGGCCCCGAGTCCGCGGGCCCGTCGATGACCCGGGCGGCGACCTCGGTCAGCTTCAGCTGGTGTGCGCGGGCGTGCCGGCGCATCAGCGCGAACGCCGCGTCGGGTGTGCCGCCCAGGCGCTCGGCGAGCACGCCCTTGGCCTGTTCGATGACGATCCTGCTGTTCAGCGCGGTCTGCAGCTGACCGGTCCGGTCCCGGAGGCCGTTCAGGTCCTTGCGGTACGCCAGTCCGATGCCGACCGCGTCGGCCAGCGCCTGCCCCAGCGCCACCTCACTGCCGCCCAGCGCGCGGTGCTCGTGGAAGAGGTTGAGGGCGCCCAGCCGCCGGGCGCGGTAGCGCACGGGAAGCGCCGTGGCGGCGCTGAAGCCTTCGGCCAGCGCCTGAGCGGTGAAGCGCGGCCAGCGGGCGCGGCACTGCGGGTGGCGCAGCGGCACGTCGGCCAGGCTCCGCCCCGTATGGCAGACGTCCCGGCACGGCCCCTCGTCCAGCTCGACCTGCGTCCGCTCCAGCCGTTCGGCCGCCTCGCCGCAACCGGTCGCCGTCATGGGCCGGCGCTCTCCCACGATGAGGACACCGCCCGCCTGCACCCCCGGCAGCAGCAGGCAGTACTCGGCGAGCCGCTTGGTGAGGCCGGTGGTGTCCTGGTCCTCGGCCGGATCTGCGAGTTCGAGCAGGGCCGTGATCAGTAGTTCTTCTCGGTCAGGCGATGACATGGCGGGTTCACCCTTTCGACGGGCCGCACCGTCGCCCGTCGCTGATGGAATGGGTCTGCCTGCCGGGTAACCAGGAACGGGCGGCGCAAGCTCCCGGCAGGAGTGCGGGCGTGCACCGGGGCGCGGGGCGGGGCGGCCGCGCCGGGGCGCAGCGCGGGCCACAGCCGCCCGTGCCGGAACCGCGGCCGGGTTCTACGGGGTTCCAGGCGCTGAAACC
Source organism: Streptomyces sp. NPDC017056 (assembly GCF_044332485.1). Classification (NCBI taxonomy): domain Bacteria; kingdom Bacillati; phylum Actinomycetota; class Actinomycetes; order Kitasatosporales; family Streptomycetaceae; genus Streptomyces; species Streptomyces sp. NPDC017056. The sequence continues at coordinate 214,151 of NZ_JBIRPD010000015.1, read as the reverse complement.
GGCCGAATGGGGTACCCGCACGGATATGCGCTTAGCCGTCCTGGACGCGGGATCGAACTCCGTACACCTGCTCATCAGCGAGGTGGTCGGCGGCGTACCGCTGCCGGCCCACTCCCTCAAGGACCCCGTCCACCTGGCCGAGGACGTCGGCGTGGACGGGACGCTGGCACCGCAGGCGGCGCGGCGGCTGGCCACCGCGGTGCGGCGGGCCCGCGAGGAGGCGGCCCGGTGGGAGTGCGACCGGCTGTTCGCCTACGCCACCGCGGTTGTCAGGGACGCCGCCAACCGCGGCGAGATCCTGGAGACCGTACGCGCCGAAGGCGGTATGCGGCTGGCGGTGCTGCCCGGCGAGGTGGAGGCCGAGCTGACGTTCCTGGCGGCACGGCGCTGGACCGGTCTCCAGGCGGGTCCGATGGCGCTGCTGGACATCGGCGGCGGTTCGCTGGAGGTCGCGTTCGGGCGCGGCGCCCGGCCCGACTTCGCCTTCTCGCTGCCGCTGGGCGCGGGGCGGCTGACGCGGGAGTTCCTGCCGGGCCGGGGCCGGCCGCAGCCGGAGGCCCTGCGGGAGCTGCGCCGGCACGCGCGTGCCTCGCTCAAGAACGTTGCGGCGCGGGTGCGCTGGGAGGAGCCGCACACCGTGGTGGCCACCTCCCGCATGTTCCAGCAGCTGGCCCGGCTGTGCGGGGCCGCGCCCGGCCGCGACGGCCCGTTCGTCACGCGCCGGCTGGCCCGCGCCGACCTCAAGAGGGCGGTACGGCAGCTGTCGGAACTGACCGCGGCCGAGCGGGCCGAACTGCCGGGGATCTCCGCGGCGCGCAGCCGTCAGGCGCCGGCCGGGGCCGTCGTGGCGCACCAGGCGATGAAGTCCATGGGCATCGGCGAGGTCACCGTCTGCCCGTGGGCGCTGCGCGAGGGCGTGCTGCTGCGCCATCTGGAGCAGGGCGGCAACGACTGGTGGCCGGCCCCCGTACCGCGGCACCGGCACGTGCAGCCCCGCACGCCGACGGGCAGCGGCGCGGCGACCCGTGCTCCGCGTCTGCTGCCGGCGGGGCGGACGCCGGGCGACTGAAACCCACCCACATCGATGCCACGCGGGGCGCTGACGCACTCCGTGCCGGAGTCACCATGAACCTGTCGAACTACCACATCGCCGACCGCCTCGTGATCGAGGTCCCCGAGATCATCGACATCGCCAACACCGACCAGGTGGCCGCCGGCCTGCAAGGGCTGCTGCGCGCACCCGGGGCCTGCCGGATCGTCATCGACCTGCGGGCGCCCCTCATCACCGTCGCCGGACTGCAAACCCTGCTGCACTGCCAACGCACCGCGCGGGCGCGGGGGATGACGCTGAGTGTGGCCGCCGACCGTCCCATGGTGCGCAAGGCGTTCCGGCTCACCGGAGTGCACCGGACCATTCCGGTGCACAGCTCCCTGGCCGCCGCCCTCGAAGCCGCGTAGAAGGACGCCGCGTAGAAGCCGGACGGCACCCCGGCGGCGCCGACCGGCATCCCGGCCCGCCGACGTACGAATGAGGTGTTTACCAACTGGTGTGGCGAGTTACTCGTCCCCCAGCCTTCCGCAAGCGGCCGCAGGAAGGCAGGCGCCGGACCGGTTGAGAACACAGCCGCCGGCGCCGCCCCTTCGGCACCCGGGCATCGCGCCTCAGGGCACGTCGCGGTGCCAGTGGCGCCGCGGGGCGCGCTGGGGCACGCCCGCCTTGAAGACCAGCGGGTGGGCGGGCAGCCGTGTCAGCGGTGACGCGTGCCGGTACCGGTCGATGGAAGCGGCCCTGCCGTACGGCGTCGGCCGCCGGTACTGCCGGCCGCGGGAGACCGCGGCCTGCGGCTCCTTCGGTGCGGGCCGGTGGGGCCTGCGGGGGTGCAGCAGGGCGTCTTCGTACCGGCCCAGGGCGATCACGAGTCCGAGCATCGCCAAAGGCCAGAGCGCGGCGAGCAAGGGCATGGCCGCTCCCTTCCTTGCCGGTCGTACACGCTGACTGGAGCTTCGCTCTTCGGGTCACCCGGCGTGGACGCGGCAAACCACCGGGTCACGGCGACCACTCGACCGGTCGTGTGCGCGCCATGTGCCCGGTCGTCCGCGCCGGTCACACGCCGGTCGACAAAACAGCTGGTCAGCGGCTGTGCACCGGCGCAGAGACCGCGCACGCCGGGGCTCGCGGGGCCACCCGGCGGGTTGCGCGGCAGCGCCGACTGTGTCCGGTTCGCGAGCCCCCGTACGTACCGGCGGCCTCGCGGAGCGCGCGCGGGCGCGCGGGCGCTCGGGTGGCGTCAGTCCAGCCGGGTGAGATCGGGGCGCAACCGGTGCCAGGTCGGCTGGCGGAGGCGGTCGGCGGAGGTCCAGCCGGAGAAGGTGACCTCGGCGACCAGGCGCGGCTCGGCCCAGTGGGCACCCGGGACGTCGACCGGGTTCGCGAACGGCGACGTGTCGCGCCGTACGACCTCCAAGTAGCGGGCCAGTTCGCGGCGTTCGCGTCCGGACAGGCCCGAGCCCACGGAGCCGACGTACCGCAACCCCGCCGGCCCGTCCAGGCCGGCCAGCACGGCGCCGGGCAGCCCCGCGAGGCCGCCGCGGCCCTCCGTCCAGCCCCCGACGACCACGTCGAGCGTCACCAGGTGCTTGGTCTTGCGCCACTCGGACGAGCGGACGCCGGGGACGTACCGTGAGGTCAGCCGCTTGGCGACGACGCCCTCGAAGCCGCCGCGCAGCGTCGCCTCCCAGGTCTGCGCGGCGTGGCCCCGCACATGGGCCGGAACCGACCAGTGCGGCCCGTCGCCCAGCCCCAGCCCGGACAGGAGCGCGCGCCGTTCCTCGTACGGGTGCTCCAGCAGCGGCAGGCCGTCGAGGTGGAGAACGTCGAACAGGACGAGGTGGACCGGGCACTCCCCCGCCAGCCCCGCCGCCCGGCGCCGGCTCGTGACGCCCATCCGGCGCTGTAGCAGCCCGAAGTCCGGCCGCCCCTCGGAGTCGAGGACCACCACCTCGCCGTCGAGAACCGCGGGCCGGCCGCGCAACCGCTCACCGAGCGGCGCTAGTTCCGGGTACGTGGCGGTCGCGTCGTTGCCCGCCCGGGTGACGAGTCCCAGCGTCCCGTCGCCCGGCGCGTTGACGATGCAGCGCGCCCCGTCCCACTTCGTCTCGAACGCCCACGCGTCCTCTTCCCCGGCACCGGGCAGCGGGCCGGGGGTGGCGAGCATGGGCCTGAGGATGGGCAGTGCGCCGGACGGGGCCATACCTCGATGATCGACGGCCACCCCCGACCCGGCCACCGGTCGGCCGTACGGCGGCCTACCCCTCCGTCTCCTCCATCACCGCCGCACGATGGTTCCGCGCCAGCTCGGTGTACATCGCAGCGTTCAGCCGAATGCCGTCCTGCTCTTCGCCGGTCAACTCGCGCCTGACCTTGGCCGGCACCCCGGCCACCAGCGACCCCGGCGGCACCCGCATCCCCTGGGGCACCAGCGCCTGCGCCGCGACCAACGACCCGGCGCCGATGTGCGCGCCGTTGAGGACGGTGGCCCCCATGCCGATCAGCACGTCGTCCTCGACCGTGCAGCCGTGCAGGACGGCGTTGTGGCCCACCGAGACCCGTTCGCCGACCGTCACGGGGAATCCGGGGTCGACGTGCACGGTGCAGTTGTCCTGGATGTTGCTGTCCGCACCCAGCACGATCGGGCCGCAGTCGGCGCGCAGGACGGCGTGGTACCAGACACTCGCCCCCGGCGCGAGCGTGACGTCACCGACCACGACGGAGGTCGGCGCCGTGAACGCCCCGGGGTCGACCGAAGGCTCCTTGCCGCCCACGCCCGTGATCAGTGCTCGCCGCTCCATTGCCGTTCTCCTCGCTGCCGGTCCGGTCGGGTCGCGCCTGGTGGCACAGTAGGCGACGGGCGAGCGTGCGCCGCAGGCGGGCCGGGCGGTGGCGGGGCCGGGGTCAGGACTTGGGGCGGGTGTCCATCGCCACCGGGCCCAGCATCTGCTCACTGATCCAGTGCAGCGATTCCGGCATCCGCTGGATGTAGGTGTGGCCGCTGTGCCGGCCGTCGGGAATCTCGAACAGGGTGTGGTGCACCGGACCGCCGGTGTGCTCGTTGATGAACTTCTTCACGTAAGGCACCGCCACCTCCTTCGATCCCAGTTCGAAGGCGACGTAGACGTCGGGGCCGCCCTTGGCCTTCAGCTGGTCGGCGAGCCAGCGGGGGTCGTTGGCCTGCTTCTCCTTGGGGTGCCCGTTCCACATCGGGGAGTCGGGCACGGTGTCGGGCCCGTTCGCGATGACCGCCTTGAACTTCTTCGGGTGCTTGAGCACGGCCTTCAGGCCCGCGAAACCGCCGGACGAGGACCCCATGAACGCCCATCCGTCACGGTTGTCGTACGTACGGAAATTGGCGCGGGCGAACGCCGGGACGTCCTCGGTCAGCCAGGTGCCCATCTTCGGCTGGCCGGGGATGTCGCTGCCGTCGTAGTACTTCTTCTTCGGGTTCAGCACCGGCATCACCAGGATGAACGGCAGCGTCTTGCCCGCCTGGGACCACTCGGCGATCTTCTCCTCCAGCTTGAAGTCGCCGCCGATCCAGTAGTTGTTCGGGTACCCGTACGAGCCGGGCAGCGCGATGAGGACCGGGAACCCGCTCTTGGCGTACTGGGGCTCGTTGTACTGCGGCGGCACCCAGGCCCATATGTCGCCGCTGAATCCGGACTTCTTCCCGTGCCAGCGGGTCTTCACTATCTTGGTGCCGTCGTCACCGGTGGTGCGCTGCGTCACGAAGTCGGACCGCGGGCCCGTGGGCTGGACGACCTTGGCGGTCCCGTCGCTCGCCTCGCGCGCCTGCGAGCGCAGCTGCGGCACGTGCGAGGCGTCCACGTCGTCCCGGTCCTTGCTGCCACAGCCGGCCACGAGCCCCATCGCCATCAGGCTCACCGCGGCGACGGCCGCAGTACTGGTACGCAGGCGCTTCATCGGGACGAACTCCTTGCAAACTCATGTCCGGGCGGCGAGCGGCGGGCACCACTCTCCGCGCGTAGGCGAAAGAACCAGAATAAAGATCGGCCGGTCGGCCGTTTCCGGCTCCCCCGGGGGCACCGGTCCTGCCGCGTGCCACACGACGGCGTCCCGGTCGCGCACCCCGTCGTGCACCCCCAGGCATATTGATGTCGAACAGGTGGGCTTAGGTTCCCTCGATCGGTATGTCGGGATGCGGTTGATTCGCGGGCGGGCTCTGGCACTGCGTTTCCGGCCGGCGACAGCGCGGCGGAGTACAGCGCGCTGCGCAGGCTGCGCGCCCGGATCTGACTGGTGAACAGGCCCGCGAACGTGGGGAAGAGCACAGTGGCCCGGGCCGTCCTGGAGGAGGCCGGGCCGGTCGCGGCCCGCCAATCCCATACCGTACGCATCGGCCGTACTGCGGATTGTGACCAGGCGCGGCAGCCGCTGGGAATTCCGTGGCGGCTGGTCTCCCTAGCGGGACGTGCGCAGGGACGTGTCCAGGATGGTCATGAGCTGTGCGGCACGGCTCTTGCCGGTCGGTGCGAGGGGGTACCGGTTGAGGACGTCGATCAGGACCGGTGTGGCGCGTCGTCGAGCCTGCTCGATCAGCTTGAGCCCGACGGCGGAATCACCGCCCGCGTTCAGTTCCCCCACGAGCGCCGCACTCGCAGCGGCTCGCAGGATGTGGCCTACCTGAGTGGCTTTCGCAATCGGATGAAGGTAAGCCGCAGAGGCAGCATCACCGGCGGCGCGCGCGGCGAGCCGTTCGGCTTCGGTGGCCGCTTCCTTCGCTGCGCGGTGGGCGTCCAAGGAGGTGATGCGCTGGAGCTTGGTCCTTCTCGCGCCGTTCACGAACTCCCATGCGGCGTCGACGGCTGCCCGAGGCCGCAGATCGCCGGGGTTGGCGGCCTGGAACACGGGGAGAACCTCCTCAGCGCTCTCCACAACGTAGCGTGCGACAACGCGCAGCTCATCCATGGTCAGCTCGAAGTCTCCCGTTACGGTCGTCACGGATCCGATTCTTCCACCGGCCAACCGCCCGACGCCCCGGTATCCGGACGACCGGACCATTCTGCGAGGCCCCGGCCCCGCCCGCAGCCAGGCCCTGCCGGCCATCGCCCTGACGGTCGCCGCGCAAAGCGAAACCCGCAGCGGCCCCTTCAAGGGCCCGCTGCGGGCTCGGTCTCACCTGACGGATCGGGCGCCGGTCACTCCGCCATGGCGTCGGCCGGCTTGGCCGCCGCCGCCTCGCGCTTGGCCGCCGCCTTCGAAGCGCGCCGCTTCATGACGACGAACGATCCGATGCCGAACAGCACCGCGGCCACCAGGCCCAGCGAGGAGAACTTCTTGAGCCACTCCTCGGCCACGACACCGACGCTGTAGATCAGGGCGGTCGTGCCGCCGGCCCAGACGATGCCGCCGAGCACGTTCGCGATGAGGAACTTCCAGTACGGCATGTTCAGCACGCCCGCCAGCGGGCCGGCGAAGATGCGCAGCAGGGCGATGAACCGGCCGAAGAAGACCGCCCACATGCCCCACTTCTCGAACTTCTCCTCGGCCATCCCCACCTGGTCGGGGCCGAAGTGCTTGGGGAACTTCCGCCCGGCCCAGCTGACCAGCGGCCGGCCTCCCTTGCGGCCGATCAGATAGCCGATGGAGTCCCCGATGATCGCGCCTGCGGACGCGCAGCCGCCCAGCACCCACGGATTGATGTGGTCCTGCGTCGCCGCGAGGATCGCCGCGCTCACCAGGACGATCTCACCGGGCAGCGGAATGCCGAGGCTCTCCAGGCCGATGACCACCCCCACGAGGAGGTACACGCTCAAGGCCGGCACCGTCTCCAGCCACTCCATCTGCAACGCCGCTTCCTCCACTAGGTGTCGGGCCCCCGTGGGCCGCGTCCCGGCGCCCGGCGACGCCGTCGAAGATCGCACATTCCCCGCGTACGCGCGCCCGCGGGCGCGCCCGGGAAGCCTACTCGATCTCCTTCGGCCGCCCCCGTTCCCGCGTCGCGGAACCGGCCCGCCGCGGTTCGCGCGACGGGCCGGTACGCACACGGGTGACGGGGCCGGTGGCCGGGCCTTCCCCGTACGAGACGCGCCCCGGTGCTCCGGAGTTGCCTGTGAGACGGACCGAATCGGCCGGGGTCCGCCGCGGCGCCCCCGATTCCTAGGCGGCGGGGTTGTTCGGGCGCAGCGTCCACACGATGGTCATCTCGCCGGTGACCGCGCCGTCCTCCCTGATGATGGCGACGTTCACCGGGAATTCCGGCCGCTGCCCCGCGTCCAGCTCGGCGACGATCTCGGCGACCGGGCGGCCGATCTCGGCGGTGGCGGTGACCGGGCCCATGGCCAGCTTCTTGTAGCCGATCTCGGCCCGTACGGCGAGCGGCACGGCGCGCGAGAGCTGGTCACCGAAGGCCGCGAGCACGATCGCGCCGCTGGCCGACTCGGCGAGGGTGAACATCGCGCCGGCGTGCGGTCCGCCGACGTGGTTGTGGTAATCCGCCTGGTCGGGCAGCCGGACCACGGCCCGCTCGGCGGTGGTCTCGGTGAATTCGAGGTTGAGCGTACGGGCCATCGGCACGGTGGCCGCCATCATTTCGCCGATCGACGGCTTGGTCTCGGAGGACATGGCGGCATGTTACCTACGAGTAGCTTTCCGTGGGAAGCCCCGCCCGCCATCCCGGGACGAAGACCTCCTCGCCTATCGTGGTGGCCCATGTGCCCAGGCCAGCAGCCGCCCGAAGGCGAGCAGAAGCAGAATCCCGCGCGACCGGCGGCCCCGTGGCGCACCCCGGTGCGACCGTGCTGACCACCGAACGCGCGGACGACCGCGACGGCATACGCCGCTCCCCCCGCCGCCCTGCCTGGGCCGGACGCAACTACACCCTGCTGACCACCGCCGCCGTGGTCGCCAACCTCGGCAGCGCCGGCTCGCTCATCGCGGCCGCGTTCGCGGTGCTCGGCGCCGGCGGCTCGGCCACCGACGTCGGCCTGGTCGCCACCGCCCGTACGGTCCCGCTCGTCGTCTTCCTCCTGATAGGCGGCGCGGTGGCGGACCGGGTACCGCGCCACCGTGTCATGGTCGCCGCCAACGCGCTCAGCTGCGTCTCGCAGGGCGCCTTCGCGCTGCTGGTCCTGGCCGGGCAGGCACAGCTGTGGCAGATGGCGCTGCTGGCCGCCCTCGGCGGCACCGGCCAGGCGTTCTTCGCCCCGGCCTCCGAGGGGATGGTGCTCTCCAGCGTCTCCGGCGAGCACTCCAGCCGGGCCTTCGCCTTCTTCCGTATGAGCATGAACGGCGCGAACATCGGCGGTGCCGCCCTCGGCGGCGCGCTGGTCGCCGCCGTCGGCCCCGGCTGGGTGCTCGCGATCGACGCCGCCGCCTTCGCCGTCGCGGGCGCCCTGCGCGCGTTCCTCGACGTCGGCCACATCCCCGCGCGCCCGCCCGCGGCCGGGCTCCTCAAGGACCTGCGCGACGGCTGGCGGGAGGTGGTCTCCCGGCCGTGGCTGTGGGCGGTGATCGGGCAGTTCGCGGTCGTCAACGCGGTGGTCGTGGCGGCCGAGGCGGTGTACGGGCCGATGGTCGCCGAGGAGCATCTGGGCGGCCCGAGGCCGTGGGGGCTGGCGCTGGCCGCGTTCGGCGCGGGCACGGTCGGCGGCGCGCTGCTCATGATGCGCCTCAAGCCCCGCCGGATCCTGCTCACCGGCATCCTGTGCGTCTTCCCGCTCGCCCTGCCCTCGGCCGCGCTGGCCGTACCGGTGTCGGCCGGCGCCCTGGCCCTGGTGATGTTCGGCACCGGCATCGCCATCGAGGTGTTCGGCGTGCTGTGGATGACGGCGCTGCACCAGGAGATCCCGGAGGAGAAGTTCTCCCGCGTCTCGTCGTACGACTGGTTCGGCTCGCTGGCGGTCACGCCGCTGGCCACCGCGCTGGCCGGGCCCGTACAGAATTTCGTCGGCCGGACCACCGCGCTGTGGGGCTGCTCCGCGCTGATCGCGCTACTGACGGCAGCCGTGTTGTGCGTACCGGACGTACGCCGGCTCACGCGCCGGGGCGCGGGCTCCTAGGCCCTGGCGACCTGGCGGCCCTGGCGACCCTGGCGTCACCTTCCCGCCTGCCGCTCGACGCCTAGCCGACGCTGGACGCCTAGCCGATGCTGAACGCGCCGTCCGGCGGGCGCGGTGACGGTACCGCCTGGGCGTCGTGCACGGGCGCGGCGTCGCCGACCAGCCGCAGCAGCGCCGCGCCGTGCTCGACCCGGGCGGGGAACACGTCGGCGGCGGCCCGCCGCGCCAGCTGCGCGAGCGGCAGCTCGGCACGGGACGCGGCCAGCACCACATTGCCGAAGCGGCGGCCGCGCAGCACCGCCGGTTCGGCGATCACGCACAGGTTCGTGAAGACGGTGGCGAAGTTCGCGAGCTGGGCGCGCAGGAAGCCGAAGGGCGCGCTGTCGGCCAGGTTGGCCGCGTAGATCCCGTGCGGGCGCAGGACCCGGGCCGCGGCGCACGCGTACTCGACGGAGGTGAGGTGCGCGGGCACCCGCGAGCCGCCGAAGACGTCCGCCACGATCACGTCCGCGCTGTGCTCCGGCGCGGCCTCCAGTGCCGCGCGGGCGTCCTCGGCCCGCACCTCGATTCCGGAGCCCGCGGGCAGCGGCAGCCGCTCGGCGACCAGGGCGAGCAGCCCCCGGTCGGCCTCGATCACCTGCTGGCGGGAGCCCGGGCGGGTCGCGGCCAGGTAGCGCGGCAGGGTGAGCGCCCCGCCGCCGAGATGCAGTACGTCGAGTGGTTCGGCGGGCGCGGCGGCCGCGTCCAGGACGGCCGCGAGCCGGCGCGCGTACTCGAATTCCAGGTCGGTCGGGGCGTCGAGGTCGACGTACGACTGCGGGGCGCCGTCCACGGTCAGCAGCCAGGCGCGCGGGCGGTCCACGTCCGGCATCAGCTTGGCGGTACCGCCGTCGACGACCCGTGTGACGGGCACCGGGTCTGCGGGTGCGTCGGGGTCGTGCGGGGCCGGCTCCGCGCCCGGTATCTGCTCGGCTGCTTCGTCCACCGTCCTATTGTGCCGGTCGGCGACCGGACTCCACCCCACCCTGAACGGCCCTGTTCCACCCCCGTAAATCCCCCGGCGCCTCTCCCCTCCCTTCTCCCCTCTTCTCTCTCTCCCGCCTCAGCCCTCCCACACCCCCATGATCTCCTTCGCGTGCGCTGCCGCTTGGCGGCGTCCCGCGCGGGCCGCGTCGGCGCGCCTGGCCGGGTCCAGGACGTTGCGGCCGTAGGCGGCACGGGCCGCGCGGTCCGGTACGACGACGCTCACCCGGGCCCCGCGGCGGGCCAGGGCCGCCCCCTGGGAGCGCGCGGTGGCGAGGGGGCCGCCGCCCGCCGCCACCGGCGCCAGGACGACGACCCTGCCGTACCCGTCGGCCAGATCCGCGTTGGCGCTGGAGTGCACGCCGCCGTCGATCCACCACCTACCGCCGATGCTCACCGGCGGCCACACGCCGGGCACCGCGCAGCTCGCGCCCACCGCGTCGACCAGCTCCACCCCGCTGGTGTCGTCGAAAGCGGCCCGCTGCCCCGTCGCCGCGTCCACCGCCGTGATCATCAGCCGCCGCGCCGGCCAGTCGTGGCAGGCCAGGCGCGCGGCGATGGCGTCGCGCCGGCTGGGTCCCGCGGCCGCGCGGGCGGCCAGCGCGAGCCGCCCCATCCGGGCCCCGAAGGCCGTCGCGTCGCGGGAGCGCAGCGCCAAGTACGCGAAGTGGGCCAGCTCCCGCGCCCCCATGCGCGCCGCGGACTCCCCCGGGACCGGGACGAACTGGCGCTCGTACAGCTCCTCCGGCGTCAGCCGGCCGGACGCGAGCTGGGCGCCCACGATCGCGCCGGCCGACGTCCCGATCACGACATCGGCCGCGCCGAGGTCGGCACCGGCCTCGGCGAGACCGGCCAGCATGCCGATCTCCCAGCCGATGCCCGTGTAGCCCCCGCCGCCCAGTACCAGCGCCGTTCCCGTCATCACGGTCCCTTCTCCGGTACCGCCCGGGACACCCCCGTACGGCGGTCTCGTACGGCAGTGTGGCAGCTCCCGCGGCCCCGCCCCGGCCCCCGGCCGGTGGTCGCCGTTACGTTCCGGCCACCGTACGGATCGTGCCGGCGCCCACCGTCCTGCCGCCCTCGCGGATGGCGAAACCGAGACCCGGCTCCAGCGGGACGTCGCGCCCCAGCTCGACGGTGCACGTCACCGTCTCGCCGGGCCGCGCGATCCCCCGCTCACCGAGGTCGACGTCGCCGACCACGTCCGCCGTACGGATGTAGAACTGCGGGCGGTAGCCCGTGGACAGCGGCGTGCGGCGGCCGCCCTCCTCCGTGGACAGGACGTACACCTCGGCGGTGAAGCGCCGCCGCGGCGTCACACTGCCCGGCGCGGCGACGACGTGCCCCCTGCGCACCTCGTCGCGGTGCAGGCCGCGCAGGAGCAGCGCGACGCTGTCGCCCGCCTCGGCCGACTCCATCGGCTTCCCGAAGGTCTCCAGGCCGGTCACGACCGTCTCCGTGTCCGCGCCCAGCACCGCCACCCGGTCGCCGACGCGCACCGTGCCCCGCTCGACGGCGCCGGTGACGACCGTGCCGCGCCCGGTGATGGTCAGGACGTTCTCCACCGGCAGCAGGAACGGCGCGTCGAGGTAGCGCTCCGGCGTCGGCACGTAGGTGTCCACCGCGTCGAGCAGCGCCTCGATCGCCTCGCACCACCGCGGGTCGCCCTCCAGAGCACGCAGCCCGGAGACCCGTACGACGGGCACGTGGTCCCCGTCGTAGCCGTGCGCCGTCAGCAGCTCGCGGACCTCCAGCTCCACCAGGTCGGTCAGCTCGGGGTCGCCGGCGTCGGCCTTGTTCAGCGCGACGACGACGTACCGGACGCCGACCTGCTTGGCGAGCAGGACGTGCTCGGCGGTCTGCGGCATGATCCCGTCGAGCGCGGAGACGACGAGGATCGCGCCGTCGAGCTGGGCCGCGCCGGTGATCATGTTCTTGACGAAGTCGGCGTGGCCCGGCATGTCGACGTGGGCGTAATGCCGGGTGCCGGTCTCGTACTCGACGTGCGAGATGTTGATGGTGATGCCGCGGGCGGCCTCCTCGGGGGCCCGGTCGATCCGGTCGAAGGGCACGAAGGTGCCGCCCCCGCGCTCGCTGAGCACCTTGGTGATCGCGGCGGTCAACGTCGTCTTGCCGTGGTCGACGTGCCCCATCGTGCCGATGTTCAGGTGCGGCTTGGTCCGCACGTATGCCGTCTTGGGCATGGCAGTTCTTCCTCGCGAAGCAATGCGGTGAATACGGCGGCATCGACGTGACACGCCGCCGCGGGAACCCCTGAGCCCCACCGACCCTCCCCCTGCGGGGTCCGCCGGTCGATCCGGAGAGGGTCAGCTTCGCGCGCCGCCGGCCGCGGGGGCGGCGGTGCCTGCCTGGGCCGCGGGCGCGGCCGGGGCTGCGGCCGTGCCGGGCGCGGCGTCGGCCCCGAGGGTCGCGACAAGGGCCGCGACGAGAACTGCGATCGAGTCCACGGCAGCCTTCGGCGCGTCCGCGACTGCGGACGTGAGCGCGAGGTACGGCTGCCTGGTCATGGCCCAAGGATCTCGTGCGGACCCGTACCACGTCGAACGATTTATCAACGGCCGCGAGTGGGCGCGCCCGCGCCCGCCCCCCCACCCCCTTCCCCGCCCCCTCCCCCGCGCCCCTCCCGGTTCGTTCGGCCCCGGGAGATCATGAATCCACCTCCTCGCCACACTTGTCGGTTACGCTCCCGGGATGCTCGAACCCGCCGCAACGCCCGACGGCCTCGCCGCGCGCTGCACGCGTGTGCTCTTCTCCCCCTGGGCACGACTCGCCGTACTCCTCGTCCTGCTCGCCGCCTCCGCGGTCGCGATGATCGTCTGGCAGCCGCAGCGGCTGCTGGCCCACGGCTGGCCGCCCGAGTGGGCCGGCAGCGGCGCCGTGGTGATCTTCGGACTCGCGTACGGGGTGTGCACCACCGCCTTCGTCCCGCGCCCCGTCCTGAACCTCGCCGCCGGCGCGATCTTCGGCAGCCTGCCCGGCTTCCTGTCCGCCCTGGCCGGTACGGTCCTCGGCGCGGGCCTGGCCTTCGGACTCGGCCGCCTGCTCGGCCAGGACGCGCTGCGCCCCCTGCTGCGCGCCCGCTGGCTGACCGCCGCCGACCGGCAGCTGAGCGAACACGGCTTCCGCTCCATGATGGCGATCCGCCTCTTCCCCGGCCTGCCGTTCTGCGCCACCAACTACTGCGCCGCGGTCTCCCGCATGGGCTGGGGCGCGTTTCTGCTGGCCACCACCCTCGGCAGCGTGCCCAACACCGCCGCGTACGTCATCGCCGGGGCCCGCGCCTCGACGCCCACCTCGCCCGCCTTCCTCATCTCCACCGGCTTCATCGCACTCTCCGGCCTGGCCGCGGCACTCGTGGCCTGGCGCAAGCGAGCCGCGCTCCGGGGGCGTTGAACGGCAGCCCCGGGGCGTCGACCGGCACTTCCGGAGCGTTGAACGGCAGCCCCGGGGCGTTGACCGGGGACGCGCGGGGCGTTGACCGGGGACGCCCGGAAAGAGCCCTTTGGCCTCTCGGACACCTTCGGGCGCTACGCTGCCCCTCAGCCGGTCACCGATCCCGCCGACCGCCCGCACGCACTCCTGTCCTGTCCGTCCCTCGTGCCGCCTGCCACGCATCCGTGCCGGTAAGCGCTTGATCACCCTCTGGATAGCGTAGTTTCGATGCATTGGTTTGAATCCTTCATCCTCGGCCTGGTCCAAGGGTTGACCGAGTTCCTGCCCATCTCCTCCAGCGCGCACCTGCGCCTGACCGCGGCGTTCGCGGGCTGGCACGACCCCGGCGCGGCCTTCACCGCCATCACGCAGATCGGCACCGAGGCCGCCGTACTGATCTACTTCCGCAAGGACATCGCGCGGATCGTCTCCACCTGGGCACGCTCCCTGGTCAACCGCGACCTGCGGCACGACCACGACGCCAAGATGGGCTGGCTGGTCATCGTCGGCTCGATCCCGATCGGCGTCCTGGGCATCACCCTCAAGGACGCCATCGAAGGCCCCTTCCGCGATCTGCGCCTGATCGCGACCACCCTGATCGTCATGGGCGTCGTCCTCGGCATCGCGGACCGCCTCGCCGCCCGCGACGAGTCCGGCGGCCGCCACCGCGCCGTCAAGCAGCGCAAGTCCCTGACCGACCTGAGCGTCAAGGACGGCCTGATCTACGGCGTCTGCCAGGCCATGGCCCTGATCCCCGGCGTCTCCCGCTCCGGCGCCACCATCAGCGGCGGCCTCCTGATGGGCTACACCCGCGAATCCGCCGCCCGCTACTCCTTCCTCCTGGCCATCCCCGCCGTACTGGCCTCCGGCGTCTACGAACTCAAGGACGCCTTCGGCAGCGACGCCACCGCAACCCACGTCTCCTGGGGCCCGACCATCTTCGCCACGGTCATCGCCTTCGTCGTGGGCTACGCCGTCATCGCCTGGTTCATGAAGTTCATCACCACGAAGAGCTTCATGCCGTTCGTCATCTACCGCATCCTGCTCGGCATCGCCCTGTTCGCCCTGGTCAGCGCAGGCGTCCTGAGCCCCCACGCGGGCGAATCAGCGGGCTGAGGGAGCGGTTCCAGGCCCCGGGAACTACCGGTTCCTACACGCACCACCCCGCAGGAACCGGCACATCCCCGCTGGTCCGCGCGGGCGATACCCATGGTCGACTCCCATTCCTCTCCCAGTTGACCTTGCCCGCCGACGGCTCGGACCGTCTCCGGACCACTCTTCTGGGGGCAACCAGTTCCGCTCCGGGAATGGACGCCCGCCCCCTCACTGCATTCGCCTTGGCCCCTCGGGCCCGCCGGCAGCGCGTTGCGCCATTCCCCGCACACCTCGCCTACTACAGTAACCGAACTGTGACACCGAGTAGGCACCCGACCCCGAGTCGTATCCCCTCCCGGGCGCTGGCCGCCTGGCGCGGCGCGCTCGGTGCCGACCATGTGCGGACGGATCCGGAGGAGCTCGCCCGTGCCGGGCGCTGCACCTTCGCCGACGCTCCTCTCCCGGCCGTCCTGCTCCGGCCCGGCACGCCGGAGGAGGTCGCCGCCTGCCTGTGCGTCGCCGCCCGCCACGGCGTACGCGTCCACCCGGTCAGCACCGGCCGGAACTGGGGCTACGGTTCCGGCTGCCCACCGCACGAAGCCATGGCCGTCCTCCACCTGGCCCGCCTGGACCGGGTCCGCGACATCGACCCCGTCCTCGGCCTGGCCACCGTCGAGCCGGGCGTCACCTTCGGCGCGCTGGCGTCGGCGCTGCGCGAGCGCGCCCCGGACCGCTGGCCGCCCGCCACCGGCGCCGGACCTCGCACCTCGGTCCTCGGCAACGCCCTCCAGCGCGGCATCGGCCACGGCCCCTACGGCGATCTGTCCGCCCACCTGCGGCCCAGCGAAGTCGCCCTTTCCGGAGGCGGGTTGCTGCACCTGACCGAGGGGCCCGGCCCCGACCCGGTCGGCCTCTTCCGGCAGGGCGGACCCGGCGTGGTCACTGCCGGGGCGCTGATCCTCCACCCGTCGCCCGCCGTCCACCAGCGCCTGACTTTTCGTCTGGCCGCGCCCGGCCTGCTGCCCGCCGTCCTGGATGCCGCCCGCGACCTGCTGCAACGCTTCGGGGGCGGCGGGCCCGACGGACTCACCCTGGACCTGCTGAACGCCGACCGCCTCGCCGCTCAGCTTCTGCCCGCACCCGAACGGGCCCTGCCACCGCCCCTGGACGGCCCCTGGAGCGGCCACGCCCAGCTGTGGGCGGACGACACGGCCACCCTCCGTCTTGCCCGTGAGCGGGTGCTGCGCACCTTCGCGCCCTGGGCAGATTGCTGGGACCTGGGGGCCGAGACCACGGGACGCGGGGACGGTACCGCTGTTGAGGACGGGCTGGCCAGTGCCTACCGCCACAAGCCTGGCGGCCCGCCGCCGGACGCCCCCGCCGACCCGGACCGCGACCGGTGCGGCGTCCTCTGGTTCGCCCCCCGCCTGCCGCTCCTGGGCGCCCCGGCCGCCACGGCGGTCGCCCTGATCGAACGCACCGTGCGCGCCTGTGGCATGGAGCCCTGTCTCTCCCTGCGCCTCGCGCCGCGCCACCTGACCTGTGTCACCGGTCTCTTCTGGGACCGAAACGCCCCCGGTGCGGACCGCCGTGCCGCTGGTTGCCACCGGCGGCTGACCGAGGAGTGTGCCCGCGTCGGCATCTTCGCCTACCGGCCGGTGCTGGGCCGTATCCCGCCGCAGGCGGTCGGCCCGGACACCGGGCGGCTGCTGACACGGGTGTGCCGCGTCCTCGACCCGCGGGGCGTCCTGGGCGGCGCGCGGTGAACCCCCGTCCCGGCTTCGGCGCCATCGTCGAGGCCCCGCCGCTGGCCGCGCTCCGGTGCCGCCTGCACGACCGGCTGATGGAGATCGTCCACCGGCTCCCCGCCCCTCTTGCCCGCGACTGCGCCGACCTGCTCAATCGCCATGGGCGCGTCCCCGGCAGCCCGACCGGCAACGCCTTCGTCCTGTTCCCGCCCCCGGTCTGGTCCTTCCTCCACTGGATCCCCGCCGCCCGCCACCCGGATGCCGAACGGGTGCATGCCGCAGCGCTCCTCCTCCACCTCTGGGACGACCACCTTCTCGACGGCCAACTGCCCCTGACCCTCGCCCATGTGCAGCTCCGCACCGAGCTGTGGCGGGAGTGCACCGCGGGCGCCGAACGGCTCTGCCATACCTGGGGCGTCGACCCCGCTCTCGCGGCCGGTCACACGGCGGCCTACCTCACGGCCGTGCATGCCGCGCCCCGTGTGGACGGCCCGGTGGGGCACCGGGCCGGCGCCGGCCGCGAGGCCGCCCTGTGGGCCCTGGTACCCAGCCTGCTCGCCGCCCCCGAACTGCCGGCGGTCATCCGCGACTTCGCGGTGGCCTGGCGGCTGGTGGACGACGCGGCGGACGTCCCCGAGGACGCCGCGGCGGGGGCGCGCTCGGCGGTGTGGTGGGAGCTGGCCCCGGCCGACCGGGTGCACTGGCGGCCGGGTGCCATGGGCGGCGAGACGTGGTGCGAGGGCGCGGTGCGGCGGGTACTGGCCGAGGCCGCCAGGCTGCTGGCCGCCGCACAGGAACGCGCCGCGACGGCCGGGCTACAGGGGCTGGCGGCCGAGTTGGCGACCGCTGCGGCCGGAGTCGCCGTCCTCACATGAGCTTTCCGGCGTTCCCCAGGGCGCAGCGCTTCGCCTCGTCCCAGATACCCTTCCCGAGGTCGGCAAGCAGCTTCTCCGGGTTACTCGTCAAATACCCGCTGACCCCGGTCCACTCCGAAACCCCGAAGCCACCCTTGTACTTGAAGTCGACCAGCTTGACGCCGCCCAGAGACGCGGTGCACGAACCGTCCAGGTCGATCCGCGCCGTGCCCATCGCCGGCTTGACGTACAGGTCGAACGAGCCGCCCAGGTCGACGGTGAAGGGGGTGCCCGCCTTGATGTGGGCCCAGCCGATCACCACGTCCTTGTCCAGTTTGATCTGGAGGTTCGCCAGCTTGGCCTTGCCGCGTGCGGTGAGCTGCTTGTCCTTGTAGGTGCAGGACACACTGGAGTCGAAAATGCTCACCAAGTTGGCGGCGAGGGTGAAGTGGAACCCGTCCTTGCCGAGTTCGGCTTCCACCGTGGTCGTCAGGGTGAGGAGGGTGAGTTTGCCCGAGAGGGTGAAGATTTTCGTCGCGGTGGTCAGCGACGACTCCGCGCGTGTGTCCAGAGAGAACGACGGCCCCTTCTTCCCAGTGGCATCGCTGAGCGTGAACGCGGTGCCGATCTTGACGGGCTGGGCGATGTCGCTGCTGGCCCAGATCCCGGCCAGGCCGACGGACAGCTCGAAACGCCAGTTGTTATCGCTGAAGTCGATGTTGCCCTTGGCGTGGAAGCCCTGGGCCCACTTCTCCTTGGTGACCGGGTTCTCCCACCCGGCAGCGTCCAGTACGTAGCAGACCATCAGGTCGTGCAACACGATCTGATCGAGGAACTTCAGGTCTTCGGACGGCTCGCAGAAGGCGTTCAGGATCTCCCAGAGCGAGACGCCTTTCTTCTCCTCGCCGAGCGCCACGTCGGCGGACACCGCGGCCTGCCGCGGCCGGTCGGCAGCGTTGAGCGCGAAGTGGAAGAGGTTCAGGTACGGCTCGGCGGAGATGACCCCGGCCACGTCCAGCTCCAGCTGCACCTTGCCGATGGCGCACTGCCCGCCGCCGCCGAGCGTGAGCCCCCCGGAGCCGGTGGTGTAGCCAACCTGGACGTAGAAGTACGCGATGTCGAAGTCCTGGATGCCGAACGCGTTCTTCCAGGTCGGCCGCTTCTCCGGAGGCGGGGGCGGCGGTTCCTCACCGATCGTCTCCTGCGCCTCGGTCACCACCCGCGCCAGCTCCCGTGCCGCCCAGACATCCGCCGGGTCGCGCGGCGGCGGCACATAGCCCGGCGCGTCGAGGGAGAGAACGCGCCGCAGTGCGGCAATCTCACCGGGCACCGTGCCCGCTGCGGTCGCGACCGCCTTGAGCGCGAGGTAGAGGGTGAACGTCCAGGCGCCGTTGTCCTGCCACACACTGCCCCCCACGAGGAAGGCCAGGGAGGTCTTCGTGCCGTTGAGGCTCGGCAGCTCGAAGTACCACGTCGCGTCGAGCGAGATCAGCGGCTTGGCGGGCTGCACCCGCAGCTCGAAGCCGCCGAAGCCCTTCTTGACCTTCTTCTCCGCGATTTTGATCAGCAGTTCGCAGTTCTTCACCGGCGAGGTGAGCACGCCTTGGAGCTGGATGCCCGAGCCGTCCGCGAGCAGCTTGCCGAGCGGTGCCAGCGCCCCGGTGAAGCCGACCTGGCAGAAGAAGGTGAGCCCCTTCTTCAGCGTCTCGGGCATCGTCTCCGGCAGCTTGTCGGCCTTGAGGGATGTGCCGTCCCGGCTGCACAGGGCGAGCCCGGACTTGGTGAAGGTGATGTCCTTGAGAATCGCCAGGTCCTTGGCCCACGCGGTGATGTCCTTCGGCGACCACGTCCAGCCGTCCTGCCAGAGCGCTGCGGCCAAAAGCGTGGCTTCGCTGTCCTTGGCCGCCCTGGCGGCGAGGGTGAGCTTGTCATTCCCATTGAAGCTGACGCCGGTCGCGACGAACAGCTCGAACTCGAAGCCGGTAACGGCCTCCATCGCCTGCGCGCTGCCCGCCCGGAACCTCAGGCCGCACTTGGTGAGGGTGATGTCGGGCAAGTTCTGGGGGAGCGGAATGCCCTCGTCACAGGCTAGGGCCTTCAGCAGCTTCGTCAGCTCGACCTTGGCCACCTGCGCGCCAAGCTCGAACGTCTTGGGGATCGTCCAGGACGCGTCGAAATCAATGGTGTTGTTCGCGTTCGCGCCCGTGGCCGGACTGAGTGCGGCCTTGGCGGACAGCTGCCCGGAAAGCTGATGCCCCGCCGGGCCTTCCTCTCCGAGTACCGGCTGACCACCGCTCGACTGGATGCGGTTGAGGGCGACCCCGGCTTCCTTCAGCTTGAGCTGCGCGGCGCCGAGGGTGAACGGCTTGCCGCCCGTGACCTTCGCCGAGACCGCGAACTCGCCCGCCTTCGGCGTCACCGACCCGGTGAACGACTCCAGTGTCAGGTCCGGCACGCCCTTCAGGTCGGCCTGCGGCCAGAAGTTCTTCACCACGTCGGCCACTCGGGGCTTGCTCTCCGGATCCAGGTCGATGGCGAGGGTGCCCGGCGGGATCACACCGGTGACGTTCACCTTCGCGGTCTGGGCCACGAGGAACTTCCCGTACCCCGTGACGGTGGCGGCGCGCGGTGGAGACGCCTGGAGCGGGTCGTTGACGGTGAGGTCGGCGCCCACCTCGGTCACCACCAGGGAGCCGCCCGCCAGCGGCCAGGTGGCGCCGGTGTTCGTCCGGGCCACCACCTTCACCTGGGCGACCGCCTTGGTCAGGCCGTCCTTGACCTTCGACCGGTCGATGGTCAGGCTCAGCTCGGTGAGCCTGACCTTGTCCCCGATGCCGAACCCCTGCTCGGTGAGCTGCTTGGCCGCCATCCCACTGCCGTCCCAGTCGGCGAGCGCCTGGTACGCCGGGTCGGCGGGCAGCGCGTCGGCGTTCAGCACGACTTCGTTGACGTCCTGGGCCAGCGCGGCACTGATCGTGGCGCCGACGCCGGTGGCGATGGTGAGGTCCGCCGCGATGCGGAGCCCGTAGGTCGTGTTGCCGCCGTCCGTACGGGAACCGGCCCAGAGGAAGAACAACGAGCCGAGCTTGCCGCCGGCCCGGGGAACCGAGCGCAGTGCGATCACTGGGGTCTCGGGCGTCCGGATGGTGCCGGTGACGGCAAGCTTGGTGTCGGACGCTCGGACCAGAGGGAACAATGCGCCCAGGGCGGCCGGGTCGTCGATCTTCGGCGCGCGGAACGTGCACCCGGTCGGCAGCGCCGGGCGCACGCCCTCCGCCGCGCGGGGGCGGGAGGTCAGCAGCAGTTCGGGCGATTCGGCAAAGGTCAGGGCCGCCAGATCGCTGCCCTCGGTCGGGGGGAAGGATGTGCCGAACGACCACTCCTTCGGCAATCCGAAGGGAAAGAAGAACGACGGTTGTCCGCTGTCGTCCGAGTCGATGGCGAATTCGACACCGCTCACCGGGCGGCTTTCGACGCCGAGCAGCGCGGTGCTGCCGCTGAGCACCACCTTGCCCTCTGGATCGGTGCGCTGTACGTCAGTGAGGGTGAAGGTGCCGTCCAGCCACTCCTTGACCAGGCCGGCGGCCCGTCCCGTGCCGAGGTCGGCCGAGGTGAGGGTCAGCGTTCCGTCGGCGGTCTTGTCGGTGATGAGTTTGCGGAGTTCGTCGAGCGTCAAGGAAAGGAGTCCTTTGGACGGCGAGGGAAGGGGAGAGAAACGGCACGTGGTCCAGGGCGTGCCTACCCCTGAACCACGTGCAGGCTGGTCACTGAGTGAGCCGCTGCCCGATCACGCTCCGGGCCGCTTGGGAGAGGCCATTGGCCACCTTGCCCTTGCTCTTCTGCATCTGGTCCTTGACCCCGGTGAGGATCTTCTCCTTCACATCGGTGCTGTTGAAGAGCTTTTTGATGGCCTCTTGGAAGAGGTCGCCCATTTCCACAATCACGTCGTATTCGTCGGCCTTCAGGACGAGATCCAGCTTGTTCACGGTGATGACGAGCTGGTCCGCGTCCGGCCCTCCGGCGCTCAGTCCACAGAGGACGGACGGCTTGGGCACCTTGATGGTGATCTTGCCGGTCATCTTGTCGCCGCTGTTCCTGAAGGTGAGGACGATATCGCCTTTGAGGGTGAGAGGCGCCTTCGGTACCTTCTTGGTCTTCGGCTCGCCGTTCTCGTAGTACGTCACTTCCCGCTCGTCGGCGATGGTGCCGAACCGCAGTGTGGCCTCGATGCCCCCTGTGACCATCTTGGCATCGGCCGGAGGAATTTCCACGTTCGGGATGGCGGAGATGGTCACTGCATTGACGACGACGCTGGAGAAGTCCAGTTCGTCGTCGATCTTCTGCGGACCGAGGTCGATCTGCTTGATCTTCGCCGGATCCAGCGCGGGGTCCTTCACGGAGAACGTCACGGCCGGAGGGTAGAAGGGCGACTTCGGATCGGCGAGCGAGGCCCGGATCCGGTCGAAGAGATACCGCTCGACCGGTCCTTCGCCCGGCGGGACGCAGGTGTCCTCGGAAGGAAGCTGTCCGCATGCCACCGCGCCGAGGACTCCGTCGAGCGCCTTGCCGAGCTGCTCGGTCGCCGCATCCGAAAAACTCGTTTTGATGTCCGCTGCGTTGAGGTTCTGTACGAGCTTGGATGTCAGCTCTTTTCGCGCGTCCTGGCTCCGGAAGGCATTGGCGGCGAGCTTTTTCCAGCTCTGCATGGTCTTTTCGGTGATCGTCTTGCCCTTGTTGATGGTCAGACGTTTCTCGTCGAGGTCGAACGTGGGCCCAGTCTGCGAGGCAAGCGAGACGGAGACCACATTGACGCGCGGCTTGCGCTCCGTCTTCTTTCCCGTGACGAAGATTTCCACCTCGGCTCGCAGTTGCAGGCCGGTGACCAGGATGACCGCCTTCCCGGTACCTTCCACCAGCTCCTTCGGCCACTGATAATTTTGCAGACCGGGGACCGGATCCTTCTCGGTCGGCGGCAGTGGGTCTCGCTTGTCGTTTTTTGGATCGTCGGCCGCGACCACGGACTGGGTCAGGGTGTACTCCCCCTCAATTTCGATCTTCTTCTGCCAGGGGCCCGTCTCGTAGGCGGCGACGATGATGGGAATGGCTCCCTTGTAGCCACCGTTGCCGGTCGACACGAGGTCGGTCAGTTCACCCACCGCGATATTGGGTAGGCCATGCACCTTCACCTTACTCAGTTTGAGTTTTGGCTGCGGCGCGCCCGCGTCCCGTCGGCCGGTGAAGTCGTCGAGGTTCTTCGGCCAGTCGTTATGGTTCTTCTTCTGTTTGTCGAAGGCAGAAAGGAGGAGAAACCACCACACCGAGGCGATGGTGTTGCCGACGCCGTTGCCGGTCTCGCCCGACAGCTCGCCCAGTTCCCATTCGGGCACCTCCAAGGGCACCAGCGCCTTCTTCTGTGGATCTTGGGGATGCTTGACCTCCGAGAGGATGGTCGGCAGCCAATACTTGCTCTTCTGGTTGTTGAGCCGCGGCTTCATGGTGTCGTAGACGAATGTGACCAGGCTGAGGCCCATGGAAAAATCCTTCGGCTAGGGGTGGGGGAGGCGGCGGTGGCTACGGCGCGCGGTCCACGACCTGAAGGGCGAGGTCTTCGAGAGCGAAGCGGTAGCGGTTCGGCGGGAACGGCCGCAGGTATTCGAGGGCGTTGAGGGCCTGCTCACGCGCTTCGGCGTAGGCGCGGGCGTAGCCCGGGGTGGCGCGCACCTCGTCGATGGCGCGCTCGACGTCGTCCGGCGTGGCGGTGTCGCCGCGCAGCAGGCGACTGACACGGTGGCCGGGGCCGAGGTCTTCCCTCGCGTAGATCAGTGGGAGGGTGGCCCGTCCGCGCACCAGGTCGATGCCGCGCGGCTTGCCCGACGCCCGCTCGTCCCGGGCCAGATCGAAGAGGTCGTCCATCACCTGAAAGGCCCGGCCGAGGGCGCGCCCGTAGAAGCCCGCCCGGCGGGCGTCGCCGAGCCGTCCGCCGGCCAACCGGACCCCCGACTCGGCGGCCAGCCCGAAGAGCACGGCGGTCTTGCGGTCCACGGTCCGCCAGTAGTGGCCGACGAGTTCCCTCGTTCCGAGGGACCACTCGACGCGTAGCTCGTCCAGTTCGCCGCAGCAGATCTCGAAGGCGGTGTCCAGCACCATCTTGACCAGGTCCATGTCGCTGTCCCGGTCGATGGCCTCGACGAATCCCCGGATGGCTTGGACGAATTGCAGGTCACCGACGATCACGGCGGTGCCGCCGCCCCTGGCCGCGTTGACCGAGGGCCGGCCCCGGCGGAGTGCCGAGCCGTCCACCACGTCGTCGTGGATGAGGGTGGCGACGTGCAGCATCTCCAGCGACACCGCGCCTTGGATCACCTTTTTCGGCAGCGGCTCCGGGCCGTGTGCCATCCGGGCCGCGAGGAAGAGAACGGCCGGGCGCAGCAGCTTGCCCTGTCGGTAGATGGCGTACTCGGTGTCGGTCAGATACTCCCGCTGAGGGCTCAGTGCCTCTTCCAGGACAGCGCTGTACCGGGGCCGGTCGTCGGCGAGCAGCTCGCTCCACAGGCAGTCGGCGACGTTTCCGGGCGGGGAGTGCGCGTGCAGCACGGTCATGGTTCAGGACCGTCACCGGGCCGGGGGCGCGTAGCCCGCCAGCCCGGTCAGCGCAGCGTGGCGGACCGACTCGCTGACCGCGTCCTGGACGATGCCGCTGATGAAACCCATGGCGGCGAGGCGCTCCATCGCCACCTCTCCGGCAGGACCGCCCCACGCGGAGTCGTCGATACGCAAAGCCAGATCGGGCAGCTCGATCCGGGCGTAAGCCGCCCGTCCGCCGTCTGGCGAGGGCGGGCCCAGGGCGATCCGCACCCCCTCCAACCGGGCCGAGCAGTCACCGCTGTACAGGGTGTCCGTCGCCGTGGGCTCCCGCTCGGCATTGTCGGAGAAGACGGCGCGGCGCGCTTTGCGCAAGCTGTGCAGTTCCTCTGCGGAGAACTCGTGCGGAGCCGTGCCCGGTGTGAGAGTGTCCGGATCCACCTCTCCCCGAGTGACGGCATGCAGCATCTCGTACCGGGCCGAATCGCAGCCGGGTGGTTTCGCGATGTGGCCGTACACGTCCTTTTGGGTGAGGTGGGTGGTTTTGGAGCCACTGTTTCCGGTGCCCTCGACACGTGTTGCAAAGTCCGCCGTGGCATCGCAGGCCGCTTCGAACCTCTTCTTCTTCTCCTTGTCATCCGTCTCGGCCTGTCCAAGCGCCGTGGCGAGCACGGCCTGGCGATCGAATGCGAGCAAGTTGTACGTTGATCCGTCGGTGTCCTTCCAGTCATTGATCTTGGGCTGGTTATCGCCAGCAGCAGGGTCAGTGACCTTGTAGGTGTGAGCAGACATGCGCCGGACGGTGCCGTCCTTCTTCCATGCAGCCCGCAACGCGCTGGAGTCCTCGAAGATGTCGCAGAAGGCCCAGTTATGCCGGTAGTAACTGCGCAGCAGGCCCCTGCCGTTCTCCGTCTTCAGCAGCTTTTCATCCCGGTGTCGCTTGGCCCGATTCGTCCACTGGGTCTGCTCGTCCTGCTGTCCGCCGCGCAGCAATTCGTCACGGGCGAAGGTGGGTACGGTGGGCTGCGGCTCTGTGGTGAAGGGGAGCAGGTTGCCGCCGGAGTCGATGCCGTGCGGCTCGTCCTCCCGGGCATCGAGGGCGTACCGGCCGGTCAGCGTCAGCGCCGGAATGCGGTACGTCACGTCCGCGACCTCTCCGCCGGACGCACTGCTGATCAGCTCGGGCGGTCCTTCCGGGCGGACTTGGAGCGCGCCGAAACGAATGCTGAGTGTGCCGAATTGGTACGGGACTTCGAGCCCCATGGCCACACGGCGGGCGAGTGGATAGCCGGGAGTGTCGGCGAGGTGCAAGGTGGTCATGCTGACGTGCCCTTCAAGAGTCGGCCGGCTGGGGTGCGGTGCGGACAGGTGGCGGGTGTCAGGAAACCTGTGTCTCGCCGCTGATCATCAGCTTCCCGTCGTGCTGTCCCACGACGGGGCTGGTCAGCTCCACGGTGATCTGCACGCCTTCCTTGACCGGGAACGTCGCCCCGAGCTTTTGTTGATACTCCACTGTGTGCGAGAGGCGCTTGATCGCCTCATTGACGCTCCCCGGAGCTTGTTTGACCAGGTCGTTCATGTAGTCTTGAAGCACTTTCGAGATTTCGTTCTTGGCGGTCGCCTTGACCTCGGTGAGATCGGTCTCCACCCCTTGGATAGTGAGGGATTTGCTGCTCAGGTTCTTCATTTCCACGGTGACGCGCGGGATTTCGGGGGTGTAACTGACGCCGAATTCGATGAGTGCCATGGCGGTGCGCTCCTCAGGACGTGACGAGCTTGGGGGTGGCGGAGAAGATGAGGTATCCGTCCCGGCCGGTCAGAGTCGGCTGCTCCAGGACGGGGTTGACGAGCTTGTCTCCGACGTGCTGCGGGGGCACGTCGGGGACGGCCAGGACATCGAACGCACGTCCGGCGATCAGCTTGTGCGCGAGTGGGGGCAGGAGCAGGGCGAGCGACTGGGCGACGGGCCAGGCGATGCCGGAGAGGATTTTTTCTTCCAGGTCGCCCTGCGGTGTCAGGATGACGGTGAAGGAGGAGAGGTCGGTGACGCTGAGCCGCACATGCGTGCCTGCGAGGCCGAGCGTGACGGTGACCGTGACGGTCTCGGGGCTGACCTGCGTCGTGTAGCTGATGCTGACATCGGACATGGGGGGGCGTCCTCCGGGCCGGGTGGGGTGGCGGGCGACTGCTAATAGCTCGAGAGTGCGCGGCCGATGGACTCGCCGATCTGCTCGATGGCGTGGCCGATCTCGCTGAAGAGATCCACGCCCGCGTTGCCGTACGCCTCCGGGTGCAGGGTGGCGGTCACCTGCAGCGGGTCGGAGGTGTCGACCGTGGCGTAGAGCTGGGTCGCCCGCATGCCGCCCTCGTACTCGGCACGGCCGATGCCGAAGGTGGTGCTGCCCTTGGTGGTCTCCCACGCGCCGGCGTACTTCGCCAGTTCGTGGTTGATCGCGCGCTCGGCCGCGGCGGGCGACAGGTGAATCTCGAAGGGGACATCGGCGACCTGCGACGGATCCGGTGTGGTGGCTGGTGCTTTGTCGGCCATGTTCGCCGCCCCCGCAATCCGGCCGCTGCCCGCGGCGAGGGCGAAGTTGCCGAAACTGACGCCGGCGACATCGAGATGGGGCAGGGCGATGGTGCCGACCATCGCCAGGGACGCCTGAAGAGCCTTGGGCACGATGACATGCCGGTAGATCATTCGGTCGTTGGCGTTGGAAATGTTCTGCAAGTCCACCGCGGCGCCGAGCGGGGTGAAGGCCAGGGCGTCGGCGCGGGTGGTGAGTGAGCAGATGACATCCACCGCGCGGACCTGGTCCTCGATGTTGGGCCCTGTGACCCGAAGCTTGGGCAGCCTGACGTGCAATGCGCCCGTGACTTTTTCCGGCGGCTTGCCCTTGGGCGAGATCGCCTTCTTCCACAGGCCGTCCTCGACGGAGAGATTGACGTACGGTTCCTGCTCCAGAGCCCATTGGAACTCACTGGTCTCGGTCTTGGTGACGGGAACCTTCATCTTTCCCTTGAAGAGCTTCTCCGCCGCTCCCGGGATGTCGTGGAGTTGTTTGACCAGGCTGTTGAGTGTCGACTGGTTCATCGTGACCAGGAGGTCGTATGTCATGGCACCGACCCCGTTCATGCCTTCTGCGACGCTTTGAAGATGGAACATCCGCTGTCTTCGTGGCCCATGATGTAGCCGTTGGCCTCCCAGGGAATGTTGACCTTAGCGGATCCCTGCTGGGGGTTCTTTTCGCTGATCTTCACATTGGTGATCTCCTTGAGCCACGCCTTGAGTGTGGCGTTGTACGACCAGTCCCCCTCCTTGGCGTCGATAAGAAGCTTGTTCTTGTACTTGGTGACCATGGGTTCAATCAGCTTCTCCAGTACCGCCGGGCTGATCAGCAGGAAAACCTTCTTGCCGGTCGGCCAGGAGTACGTGTCCTGGAAGTCTTCGGCGCTGAGGCTCACCGTCGCCGTGGCAGCGATGACGAGCTGAGTCTTGGTGACGACGTCCACCACGACGGGCTTGAGCTTCACTTCCTTGTCCATCAGGCGCTGCGCGGGAAGTTGGAGCCCTTTCAGCGGCGGGTTGGCCATTTTCATGATCTTGGGGACCACGACGTTCTTCATCAGGATCTTGTCGGTGCCGTTTCCAGGAGGGTTTTTCATCCACACACCGAGCAGCTTGAGCGTCACCGCACCGGACTCGACCGTCACGTGGGCGGGGATGATGACCTCTCCCTTCACTTGGGGAAGGGCGATATTGTCGATGCTGCAGTTGGCGATCAGGTTCGGCAGGACGAGTTGCACCACGTTCGAAGCGGGGAGGGCGGTGACACCCTGCGCCTTCCACGTATTGTCCCAGACCGTCTTGTCCGGCGCGTCGAGCACGAGGTTGGGCGCCTCATCGGCGTCCCAGATGAAGCGGTATTCCTTCTTGTCCTTGGGGACGGTTTCATCGCCTTTGAAAAGGGCGGCGTGATGCTTCTTGTGCATCTCCTTGATGCCACTCGTCAGGGAATCCTGACTCATGCCGAGCGCGAGGTCGTAACTGGGGCTGCTCATACTCCAAGTGTTAGCACGCGGGTTCTCTGAGCGAACGTTTCAGCGATCGCGGTTCACTGAAATGCGGCCACTCTTCACACCTACGCACCAGCGTTCCGCGGAGATGCGTCACCGCTCGAATGAAGCGGTGGTCAGGGAAAGTGGTTCTACGTTCATCGAAGACGGCGCTCGAAGCGGGTTCTCATGGTGCGGGTAGGTCTGCCTTCGCCCCACGCGGTCCGGGACCCGACAGGCCCGCCCTTGCACGGTTGGCCTCGCACCCAAGCCTGCATCGCTGCGGCAGCCTGCGAAGCTGCCGCAGCGGCATGGAGGCGGGCCGCTCACTCAGGCCGCCCTGGACGCGCTGAGGAGCCGGAGCAGCAGGTGGCGGGCTTGACGGCGAGCTTCTTGCAGTTGGCCCTCGGCGGCCGTGGTTCTCAGGACGCGGCGCACACGCCGGCCCGGGAGGAATGTGACAGCGCGACCCGGGTGTCCTCGGCCCGCAACCTCCGCCGGGGGACGTGAGCCATGAGGGCCATGCCCTATCGAGGATCCAGTTCAGGCGGCCCGAGCGGGGCAACTGCTAGGTACCGCACTTCATCCCCCAGACGTGCCGCGGGTAATCGTGGGCGCTTCCCGAGTCGTCTTCGTCGTTGCGGAGGAGGCAGGTGACAGTCTTGTCCCTGCTGTCGCTGCTCTCGATGACGAACTTGCCGTAGATCAACCCGCTCGTGGGAGCGCCGTACGAGGCGGCGCACGAGCCCCAACCGATGCCTGCTCGGCCGTCGTCGGCCGCGTCGGTGCGGTCGCATGTGTAGGTGGGAGGGCCGACGGCGCCTGCTGTCGGGGCTGCGGCTCCCGGTATGGCAGTGAACGCGAGGGCGGTGAGTATCCGTCGCATGGAACCCTCCGGTTTTCGAACGGCGGGGGACAGAAAAGGAAGTGCCCGCCTACATGGGGTAATGCAGCGGTTCACTTGGGCGGTCAGCAGGCGGTGTTCGCGGCTGAGGCGGACAGCCCGGCGGTCCTATGCCGTAGTAATGGCTGCACAGCATCGGATGTCGCCGGACTGGGGCGGTGCCGCTCAAGGCCGGCAGGGGGGTGACGTGTCCGGTCTCCTCGGCGGGACCTGGCCGGTCCTGGCAGGGCTGTCTGTGCGGACCGGGGCGCCATGGTTCAGGCATCCGAGGTGGGACGGGTGCGCTGGCTGCGAGGGTGCTGCGGTCCCGGGGGTGTCATCCGTATGCGTGGGGCGCAATGGCCACAGGCGTGTCGGTACCGGACCAGTGCAACGCACAGGGCAGGGGTCGTACCGGATGGCTGGGCAGCCACCACCCCCGGAAGGAACACCATGTACGCACTCGGCACAGCGTGCGGCGCCGCGATGGCGGCGCTCGTCCTGACCACCGGTTTCGCCGCCGCGGCGCCAGCAAGCGGCCCGCCAGCGTCAGCACAGCCGGCGTAGGAAGGCCGGGGCTACTGGTGCGCATTCGTGAACATCGAGAGGGCCTCAGGTCGGCGGGCAGCACTGCGTGCCGTTCGGCGGAGTTCCCGCGGACGCCATCATCCGCGACTCGGTCATCAAGTCCGTCTACCTGCCCGGCTTGGCCTTCCGGTGCGCCGTCGTCGTCGCCTACTCCCCGGCCGCCGACGGCCAAGGCTGCGAACGGCAGTAGCCACGCCCCCTCAGCTCGTCCTCACCACCGGGCCGGAGTCTTCTGTCTCGCCCGACCATCTGCCGGTCCTCGGCGACCAGTTCCTCGCACCGCGTGAGCGTCACGCTCACAACCTGCACAGCACGTCCGCTCGGCGGGCTCCCGTGCGACGACGCCCAGAAAGCCAACCGGCTCGCCCGGCGCGTCGAGGGCCAGCAGCTTCCGGGAGCGGGACATCCGGGTGACCGGCGCTGATGTGCCCGGACGTGGCCGACGACGGCCGAGATCCGGGCGGACGGCCCGCGGCCGACTCCGACGGGCGGGCCAGGGCGGCGAGTAACCAGCAGTACCGCTACGACAGATCCCCCTGAGCAGCGAACAAGGGCACAGGCGGACGCGGGTGCGGCTAGGGTCCGTCCGGCGGATCAGGCGTGAGCGTGATCCGCCGGGTGCCGGGGTGACTCAGGCGATGGAGAACTGAGCGATGTACTCGGCGAACGGTGAGATTCCCACTTCTGCACGGCGCTCGTCCATGCGCTCGGGCTCCTCGCAGGGCCATGGAGTCGGCGAGCCGTCCCTCACGCCGGCGATCTGCGTACCGTAGATCTGCTCCCGCCCCTCGTTCACAAGGGTGCGATCCCGCAGGAAGGCAAGATCTCGCGGGCTGGCGGCACCGTCGGCCACCGCCTGCTCCATCAGCCGCAACGCGCGCCGCTGAACGTCGAGCTGCCGGTCGGCGTGTTGCGCGATCAGCCACGCGGCCCGGGCCGCGTCCTCACCGACAACCTCCGCGGTCGGCCATCCGTACGCATCCATGATCTCGCTGAGACGGTCCGCGTGTTGCGCCGTCAAGCGCCGCCAGACCAACTGCTCTGCCGGATCTTCGCTGTTCGCATAGCGCGCGGCCTGGTGATCTGCCGCAACCATCATGTTGAGCGCCGCAGCCACTGCGGCAATGTCAGAGGCCATCCCGACTCCAAGTCAGATCGAGCTTCTCGCTGGTCACCCGCAACCCTAGGTGTGCAAATCGCGACAAAATCTCCTCCCGGAGGACGGTGACAGGCACGTCCGAATCTTGGGATACTTGATCTACCGACGGAGCCAGAGCCGGATCGACACAACGCTGACTGTCCCGTGGAAGACGTAGGCGCGTTTGTCGAAGCGCGTCGCAACGGCGCGGAAGTGCTTCAGGCGATTGATCGTGCGCTCGACTTCATTGCGGCGCCTGTACATCTCCTTGTCGAAGCCCGCCAGCCGACCACCCTGACTGCCTCGGCGTCGCCGGTTGGCCCGCTGGTCCTTGGGCTCCGGAAGGGTGTGCTTGATCTGGCGTCTGCGCAGGTAGCGACGATTGCGGCGGGAGCTGTACGCCTTGTCGCCGCCCAGGTGGTCAGGACGGGTGTGCGGACGGCCGCCACCGAGGCGCTTGACCCAAACACGCTCCAGAAACGGGGATCAGCTGGGAACTGTCACCCCACTGGCCCGGCGTGATCAGTAGAGCCAGCGGCCGGCAGCCGCCTTCCCCGGCCAGGTGGATTTTGCTCGTCAGACCGCCCCGGGAGCGTCCAAGTCCCTCGTCAGGGCGGTGCTGTCGAGGCGTTGATCTCTTTTCGGGATCCGCGGTGCTCTGTGCGGAGCTCCGGCCGCGTGCTGGTGAGCCCGGCATGAGGTCGAGTCGACGCTGACCAAGCTCCAGTCCACCCGCCCCTGAGCGTCGGCGTCGGCCAGCACGGCCTGGAGGACCCTGTCCCAGGTCCCATCCGCGGACCAGCGCCGATGCCGCTCGTACACCGTCTTCCAGCTCCCGAACCGCTCCGGCAGATCACGCCAGGGCACTCCCGTACGGACCCGGAACAGGATTCCGTTGATCACCTGCCGGTGATCACACCAACGCCCCCCGCAACCACCGAACTTCGGCAGATGCGGCCCAAGCCGCATCCACTCGTCCCTGGTCAGATCTCCCGCCCCATGACCAGAGCAACGATCGGCTCGTCGGACAGTCACAAGATCCGCCGGACAGTCCCTACGCGCAGGAGCCGCCGGCGTCGCAGCCCCGGTGTCTTCGGTGGTCAGTCGGACTCGCCGTTGCGCACGCCCTCACGGAAACCGGCCCACTCCTCCGGTGTGAACCGCAGGTCGCCCTTCTCCGGGTGCCTGGAGTTCCGCAGCGCCACCCCGTGCTCTTCGAGGTGCTCTTCGAGGTCGGCCACCTCCACGCATTCGACGTGGTAGGCCGAGCGGCTGCTCTTCTTCCACGTAGCGTCGCTCAGGTCCAGGCCGTACAGCTCTTTCTTGTCCATGTCCTCATCCCTGGCGATTGGCCCTCTTCCGTGAAGCCGGTCTCAGGTCTCGCTGCCGGGCCAGCAGCCGGTGATGACCAACCGGGTGGCGAGGCACCTGGCACAAACTGCGCGCGCAGGGTTCTCTGCCGCACCTTTCTGAGAGCCAGCCTCAGCTCCGTCTTCTGCCTATCGCAACCGACCCCGAGCGAGCGGGCCGCCGCCCGCATCGCCGTCACCGTCGTCGGCCACGACCACACCCGTTCCGCCGTCGTCGACGCCGACGTCACCTGGTGACCACCGAGTCACTGGCACCCTCGGGCTTGCCTGCCGCCGCGAAACAACCTTCCTGGTCACCTTGAGATGGCCTGGACCAACAGAGGGCGAAGCCGTTCCACGATGGTACGGAAAGTCCTCCCTGCTCAGCAGGCGCCCCACGGGGCAGGTGTCCAGGCCGGGCATCGGAGTGACGCGACGGTCGGTTGCGGGCCGGGCCGGGCCAGTATTCGTCGTGCAGTACATGAACCGCACCTGCATGGCAACGTGCCTCGCGCTGCTCGCCGTTGGCGCGGCTGCCGCGCCCGCAGCGGCCGGCGGCATCCTGCCGGCCCGCTCGCCCGCACCGGCGCAGCGACCACCCACAGCACCGGCACGGCAGGTGGCAACGCGGCCGTACTGCCCATCGGCGACGCCCGGAACCACTGCGGCGGCGCAGAACTCGGCAGCAACCTCGGCGGCAAGGGCGTCATCCTCGTCCCTCCGCCGGCGCCGGGCGACGCCGGCGGAAGCGGCTGAGCCGCGCGTCCTCCAGCTCCTTCTTCACCAAAACGATGAGCAAGCCGAAGCCGCAGCAGGCGGCCCCCGCGGAACGCTTCACCGTGTCGCGGCATGGCTTAGGGCGGTGACGGCGCGTTCTCCGGGCAGGACGGCGGCGCCGTCGAGGATGAGGATGAAGCGTTCCAGGCCGAGCGGGAGGGTGTGCACTGCGGTGATGCCGCCGGGCAGGCGGGCCACGGTGCGGTGGTAAGGCGGATGTCCGGCCATGGCCAGGATGCGGGTGAGCTGAGCGAGGTGGCCGTCGGGGTGGCGCGGCGTGGCGGGGGTGGGCCGGTAGGCGACGGTACGGGCGCCGGCCAGATGCGGAGTGAGGTCAAAACGGGCACAGGCGAGCAGTTCCGGGTAGGGATCGAGCGCGGACAGGTCCACGGGTTCCGCCCCCGTGTGGTCGCCGGTGAGGCTGCCTTGGATGTGCTCGCTCAGGGCGCGCCAGACGGCGTAGCGGGCGTCCAGGGAGGTGCCGCAGCCGCGCCGGTGCGGTCGGGCGTCCGCGGGGGCGCTGTAGGCAAGCACGGTGGGCACGCCCAGGTCGGTGGTGATGTCGAGCAGGTGGACCGGCTGGCCGGCGTGGTGGCGGGCCGCCTCCAGGGCGTGGGCGAGGTCGCCGGGCAGGGTGGCCGGATCGATCACGCGCACCGGGTGGGCGCCGAGGAAGGTGCGGGCCAGCAGCAGCGAGAAGGCGTCGCGTTCGATGGCTTCGTTCAGGGCGTGCACGGCCGCCTCGGCGGCGTCGACTCCGATCGCGGAGCCGCTGTTGCAGCTGTAGCGGCCCACCGGGGCGTAGTCGAAGCTGTCACCGGCGCCGTGGCGCCAGGCGGGCTCGTCGATGTACCAGGGGCACGCCAAGAAAACCGGCACGGCGAGGTGGTTTGCGCCGAGCGCGCCATGCAGGGACCGCCGACCGGTATCCAGGCGGCGGTACCGGTGGCAGGCCAGCGGCGCGGACATGGCCTCCTGCAACAGCGGTGCGGTGACGTCGCCGGCCAGTCCCTGGGCCACGGCGGCGGCCGGCAGGTGTTCCACGGCGGTGGGGACGAAGTGGGTGGGGCCGGTCAGATGATGCTCCAGCGCCTCGAACAGTGCGCCCACCCGAGCCTCTTCCCGTGTGCCCTTGCCCGCCCCCTGCGCCTCCGGCGCCAGGTCACCGCCGGGCGTACGCAGCTCACACCGCCAGGCGGTCGGCTCGCCGCCATCCCCCAGCTCCGTCAGGTGCGCCTCCAGGCCGAGCGCCTTCAATGCGGCCGTCACCCGCCGCGCGGCCTCGGCCAGCGGTACCGCCCGCTCCGTACCCGAAACAGGCAGCCGCCCGCCGATGCCGCCCGGCCCGCCGGCGGTACGAAGCACTGGCGCGTCCATCCGGTCTCCCGCTCCGTGGCGTGCGCGGGCACGGGCGGCGAGCCCGTGCCCACACGTATGTGCCGGCCCTGCCGGGCCCGGCCTTACTTGCTGCTACGGCGGACTTCCGCCAGCAGCCGCTGTAGCCGCTGCTGCTCGGCGGGGGTCAGCTTCTGCTGCGCCTCAAGGGCCCTGCCCCATTCCCTGGCCTTCCCCATGACAATCACCTTCTCACTGCACGTACCTTTTGCTCTCCATTATCCGGTTATTTAAGGGTGGCGCATGGGCTGGAGACACGGCTCCGGGCGCTGACAGCGGACAACCACTCCCTCCGCTCCGGGGCGGGCTTGCGACGCTCACGCCGCAGGCCGACGGGTTCACCGATAGCGGTCCGACAGGCCGGACACGCGCCACCCGGATCCGGCTGTTGCCTGCTCACACGAGAGCACCCTTCGACGCGAGCGGTCAGCGGGCGGGATACCGGCCCATACAACGACATGCCGCGTGGCAAAGCAGGCGCGCCAGGGCAGTTCCTCGCGCCGCTGGGCGACCCTACGCGTTGTCAGGCGCCGCGTATGAGCGCGTCGGCGGCCCGCGGCCGTGATGACCAGCCGAACCAATCCGTTTGGTTCGGCTGGGATCCGCTCGCCGGTGCGCCGATTGCGCGTCTGATCCATCGCGCGAGTGACCACCGCGCAGCGATTCGCATATGTTCGCGTCTGGGCGGTGACACTTCTTTTGCCCCGAAGCAGAACCGGCCCCGGTTCGGCACTTTCCGGCAGGAGAACCTGTGAACGTCCCACTGCCCCGCCTGCTCGCCTCCGCAACCCTGGCCGCCCTATGCGTCGGCACTCCGCTGGCAACGGCCGTCGCCGCGGTCCTGCCCGCCCCGCCCGCCCCACGCGTCAGCACGGCATCGGCCGCAGCGCCCGCTGTCCACCCCAACCCCTCGCTACCCAACCTCAGGACCGCCGGCTCTGGCGCCTACCGCGCCTTCGTCAAGGCACTGCGCCTGCGCGCCACTGACGGTCAAGTCTTCTATCGGGGCATGTACAGAACCCGGCCCGCAGCCACCAACGACCTGTTTCCAGTCCACCTGAGAACTTCCACCAACGTCGCCATCGATCTCGTAGTGCGTGCCAGCAACCTCTACGTCGTCGGCTGGTACCTGCCCGCCACCAACACCTTCTGGGCTCTCCAGGACACCCCTGCGCCCCACTACAGCCCCAATCACAACACCACGCGCGCAAGTGTCGGGTTCGACGGCAACTACGGCACCCTCCAGCGAAAGGCCGACACCACCCGCGGGGACGTTGGCCTCAACCGTGCCGGTCTCGATCAGGCCGCCATTGACCTTGCCAGAGCCTCCGATACTGGACAGCTCAATGGAAGGTCGGCTTCCAGGGCCCTGCTCACCCTTGTTCAGGACACCAGTGAAGCCGCGCGCTTCACCAAGATCGAAGACCTCATCGCGCGCAAATGGACCGGCACCACCGAGCAGCGCCCGTTCATTACGGCATTGGAGAACGACTGGGATGCATTCTCCACCTGGGCGATCAATAAACACAAGGGCAAGGAGACCCGTCCCCACTCCGTCTACAACATCACCGTCGCCACCCTCGCCGACGCCCAGAAGTACCTCAGCATCGTGAACATGAGCCGAGAATCTCGCGTCGGGAAGCGGCGACACCTGCCCTCGCCGACGCCACCTGCTGCATGAATTTCGATCACATACTTGCTGGCAGCGCATTTACCGGTTTGCACGCCAACCTCAAGCGGTGGACCTGGCTATGAGTAATCGGTGTCGGCACAAGGGTGTTACCGGCCGGAGGTTGAGGAGGCGCGATCAGCTCATCTTCATTGCGCCGCTGATGAATTCGCCGAGCCAGGCATTGGCGGCGGTATAGGCGCCCTGGCCGGGGCTGCCCAGGACGGAGGCGATGGAGGAGAAGCCGACCCACCAGTCGAGGTCCGCGTCCAGGGTGGCGTGGTGCAGGTGCCAGGCACCGTTCACCTTGGGCCGCCAGACGCGGTCGAGCAGGTCGTCGGTGATGCGTGCGGCGGTGGCGTCCTCGACGACGGACGCGCAGTGCAGGACGCCGCGCAGCGGGTAGCCGTCGGCGGCCGCGGCTGCCACCAGCCGGGGTGCGGTGGCCGGCTCGGCGATGTCCCCGTTGACGACGTCGACGCGGGTGCCCGCGGCCCGCAGGTCCCCGATCACCCGCTTGGCATTACGGCCCGGCCGGGGACGCCCGGTCAGCACGATATGCGGCGCGCCATGGTGGGCGAGCCAGCGGGCGGCGAGCAGTCCCAGTCCGCCCAGACCGCCGGTGATGATGTAGCTGCCGTCCTCGCGGACGACGGCTACGTCGTGCGGCCGGACCGGGACGATGAGGCTGCCCTGGTCGGGCCAGGTGAGGACCAGTTTGCCGGTGTGCTGGGCGGCGGCCATGGTGCGGAAGGCCGCCGCGGCGTCCCCGATCGGGTAGGTGGTCACCGGCAGCAGAGGCAGAGCACCGTGGTGCAGCGCGTCGGCAACTTGCGCGCACAGTGTCTCCGCGAGCCGGGTGTTGTGCCGGCCTACCGCCAGGATGTCGACGCTGCTGAAGCTGATGCCGCGACGGAAGGGCAGGAGTCCGAGCCGCGTGTTGGCGTAGATGTCTTGCTTGCCGAGTTCGACGAACCGGCCGTACGGCGCGGGCAGGTCTAGGCTCGCGCTCTGGGCGGGCCCGGTGAGGGCGTTGACGACGACGCCCACCCCGTGTCCCTGGGTGAGGTCGCGTACTTGGCCGGCGAAGTCCAGGGGGCGGGAGTCCATCACGTGGCGTACACCTTGGCGCCGTACGAAGGCGCGTTTGCCCGGGGTGCCCGCGGTGGCCAGGACATGGGCACCGCGGGATTGGGCGAGGTGGACGAGGGCAAGGCCGGTTGCCCCGCTGGCGGTGTGGACCAGGACGGTTTCGCCGGGACGCAACCGGGCCAGGTGGTGCAGCGCGTACTGGGCGGTGAGGTGGGCGAAGAGCAGCGCGGCGGCGTCGGGCAGGCTCGTGGTATCGGGGACGGGCAGGGTCAGGCCGGCGCGGGTGCGGGCGAAGGAGCCCATCGTGCTGCCGAGGACCCAGGCCGCGACCCGGTCACCGGCCTGCCGGTCGGTGACGCCCTCGCCCACTGCGGTGATGACTCCGGCGCACTCGAACGTGTCGCACGTCGGCCCGTCGCCCGGTGCGCGGAAACGGTCGTAGACGCCGAGGGCCTTGAGCACGTTGATGAAGCTCAGGCCCGTGGCCTGTACGCGGATCTCCACTTCGCCAGGGGCCGGCGGGCGGCGGCGCTCGGCGACGAACCGGAAGGAGCTCAGGTCGCCGGGGTGCTCCAAGTCGAGGGTGACGGCATCGCGGGCCCGGTCGGCCAGGGTGTGACGCAGATCGTTGTTTCCCAGCGGCTCAGTCGCCAGCCGTGCCGTGTACCGCTGACCGTCGCGGTAGGCGATGTCGTCCTGCTCGGTGGGACAGGCCAGCAGTTCGCGTGCCAACACCGCGGCAGAGGTGCGGGCGTCGATGTCCACCGTGGTCGGATGCAACTCGGGATGCTCGTAGCTGAGGGTACGCAGCAACCCGCGGGCCCCCGCCTGCCCCAGGTCCGGGACGTCGTCGGGGCGTACGCACTGCGCGCCGCGGGTGATGACCCACAGGCGCGGCGGGGTGGTGTGCTCATCGGTCAGCAGCGGCTTGACGGTCTTGTTCAGGAGGTGGCCGACGGTCTGCCGAGCGTGGTCAGGCACTGAGTCCGCGCCGCTGTCCTGGGCAGTCGGGAACATCACCACAACACTGCTTGGACGGGCACTGTCTCCCGTCACGCTGTTGCGCAGGGCGTCGAGGAGTGCGCGCTGCACCCGCTGTTCTTCGTCTGACGCGCTCAGTTCGGCGACGGTGGAGGCGCTGCCCTGAGCCCCCAGGGCTTCCGCCAGGTCGCGCGCGGCACTGCCGGTTCCCGAGGCGTCAAGCACCATCCAGTCGCCGGAGGTCACAGGGGCGGCCGCGGGCAGCGACGCGGGGTCACCAATGGGTGAACCTGGGCACCGCCACACCGTGGAGCAACCCCTCGGCGTTCATCCAGGACATCAGCAGGATCGTCCCCCACTGGACCGACGCGTCCTTGGCAGAACTCAACTTCGGCGTCGCCCTGATGACCCTGCTGCGCTACTCCTCCCAGCGCGGCATCCAGATCACTCCGTTGACCTCCGTCGTCGGCAAGTCGGTCGCGAACATCGAAGGATCGGTGCGCTGCCTCTACCCCGAACTGAAACTGTCCACCGCCCTGCACGGCACCCTCCAGGACGTCATGCAAGACCTCATCCTGGAAACACTCTCAGGAGAACAAGCCGCCCAAACGGCTCTGCACCTGCTGAGCACCCTGACCCAGGGCCCCGCACAATTGCAGGCTTCCCTGACCGACCTCTCCACCCGGCAGCTCACCCTCCAGACCCGCAACAACCCGGGAGACCCCATACAGGCAGGGCGACGCCACAGAGGTGTGGCCCCTATCAACACCTTGCCGGCACTTGCCATGGGGGCTGCATACCTCCGGGCACGACACCGGAAGAAGAACTGCTGACGGCTGGGAGCAATATTGGTAGTCCACCGCATCACCCCGCTTCCGTCCCGCCCGGAAGCAAGCAAACCCGAAAGGCACTGCCGACAGGAATGCCCAGCCAGAGCAGCGAAGCGCAACACGACCCGTTCGCCCGCGAGCACATCCGCGCCACCTGGAGCGGGACCGCGAGCGGCGAGCCGGAGCACAACGGAGTCTCCAAGCCATCGTGAATAACTGCACGAGGACGCCCCGTCGGAGCACGGCACGACAGAAGCACCTCACGCGTCACGGGCGTGTCACCAACCGCGTAGGCACTCTCGCAAGTCGTCCAGCAGAGGTCCGGGATGCGGCGTCAGGTTTCTGTGGAAGCCGGCCTCCTTACCGGGGCCTTCGGGGATGGCATGGTCATGCGGTTGCCTGGTGGACGGAGTCCAGGGCAGCCAGTTCGTTATCGGTAAGGCGCAGGGCGCCGGCGGCCACGTTCTGGGCGAGGTGGTCGAGGTCGCCGGTGCCGGGAATGACCAGGACGTGCGGGCCGCGGTGCAGCGTCCACGCCAGCCTGACCTGGGCGGTGCTCACCCCGCGGGCGTGGGCGATGGCATGCACCGTGTTGTGGTCGTTCGCAGGTGCGCCGCCCTCGCGTCCGCTGCCGGCGATCGAGTAGAACGGCACGAAGGCGACGCGTTGTTCGCCGCACAGGCGCAGGAGTTCCTCCTGCTCGGGTGATGCCCCGAGGCCGTACATGTTCTGGACGCAGACCACCGGCGCGATGGCCTGGGCCTCGGCGAGGTGGTGCGGCTGGATGTTGGACAGGCCCAGGTGGCGGATGAGTCCGGCGTCGCGCAGTTCGGAGAGTGCGCCGAAGCGGTCGGCGATGGAATCGGTGCCGACGATGCGCAGGTTGACCACGTCGAGGTGGTCGCGGCCGAGCTGGCGCAGGTTCTCCTCGACCTGGCCGCGCAACTGCCCGGGGGTGGCGTGCGGCAGCCAGTCACCGGAGGGGGCGCGGCCGGGGCCGACCTTGGTGGTGATGACGAGGTCGTCCGGGTAGGGAGCCAGGGCGCGGTTGATCAGCTCGTTGGCACAGCGCAGGGGCGAGAAGTAGAACGCGGCGGTGTCGATGTGGTTCACTCCGAGCTCGACCGCCCGACGCAGCACCTTGATCGCCTGGTCGCGGTCGCGCGGTACGGCGTTGGGCGCGAACGCCTCGCCGTGCTGGGGCAGGCGCATCGTGCCGAAGCCGACCCGGTTGACCGTGCGGTCGCCGAGCTTCCAGGTGCCCGATGCCGCTGCGGTGATCGTTTGTGAGTTCATGGTGCGATGATCGGTGCACGGTGACCTGGCAGGCCATTGTTTAAATCATGTCTGAATCCGAGGTGCGACTGCCGTGGCAGAGCTGGCGTTCTCGGCGAGTGATCTCGCGCTGGTCCGGTTCGCCATCTCGCCGGTGCGGGAGGTCGCGCCCAGCTTCCGACTGCTGATGTCGAACACTGCGCATCCGGCCCACCGATCCTGGTACGAGCAGGTGCAGCCACGCGTGGCGGCTGCCGGGCTGGGCCGGGGTGGCTTGCCTAACTGGTCGGCTCCTCCGGCTGCGTGCCCGACTTCCTTACCCCGGCCCCGCCGGACCGGCTCCCGCACCGGCGGCAGAGTGGGATGCGATCTTGGGCACGCCCGCCGACCGGGTACGCCAGGACCTCGACCACCTCGCCCGCCACCAGGGGGCACCTCGGCCCACGGCTGGTGAGCCTTCACGCCGCCCCGCCCTCCCATCTGGCCAAGGTCACAAAAGAGATCGCAACGTACTGGGAACTGGCACTCGACCCCTACTGGGCACGGATAGGGGACGTACTGGACGCCGACATCTTCCACCGGGCCCGCACGGTCGCCGAGCACAGCGCGGGGCACCTCTTCAACGTCCTGCACACGTCGGTGAGCTGGAGCGACAATGCGCTCAGACTGGTCCGCCGGAGATGGGACATGCCCCGGGAGCCCGCAGGCGCGGGACTGCTGCTGATCCCGTCGGCGTTCACCCGCCCCGGTCTGCGCACCAGAGTGCAGCCGCCAGACCCGCCCCAACTCGCCCACCCGGCCCGTGGCGTCGGCACGCTATGGGAGGCACGGCCTGCCATCGGAGCCCCCGCCCCCGCCCCCGTCCCGTCCTCGGCCACTCGCGTACCCTGCTGCTTACCGAATTGGAGGCCCCGGCCTCCACCACTGAACTGGCCCACCGGACGCGGCTTTCGGCGGCAGGAGGCTCCCAATACCTCTACGCCCACACCGCTGCTGCCGAGACTCTCCTCAAGGCCGCCTCCACCTGGGGCTTCGGAAACCGGAAGCCCCCCGAAAACTTCCGAAGTCGACCACCCAGCTTCGCTCCTTTCCCTGCCGGTAAAGGATCGCCGATCATGCGGCGGTTTTGACTGCTGGATGAGGCATACGTCCGTCGACCACGCCAGGCTCGCCGTCCGCGCCGGATGGCGTCCGTCAGCCTGTGCCACCCTGCCGTCCTGCTGTCCTGCCGCCCTGCCGTTCTGCCGTTCTGCCGTTTCTCCGGCTAGGTGTGCTGTCCCGGCACGTTGGTGAGCAACCCGGACGGGGCGTCGCGCCGGCCGCACGCGGAACGTGCCGACCTGGGGTTTTCCCTACCCTGGATGGGCCTGTTGACCGAACCCCGGACACGCCCGCTAACCGGATGGATCAGCTCCTCTTGTTGGCGGAGGCTGAACGTGTCGCAAACGCTTATCCGATCGGAGAACCCGTGTTCAGCCTGAAGTCCTCGCGCCGCACAGTGGCGCGCACCGTCGCGATGGCCCTGGCAGGCGCGGCGGGCGCCGCCATGATGTCCGGCAGCGCCGAAGCCATCGTCAACGGCAAGGATTCCACGCAGCGTTACCCGTCCATGGTGTCGATCCCGGTGACGGGCGTGGACGACCCCACTTTCAAGGGTGTCTGCGGGGGATCGTTGATCGACTCGAAGTGGGTGCTCACCGCGGCCCACTGCGTGGACCCGAAGCTCGTCACCCTGGACGGCACCGTCCGGATCGGCAGCGAGTGGAAGAAGTCCGGGGGCACGGTCCGGTCCATCGCCAAGACGGTGTCCCACCCCGGCTACAAGAACGGCGAGAACGTCGTTGCCAACCGCCATGACCTCGCGCTGATCCGCCTGAATCGCTCGGTCTCCGAGAAGCCCATCCGCATCGCCGACAAGCCGGGGCGGCCCGGCACACCCACCCGGATCCTGGGCTTCGGCACCATCGACGACACCGCTCCCGACCCCACCAAGTTGGTCTTCCCCAACCGGCTCCAGGAGCTCGACACGCGCCGGGGAGCGGTCTCCGAGTGCGCGCCGGGCTACGCGGGCAACACCCGTCTGTGCACGATCAGCCAGGTGCCGAAGGCCATGGCGTGCCACGGCGACTCGGGCGGCCCCCAGCTCCAGCGGGACCGGAAGGGACGCTGGGAACTCATCGGCGTCACCTCGGGCCCGGGCGCCCCCGGCGTACGATGCAGCGAGGGCCCGGGGCTCTACACCAGCGCGCCCGCATACGCGGGCTGGATCCACAAGGCGATGAGCCGCAACGGCTGATCCGGGACACCGATGCCGTGCCGGTGCGCTTCCTCCGCCTCAACAACGCCATGAGCGCGGGTTTTTATACGACTCTCACACCCA
This sequence comes from Streptomyces sp. NPDC017056, assembly GCF_044332485.1. Classification (NCBI taxonomy): domain Bacteria; kingdom Bacillati; phylum Actinomycetota; class Actinomycetes; order Kitasatosporales; family Streptomycetaceae; genus Streptomyces; species Streptomyces sp. NPDC017056. The sequence goes on along the minus strand of NZ_JBIRPD010000015.1, from coordinate 171,908 downwards.
GCCCCCGCACCGGATGCGGACAGCCCCGCCCACTGACCGGCCGCACGGAGCGCATCGATGGTCTGTGCGGCCGGCGTGACAACGATCAGAGGTTCTCCGGCGGTTCGGGGCGCACAGCCAGTGCTCCCCGGGTTGCCGTCGCTGCTCGGAGTACCGCCCCTGCCACCCTGGCCGCCACCAACGCTGCCTTCGCCGCCCGGGAGGCCGTGCACGCTTTGTCGCTGCCAGCCCCCTTGCCGCCGGGCTTGCCGCCCCGGCCCCCGCCGGCCGACGGAACCGCTTCTGCCCTGCCCTATAACTTCCCGCCCCTTCTGTGGAATCTGTTTCGTCAAGATGATGCGTGTTTAAGCAGACCCAGTGTCCATTCCCGCTGTTCGGTAGTGTCCGGAACGGGAACGCCCCGGGCTTGTTCGAGCCGATTCCACGCTGTTTCGGGATCGACACCGTTGAGGATCAGAAGTGCAGCGGCAAGGAGGGATGCCCGCCCTATGCCGAAGCGACAGTGGGTGACGACGTGCGCTCCCTCGCGTAGCCGTTCGGCGAGGTCGCGAAGGGTCGGCAGAACCGTGGCGAGATCGGGGACCATACGGTCGGGGATGGGGACTGCGACGAACTGCAGCCCCGCGGCCACGGCTGCCTCGTCTTCCGCCGCAAGCCCGAGTTCGTCGAGTTCGGGCCGGGTCAGCGCACAGACCAGGACGTCAACACCAGCAATACCCAGCGCGGTCATCTCATCCTCAAGCCAGTCCAAGCCCCGGGGCTTGGCCATGGTGCTAAGGCGTCCCGGGCCCGGCAGGTCGACCGTGAACAGGGAAGGTCGCATGTCAGCAGCACTTTCGATCGGTGGGGTCGGTGGGTGATCTGAAGGAACTGCGAGAGGTAGTACACCTCTAGGATCCCGCCACCACGGCCAAGAGGATGAGCAATCCAGAACCGAAAATTATTTGAAGCACCCCGCTGAGGTAGAAGCGTTTACGGAACAGCGGCCATGCCGACAGCCAACAAATAGCAACCAGGACGCACAAGGCGACAACCGGAACTGTCCAGTCGACATCATTGTTCCGTTTTGGCCCCGCCTCACCGAAAGTGAATTCGAAGCCCGTACTTTCGATGGCTGCACCTATCGTTAGGTATGCGACAATCGAGTCGGCAAATAACAGGACAAAAGCCATACCAGTGCCAGAGCATCTATTGCGCTGATGCATTTTCCCGTCTCGGTTTGATCGAGGAGGATCCGCCCCTAGCCTATTCGGCCGAGCTGCGACCTGGATTAACCTTCCGACTTCTATCTGTAGTCCTCCGGGTGATGCTGCATCCAGTCATTAATACGCTTCAAAGTCTGCACTATTTCCGCTTCGTGCTTCACAATCACCTCGCCGGACCGATCGGAAACTTTTTCCTGCGTTTCCTCTATCCATGCCACGGGGGCAGAAAAATGGTCAACCCCCTTGGGGTCGTCATGCATTGCCCGTGACAGGAAGGCGAGGTTCTCCATGGCGCTTTCCAGGTACTCCCCACACGTCTCTCGGGATTGTCCGCACCCTTCGCTGAGCCGCGCCTGAACTCGCGCAAACGCGTCTCGGACTTCAGGTGGCTTCGCAGGGCGTTCGCGGGCCGGAGCAGATGCTTCGGAACAGGCAGACGCAAAGAGGGCCGTCGTGAGGACTACCGCAGAGACGAGAGCGGTTCGGCCTCGTTTCGCGACTTGGTGGGTAGCAGGTAACACGTCACTCCGATCTGGAGGCCCGTGGCGGACCATGTGTACGCGGAGAAAGCTGTGCAGGTCACAAGGAATACGGGTCAGCCATCAGCCACCCAGGTGACCAGGTGGCCATTTTGACCGTCCGAGGGCTGTCTCTTCATGACCGCGGCTCGGAGTACGTAGAGCTGCTTGAAGAGTTGGCGGTCTGGTCAGCTGATGGCTTGTGGAGTGGTCAGGGATCGGGCGAAGTCGGCGAGCGTGTGGAAGTCGTTCTCTCGTAGGCCGACCCGAGGGTTGACGTGATGCAGAAGCCCGGGCCCCCGGTGGTGGGCGGTCACGTATGTCTGGTCCAGCTCGCTCTGTTCGTCGTCCACCCAGGCGAAAGGACGGCCGTTGGCGTAGTTCACCAGCGGGCCGGTCTTCCAGTGGACTCCATCGGGACGTTCTTGGAGCAAGACGTCGCCGAAGTCGACGAAGGGAAGTTCAGGAAGGCCGAGTACCGGTGCAATCCACCGGTTGGCGTCGTCCATCCATGTGGTGGCCCAGCACAGCTCGAAACCGAGTCCGAGCAGGAACCGCCCGTGCTCCGGGTTGAGCCAGACCCGCAGGGGGCGCCGCCGGGAGGAGAGGCTTCTGTGCTCCTCATGGGCGCCGTTCCGCGGGACTCTGCGTGTGGTGTAGCCGTCAGGACGCCTTTCCGGCTGGGCCGCATAAGGGTTGAGCGGGCCGTCCACGTCGAGGAACAGCAGTGGTCGGTTCACGATGTCCCCCGGTCTGGCTCACTGTCGTCTGCTCCGGTCAGCATAGCTGTGGAGATAGCTGTGGAGATCGTGTCGGCAGAAGCCGTTCCGAGCAGTGATGATTACGGTGTGGCGAGTGTGATCATGGGCGTGCCCCTGGGGAGGCAGATCGAGGACGGGGACCCCCGCCGCGCCGGAGCTAGCCGGCGGGGTTCCTTATCTCTCGTAGTGGGGGTGGGCGTACTGGCTAGCAGGTGTGTGCTTCTTCCTGGCACGGCTTGAGGATGGTGGTGGGGTCGAAGAAGCGGGCCGAGGGCTTGGCGCGGACGTCGCCGGTGGTGATGTCGCGGATGACGATGCCCTCGTTCTCAGTGAAGCTGGGGTCCGCCTTGTAGCCGCCGAGGTAGACGCCCTCCGGGCCGGACTTGTTGGCTGTGACAATGTGCAGGTAGTCGCCGGTGCGGCTCTTCCAGAGGGCGCTGCGGACCGGATCGCGCCAGTCGGTGTTCATCGCGACTACGTCGACTCCCATGTGGGCGAGGACTTGGGCGGTCTCGGGCGGCATCATGTCGACGTCCTGCATGAGGGCGAGCCTGGCGTAGTCGCGGTCGATGACAAGGTAGTCGTTCGACAGCCGGCCCTTGGGGAGCGTTTCGCCGCGCTTGTGGTGGGTGCGGTTGTAGTCGTACGACTGCCCCGTCGAGGCGATCAGGGTGCTCTTTGGCACCTCGGTGCCGGTGGCCGGGTAGTGGATGAGCAGGTCGGTCCCGTTTCCCGTCGCGAACGACTTGAGCTTCGCGAGGCCAGCCGTGTCGGAGCCGGGGAAGTAGTTGGCCGGAAAGACGATCAGGCGCAGCTTCTTGCCGGATGACTCGGCCTGGGATGTGGCCTTGGTCGCCGCATCGAGGGCTGCCTGCCAGGGTGTTGCGCTGGGGCCGGGGTCGACTGCGGCGGCGGTGAAGGTGGTCGGGTCAGGCTGGTGGAACTGCTTTTGCGTGTACGGCTCCAGGGTGTCCTGGCCCATCAGGGAGTACATCGCGGGTTTGCGCTCCACCGGGAAGGTCCGCGACGCGCGCACGGGAATCTCGCCGTAGCCGATCTGATCGGACTGGCCGCTCACGTCCGCGAGGACCTTGCCGTCATGGGTCATGATGATGCTGCGCGACCCGTAATCGAAGTCGTAGGGGAACGGTGACGGCACGGTGAAGGTGTTCTGCGTGAACACCTCGGGCTTGGTTCCCTTGGTGCCCTTGCCCCAGCGGTTCGCGACAATCATGGAGAAGTCGTTCTCGAATGTCCGGACGCGAACGAAGTCGGTGTCGATCCCGACGTTGGCGGGCGCGATCAGGATGTTCGCTCCCTGCACCGCGGCCGCTCTGGGGAATTGGGAGTTGAACATGTCGGAGCAGATGACCAACGCCATCCTGCCGTATTCGGTGTCGAAGGTCGGGATCGGTTCGAAGCCGGAGGCGTTGTACGAGGATTCGATCAGGTGGTTGCGCTTGTGATAGACGCCGCGGACCTTGCCGTCCGGGCCGAGGAGCACGGCCGAGTTGTAGTACCGGTTCGTCTCCGGCTCGTAGACGGGCATGCCGAACGCTATGTAGGCGTGATGCTGTCCGGCGACAGCGCCGAGTGCTTCGGTCGTTTTTCCGGGGACCTGCTCCGCGGCCTTTGACATCTCCGCGCGGCTGAAGAAGGAGTAGCCGCTCGTGGCCATCTCCGGCAGCACGATGAGCTTGGCGCCCTTGCCGGCTGCCTGGTTGGCCAGTTCGACCATCTTGGCGCGGTTGTTCTCGACCTTCCCTTCCTCCGGGGCGAAGTGAATTGTCGCGGTCTTGAGGGACTTGGGTGCTGGGGATGCGTTCGCTGCGGCGGCGCTCGTGGGTTCGTGGCCCGGCAGCAGGGGAATCAGCCCTGCCAGTACGGCCGCCACCACGGTCGACCGGATCCGGTGGCGACGGAACAGCGGAATCCGCTTCAAGGATGTCTCCGATCTCATACGACGGGCACCTTCTTCGAGTACCTCAGAGCAGCACTCAGGAAGTTGCGCGGGATTTCCGGGTGCATGCTGAAATGGAGATGGATGTAGCTGGCCGCTACGTTGTCGAGCAGGAAGCCTGCACGGCGGCGTTCACCCGTGCTCGTGGTCACCTCGTACAGGTTCGGTTCGATCTCGGCAGCGGTGATACGGGACTGGTGAAACTCCTGACCGCGGGCTCGCTGCCCCGCCTCGCCGAGCGGAGACAGCGTCTGTGTGCGCACATCGACGTAGTGGATGGCGAGGTACCGACGGTCCATCACCACGTCGATCGGGAGGATACCGGTCATGGTCGCGGCTTTTCCGTCGAATCCGGTCAGCGACCGGGCGAGGTACATCATCCCGCCGCACTCCGCGTAGATCGGCATTCCGTGACCGGCGCGCGTCCTCAGCTCGTGCGCCAGTGAACGGTTGGCAGCCAGCTCTGCGGTGAAACTCTCCGGGTAGCCACCGCCGAGGTAGACCGCGTCGGCGCCGTCCGGCAGTTGGGAATCGACGGTGGGCCGGAACGGCACCAACGTGAACCCGGCGTCCTCCAACGCGCGCAGGTTCTCCTCGTAGTAGAAACAGAAGGCGGCGTCCCGGGCCACCGCCAGTCGTACGGGGGACGCACCGGGGCCGATTCCGCGTGGCGAATGGAGTGCGGATGTTTCGCCAGGGTCAGGCATGGCGGTGGGGTCAGGCAGTGCGGCGGGGTCGGGCGGTGCAGCGGGGTGGGGCAGTGCGGTGCGGGTGGTTGCCAGCAGCCGGTCGACATTCACCGTGCGGCCGGAAGCGATTTGTGCGGCAGCGCGTTCCGCGGCGGCGGTCGGGTTCTCTTCGACCGTGGTCAGCCCGAGGTGCCGCTCGTCGACACGCAGATGCTCGCTGCGCTCGACCCAGCCGGCCACGAGTTCGCGCAGCTGGCCCGGCAGCGCGGCGAGCACCATCTCGGCGTGGGTGCGGCTGCCGACCTGGTTCAGGACGCAGGCCGCGATCCGGACCTCTGGGTCGAAGGCCATCAGGCCGCCGAGCACGGCTCCGGAGGTGCGGGTCATTCCCCATACGTCCATGACGACCACGACGGGAAGTCCGAGGAGCTTGGCGATATGCGCCGCGCTCCCCTTCTCCGTGCCGTTCTCCCCGTCGTACAGCCCGCCCATGGCCTCGATCACGCACACATCCGCCCCCGCGGACCAGCGACTGAACGAGCCGCGCACTCCCTCGGCCCCCATCATCCACAGGTCCAGATTGATGGAGGGGCGTCCGGTGATTTCCCGGTGATATCCGGGGTCGATGAAGTCAGGGCCGATCTTGAACGCTTGCACTTTCAGGCCGCGTTCGCGCAAGAGGCGCAGCAGAATGGCCGTAACGGTTGTCTTGCCTGCGCTGCTGTGCGTCGCGGCGACCACGAATGCGGGCCGCGACCGCGGTGCGGGATCGGTGCTGGCCGTGTTCTTCACTGCTGCCCCTCCAGAACAAGCCGGATATTCCGTGCAGTGACGCAGAGTACAGCGCAGAAGCCAGCGCAGGAGGCAGCGGTGAAGAGGTTGATCCGGGGGCGGTCAGGGCAGTCAGGGCGGTCAGCTGGTCGATGCTTCTTCACCGGCCGCCGGCGACGCGGCCGCAAGAGTCATGATGCGGGATATCGGGTCACCGGTGTGCGGCGGCCGGTTACGTACACTCCGTTCCAGCAAGCACCAGGAGCTCCGCTGGAAGCACCTTCTTTCCGTAACCCTCCGTAGCCCTCCATAGCCCTCGGTCGCCCTCCATATCTCTCCGTAGCTATCCGCATCAGTCCGCAGCTCTCCGCATCAGGCAGGCGAAAGGCACCGTGAAACGCAGCGTCAGACCCGTCACTTACAGCCTGGCCACAACAGTCACCGCAGGGGCCCTCGCGCTGACCGCCGCAGCGCCCGCCCACGCCGCCGACTACCGCTACTGGTCGCTACGGCACGGAGACAACGGCAGTTGGCGCACCACAGCCGAGGGGCCGGGCACCTACCGTCCTGCCGATGGCGCTGTTGAAGGGCTGCGCTTCGCCGTCTTCCGAGCAGAGACGAAGGAATCCGTCGTCCCCCGTGCCCCCGCCGACTTCGAGGCGATGTGCGCCTCCACCCCGGCGAAGTCGGGCACCAAGCGGGTTGCCTTGGTCCTGGACTTCGGTACGGCACAGGACGCCCCGGACGGGGAGAGGCCCCCGTCGGTACGTACGCACTGCGTGCAGTTGCCGCCGGAAGCCACCACCGCGGAGGCGCTGGCCAAGGCCGCGCCTCCCCTGCGGTACGGAACTTCGGGGTTGTTGTGCGCCATCGCGGGCTATCCGCGGCGCGGCTGCGCCGAAGCCGTGACCGACAGCTCCGAACGCGCGAGCGGCAGCGACGTCCCTCGCGGTAACGGTTCTCGCAGTAACAGTCCTCGCAGTGACAGCTCTCGCAGTGACAGCGGTTCAGGCGGCGGGCCGTCCGTGGGGCTGCTGCTCGGAGGTGGCATCGTCGTTGCCTTGGTCGGCGCAGCCGCGTGGCAGGCCCGGCGCCGCCGCAACACCTCGTGAACGTATCCCAGTGGCACGGGCCCGTAGCGGTGGCGCGCCGCGGCCCGGTGGTGGTTGGGACGCGGCGCGGGCACGGGTGACGGGTCAGGTGCCGGTGAGGGTGATGGCCAGGTCGGTGATGTTCAAGGGGAACTGGGCGATGGGGGTGGCCTGGCCGGTGAAGACGTTGATGCTGTAGAGGGACGGGGTGCTGGCGCCGTTCGGGGTGAGGGAGGCGAAGGCGGCGTTGTCGACCGTCTTGCCGTTGGACAGGGTGCTGTAGATGTCCAGTCCGGCGTTGAGGCCGGCGTTGATGCCGAGGTTGCCGGTCGGCACGAGTGTGCCGCTGTTGGCCGGGGACTGGAGGACGGCCTGGTCGCTGGTCGTGTTGATGTCGACCAGGGTGGTCCCGGTGGCCGCGTTGAGGTCGTTGTTCGTGTATGCGGCGGCGGTGACGCCCTTGGTCGTGCCCTCGATCGGCGGGGTGTTGAGGTTCTGGTCCTGAGTGGTCGTGTGGTCGTTGAGGTTGTGCCGCAGGTTCTGGCCGGTGTCGCTGATGACGCGGAGCCGGTCGGCGGCCGGGTTGAAGTCGACGCCGAATGTCGTGCCGTGCAGCGCGTACTGGAGCTGGGAGACCTTGGTGACCTCGACTTCCGGGGTGGCCGGCGGGGTCTTGATCGTGTAGATGCCGCCCTGGTTGCCGACGCCGTACAGCAGGCCGTTCTGCACTCGGAAGTCGATCCCGATCAGGCCCGTGTCGCCGCTGAGGCCGGTGACGACCCTGACCCAGTCGAGGACGTTGGGCCGGTCGGTCGTGAACATGGCCATCAGGGTGCCGTCGCCGCTAATCCCGAACGCCCGCAGGCTGGGGGCGGCGGGCGCGGCCGAACCCGTACCCGGCGTGCCGAGCACGAGCGCCGCCGACGTGACCATGACCGCAACCGCCGCCATGGTTCTCTTTCTCGTGCCAGCTTTCATCGGAGCATCCCTCCCATTTGGGCGAGCGCCATCGTGCGGCGCCTGGCTGAGAATTTGCGTACGCCGCCCGTACCGATGACCGCGGACCTGCCGAAATCGCGCCCGGAATGACTGCCGCGGTGCCCCCCACGGGCGTGTACGTGGTCCTCATTAAGGCCGTTTCACGGCTCCTCCACAAGCGGAAGAGGTGACGAGAACGCCTCGCTTCGGGAACTTTGCGCACTGTGACAAAAGCCTGGCCGCTCTGCGTACCGCCGATTTGTGCGCAGTGATGAACGCCGTCCGGATACCGCCTGTCGGCCGGTTCGGCCGCAATGGCATGCTCGCGCCCGTGGGAAGCCTGTTCGTCGAACTGGCCCGGCAGGCGTCGGCCAACGCCCGCCGGGAGGTCGAGGCGTACACGCGCGAGATCCCGGAGTTCGGCTTCCTGGACAAGGACGCCCGGGCGCGGGCCGAGACGCTGGAGCACGCACTGTGGCTCCGGCGCCGGACCATCGAACTCTCGCCGGACAGCAGCCCGTTGACCGGCGACGACCTCGGCCACATCGCCTCGATGGGGGAACTGCGGGCCGGGGCGGGCATGTCGCTCGACGCACGGCAGCGGGTCCTGCGGCTACACACCGCGCTCATGCTGCGCGAGATCAACGAGGCGACCGATGCCCAGCGCGGTGGCGGTGTCGAGGAACTCATGCGCATGGTGCAATGGTTCGCCCCGCAAGGAGAACGGGGCATTGGCGCCTACTGTCAGGGATTCGTACGGGTACTGCGCCGCCGGCTGCGCTATGCCGAGCAGGTCGCCCTGTTGACCCGGTCGCTGCTGAACGGAGATCCGCTATCGGTGGAACTCGCCTCGGCCGTCGAGATCGAATTGGCGGAGTGCTGGGTGGTGACGGTATTCCGGATGCCGGTCCGTCCCGCCGCTGATCGGTTCCTGGACAGCGAGATCGAGACGTTGGTGAAAAGCCATCAGGTGCCGGTTATGTGGGGGCCGGAGGGCGGAGACGGGAGTGGTGAGCTGATCGCCCTGGTTCCCCTGATTTCCGGTACGGCGGGGGCGGAATCCGTACCTGCGCACGCCACGCCCGACCTCTTGCCCGAGCTCGCCCCCGGCCACCTGCCCGAACTCGTACGGGACTTCGCCCGGGCCATCGGCCGGCCCTGCGCCGTCGGCACCGCCACCGCACCGCCGCCCGAACTGGCCGACGCCCTCGCCCGGGCCCGACGCATCAGCCGGGCGGCCCCGCTGCGCCCGGCGTCCGCCCGGCTCCGGCCGCACACCTTGGCCGACGTGTTCGTCGAACTCGCCGCCGCGGACGTGCCGTGCGTCGACGCATGGCTGCGCGACGTGGCCCGACGTCTGGACTCCGGGCCTGACCTGCTCGTCACCCTCGACGCGTACTACCGCCACGACATGCACCGCGGCGCCACGGCGACCGCCCTCAACGTCCACACCCGCACCCTGGACTACCGCCTCCGCCGGGTACGGGACCTCACGGGCATCAACCCGGGCTCGACGCGGGGCGTGCGCACACTCAGCGCGGCCGTCACCCGGCGCCTGTCGGGAGCGTGGCGCTGAACCGAAGGCGCTCCAGTTCGGCTTCGACCCGGTCGTGGACGCCGCCGCGCCGGTGGGTCACCTGCACCGTTCCGGTGTGGTCCCGTACCAGCACGAACTGCATGGCGCGCTGCCGCCGCAGCGTGTCCACCCACCCCGCGATCGACAGGTCTGCCCGACATGCTCGCGCAGACAGGAGACCAACACCCGGTTCGACGATTGGATCACGGCTACCTCCAGGGGCCGGCCCGATCCCTTGGGGGCGCGGGCGGGCCAAGGGCCCAGGGTGAACCGGGGTTGGCGCAGCCTCTTACGCACGCGCATTGGCCGGTATCACGGAACAGGGGTAGCAGCCGATGCCGGATGTGTCGCGGTGATCCTGGACTCGCTGTGGGCCGAGGGTGGCGCCGCGATGATGGCCGACGGGTACGCCAGGGCTTCGGAGCGGTTCGGTGTGGTCGCGGCCGACGTGCTGTTCGCGGGGACGTCAGCCCCCGCGCTCGCCCTCCGGCGATCCCGTGCGCCGTTGGGGTGCGTCCTCCTCACCCGTAAACCCCGCCCGCAGCGATACGGTCACTCGACCAGGCGCAGCCAGGCAGCCGCGAGTGCGGCATGGCCGGCCGGCGTCGGGTGTACGCCGTCCTCGGCCCAGTGTTCCGGTGCGGTTGTCGCGGCGAGTTCGGCGAACATCCGGTCGGCGGCGAGCAGTTGGGCACCGTACGTGCCGGCGAGTTCGCGTACGGCCTGGATCTTCGGGCCCAGGTCGGCGCGCCATTCCTTCCGCTCTTCCTCTCCGACGCGCACGTCACCGGCTTCGACGACGCCGTGGATCGGCAGGAGGAACGGCTCGATGAGGATCAGCTCCGTGCCCGCCTCGGCGAGGGGCGCGAGCAGGCGGTCGTAGCCCGCCTGGAATTCCTCCACGGGGATCACGCGCCCTTCCGGGTCCAATGTGTGCCAGCCCATGTCGTTGACCCCGACGAGGATCGACACCACGTCCGGGCGCGCGTCGAGCACATCCGCCTGCCACCGGGGTTCGAGGTCCCTCACCTTGTGGCCGCCGGTCCCGGAGTTCAGCCAGATCACGGGCCGGTCCGGGTGCCTGAGGCCCCACTCCCCCGCGATGCGCAGCGGGTAGCCGAAACCGAGGCCGTCCTCGCTGTCCAGCCGCCGGCAGTCGGTGATCGAGTCGCCGGTGAACATCACCGTGGTTCCCGGGCGGAGGGTGATCGTCATGTGTGCTCCTTGACATGCGGGGCTGGGTTGGGAAAGGGGACGGTCCCCTGCGTAACGGAGTGGCGGCTCAGGTTTTCGGGCCGCCGAGCCACTGGTCGGCGGCCCGATCGAACGCCGTCCGGTCGAAGTCGCGGTCATCTGCCCAGGCAACGATGCCGTCCGGCCGGACGAGCACGGCGCCCAGTCCGAGGTCGTTCTTCGCCGTCCCGGCCGCGTAACGCAGGCGGCTGAGGCGGGACGCCGCCGGTTCACGCAGTCGGCGGTCGGTGCTGAAATCGAGCGCGACGGCTCGCCCGTCCTGCAACAGCCCGCCGAGGCGGGTGCCGTCTCCGAGGCGGAAGTCGGGGGCGTTGCGGCCGGTCAGCGGGTGCTCGCCGCCCAGGTCGCAGCGGATCGACGTGCCCGACACCTTCTCGTACACGTGGGTCGTTCCGTCACGGGTGCCGAGCAGGTCGCGGATCAGTGCCTGGACCGCTTGGCCGTGCGGGTCCGGCCGCATCACCGCCGCCTGGGCACGTGTCCAGTCGAGCACCCACGCGCCGACCGGATGCCGCTCGCGGGTGTAGGTGTCGACCAGGCCGTCCGGCGCGTACCCCTGTACGGTTGCCGCCAGTTTCCACCCCAGGTTCACGGCGTCGCCGATGCCGAGGTTGAGTCCCTGTCCGCCGAGGGGCGAGTGGATGTGGGCGGCGTCGCCTGCGAGCAGGACCCGCCCGAGCCGGTAGGTCGTCGCCTGCATCGCCCGGTCGGTGAAGCTCGACACGCGGTGGACGTCGCTCAGCGTCACTCCGGTGCCGGACACGCGGCGCAGCACCGCCTGGAGGTGGTCGCGGGTCGGCTGCCGCGAGCGGTCGAACGCGCCGCCGTCGAAGTCCATCATCCCGATGTGCCCCTCGGCGGGCATCCGGAGGTACATGCCTGTCGGCGTCAGGTTGATCCCGGGGCTCCACTCGTCGGGGCCGGCGACGGTGGCGAGCATGACGTAACCGGTGAACAGCGGCTCGCTGCCGGTGAATTCGAAGCCCGCGAGGCCGCGGACCGCGCTGCGTCCGCCATCGCAGCCGACCAGCCAGCGCGCCGCGTACGCGTGCCCGCCGGCGTGGGCGACCACGCTCTCGTCGCCCTGCGTGAGGGCTGAGACCGTAACGCCGCGCCTGATCTCCACGCCCAGTTTGGACGCCCGCTCGGACAGCACCGTTTCGATCGCTTCGAGGCTCGTGAGCATGCCGTCCATCGCCGGGTTGGGAAGGCGGAACGGCAGGGCGGCGAGATCGACTTTGGCCGGATCGAGCACCATGCCGGCCAAGTGGCCCACGCCGCGAGGAGGCCGCGGCTCGTCCGCTTCGGGGTACGGGCCGGGAGCGTCGTGGACGCCCGACGCCGTCAGCAGCGGGTCCAGCATCCCGCGGCGGTAGAACGCCTCGACCGACCCGGCGGGCAAGCCCCGCATCCCGAGCGGGTCCGCCCGCCACGGGGAGCCGGGTGCCGGCTCCCGCTCAAGCACCAGGACAGAGCAGCCTGCCAGGCCGAGTTCGCAGGCGAGGAACAGACCGACCGGCCCGGCGCCCACGATCACCACGTCATGCACGACAACTTCCTTTCCGCAGCCGGTTCTCGGCAACGCGCCCAGATTGCTGCGGGCCGCTCACACCGGGCGCACACCGCGCTCACACGAGGTCGCACGAGGTCGCACGGGCACGGCCCCGATGCGAGGGCCCTGTGGTGAGGGCCCGTCCGTGTGCGTGCGACGATCGGACGATGGACGGGGGTGTACGGCTTCGTGTCACGCTGCTCGGCGCCTTTCGGGTGTCTCATGGTGACACCGCCCTGCCCGTACCGGGTGCCCGGTTGCGGGCTCTGGCCGTACGGCTGGCCCTCGCCGGCGGGCACGCGGTCGAGCAGAGCGGCCTGATCGACGCGATCTGGGCCGAGGCCCCGCCGGCCGGCCCCGCCCACGCCCTCCAGGCCCTCGTCTCGCGGTTGCGCCGCGCCCTCGGCTCGGCCGGCGACGTCGCGCAGCTCGCGGGCGGCTACCGGCTGGCCGTTGACGCGGCCGACGTGGACGCGCTGCGGTTCGAGCGGCTCGCCGCCGAAGGCCGTGACCACCTGCGGGCCGGCGCCCCGCAGGCCGCGGCGGCCGCGCTCGGCGAGGCCGTGGCGCTGTGGGGCGACCGTCCCGGCGCCGAACCCACGGTCGTCGCCGCGGTGGCGCCCGCCGTCGCGACCCGGCTGGCCCACGCGTCGGCCGAGGCCGTCGCGGGCCTGGCCGACGCCGAACTGGCGCTGGGCCGGGCCGAGGCGGCCGCCGCCCGGCTGACCGCACTGCTTGCCGAGCACCCCGCCCACGAGCGCGCCGCCGCGTTGCTCGTGGACGCGCTCGCCGCCCAAGGGCGCCAGGCCGACGCCCTCGCCCTGTACGAACGGGTTCGCGAAACCCTGGCCGACGTCCTCGGCGCCGACCCCGGCGCCGCCCTGCGCGAACGCCACCTGCGCCTGCTGCGCGCCGAGCGGCCCGCCACCGACACCGCGCAGGCCGGACGGAGCAACCTGCCCGCGCCGCTGACCAGTTTCGTCGGCCGCGACGACGACCTCGCCCGGATCGGCACGCTGCTCGGCTCCGGGCGCCTGGTGACGGTGCTCGGTCCCGGCGGCGCCGGCAAGACGCGCCTGGCGGTCGAGGCCGCCCGCCGCCACCGGCACGCGTACCGCGACGGCGTGTGGATGATCGACCTCGCCCCGGTCACCGAGCCCGCCAAGTTCGGCGCGGCGCTGCCGGCCACGATCGGGCTGCGCGGCTCGGCGCTGTTCGAGACCTCGGCCGGGCTGCGCGGCGACCCGGTCGGCGAGCTGGACGTGCTGGCGGACCGGCTGGACGGCCGGGAGAGCCTGCTGCTGGTGGACAACTGCGAGCACGTGATCGACGCTGTGGCGCACCTGATCGCGGCGCTGTTGTCCCGCTGCGCCGCGCTGCGGGTGCTGGCCACGAGCCGGGAGCCGCTGGCGGTCGACGGCGAAGCGCTGGTCCCGCTCGGCCCGCTCGCCCTGCCGGGGCCGGACGAGGAGGCCGGGCGGGCCTGCCGTACGGCGTCGGTACGCCTGTTCAGCGAGCGGGCGGCGGCCGTACGGCCCGGCTTCGAGGTCGACGAGCACAACCTCGCCGAGGTGCTGCACGTCGTACGCAGCCTGGACGGCCTGCCGCTCGCGCTCGAACTGGCCGCGGCCCGCCTGCGTACGCTCGCGCTCGCCGACCTGGCCAGCGGCCTTTCCGACCGGTTCCGCCTGCTCACCACCGGCAGCCGGACCGCCTTCCCCGGCATCGCACGCTGCGCGCGGTCATCGCGTGGAGCTGGGACCTGCTCGGTGCGGACGCCCGTACGGTCGCGGAGCGCGTCTCGGTCCTGCCCGGGGGCGTCACACCGGCCTCGGCCGCCGCTGTCTGCGCGGACACCGGGGTGCCTGCCGCCGAGATCCCGGAGCTGCTCGCGGGCCTGGTCGACCGGTCGTTGCTCCAACTCGCGCCGGACACCGGCCGGTACCGGATGCTGGAGACCCTCCGCGAGTACGGCTTGGAGCGCCTGGCAGAGCAAGGCGCCCTGGCCGGCGTGCGGGACCTGGCCGCCCGCCACCACGCCGGACTGGTCGCCCGCCACGACGCGCTGCTCCGCGGCCCCGAGCAGCTCGACGCGCTCCGGGTGCTGCACGCCGAGTACGACAACGTGCTGGCCGCCCTGCGTCATCTCTGCGACACCGGCGACGCCGACGGCGCGACCGCCCTCGCGGTGGACCTGGCCTGGTACTGGCAAACCCCCGGCCGGCACCCCGACGCGGCCTACTGGCTCGGCCGGGCGGTGGCGCTGCCGGTCGAACGGCCGGGCATGCAACGCGACATCGCCGAAGGGCTGCTGGCGCTCAACACCGCCGCCACCCAGGGCTCGCTGGTCAACGACTGGATCAGGGAGCGGCGCGCGGAACTGCGGGCACTGGCCGACCGGTTGCTGGGTTACCCGGAGCTGCCGGGCCTCCGCGGCGTACTGACCGCGCGGGCTGGCCACCCTGGCCAGGGCCGAGGTGCCGCCGGCGGTCCTCCAGCGGCTGATCGACGGGCCCGATGTGTGGCTGGCCGGCATGGCCCGCATGTTCCGGGCCCAGCAGGCCGAGAACGAGGGCCACCTCGACCAGGTCCGCAGCGACGTGCGCGCCGCGCTGGAGTGCTTCGCCCGAGCGGGCGACCGCTGGGGCCCGGCCAAGGCGCTGCCGCTGCGCGCGCTCATCCGGCAGTACGACGGCGATCTCGACGGTGCGCTCGCCGACCTGGACCGGGCCAAACGGCTGGCCCGCGAGTTCGGGTCGCTCAGCCCCGGCGACGAGATCTTCGTCGATCTGCGCCTGGTCGACCTGCACGCGCGGCTCGGTGACACCGCGCGGGCGGCCGAAATGATCGCCGTGGCCCGGGAGCGTGCGCTTCGCTCGGCGGCGCCCGAGACGGCGATTCTGCTCGACGCGCGGGAAGCGGCTCTGTGGGTGCACGCCGGTGACCCGGCCCGGGCACGCGAGCTGGTCGAGTCGGCCGAGGCCGGCCTGACCGAACAGGTCATGTTCGACGGCGACCAGGGGCAGGCGCTGGTCGGCGCGGCGCGGGGCACGCTCTGTCTCGAACTCGGCGACGGGCCGGGCGCCGAAGAGGCGATGGGCCGGGCGTACGCGGCGGCGGTCGACAGCGGGGACCTGCCGATCGTGGCGACGGTGGCGGTGGCGGTGGCCGGTCTCGCCGCGCTGTACGGGCGGCACCGCGACGCCGCCGTCCTGCTCGGCGCGGCGGCGCGTCTGCGCGGCGCACACGACCGTACCGATCCGCAGGTCCGCGCGCTGAGCGGCCGCAGCAGGGCCGCGCTCGGCGACGAGCGCTTCGCCGAGGCGTACGAGAGCGGCTGGTGCCTGGCCGCGGCAGCGGCCCTGGTCAGGGCCGATCCCCTTGGCGCACGGGAGGGGCGGGGGTGATCGCGTGGTCACCGCCGGCCGGCGGCCCCGCCCTCGACACGCCCGTGCGCCGCTTGCCCTGAAATGATCGCCGGACGACCGGCAAAACGATGTTCGGCTCTACGCTCCTCACAGGCGATCACTCCTCACAGGCGATCACTTGGGCGATCAGGGGGTCACGTGGAACACATGGAGCACACGGGACGCAACGGGTCCACGGAACGCGCGGGGCGGGTTCGCCGTCTCGTGCCGGTCCTCGTGGGCGCCGGCCTCTTCGCGGCAGCAGCCGCGGCCCCGGCCCACGCCGCGCCCGGCGAGACCAGAACGCTGTGCGGTTCCGTGGCCACCCCGCCCGGCTGGGTCGACGTGAACTGGGGCAACAGCGGTGCGTGCGGAGTGTCCACCAGCCCCAACGTCAAACTCGTCAAGCAGCTGGACGGCCTGCCGGTCGGCACCCGGGTCGACGCCTGCGCCACCACGCTGCCGCCGCAGGGCTGGCGGCAGGTGAACACGTACCACAACAGTGGCTGCCGGGCGTTCCTGGTCCCGGGAACGCAGCCGAACGCCTGGCTGCTGGAGCGCGTTTCCTGAGGATTCCGGCTTCGGAGTTCCGGCAGAACCGGCCGTAATGAGCCATCGCGCCATGCGGCCGGAATTCCCCTGTCCTGAAGGTCGCGTGGACCGTGATGAGGGCCACAGCGTGGTTCGCAAAACCGTCTAAAGCGTATGTTTGTCGGCCTTTTGGTCGGGGAGTGATCTCCTCGCTCTCAAGATTGCTGTCGTGGTGGCTTCACCGCGCCAGGACCACTCAGCCGCAGTTACCGAGACAGGAGCCCGCCATGCTGCCCGCCATGCCGCGCCACGACCGTGAGCGATTCCTCGCCGAACCGCGCGTCGGGGTCCTGGGCGTCACCGACTCCAGAGGCGGGGACCGGGCGCCCCTGATCGTGCCGGTCTGGTTCGGCTACGAGCCCGGGGGCGAGGTCGTCGTCGAGACGGGGCGGGAGACCATCAAGGCCCGGCTGCTGCGCGCCGCCGGGCGGTTCAGCCTCTGCGTGCAGGACGAAGGGCGGCCGTACCGGTTCGTCAGCGTCGAGGGGCCGGTCACCGCGGTCGAGGACCCGGTGGATCCCGCCGTGCGCGAGGCACTGGCCCAGCGGTACCTGGACGCCGAGGAGGCGCGCGGGTACCTGGCGGCGACCGCGGACCAGCTCAAGGACGACGTCGTCTTCCGCATGCGCCCGCAGCACTGGCGCAGCGCCGACTTCGCCGCCTTCGCGGCCGACTTCGCCGAAGGGGGCGCCGGCGAGGCCGTCCGTACGGACTGAACGCCCCCGCGCCCGCACCGCCGCACCACACGAAAGTCGTTCGAGCGAGAGAGTCCTGATGACCGACACCTACGTTTCGTCATGCCTGTTACCGCGCTCCCCCCACCGGCCCACCGGCACGCTCGCGCCCGGCTACCCCCGGGACAGCCGCATCCCCGAGCTGTTCGAGGCACGGGCCGCGGCGACGCCGCACGCCCCGGCGGCCCGGCACGGGGAGCGCACCGTCACCTACGGGCAACTCGACGCGCACGCCGACGCGTTGGCGGCACGCCTGACGGCCCTCGGGGCCCGGCCCGGCGACCTGATCGGAGTGTGCGGCAGCCGCTCACTGGAAGCACTGGTGGCGCTGGTGGGCATCCTCAAGGCCGGCTGTGCGTACGTACCGCTCGACGAGGACCTGCCGCCGGCGCGGTTACGGGCCATGGCCGAGGACGCGGGGCTGCGTGCAGCGGTCACCTTGCCTGGCAGCTCGCGCCGGGTGCGCGGGCTGCGCGCGACCGTCGGGGTCGACCCCCTCGACCTCGATGCCGAGCCCGGGCGTCCCGCCGGCGGACCGCCGTCTTCCGCCGACGCGCGCGCCAGCTCCCCGCGCACCGGCTCCGCCTCCGACTGCGCCTACGTGGTGTTCACCTCCGGTACGACCGGCCGCCCCAAGCCGGTCGCGATATCCCACCGCGGCGTGGTCCGCCTGGTGCTGTCCGACCCCGAACTCCCCGCGCCCGCGCCCGGTGACGGGGTGCTGCACGCCTACGGCCTGTCCTCCGACGCCTCGACGATCGAGATCTGGGGCGCGCTGCTCACCGGCGCCTGCCTGGTCATCGCCGACCGGGAAGAGCTGCTCTCGCCCGCCGCTCTGGAGCGGCTGATCCGTGCGGGCGGGGTCACCGTGGCCTATCTGACGACGAGCGTCTTCCACCTCGTCGCGCGGACCCGGCCGGAGGCGCTGGCCCCGCTGCGCTTCGTCTCCGCCGGCGGGGAGGCGATGGACCCGCGCCTGGCCAACGCCGTCCTCGCGGCCTGCCCCGGCACCACGGTGGTCAACTTCTACGGGCCGACCGAGAACGCCGTGGTCTCCACGGCCCATGTGCTCAGCCCCCTCCCCGAAGACGCCGCGCACGTCCCCTTGGGCCGCTCCTTCGGCGCCACCACCTGCCACGTCCTGCGGGCCGACGGCTCGGTCGCGGGGCCGGGCGAGGAAGGCGAGCTGTACGTGGGCGGGGACGGGCTGGCCCTGGGCTACCTCGGCGACCCGAAGCTGACCGCCGAGCGGTTCGTGCCGCTGCCGGCGGTGGAGCCGGGCGGGCTCCTGTACCGGACCGGCGACCGGGTCGTACGGCACGCCGAGGGGCTGCTGGAGTACCGCGGGCGGCTCGACCGCCAGGTCAAGGTGCGCGGCGCGCGCATAGAGCTCGACGAGGTGGAGACCCGGTTACGGGCCCACCCGGAGGTCGGCGAAGCGGTCGTCGAGGCCGAGGCGGATGCTCTGACCGCCTACGTCACGGCCGCCGCGCCCGGCCGTCCCCTGCCGGTGCCCGCCCTGCGCGCTTACTGCGCCCAGTGGCTGGCTCCGCAGGCCGTCCCGACGCTGGTGCCCATGGACCGCTTCCCGGTGACCAGCGGCGGCAAGGTCGACCGCACCCGTTTGAAGTCCGCGGCCGCCGCGCAGCTGCCCGGCGAGGGCGCCGCGGTGGCCGCGCAGGGCGCGGACGAGCCGGAGGCCGAGGGGCTGCTCACAGTCGTCACCGAAGTGTGGCAGCGGGTGCTGCGCGTCCGGCCCGCGCCGCAGGACGACTTCTTCCTCCTCGGCGGGGACTCCCTGCTCGCCTCGGAGGCCGTCACCCGTACCCTCGCCGTGCTCGGCCTCGACGCCGCCCTGGGTTCGTCCCTCATCAGGGCGCTGCTGGCCGCGCCCACTCCGGAGAGCTTCACCGCTGCCGTACGCGAGGCACGCGGCGGCCGCCGGCAGCAGGCGGACGGGGTCGACTTCGAGCGGGAGACCGAACTCGGCTTCGCCCTCCCGCCCGCCGAAGGCCCGACCCCGCACCCGCACGACCCGAAGGACGTACTGCTCACCGGTGCTTCGGGCTTCGTCGGCGCGTTCCTGCTGCACCGCCTGCTGCACTCGACGGCCGCCCGCGTCCACTGCCCGGTACGGGCGACGAACCCGACGCACGCCCGGCAGCGGATCCGCACCGCGCTCGCCCGCTACGGCCTGCGTCTCGACGAGGCCGACTGGCAGCGTGTGGTGTGTTTCCCCGGGGACCTGACCCAGCCCCGGCTGGGGCTCGAAGCCGGTCATGCCGCCGAACTGGCCCGGTGCCTGGACCTGGTCGTGCACAACGGTGCCCGGGTCAACTTCCTCTACCCCTACGAGCAGTTGCGCCCGGCGAACGTCGACGGCACCCGCGAGGTCGTCCGGATCGCGGCACCCCGCCGGGTGCCGGTGCACTTCGTGTCGACCGTCGCCGTCGTCGCCGGATTCGGTACCGCCGGGGTGCGCGAGGTGGCCGAGGACCTGCCGCCGGCCCACGCCGACGGGCTGACCATGGGCTACGCGGAGAGCAAGTGGGTCGCCGAGGGCGTGCTGCGGCGGGCCGCCGAGCAGGGCCTGCCGGTGGCCGTGTACCGGCCGTACGAGGTGACGGGGGACCGTACGCACGGCGCGTGCAACACCGAGACGGCCATCTGCTCGCTGTTCAAGACGATCGCCGAAACGGGGCTGGCGCCCGACATCGAGCTGCCGATGGACTTCGTGCCCGTCGACCACCTCGCCGAGTCCCTGGTGCACATCGCCACGCACCGCCCGGCCGACGGCCGGGTCTACCACCTCACCAACCCGCGCCCCGCGATGCTGACGGACGTCCTGGACCGGATGCGCGCCGCGGGCTTCGCCCTGCGCACGCTGCCGTACGACCAATGGGTCGGCGAGCTGGTCCGCCATGTCGCCGCCAACCCGACGAGCGCCACGGCGCCGTTCGTGTCCCTGTGCGTGGACCGCAGCCGCAACGCCGACATGTCCGTCAAGGAGATGTACCTCAAGGGCACCTTCCCGGTCCTGGGCCGGCGCAACGCCGAGGAGGCGCTGTCGGACAGCGGGCTGCACTGCCCGCCGGTCGACTCCACGCTGCTGGACCGGTACCTGGAGTACTTCTTCACCTCCGGCTACATCGCGCGCCCCGCGCCGGACCAGGCAGCGCCGCGCACCGCCACGACGGGAACGGAGCCCACCGGATGAGCCTCCCCGAAGCCCTCATTCCGGTGCCGGAGGTCGAGCCCGGCACCGCGGGGCCGCCGTGTGCCTACGCCCGCCTGCGTTCCGAGGCACCTGTCGTCAAGGCGCGGCTTCCCAATGGCGAGACCGGCTGGCTCCTCAGCCGCTACGAGGACGTGCGCGCCGCGTTCGCCGACCCCCGGCTCGTACGGCCGCTGCTGTCGGCCTGGCCGCCCCGCGAAGGGGCCGACGCCCCGCCGCCGTGCCTGCCGACCTTCCTGGAGATGACCGGCGCACACCACGAGCGCGTGCGCCGTACCGTCCTGCCGATGTTCGGGCGGCGGCAGCTGGCGTTCATGGAGCCCCGCATCCGGGCGATGGCCGGGGAGCTCGTCGACACGATGGCCGCCGGGGCGGACGGCGGTACGGCGGACCTCGTCGCTTCCTACGCCGAGCCGTTGCCGCTGCGGGTGCTGTGCGAGACCGTCGGCCTGCCGTACGAGGACCGCGACGTCTACCTGCCGCACACCCTGGCGCTCCTCGGCGCGTCCGGGCTGTCCATGGAGGAGGTGCTCGCCGCCCTCTACGCCCTCCAGGACTACGCCGGCGAACTCATCGCCCGCAAGGAACGGGACGGCGGGGGCGAGGACTATATCCGGCTGCTGCTGGCCGAGGCGCGCCGGCCGGGCAGCGAGATCACCCGGGACGACGTCGTCAGCTTCGTGGTCACCATGCTCATGGCCGGCTACAAGACCAACATCCAGCACACGGGCAACGCCCTGCTCGCGCTGCTCACCCACCCCGAGCAGCTCAAAGAACTGCGCGAGGCGCCCGAGAAGACCGGGACGGCGGTGGAGGAACTGCTGCGGTACGTCCCGCTGATGAACGCCATCAACATCCTTGTCGCGACCGAGGACTTCACCCTGCACGGGCAGCGGATCAGCGCCGGTGACGCGGTCGTCCCCGTGCCGGCGTCCGCCAACCGCGACCCGGAGGCGTTCGCCGAGCCCGACCGCCTCCTGCTGACCCGGACCCCCAACGCGCACGTCGCGTTCGGGCACGGACCGCACGCCTGCACGGGCGGGCACCTGACCCGTATGCAGCTCACCATCGCCATCCAGGTGCTGCTGGAACGACTGCCCGGCATCGAACTGGCCGTCCCGGCGGAGACCGTCCCCTGGGACGAGTCCACTCCGCTGCGCGCACCGGCCCGGCTCCCCGTGCGCTGGTGAGCCAGCCCCGGCACCCCACCCCAGACGACCCCAGGAAAGAGGCCCGCACCACGTGACCGCATGGCAGGCGCCCGCATCCGAGGAATGCCCGCACGACAAGCCCCTCCCCCACTACCCGTTCAGCACGCGCGGCGACCGGCTCGCCCCCGAACTCGGCGAGCTGCGCAGCCGCTGCCCCGTGGCACGGGTCAGCACCAACTCCGGTGAGCAGGCGTGGCTGGTGACCGGCTACGAGCTGGCCCAGCACGTACTGCGGGACCGCTTCTACTCCCGCTCCGTGCTGGCCGAGGCGGACAGCCCGGGGCAGGACGCCCCGATCCTCGCGCCCGAACTGCTCGACGCCATGAACCACCTGCAAAAGGCCGGGTTACGCGACGAAGTGCTCCGGTCCCTCGGCCGTGACCAGCCCGAACTGCCCGCCGACTGGGTCGCGGGCATCACCGGCGAAGGGCTGGACGCGATGGTCGGGGACGGCAGTCCCGGCGACCTCCAGCGCTGCTTCGCGGAGTGGGTCGCCGCCCAGTGCATGTGCAGGCTCATCGGCCTGCCCTTCGAGGACCGCGACTGGCTCGCCGTACGGGCCGACCTGGACCTGACCATGGTCACGCCCTCCCAGGAGGATCTCGCCCGCAACTGGGAGGAGATCCGGGCGTACATGGAGGCGCACATGGACGGCCGCCGCCCCGGCGCGCCGCGCGGCCTCGCGGACCGCCTCGCCGACCTCAACGCCGCGCGGCAAGGGCTGACGGCGCGGCAGCTGTCGAACATCCTGGCCGTCCTCTTCGTCAGCGGCTACGAGGACTTCGCCAGCTTCCTGGGCGTGGCGGCCTTCAACCTGCTCCAGCGCCCCGACGTCATGAGCGCGGTGCGCGAGCGGCCGGAGACGATGCCGCAGTGCGTGGAAGAGCTGCTGCGGTGCAGCGTCGTCCTGGGCAACGCGATTCCCCGCTTCGTCACCGGCGACGCCGAACTCGGGCCTGCCCGGGTCAAGGAGGGCGAGATGATCCTGCTCTCCCTGGACGCGGTCAACTACGACTCCGCGGCGTTCTCCGACCCGGAGACCTTCGACCCCGCCCGCTCCCCCAACCCGCATCTGCGCTTCGGCTACGGCCGTCACCACTGCCCCGGAGCCCACCTGGTCCGCCGCCAGTCCGACGTCGCCTTCCGCGTCCTGCTCGACCGCCTGCCCGGCATCCGCCTGGCCGTACCGCCGGAAGAGGTCCCCTGGCACCCGAACCGCATGGCCATCATGCCGGCCGGGATTCCCGTGACCTGGTGAGAGCCGCCGGCAGCAGGCCCAGCGGCGGGGAGCCGAGCGCGAGAACGGCGCTGTGGAAACGCAAGGCGGAATAAACGTTTCCCCAGCGCCGCCGGGCCTCGTCCCGCAGGTCGCGCAGGGCGA
Organism: Streptomyces sp. NPDC017056; assembly: GCF_044332485.1. Classification (NCBI taxonomy): domain Bacteria; kingdom Bacillati; phylum Actinomycetota; class Actinomycetes; order Kitasatosporales; family Streptomycetaceae; genus Streptomyces; species Streptomyces sp. NPDC017056. The sequence goes on along the minus strand of NZ_JBIRPD010000015.1, from coordinate 148,994 downwards.
GTTTGCCCCAGGTGTAGCGGCCGTAGGTGGGGGCGAAGGTGGCGCGCTCGGCCTCCGCGCGGGCCGCCCGGCCCGACAGGTAGGTGTCCGCCTCGAAGCGCCGGGCGGCCTCCGGCACGTCCATGGCTCCGGTGTGCACACCGATCGCGCAGGCGAGCCGGACCACCCTGATCAGTGCTTCCATGCAGACGCCGATGGCGAAGCGGGGGTCGGCGGCCCGGAAGCCCTCCTCCACCATCAGTTCTTCGCCGTAGTGGGCCCAGCCCTCCATGAAGGTGAGGGACTGGAGGATCTGCCGGACGGGACCGGCGGCCCGGCGCAAGGAGCGGGCGTGCGCGAAGTGTCCTGGCACCACCTCGTGCGCCGTGACGGCGGGCAGTACGGCCGGGCTGAAGACGGTCAGCCACTCCTCGGCGTCCTCCTGCTTCCAGCCGGGCCCCGGCAAGGTGATGTGGTACCAGGAGGGGGCGTCGGGCTCCCCCGGCGCGGCGAACGCCATCATGGCCCAGGTGTCCTGCCGTGCCGGCGGCGTGGGGCCGACCCGCACCTCGCCGTCCAGGTGCGGGAGGAGCGCACGGGCGCGGGTGAAGGCCATCAGCTCCGCGGTGACGGCTCGCGCCCGGTCCAGTACGGCGCCGGCCGGCGGGTGTTCCCGTACGAGATCGCGCACCAGGTCGTGCGGGCGGCGGCCGGGGTCCAGCCGGTGGCAGCCCTCGCGCAACAGCAGGCGCAGCCGTTCCGTTTCCCGGTCCGCCCGGTCGGCCAGCCGGGGCAGGCTGACGTCGAGCCCTTCGGGCGCGCCCATGAGCAGGGCGAGGTCCCGCTCGCCGAGTGCGGAGCGCGGGTCGCCGTGGGCGGCCGCGTGCCGGAGGCACGCCATCAGCCGCCCGTGTGCGTCGCGGGCACGTACGGCGATGCCGGTGCCGTCCAGTCCGGGCGGGATGACCGAGGTGAGGCTGCCGGCCGTGTCGAGCACGGCACGGGCCGTGGGGGCGTCGACCTGGTCGAGTGAGCGGACGGACCCGTCGATCGCGTCGGGCCAGGACGCGAGGTGGGTGCGCTTGGCACGGGCCCGGTCGGCGGCCGGGGCGTACTCCCGGTCGTAGCAGCACAGGTCGAGGTTGAGGAGGTGGGGCAGCGGGTTGCGGCGGTGCATCTCCAGGTCGCCGTAGACCGTGCGCAGGGCCGTCTCGAAGACGCGGAGGTGAGCGGCGTCGTGGGGGTCGGCCGAGGCGGGGCGGGGGGCCGGCTCGCGGGCGCCGGGTACGGGGGCGCCGAGCTTGGCCAGTCCGGAGCGGATGCCGCCGGGGGAGAGATCCTGGACGCGGCCGTCGTATTCGTGCAGGCCGGCCTGTTCCCGCACTTGCTCGATCATCAGGTCGCAGACCGCGCGTAACCGAGCGTCCATGGCCGCGTATTCCTTTCGGTTCCGTTCCTGGTCCGATCAGCGGCCGACCGTGCCGGAAACCATTTCGCGCTCCTTGCGTGCCACTTCCAGCAGAATACCGGCCATGCGTTCCGCCGCCGGCGAGTGCCGCCCCTCGGGGAGTGCAATATACACCCGGCGCGGCGGGAATTGTCCAGCCAGAGAATGCAGAGCGAATTTTCCACTACTGCCGCGAGCAACCCAGGAACGAGTGTGACGCCGGCCGACATCTCCACCAGCCGGCTGACCGCATGCCAGCCCTCGACCTGGAAATGGACCTGCGGCTCGAACCCGAGTGCACCCTTGAATTGCGACTGCGGACCGAGGCAGTCCGGATGGGTTCCCTCGATCCACGATTCTCCCGCCAGGTCGCACAGTTCACGCGGGGAGAACTTGTCACGAGCGGCCTGGTTGTCGGTGGCGGCGGCGAGGAACAATTCGTCTTCGAGCAGCGGCAGCACGTCCAGCCCGCAGGTCTGCTCCCCGGCCAGGTCCCAGCCGGTGACCAGCGCGATGTCGATCAGCCCGGACCGCAGGTCCGCGGCGTGATGGCGGGTGGTCGAACCGGACAGGGAGAGCCCCACCTGCGGGTGGTGTTCGGCGAAGCGCGCCAGCGACTGCGGCAGGAGGTACGCGTTGGCGCTGGCGAAGCCGCCCATCCGCAGCCGCCCGCCGCGCAGTCCGCCCATGGCCCGCAGCTCCTGTTCGGCGGCGACGACCTGGGACAGGATGCCGCGGGCCCGGTCCGCCAGCAGCGCGCCCGCCTCGGTCAGCCGCACGCCACGGCCCAGCCGCTGGACGAGTTGCGCACCCGTCTCGTGCTCCAGCGCCTCGATCTGCCGCGAGACGGCGGGCTGGCTGAAGGACAGCGCCCTGGCCGCGGCCGACATCGACCCGCGATCGGCGATCTCGACGAGTACGCGCAGGCGATGAAGGTCCCGCATGCCCGGAAGGTATAACACTCAACCGAAACCCGCAATTGCGCCCTTTTGCGGATTCGGCAATCTCGACGAGTACACGTAAACCCGGCGGGCCACGCATGTCCGGACGGTATAGCAGCCATGCGAAACCTGCAATTGTGCTTCTGCGCCGGATCCGGAAATCTGAAGACGGTTGCCCTTCCGGGCAGTCGGCCGGAAGCAGAGGAAGGGGATATACCATGAGTCCCACGCCCCAGCAGAAATCACCCGAGCGGGGCGCCGCCGATTTGGCAGCGCCCTGCCGGCAGTACTCCTGGACTCCGGAAGTACACGACTTGTACGGCGACCCGGAGGCCATCCTGCGCAAGGTGGACTCGCTCAGCATGGAGCTCACCGAGCGTCGCATTTTCATTCTTCTCACCGAGAGCGAAGGCCGGGCCCAGGTCCGTTTCTTCGAGCAGGTGGCGGGCAAGAAATACGCGGTTTCCGCGTGGACCGGCGAGTCCCTCGACGGCGTCGGCGGCGCACTCGGCGACACCATCCTGAAGAACAAGGGGGTCAACTGCGTCGGCGAGCAGGTGCGCGGCCTGCTGTCCGCGTACCTCACGGACGCGCCCACCACGGTGCCGGCGCCGGCCAACGCCCGGGCGGCGTTCGCCCACACCGTCCGTGCCCACGGCGAAGGCACGTTCACCCGCGCCACGTTCGCCCTTCTGTGCTGACACCAGCGGCCCAGCGCCGATCCGGCCGTCCCGACCAGAACGGGGACGGCCGGGTCTTCGCGCGCCTGTGGGCCGCGACGGCATCGGCGAACCTCGGCGACGGACTGGTGCTGGCCCTGGTCCCGCTGCTCGCCGTACAGCTGACCGCGTCCTCGGGCCTGGTCGCGGGGGCGAAGCTGGCGCACACCCTGCCCTGGGCGGTGACCCCGCTGCTGGTCGGCCTGCTCGTCGACAGCATGGACCGGCGCCACCTGATCGTCTTCTGCAACCTCGTGCGCGCGGCGGTACTGGCCGCCCTCACGACCGCCCTGCTCCTCGGCGCCGCCGCCCTGTTCGTCCTCTGCTTCCTCTACGTGGCCGCGTTCTGTCTCGCGGTCGGCGAGGCCGTCGCCGACATCGCCACGACCGCGCTCGTCCCCTCGGTCGTGCCGCGCCACCGACTGGAGTGGGCGAACTCCTGGATACGGGGGACGGAGTCGGTGCTGAACGAGTTCGTGGGGCTGCCGCTGGGCGGACTGCTGATCGCCGTCGGCCCGGTGTGGGCCGCGGGCGGCGCCGGCGGGCTCTACCTCGCCGCGGCCGGCGCCATGCTGATGCTGCGCGGGAGGTTCCGGCCGGCGGGCCCGCCACCCGGCGCGGACGCCGCCGGAAAAGGACGGCACCTGCTCACCGGAGGGCTGCGCATCCTGTGGCGCAACCGGCCGTTGCGCACCCTGACGCTGATGAGCACCGTCATGGCGGGCTGCTGGAGTGCGTGGCTCGCCGTACTGGTCGTGTACACCGTCCAGGGCCCGGTCGGCCTGTCCCCGACCGGCTACGGGCTGCTGCTGACGGCCCTGGGCTCCGGTGCCGTGCTCGGCGCCGCGCTGGCGCCGCGCCTGGCCCGGGCCCTGGGGATCCGCTGGATACTGGCCGCCGACGTGGTCGCCGGCGTCGTCATGCTGGGCACCCCCGGCGTGAGTGCCGACGTCGCGGCGATCGCCTGCGCCACGTTCCTCGGAGGGGTGGGCAGCGGGCTGTGGAACGTGGAGGTCGTCTCCCTGCGCCAGCGCCTGGTCCCGCACGGTCAGTTGGGCCGGATCGGCGGCGCCGTCAGGTGTCTCGGCTGGGGCGGTATGCCGCTGGGGGCCGCGCTGGCCGCCGGGCTCGCCGAACTGGCCGGCCCACGCGCGGTGTTCGCCCTGGCCGCCGTGCTCACCGCGCTCACGCTGATCCCCCTGCTCCGCATCCTGGACGCACCGGCCCTGGACGCTCCGGCACGAGAGGGCCCGGGTCAGCCCGCCAGGCGGCCGTAGAGGGCCATGGGGGTGACGTAGCCCGGCCAGCGGCCGTCGTCGAAAAGACGGATTCCCGCGTCGTGGTAACTCTGGTCGACGAGTTGGGAACAGATCATGTGTCCGGTGGCGGCCACATAGCGGCGCAGGCCGGGAAAGGGCAGGCGCAGGCGGTGGACGGCTATCGCCAGGTAGTCGAGGAAGCTGTACGGGACGCCTTCGTAGCGGCGGCCCGCGGCGCAGACCGCGTCGCGCTGCCTGTCGGTGAGTCCTTCCGGGCACACGTACAGCACGTTCGCACCGTCGTAGACCGACAAGGAGCGGATGACGGCGCCGCCGGGTTCGCCTTCGATGAGCATGCCGTCGGTAAGCACGAGGAAGGCGTGCTGATACTCACCGAAGCCATTGCCGTTCAGCCACTGGCCGATACGGATCAAGCGGCCGACGTCGCCGCTTATTTGGGTGAGGCCGATGTCGCCGGGCATGGGCGGCTGGGCATGCTGCATCTGCGGCTCCGGGGCACACAAGTGGGGGTGAGTTTCCTGTGTGATACCCATTTCGGAGCCGCTGAAAGAGAGTTGGGGAGGAAATGCCCGGGGGATCAATCGTGCGGGCCGCGGGCGACGGCGCGCGGGCGGCCCCGGTCCTGCCGGGGCGCCGTCACGTCGTCGGGCGAGGAACGGCGGGCGAGGCGGGAGAGGCGCCTCGCCCATTCCTGTCGCGGGCCGGCAGGCACACCCGGTGAGGTGCCGGATGTGCCCGCCATCAAGGCGCGCTGGAGCAATTAGTCCTGCTCCAGGTCCCCGAATCGGGCTGCCGAGTTCCAGTTGCCGCTGCCCCAGTTGTGCGAGGCGTAGCTCGGCGCGCTGGTGTACTTGCTGATGTTCACGAGGTCGTCGTCGTGACCATGGGCCTGGGCCGCGACGGCGCCGGCGGCGGACAGGCCCACCACCGCGAGGCCGACGAAAAGCGGACGCATGACAGAACGCATACCAACATCCTCCTTTGAGGCGTGCTGAGAGTGACTGACACTGCCGATTGAACCCTCGGCGGCCGGTCATATGAAAGGAGAAACGCGAGTTTTCTGGCGATATACCCGGTTGGCCTATAGAGCGAAAGAGGCTGGTGCGGGAAGAGCGCAGGCGGAAATTCCGGCGTGCGCCCGCAATTCCGGGCTCCTTGCGGAAGTGCGGCGTTCGGAGTTCACGGTGGCGGTGATGTGGGCGGTGGGTGCCGAACGGGTGACAGGGGCCGTGGCGGCGGGTGGGGCGGACACGGGAGCCGACCGCGCGGGGACGGACGGTGTGGGGCTGGACACATAGGGAGCAATCCGCGCTTCGGGCTCTTACCGGTCTTCGCTGGTCAGCCGCATATGTGCGCTGCACGTGTCGCGCCGGCGCGGCGGTGCGGCAACCGGGCGCGCTCCGGGGAGGGTTCGTTGTCAGTGCCCGCCCCTAGCATGTACGCCATGTCCCCGATTCCTCCCCCTCCCATGGGTGCGCCCGTGGCCGCCGACGCGAACGAAGCGATCCGGCGGTTCGTGCGCGCCCGCCGTGGCCGGTCGTGGACGGCTGAGGACCGCGCGGAGTACGCGCGGTTGCTGGAGATATGGACTCGTGCGATGCGCCGCACCACCGTCGGGGCCGCCTGATCCGGAGCCGGCCGCGGCGTACGGCCGCGCATCGGAATTCGTTGGCGGCCCGTGGCGCACTGCTGCTTGTATGCGCACGTGAACCCTGCCGAAAGTGACGCCGTCCGCCGCGCCGACGCCCTGTTGGATCAGTTGCTCGCCCGCATCGAGGTGTATTACGACGCGGTCCCGCGCAGCGCCGCCCGCGCCGAGGACTTCGGCGCGCTGACCCTCTTCGTACGCGAGGGGCGGGGCTGGCCGTACTACGCGCGGCCGACTCCGGGGTGGACGGGCGAAGCGGCGAGCGCCGCCGGGGTGGACCGGGTCCGGGCCAGGCAGCGGGAGCTGGGCGCGCCCGAGAGCTTCGAGTGGGTCGCCGAGACCACGCCGGGGCTGCGGATCGCGGTGGAGGAGACCGGGCTGGCGGTGCACGAGCACCCGCTGCTCGCCCTCGACCTGGACGGCGGCGGGGCGCCGGACCCGGCGGGCACGGCCGACGGCGTGACCGTGCGGGTGCTGGAGGCCGGTGATCCGGCGCTGGCGTACGCCGTCGCCGTACCGCACGTCGCCTTCGGGCAGCCCGACACCCTGGTGGGCGAGGCGGGGGCCCGGGAGCTGGCGGAGACGGCCCGGGAGCTGGTCGAGGACGGTTCGGTGGACGGGGTGGCCGAGCGCATACGGAACGGGTACACCGTGGTGGCGGTGGCGGAGGAGGACGGCTCGGCCCTCTGCGCGGGCCGGCATCAGCCGGTCGGCGCGGTCAGCGAGGTCGTCGGTGTCGGTACGCTGCCCAGCGCGCGCCGCCGCGGGCTCGGGCTCGCGGTCACCGCGGCGCTGGTGGCCGACGCCCGCGCGCGGGGCGTCGGGACCGTGTTCCTGTCGGCCAACAACGACGAGGTGGCGCGGATCTACGAGCGGCTGGGCTTCCGGCGGGTCGCCACCGCGCTGATCGCGGAGCCGGGCGAGTAGGGGAAACTGGAACGGAAGGGGCCGGGCCCGGAAGGCGTGGTGGCCGGGTCCGTATGACCCGCATGCCACGCCCCGACCAGGAGTGATGTCCTCGTGACCATGCCGCTGCCCGGCTTCGGCGGTACGGAGCGCCTGCGGGCCCGGCCCGCGCCGGGCGCCGTGCACGTTCCCGGCTGGCTGCCCCTGGAGCGGCAGCGGGAGCTGGTGGCCGCGTGCCGCGGCTGGGCGCGGGGGCCGGTGCCGATCCGGCACACCCGGCTGCCGGGCGGCGGTGTCATGTCCGTGCAGACGGTGTGCCTCGGCTGGCACTGGCAGCCGTACACCTACAAGCGCACCGCCGACGACGTCAACGGCGCCCGCGTCGCCGGGCTCCCCGGCTGGCTGGCCGAGCTGGGGCGGGCCGCGCTGGTCGACGCGTACGAGGACGCGGCCGCGGGCGACGGCTACGCGCCGGACACCGCGTTGGTCAATTTCTACGACGGCCAGGCCAGGATGGGCATGCACCAGGACAAGGACGAACGGTCCGGCGCGCCGGTCGTCTCGCTCAGCATCGGCGACACCTGCGTCTTCCGCTTCGGCAACACCGAGTCCCGCAACCGGCCCTACACCGACATCGAGCTGGCCTCCGGCGACCTCTTCGTCTTCGGCGGGCCGTCGCGGTTCGCGTACCACGGGGTGCCGAAGGTACGGCCGGGGACCAGTGACCCCGCGACCGGGCTGGCGAGCGGGCGCCTCAACATCACGCTGCGGGTCACCGGCCTGGCGTAGCGGGGCCCCGGAGGCACACTGGACGTATGTGCCGCAGCATCAGGACTCTCCGACCGCCCGCCACCCCCGAGGTGACCGAGGACGACATCCGGGCGGCTGCTCTGCAATACGTCCGCAAGGTCTCCGGGTTCCGCGCGCCGGCCGCGCACAACCGTGAGGTGTTCGAGCAGGCCGTGGACGCGGTGGCGGCCGCGACGCACGACCTGCTCGCCGGGATCCGGGTACGCGGTGGCGGCAGCGGCCCCCGGATCCGGCCGGACTGACGGGCGGACCGGCTACCCCTTGCCCGCCTCGGGCAGCTCCAGCACCGCCCGTACCGGCAGGTGGTCGCTGGGGAACTGCCCGTCCTCGGAGTAGGTGTCGATGACGGCGCGGTGCGTGCGGACCGACGGCGAGGTGAGGATCCAGTCGATGCGTTCGCCGTCGCGTTGCAGCGGCCGGTAGCCGTGGTACGTGGCGTACAGCGTGCTGCGCGACTCGGCGGTGTCCCAGCTGTCCACGAGGGCGCCCCGGCCGAGCATCGTGTCGTAGACCGGGTTCCGGTGGGCGGGGACGTTGAAGTCGCCGGTGACGATGCGGGGCAGCGCCGGGTCCAGCGCGCGCAGCCGGTCGGTGATCAGGGTCGCGGAGCGCTCGCGCGAGTACTGGTTCAGGTGGTCGAGGTGGGTGTTGAGGGCGTAGAACTGGCCGCCGGTCCGCAGGTCGCGGAAGCGCACCCAGGTGGCCATCCGGATCACCGTGTTGCCCCAGGTCGCCGAACCGATCAGATACGGGGTGTCGGACAGCCAGAAGTGGTCGTACTCGACCGGGGCGAGCCGGTGGACGTCGTAGAAGACGGCCGCGAACTCGTCGCGGCTGCCGCCGGCCCGGCCCGTACCCAGCCAGGCGTAGTCCTCGCCGAGGTCCTCCGCGATGTCCTGGAGCTGGTGGTAGAGGCCCTCCTGCGTGCCGAGCAGGTGGGGCGCCGCGCGGTGCAGCAGGTCGCGCATGACCGGTCGCCGTTCGGGCCACGAGTTGGGCCGCTCGTCCGAGGCGTACCGGAGGTTGAACGTCATGGCGCGCAGCCTCCGGTCGCCGCGGGCGGCGTGCGCGGCGCCGCCCCCGTACGCCAGGGCGGGCGTCGCGACGGCCGTCGCCGCGACGACGCGGAGTGCGGCGCGGCGGCTGAAGGGGCCCACGGCGGCGTGTGCCACGCCCGCGGAGCCGGGTGCGGCGCCCGGTGAGAGGCCCGGTGCGGCGGCAGGGCAGCCCGTCGATCTCGTCATCGCGTCTCCAGTGGCCGGTGGCCCGCTACGCCTGCGGGCCGGGTCACCGAAGAGTCTCGGAGACCGGGGTGTTGCGGAAGTGGACGGCAGGGAGAGGGGGTGGAAACGCGCTACTCCCCCGCCGCTCCCGGCTCCCGCGCACCGCCGCCCCGGGGCGCCGCCCGCTCAGCCCTGTGCGGCCGGTCCCTGCCACTCCGCGTACCGGATACGGGAGATCTCCCGTACGTCGCCGAGCGTGCCCCACTCGTCCTTGCCCAGCCGGGACAGCGGCCGCAGCTTCCTGATCTCCGGGTGCCCGTCGGTCATGACCTCCTCCGACACGACGGCGTGCACCACCTTGCCGAAGACGACGGTGGAGTCGCCGAGCCGCATCGTGCTGTGCAGTTCGCATTCGAAGGCCACGGGCGAGGCGGCGACCCGCGGCGGCTTCACCCGCAGGCTCGGTTCGGCGGTCACGCCCACCGCGTCGAACTCGCTCACGCCGCGCGGGAAGTCGGTCGCCGTCTCGTTGATCTGCGCGGCCAGCTCTTCCGGCGCGAAGTTCACCACGAACTGCCCGGTCTCCTCGACGTTGCGGAGCGAGTCCTTCCGCCCGACGGCCGAGAACTGCACGACGGGCGGCGCGACACAGGCGATGTTGAAGAAGGAGTGGGGGGCCAGGTTGGCCACGCCGTCGGCGGAGACGGTGGACACCCAGGCGATGGGCCGCGGCACCACGGTCGCCGTGAGCAACCGGTAGAAGCCCTGCCGGTCGTACTGTTCGGGGTCGAAGTCGATACGCATGAAGATCAGTATCCATCCCGGCCCACGAGCGGCCAACGGACTTCCGTGCCGGCGGCAACCTTCTTCCGCACGGCGGCGACAAGGAGGGGAGCGGCCGCGTGGACGCGACACCCACGCGGCCGCTCCGCACCTGTCCCCCACGAAAGGAACCACCGCCGTGAGCAGCAGGACCGGCCGCCACCGCAGGACCCGCACCATGACCCTCGCCACCGCCGTCGCCGTGACCGCCGGTGCGGGAGGTGTCTGGCTGGCGCTCGCCCCCGGTACGGCAGGGGCGGCCTCCCAGACCGTCGTCGTCTCCTCCACGGCGGCTCTCCAGGACGCCGTCGCGCGCGCCAAGGCCGGCACCACCATCCAGGTGCGCGGTGGTACGTACTACCCGACCCGCTCCTTGAAGAGCTCGGCCGACGGCACTCCCACGGCGCGCATCTCCCTCGTCGCGTACGGCAACGAGCAGGTGCGGATCGACGGCTCGAAGCTGCCCGCCGGGTCCTGGCTGGCCGGGATATCCGGCGACTACTGGACCGTCGAGAACCTCACCTTCCGGAAGTCGCCCGCCCACGGCTTCGTCGCCACCTCGTCCACCGGCGGCGTCTTCAAGAACCTGGTCACCGCCGACAACGGCGACTCGGGCTTCACGCTGCGCGGCGACGGCACCAACGACAACCTCGTGCAGAACCTGGACAGCCACGGCAATTTCGACCCGGCCACGCACGGCCAGAACGCCGACGGCATCGCCGTGAAGTTCGGTTCGGGCCAGGGCAACCGGATCACCGGGGCGCGGTTGTCCGGCAACGCGGACGACGGGCTGGACCTGTGGAAGTTCGCGGGTACGGTCACCATCGAGCACACCTGGGCGTACGGCAACGGAAAGAACCGCTGGAACGACCCCGCGTTCGAGGGCAACGGCAACGGCTTCAAGCTGGGCGGCGGCGGTACGGTCGCCGCCCACGTGGTGAGCAACAACGCGGCCTGGGACAACGCGATGCACGGCTTCACCGAGAACAGCAATCCCGGCGCCACCGTCCTCCGGCGCAACACGGCCTACGCCAACAAGAAGGCGGGCTTCTACTTCGCCAAGGGCAAGGGCCGCCTGGCGAAGAACCTGGCCGTCGCCAACGGCGACCAGCCGGCGAAGCTGGGCTCCGCCGCCGCCTCGGCAGGGAACAACTGGGACAGGGGGGTGGCGACGCCCGCTTTCAGGTCCACCGACGCGCGCACCGCGTACGGCGCCCGCCGGGCGGACGGCTCGCTCCCGGCGACCACCTTCCTGACCACCGGCGGCGCCCCCATCGGGTCGACCATGAACTGACGCGCGGCAGGCGAGCCGTCTCCCCCGCGCGGGGGAGGCGGTTCGTCCGCGCTGATGATCCGCGGGGTGCGAGGTGCCTGCGATCTTCGTGTCGGAAGGGCACACACCGCCCGCCGGACCGAAGGAAGCCCATGACCACCCACCCCACCCACACCGTGACGCCGCCCCGGGCCGGGCGGCTCCGTGCCGCCTGGACGGCCGCGCACGCCCCCGTGGCCGGCGCTCCGCGCTGGGCCCGCGTCGCCGCGTACGGCATCCCTTTCCTCGTGCTGCCGTCCAGTGTCTGGCGGATCGTGACGGTCGTCTTCCTCGCGCCGGACGGCGCCGGCGCCGAGGGCGGCGCGCTGCCGTCCTGGCTGCCGGTCGAGGTGTACGTGTGCCTTCTGTCGCTCGTCTCCGAGGCGGTGGCGTTCACGGCGGTCGGCCTGGTCGCCACGTGGGGAGAGGTGTTCCCGCGGTGGCTCCCGCTGGTGGGCGGGCGCCGGGTCCCGGTGCCGGGCGCCGTCGTACCCGCCGCGCTCGGGGCCGTGGCACTGACGGCCCTGTGGACCGTTGCCGCCGTCTCCGAAGCGCGCGGGGTCACGCTCACCGGCGAACCGCTCCCCTCGGACTTCCCCACGATGGGTTCCGCTTTGGGCGCGTCGGTGTTCTATGCCAGCTATGCACCGCTGCTGCTGTGGGGGCCGTTGCTGGGGGCGCTCACCGTGGCGTACTGGAGGCGGCGCCGCCGTACGTGAAGGGCGCCGCCCCAGGGCGTTAGCCGTGTGTTAGCCGATCGACAGCGCCGGCGCCCAGGGTGGTGTCTGCGGGTTCAGGGAGGAACGCACCGGCCCGCCGCCCCGGCACGGGCGCCCGCGGAAGGGGATCGCCCGTGTCCGGCACGTATCGAACCGCGCGTGCGGGGCAGGCGGGCCGGTGCACTACCGATCGTTTTCTCCGGTGTGCCGGAGAAGAGGGAGTTGATCGACCATGCGTGGTCTGCGTACCGCTGCCGCCGTTGCCGCCGCCGTCGCCCTTGCCGCGGGGACGGGCGCGGGAGCGGCGTCCGCCGCCGGCACCGGCCAGGCCGGAGCGGCACCGTGCCAGCCGGGGACGCTGAAGGTCACCACCACGGACGCGGGCGGCAGCCAGGCCGGGATGAATCACGCGGGCACGTACCTGCGGGTGGTGAACACCGGCACGAGCACCTGCTCGTTCTCCGGGTACCCGGGGCTCGCGCTGGAGGGCGCCGGGCACACGGCGCTGAAGACCCGGGTGCGGCAGGGCGACACGTACTTCGCCAAGGACCCGGGCGTGCATCGGGTCACGCTCAAGCCGGGCAAGAGCGCCTACGCCGACCTGGTGTGGACGCACACCGGTGCGGGCACCGCGCACGCCAAGTACCTCCAGGTCTCGCCCACGGGCAGCAACTCGCACAGCGTGATCCCGTTCGATCAGGAGGTGGATAACGGCACGCTGTCCGTGACCGCTTGGTCGCCGAAGCTGCCGACTTCCTGATCGCGCGCAGCCGTCCCGTACGGAGGCCCGGCGTCCGCTTGCGGCGCCGGGCCTCCGGCGTGCGGACCCGCCGTTCACAAAAGCGACATCTGTCGATCATAAATAGCCGACAAACAATCGCATTTCGTCAAACCCCCTGTGAAATCCTTGTTGAAGCCCTGACAAACACGGTCTCGTGATGGCAGTCTCCTCTCGATTCACTCCTGCACCACCGGGCGCCCCGACAGGGTGTGCCCTCCCCCTCATACGGGCCGTACCCATACGGCCCGCGCTAGGAGACTGAGTTGAGACGCATGACCTCCACCCCCCGCAAGCACTCCCTCCGTGCCGCCGCTCTGGTCGCCTCCGCCGCGATGGTCGCGGTCGCCGTCCAGACCGGGTCAGCGACCGCGCAGCCCGACGCCGCGACCGGCACCAGCGCCGTCGCGCTCTCCGCCCAGCAGCGCGTGACCGCGATCAAGAGCGCCCAGGCGGACGCCGCCGTCACCGCGGAGAAGATCGGCCTCGGTGGCCAGGAGAAGCTCGTCGCGCGCGACGTCATCAAGGACGCGGACGGCACGGTGCACACGCGCTACGAGCGCACGTACGAGGGCCTGCCGGTCCTCGGCGGGGACCTGGTCGTACACGAGAAGAAGAACGGCACCCGCACGGTCGACAAGGCGACGCAGGCCAAGATAGCCGTGTCCACCACGGACGCCGCCCAGCCGGCCGCCGCCGCCAAGAAGAGCGCGCTGTCCGCCTCCGCCGCCGAGAAGAACACCAAGGCCGCGGCCAAGGACGCGCCGCGCAAGGTGATCTGGGCCGCCTCCGGCAAGCCGGTCCTGGCGTACGAGACCGTGGTCACCGGCGTCCAGAAGGACGGCACGCCCAGCGAGCTGCACGTGATCACCGACGCGAAGACCGGGGCCAAGCTCTTCCAGGACGAGGCGATCGAGACCGGCACGGGCACCAGCTCGTACAGCGGCACCGTGCCGCTCACCACGACCAAGAGCGGCAGCACCTACAACCTCACCGACGGCGCCCGCGGCGGCCACAAGACGTACGACCTCAAGCAGGGCACGTCCGGCACCGGCACGCTCTTCACCGACGCCGACGACAAGTGGGGCGGCGGCCGCCAGACCGCGGCCGTGGACGCGCACTACGGCGCGGCGGTCACCTGGGACTTCTACAAGAACGTCCTCGGCCGCAACGGCATTCGCAACGACGGCAAGGGCGCCTACTCCCGCGTCCACTACGGCAACAGCTACGTCAACGCCTTCTGGCAGGACTCCTGCTTCTGCATGACGTACGGCGACGGCCAGAACAACGCCAACCCGCTGACCGCGCTGGACGTGGCCGCGCACGAGATGAGCCACGGCGTCACCGCCGCCACCGCCAAGCTCAACTACAGCGGCGAGTCCGGCGGCCTGAACGAGGCCACGTCCGACATCTTCGGCACGGCGACCGAGTTCTACGCCAACAACGCGGTCGACAAGGGCGACTACCTCATCGGCGAGAAGATCGACATCAACGGTGACGGCACGCCGCTGCGCTACATGGACAAGCCCTCCAAGGACGGCGCGTCCAAGGACTACTGGTCCTCGTCGCTGGGCGGCATCGACGTGCACTACTCCTCGGGTCCGGCCAACCACTTCTTCTACCTGCTGTCCGAGGGCAGCGGCACGAAGACGATCAACGGCGTGACCTACAACAGCCCGACCTACGACAACTCGAAGGTCACCGGCATCGGCCGCGACAAGGCCCAGAAGATCTGGTACCGCGCGCTGACCACGTACTTCACCTCCACCACGAAGTACGCGGGCGCCCGCACCGGCACGCTCAAGGCCACCGCCGACCTGTACGGCGCCTCCAGCGCCGAGTACCAGGCGGTCGCCGCCGCGTGGACCGCGATCAACGTGAAGTAAGGCATCGCACGGCTGCGCCCCGCCGGGAGTCCGGCGGGGCGCGGTGCGTTCCGGCGCCGCGGGCCGGGGGGGCGGTCACCAGACGGCCATGGGGACCTCACCGCCCGCCGCCGGCCGGGGGCCGAAGATGCGCCGCTCGCCGGCGTCGATACGGACGTCGTTGATGCTCGCCTCCCGGCGCCGCATCAGGCCCTCCTCGGTGAACTCCCACAGTTCGTTGCCGTAGGCGCGCCACCACTGGCCCGCCGCGTCGTGGAACTCGTACTGGAAGCGCACCGCGATCCGGTTGTCCTCGAAGGCCCACAGCTCCTTGCGCAGGGCGTAGTCGAGCTCCCGCGCCCACTTGTCGCGGAGGAAGGCCGTGATCGCGTCGCGGCCGGTGAGGGAGGTGTCCCGGTTCCGCCAGACGGAGTCCTCGGTGTAGGCGAGGGCGACGTGTGCGGGGTCGCGGGTGTTCCAGGCGTCCTCGGCTGCCTGGACCTTCTGCAGTGCGGTCTCCCGGGTGAAGGGCGGGAGCGGGGGGCGGGGGGCCATGTCGGACTCCTTGCATGCGGAACGCGGGGAGAACGTTCGTTCTCCCGATGTCGGCTACTATAGAGAACGAACGTTCTCAGCGGTAGCGGGAGGCCCTTGTGCAACTGGAAGAAGCCCGGGAACGACTGCTCGGGGCCGCCGGTGAACTCTTCTACGCACGCGGTATCCAGACCGTCGGCATGGACGAGATCCGCACCGCTTCCGGCGTGTCCCTCAAGCGGCTCTACCAGGCATTTCCCGCCAAGCACGAGCTGGTGGAGGCGTACCTGCGGCGCCGCGACGAGCGCTGGCGCGTAGACCTGGCCGAGTACGTCGGCAAACATGCCGCCACACCCCAGGACGCCCCGGCGGCCGTGTTCGACTGGCTGCACGCCTGGTTCACCTCGCCCGGCTTCCGGGGCTGCGCGTTCATCAACGCGTACGGCGAACTCGGCGCCGTCTCGGAAGGCGTGGCCCGCGCCGCACGCGACCACAAGGACGCCGTCCACGCGTACGTCGCCGGTCTCGTACGCGACCTGGGTGTCGCCGAACCCGGCCCGCTCGCCGACCAGGTGGCGCTCCTGGTCGACGGCGCGATCACCACGGCCACGATCAGCGGCAGCCCCGAAGCGGCGCGGCTCGCCAGGCAGGCCGCCGTGACGCTGACGGCGGCGGCGGGCGCGGCCCGGCACGCCTGACCCGGCGCGGCCACGGCACGGGTTTCCCGGGCCGGCGTCCGGACCGTTCCGCGGCGCAACGTCACTTTGTACGCTGTTGCCCTGTCCGACGCCGGTACGGAAGGCCCGTCGAGGGGCCGCCCAGGGGGCCATGTGAAGCACCTCGGACCGATCACCGGCCAGGAGCGGCTGCGCGACCGGGCCGCCCACGCCCTGCGCGCCGCGCTCATCGCCGGCGAACTCCGCCCCGGCACCGTGCACTCCGCCCCCGCCCTCGCCGCCGGCTTCGGCATCTCGGCGACGCCCGTGCGGGAAGCCATGCTCGACCTCACGCGAGAGGGGCTGGTCGAGCCCGTACGCAACAAGGGGTTCCGGGTCACCGAGGTGAGCGAGCGCGACCTCGACCAGTTCGCGGAGATCCGCGCCCTGATCGAGGTGCCGACCGTGGGCCGGGTGGCCCGGCTGGCCCGCCGCGAGGAGCTGGCCGCGCTCCGCCCGCCGGCCGAGGAGATCGTCGCGGCCGCGCGGGCCCACGACCTCATCGGCTACCTGGAGGCGGACCGCCGCTTCCACCTGGGCCTGCTGGCGCTCTCGGGCAACGCGCGGCTCGTCGAGACCGTCGGCGACCTGCGCAAACGCTCCCGCCTCTACGGCCTGGCCGGCCTCGACGAGCGCGGTGAGCTGCTGCCCTCGGCGCAGGAGCACCTGGAACTGCTGGACCTGGCCCTGGCGGGCGACGCCGCGGGGGCGGAGGCGTGCATGGCGCGGCACCTCGGGCACGTCAGGTCGCTGTGGGCGCGGTCCGGGCACTGAGGACCGCGTAGCCGATCCGCCGAAATCCCGGCCCGACGGGTTGTCAGTGCAATGTCACATTACTAGGTTACGGGGCGCGCGGCGGCCTGATGTGACGTCAACTACCTGTACCAGCACGGCATTTGAGCCGCAGTGCAGCTTCACGTGCGGCTATCCCCCACTACCCAGGAGCAGCCGGTGTTTCCGTTACGCACTGTGCGCCAGGGCCTGCTGAGTGCCGTCCTGGCGGTAGGTCTCGCCCTTCCCGCGGCCCAGGCCGCCCACGGCGCGGCGCCCGGCCGGCCGTCGGCTGCCGCGCCCGCGGCGGCCCCCACCCCCGGCGTGCCCGACAGGACCGACCGGGCCGACCGGTTCGCCGACGCTCCGCGCCCCTCGGCCAGAGACCTGCCTCCCGGCAACGGCCGGATCTCCGAAGGACGCGTCCCGGGCGACCTCTCACCGGGCACCGCCCGGCGCGGCAGAGCCGACGGCGACCGCCCCGGCACCCCGGCCGTCCCCTGCACTCTGGACAGCCTCACCCGCCTCGGCCCCGACGCGCTCGCGGACTTCCTCACCGACCCCGCCGTCACCGTCGAGGGCTGCCTGCGCGGGCTGATCTGGACCTGGGACGCGCGGCTGGCCCCCGTGATGTCGCGGGCGCACGTGCAGGCCGTGTCCCGCCGGATCAGCGCGCTCGCGCCGGGCCACGACGCCACCGACGCCACCCACCTGTACGAGCTGTTCACCTACCTGCACGCCGTCGCGTACCACGACTTCTCGCGCGACGAGATCGACGTCACGGACGCCCCCACGGTCGCGGCGATGCGGGCGGCCGTCGCCGCGTACGGGGGCGCGGCCCGCACGTTCGAGCCTACCCGGCACAACGCCGAGACGCTGCGCGAAGCCCTCACGGCCGCGAGCGCACCCGGCCTGCGGCAGCACCAACTGCCGCTGGTGCGGCGGGTACTGGGCACGATGGACCGCGGTACGCCGACCGCCGCCGACCCGATGTGGGGCGGCGCCACCCTCGCCGCACTCACCGTCAACTACCTGGGCATCTACCCGGGCAACAACGACACGGCCTTCCGGGCGGCGGTGACCGCCGACGCCGCGTACCGCGCCGCCTTCCGCACCTTCGCCGGCCACACCCACCTGAAAGACACCGCGAACGCCTGGGCGGTCCGCGACGCCCTGGGCGAGTACGGGCGCTTCGGCCAGATCGACGCCCTCAAACCCGCCGTCGTCACCGACCTCGGGACGCTGCTGGGCGCCACCGAGGCCAACTTCGGCCGCCGCAGCGCGCCGTGGGCCGGCGTGGCGGGCTGGCTGAACTACTACGGCGACTGCGCGCGGTACAACGTCTGCGTCCAGCAGATCGAGAACGAGATCTTCCCGCACACGTACGCCTACGACCGGGGCGGCATAGAGGTTCGTACCGCGCTCGACCGGGCCACCGTCGACCGGCTCTACTACGCGAGCAAGCAGGTCAAGGCGCAGTTCTTCCGGGTGCTCGGCAGCGACCAGCCGCTGGCCGGGGACACCAACGCCACGCTCCACGTCCACCTGTACGCGTCCCGCGCCGAGTACGAGATCATGCACCCGCTGCTGACCGGCATGGGCACCGACAACGGTGGCGTCTACATCGAGAACGGGGCGACCTTCTACACCTATCAGCGGCGCGTGCCGCAGGACTCCTCGCTCACCCTCGAAGAGCTCTTCCGGCACGAGTACACCCACTACCTCAACGGCCGCTGGGCCGTTCCCGGCAGCTTCGGCGACGCGCCCTGGTACACCGGCGACCTGACCACGGCCATGGACGAGGGCACCGCCGAGTTCTTCGCGGGCGGCACCCGCGACGACGGGGTGAAGGTACGCAAGTCGCTGGTCAAGGGCATCATCGCCGACACGGCCGGTGGCGGCCCGCGGATGAGTGTCGACCGGCTGCTGCACGCCACGTACTCCGGTGACAGCTTCCGCTTCTACAACTACGCCGGCACCTTCTTCGAGTTCCTGTGGCAGCAGCGCCCGTCGCTGATCCGGGAGATGTACGGGTACCAGCGCGCCGACGATCCGAAGGGGTTCGACGCCTGGCGCACCCGGCTGGGCGCGGACGCCGCGCTGCAACGGGCGTACGACGCGTTCCTCGACGCCCAGATCGCCAAGGCCGACGACCTGTACGTGCCCAGCACCACCTTCCACCCCGTCGCCTCGCTGCGCTTCGCCGAGGCGTCCGAGGTCCGGTCGGCCTTCGCCGCCGCCACGTACGTCACGCCTTCCTGCACGGGCACCGGCGAGACGGGCGGCCGGTCGCGCTTCACCTGCACCGGCCGGATCACCGCCAACCTCGCCGATGCCCGCGACCCCGACCGGGTGTTCGCCGACATGTCCGAGACGGTCGACTACTTCCTGCTGGACCGCGCGGGCGCCGCGGTCGACAACCTCGCCGACATGGACTGCTCCTTCGGGGCCGTGGACGTGTGGTCCGACGGCCGGGCCGGGAGCGCGCCCTTCACGTGCGAGGGACCGCTGCGCAGCTGACCGGCGGCAACGGGGCGGGGCGCGGCGCCGGGGACCGCGCCCCGCCTGCCGCCCGGACCGGACGCCCTTTTCGAACAGCCGATCGCAGATTTCATACAGCCTTAATCTCCCTCCCTTCCGGCAGGCGTGCCACCGCGGTTGCCGCCGGAGACCACCCGCCGTCACCCGACAATTCGGACACCCGAGGCCCGGCAACGCGTGGTGACGTGCGTCGGCACCGCGACGGAGCGGCAGAATCCGCATGTGCACGTCGCGACGCGGGCGGCGTGTCACCGTCGGTAAGGGCCAGGGAGGAAGTTCGGTGTCGGAACGTCAGGTGACGGGTGAGGTCGAGGAGGCCGGTGCGCCAGGAGTGCTGGCGCAGGAGCGCCGATTGCGCCGGGACCTGGGGTTCTGGGGGCTGACGGCGATCGGGTTCTCCAACATCGTCGGGTCCGGGTGGCTGTTCGCCGCCCTGTACGCGGCGCAGACGGCGGGCCCCGCGTCGCTGCTGTCGTGGATCGGCGCGGGCCTGCTGTGCGGCCTGGTCGCCCTGGTCATGATCGAGCTGGGCGCGTCGCGGCCCGAGGGCGGCGGTACGGTCCGCTGGCCGCTGTTCGCCAGCGGCCGGCTGGTCGGCACCCTGGTGGGCTGGTCGGTGCTGCTCTCGGTGGGCGGCACGGCGGCCGAGATCAGCGCGATCATGCAGTACGCCGCGCACTACGTGCCCGGCCTGTACAGCGGCCACACCCTGACCCTGACCGGCGTGGGCGTCGCCGCCGCACTCAGCGTGGTCCTGACGGCGCTGAACTGGTTCGCGGTGCGGCTGTTCGCCAAGCTGAACAACCTGATCTCGGTGTTCAAGATCGCGGTGCCGGTGGTCACGGTGCTCGCGCTGATCGCCTCCGGCTGGCACGAGGGCCGGCTGACGGACCACGGCGGCTTCGCGCCGTACGGTTACGCCGCCTGCCTGACCGCGCTGGCCGGCGGCGGCATCGTCTACTCGGTCAACGGCTTCCAGGCGCCGCTGGACTTCTCCGGCGAGGCTCGCAACCCCCGCAAGACCATCCCCGCCGCGGTCCTCACCGGCATCGGCCTGGCCGTCGCCATGTACCTGGCCCTCCAGGTGGCGTTCCTGTTCACGGTGCCCGAGAACGTGCTCGGCGGCGGTTGGAAGGGCGTGTCCTTCGACTCCCCGTTCGGGCAGCTGGCGCTGGTCCTGAACCTGCACTGGCTGTCCAGCCTGCTGTACGCGGACGCGGTGATCTCTCCCGGCGGCTCGGCGTACGTGGGCGTGGCGATCAACGCCCGGCACACCTACGCGCTCGCCAAGAACCGTACGATCCCCCGGTTCTTCATGAAGGTGAACGAGCGGTACGGCGTGCCGCGCCGGGCCCTGGCGGTCAACCTCGCGGTGATCGTCATCTTCCTGCTGCCGTTCGGCGGCTGGCAGGACATCGTCAGCGTGATGGGCAACATGTACCTGCTGATCTACGGGGCCTCCGCCGTCGCCGCCGCGGTCTTCCTCGCCGACCCCGGCAGCACCACGGCCGGCTGGGTGCCCGGCCTGCGCTGGATCGCGCCCGTCAGCTTCGTGGTGGCGAGCGAGTTCGTGTACTGGTCGGGCTGGCACAACCTCCGGCTGGCGCTGCCCCTGGTCCTCGCCGGGCTGCTGATCTTCCTGGCCATGCGGCGCTCCGGCGGCAAGGACGCCGCCGCCGTCGGCGACCGGGACGGCTCCGGGCGGCGGCTGCCGCTGCTCGGCGAACTGCGCACCGGCGCCTGGCTGGTGACGTACCTGGCGGCCCTGACCCTGCTGTCGTGGCTGGGCACCTTCGAGGGCTCAGGGCGGCTGCCGGCCCCGTACGACTCGGTCGTCGTCGGTGCCGTCGCGCTCTCGGTGTTCTTCTGGGCGGTACGGTCCGGCGTCCGGCACCTGGCGGAGTCCCGCACCGCCGCGGCGTGAGCGCTTGCCGGCCCGGCGCGCGCCCGCCGCGCCCGCGGCCGGTGCGCACCGGCCGTTTCCCCGGATGAGGTGGCCTCGGGTCCTTACCGGGGGAAGTATTCCGTATGGACGTTCCCTTGTACCTGGAACCGCGGTTGGAATCCCGGCTGGCGTCCCTCCTCCGCGCGAGGACGTTTCTCCATACGCTCACCGACGGGCTCGGGTCGCCGCTCAACGTGGTGTTACCGGACCGCATCGCCGAGAACCTGGCCGCCTTCCGGGCCGTCTACCGCCGTCACCACCTGAGCGGCGGGATCTTCTTCGCGCACAAGGCGAACCGGTCCAGCGCCCTGGTACGGCGGCTCGCGGCCACGGATGCCGCCGTGGACGTCGCCTCCCTCGGCGAACTCCAGCACGCCATGGGATGCGGGTTCGCGCCCGACCGCATCATGGCGACCGGCCCGAAGAACCCGGAATTCCTGTGGCTGGCGGCCCGTACGGGCGCCGCCGTGAACATCGACAGCCCGGCCGAACTGGACGAACTCGCCGCCCTGGTACGGGATTACGGCCTCCCGCGCGCCCGCGTCCTGCTGCGGCTCTCCGGCTTCTGCGCCTCCGGCGTCAAGCTGCTGACCCGGCAGAGCCGGTTCGGTACCGCGCAAGGCGAGCTGGACGGCCTGCTCAAGGCGGCCGAACGGCACGGCGACGCGGTGGAGCTGACCGGGGTCGGCTACCACCTCGACACCACCAGCCCGGCCGAGAAGGCGGTGGCGCTCGAAGGGTGCGTCAAGGCCCTGGACACGTGCCGGGCCCGCGGCTTCACCCCGCGGGCCGTCGACATCGGCGGCGGCTTCGGCACCGACTACCTCGCCGACGGCGCGCAGTGGCAGCGGTACACGACGGAGCTGACCAACGCCGCGCTGGGCACCCGCCCGCCCATGACCTGGCGCCGGCACACCTACGGCCTGCGCAACGAGAACGGCACCCTGCGCGGCGCGCTGGCCCTGTACCCGGCGCACCGCCCCACCGCCGGCGCCCAGTACCTGGACGCCCTGCTGTCCCTCCCCGCCCCCTCGCTGGGCCGCCCGCTGGCCACCTTGCTGCTGGAGAACCTGTACGAGCTGCACACGGAGCCGGGGCGCGCGCTGGTGGACCAGTGCGGCGTCACCCTGGCGCGGGTGCTGGAGGTGCGCGGCACGGAATCGGACCACCTCCTGGTGCGCCTGGACGCCAACGCGGACGACATCGGCCTGGAGGAGCACGGCGTCCTCGTCGACCCCGTCCTCGTACCGCGTGCCGCGCCGTGCGACGCCGCGGGCACCGGGCCGGTGGCGGTCTACCTCGCGGGCAACCTGTGCCTGGAGGCCGACATGATCACCCGTCGGGCGGTCCACCTGCCGGCGGCGCCGCGCCCCGGCGATCTGCTGGCGTTCGCGAACACGGCCGGCTACTGCATGGATTTCAGCGCCGACGAGGCGCAGCAGCAGCCCGTCGCCCGCAAGGTCGCCGTATGGCAGGACGAGACGGCCGAAGACGCCGGGCAGGACGCCGCCGCCTGGCACTGGAGCCTGGACGAACAGTACTGGCCGCACACGATCCGCCGGACGAAAGGGCCTGCATGAGGTTCGAGCGCATCACCGACGCCATCGGCAACACCCCGCTCGTACGCATCGATCCGTCCGTACACGGCCTGCGCACCATCGATCTGTACGCCAAGCTGGAGATGCTCAACCCCTTCGGCTCCGTCAAGGACCGGGCGGCCTGGAACATGGTGCGCCCCGGACTGGCCACCGCGGCGGACGAGGGCCGCACCGTCGTGGAGCTGTCCAGCGGCAACACGGCCAAGGCGCTGGCCGTCCTCGCCGGCCTGCACGGGGTGCCGTTCAAGACCGTCACGAACCGCATGCGCATCCCGGAGATCAAGGACCTCCTCCTGCTGCTGGGCGCGGAGGTCGAGGAGCTGCCGGGGCAGACCGAGTGTCTCGACCCGACCAATACCGACGACCCGCTGACCCACTTCCACCAGGCCCTCTCCGAGCCCGGCAGCGCCTATGTCTACACCGACCAGTACTACAACGAACGCAATACGCAGGCACACGTGGAGGGCACCGGGCCGGAGATCGTCAAGGACCTGGACGGCCGGGCCCCGGACTTCTTCATCGCCTGCGTGGGCACCGCCGGCTCGTCCACCGGGGTGGCCAGGGTGCTGCGGGAACACGATCCGGGGGTGGGCGTGGTCGGTCTGGTGTCGCACAAGGCGGACTTCGTGCCGGGCATCCGCACCATCGACGAGGTACAGGAGGTCGGCCTGTTCGAGCCCGGCACCTACGACACCATCGCGCCGGTCACCGCCGACGAGGCCATCGACGGCATGCTGACGCTGGCCCGGCGGTGCGGCATCCTGGCCGGGCCGACCAGCGGGGCCGCGTACTTCGGCGCCGTACGGCACCTGCGCGAGCTGGATACGGCCCCCGAGCCGGAGCCCGGCGAGGACGGCCCCGCGCAGCGCAGGACCGCCGTCTTCATCGTGTGCGACCGTATCGAGAGCTACCTGGGGTACGTGCGGCAGCGGCGTCCCGAGCTGCTGGGCAGGCCGCCGCAGAGGAACTCCGTCGAGACGGTCACCGACGCCGAGGTGCGCGGGGCGCCGGACGTCGACGTCACGGGCGCCCTGCGGTGGATCGAACGCGACCAGCCACTCGTCGTGGACATGCGCAGTCCCTTCGCCTACGCCGCGCTGCACATCGCCGGTTCGGTCAACATCGTCGACGAGCTCTTCGGCGAACTGGTGCGCGGCGGGCTGCCGTTCAGCAAGAGCCGCCCCGTCCTGCTGGCCTGCCCGGTCGGCGAGCAGTCCGCCAGGTACGCCGCGCTGCTCACCCGCCTGGGCCACCCCGACGCGCGCAGCCTGCGCGGCGGCATCATCGCCTGGCGCGACGCCGGCGCCCCGCTGGTACGGGAGTGACGGCCCATGACCACGACCGGGACCCCCGTGACGGCCGCCCTGGAGGAACTGCGCGACTGGCACACCGCCGTCCGCGCCCAGTTCCCCATCATCGCGGGCGCGCCGCAGCTCGCGTACCTGGACAACGCCGCGACGACGCAGAAGCCGCAGGCGGTCCTGGACGCCGTCCAGCACTACCTGGCCACCGCCAACGCCAACGCCGGGCGTGGCACCTACACGTGGGCCAACCGCACCACGGCGCTCGTCGAGGAGACCCGGGAGCGGGTCAAGGAGTTCCTCGGCGATCCGGCGCCGGCCCGCTCCGGTGTGCACTTCGTCAGCGGGGCGACCGAGGGGCTGCGGGCCGTCGCGCGGGACTGGCTGGCCGGGTACCTGGCCGACGGGGACGAGATCGTGGTGCCGCTCGCCGACCACCAGGCGAACATCGTCCCGTGGCTGGAGGTGCGGGACCTGCTCGCCCGGCAGGGCGTGCGCATCCGGGTCCGCCCGATGCCGTACCAGGCCGGGTCCGGCGACTACGACCCGGCGGCGCTCGCCGCGCTGGCCGGTCCGCGGACCCGCTTCGTGGCCCTCACGCACGTCCACCACGTCTACGGCGGCGACATGAACGTGCACCGCATCCGCCGCGCGGTGGGTCCCGACGTGCCGATCTGCCTGGACGCGGCGCAGAGCGTCGGCCACGTTCCCGTGTCGCTGGCCGGCCTGGACGTGGACTTCGCGGTCTTCTCCGGGCACAAGGCGCTGGCGCTGCCCGGGTCCGGCGCCGTGTGGGCCCGCAACGCGCGGGGGCCCGCCTTCGCGCCCGGCGGGTGGCACGGCAGCCCCAACACCACCGGCATCTGCAGCCTGCGGGCCGCGTTCGACTGGCTGGACGCGGCCGGCACCGACCGCGTGGAGCGGTGGTCCACCGCCTTGGCCGCCCGCCTGACGGAGGGGCTGCGCCACCTGTCCGCGTATGAGGTCGTGGGGTGCCAACGCAATCTGGCGGCCGGGGCGGCGGTGCAGCGGCGCCAGGGCATCGTGACCTTCCGGCACCGCGCCATCGCCTCGGGCGACCTCGGTTTCGCGCTGTTCGACCACGGCTTCATGGTCCGCTCCGACAGTCTGTGCCAGGGCAGCGGCGGCGAGCGGCAGCATTCGGTGCGGGTGAGCCTGCACGCGTACAACTCGCCGGAGGAGATCGACCGGCTGCTGGAAGTCCTGGAAGCGTATGCCTGACCCCTTTGGAGTGACACAGCGCGATTGGAAACCGTTTTCACCTGTAGGTTGAGAACCGCCCGGCGGACAGGTGCGAGACGGCAGAGGTGGCGCGACCGGATGGGACTGAGCTTGGCCAGGGCCGCACTGTGGGTGCGGCGGTGGGAACGGCAGCAGCAGCGGTACGCGATCGACCGTGAGGAGCGCTTCACGGTCGTCGCCGACGCGGTCGAAAAGGTGACGGCCGATCAGCCACGGCCGCTGGTACTGGACTTGGGCTGCGGGCCCGGGTCACTGGCGGCACGGCTGGCCGGGCGGCTGCCCGGCGCGGAGATCGTGGCCGTGGACAAGGACCCGGTGCTGCTCGCACTCGGCCAGGCCCACCACGCCACCGCCGCCCGGTTCGTCGAAGCGCCGGTCGGCGCGGCCGGCTGGACCCGCGCCCTGGGCCTGGACCGCCCGCTGGACGCGGCCGTCTCCGCGACGGCGCTGCACTGCCTCGCGCCGGACGCCCTGCGCCGCGCCTACCGGGACCTCGCCGCGCTGCTCAGGCCCGGCGGCGTGCTCGTCAACAGCGACCGGTTCCGCAGCCCGCGAGGCGACCGGGCGGCGGAGGTCGCCGCGCAGGTCGGGCTGCGCAGGGCCGAACGGCAGCGGGCAGCCGGCCGTGAGGACTGGGCGTCCTGGTGGGCCGCTGCCGCCGCCGACCCCGAGCTGTCCGACCCCTTCGCGGCCCGCCGCGCACGGCACACGCCGCACAGCGTCCACAACGGGCTGCCCCTGTCCCACCACGTACGGCTGCTGCGCCGGGCCGGTTTCCGGCATGCCGCGGCGGTCTGGCAGTTCGGCGAGGACGCGGTGCTGGTGGCGGTGCGGTAGGGCGGCCGCGCGGCGCGGTCAGGGACTCGTACTGATGATGTGGAAAAGGGTGCCCTCGGGGTCGCGCAGTTCGGCGACGGGGCCGTGCGGGGTGCGCACGGCCTTGGACTCCACCCGGCCGCCCAGCTTCTGCGCGGTGTCGATGGCGTCCTCGACGCTCGGCACCTGGAAGTGGACGTTCCAGCGCGGCCGGACCTGGGGGTCGGCCGCCGCCTCGATCGCGCCGCCGTAGAGCCCCACCGCGTCGCGGTCCGCGACGCTGAGCACCACCCGCTCGTCCTCCCAGCGCACGTCGAAGGGGGTGCCGTCCTCCTCGCTGTACCAGTCGAAGAGGTCGCCGTAGAAGCGCGCGGCGTCGAACGCGTCGCGGGTCCGCAGCTCCACCCACGTCGGCGCGCCGGTGCCGACCGGCTGCTGGTTCGTCTGCGGCGTGCTCTCGCGGCACTCCCAGAGGCCGAAGCGCGCACCGGCCGGGTCGGCGGCCAGCGCCAGCCGGCCCGCGTCGAACTCCAGCGGGCCGATGGCGACCGTACCACCGCGTTCCCGGACCCCGTTGGCCGCGTCGTCCGCGTTGCGGGTACCGAAGTACGTCGTCCAGGAGTTGGGCAGTTCGGTGTGGCGGGCGGCCGCGCTCAGCCCCGCCACCGCCGTGTCCCCGGCCATCGCCCGTACGTACGGGCCCCACCGGTCCGGTCCGGCCTCGAACCGCCAGCCCAGCAGCGGCCCGTAGAAATGCGTCGCGACGTCGAGGTCCCCCGTCAGGAGGGTGGCCCACGACGGCACCCCGGGAACGAACGTCATCTGGCAGTCGCCCATGTAAAGCCGGCCCTTCTCCACCATTGTTGTCCAGAACTGCTACTGCGGTCCTACCAGGAAAGGCAGGACCGCATGTCTTGTCACCGGCTCATGCCGCAACCGAACTGGCGGGCGCCTCGGGCCCCGTTCCGTCGGCCTCCTCGCGAATGCGCGCGCAGGTCCTCTTGATGAGGCGGCACACATGCATCTGGGACAGCCCCAGTTCCTCGCCGATACGGCTCTGTGTCATATCGCAGAAGAACCGCATGTAAAGGATGCGGCGCTCACGTTCCGGCAGGCCCCGCAGACCGTCCCGCACCGTTTCCCTGGCGAGGACCAGCTCGTACTGCGGTTCCGTGAAACCGATACTGTCACGGAGGGCGAAGTCGTCGTCGGCACCCGGCCGCTCGGCGTCCAGTGAAAGGGTTTTGTAGCTCTCGATGGCTTCCAGGCCGAGGATGACGTCGTCGGCGCAGAGCCGGGTGCGGTCGGCGATCTCGGCGACGGTCGGGAAGCGGTTTTCGCAGGCCGCGGTCAGTTCGCGTACGGCGAGGCGCACGGTATTGCGGAGTTCCTGGACCCGGCGGGGTACGTGTACGCCCCAGGTGCAGTCGCGGAAGTGCCGTTTGACCTCGCCGACGATGGTGGGAATGGCATAGCTCTCGAAAGCGCTGCCGCGCTCGGGGCGGTATCCGCTGATGGCCTTCACCAGGCCGAGTGCCGCGACCTGTTTCAGATCGTCCATGCTTTCGCCCCGGTCACGGAAACGCAGTGCGAGGCGCACCGCCATGGGCAGCCAGGCACGAGTCAGTTCATCGCGCAACCGCTTCTTCTCGGGGCCTTCGGGAAGCTCTGCCAAGCGCGTGAAAACGGCGTTCGTCTCCGCAGCGTCCGGGGTGTCCGGAAAGGCTCGTCGGCGGCGTGACGGAGCCGTGGCGGCTGTGCTCACGGGATCCACTCTCCCAACGGACGCGGGGTCTGGGCGTCGTCACCGAGACGGCGGAAGCACACCGAGCGGACAGCTTCCGACTGTCCGCGCACCCGGTCCCACCAGGCATGCGGCACACGCCCAACGTCTGCACCACTGAGCATAGGACGACCGGCGCGTACCCGCCTGCGGAGGTGTCACGCACGGCTACAGAACGCTTCTGGAAAGGCCCGAAAGGCATGTTTGACCGGGCGGTTTCCCGGTTACCCAGCCCGGCGGAGCGTCGCCGCGGCGTCTGCGGACCGCAGCGCGCGCTAAACGATGTGCGGATGCCTCTGCGGGTTTCGCACAGGGCAGACAAGGAGCGAGAATCCGATGGCCGACCCGAAGCAAGAACAACGAGACCGCTTCCGCGCCGAGGACCCGGCCGCCGGGCCGATGACGACCGACCAGGGTGTGCCGGTCGACCATACGGATGATTCCCTCCAGGCCGGGGAGCGCGGCCCCACGTTGATGGAGGACTTTCACTTCCGGGAGAAGATCACCCGCTTCGATCACGAGCGGATCCCGGAGCGGGTGGTGCACGCGCGCGGCGCGGGTGCGTACGGCTGGTTCCAGCCGTACCGGTCGTGCGCGGAATTCACCAAGGCGGCATTCCTCCAGGACCCGGACGTGAAAACCCCGGTCTTCGTCCGGTTCTCCACGGTGCAGGGCCCGCGCGGCAGTGCGGACACCGTTCGTGACGTGCGTGGTTTCGCGACGAAGTTCTACACCTCGGAGGGCAATTACGACCTGGTCGGCAACAACTTCCCGGTCTTCTTCATCCAGGACGGCATCAAGTTCCCGGACTTCGTGCACGCGGTGAAGCCCGAGCCGCACAACGACATTCCGACGGGCGCCTCCGCGCACGACACCCTGTGGGATTTCGTCTCCCTCCAGCCCGAGACGCTGCACACGATCATGTGGCTGATGTCCGACCGCGCCATTCCGCGCAGTTACCGGATGATGCAGGGCTTCGGCGTGCACACGTTCCGGTTCGTCAACGCGCAGGGTCAAGGGACCTTCGTGAAGTTCCACTGGAAGCCGAAGCTGGGCGTGCACTCGCTGGTGTGGGACGAGGCGCAGGAGGCCCAGGGCCGGGACCCCGACTTCAACCGCCGGGACCTGTGGGACACCATCGAGGCCGGCGCGTACCCCGAGTGGGAGCTGGGCGTACAGCTGGTACCGGAGTCCGAGGAGCACGACTTCGACTTCGACCTGCTGGACGCCACCAAGATCATCCCGGAGGAGCAGGTCCCGGTACAGCCCATCGGCCGGATGGTGCTCGACCGCAACCCCGACAACTTCTTCGCCGAGACCGAGCAGGTCGCCTTCCACACGGCGAACGTCGTGCCGGGCATCGACTTCACCAACGACCCGCTGCTCCAGGCCCGCAACTTCTCCTACCTCGACACCCAGCTGCTCCGCCTCGGCGGCCCGAACTTCGCACAGATCCCGGTGAACCGGCCGGTGGCCCCGGTCCGCAACAACCAGCGCGACGGCTTCCACCAGAACGAGATCCACCGGGGCACCAACTACTTCCCGAACTCGCTCGGCGGCGGCTGCCCCGCCCTGGCCGACCCGGACGACCCGGCCTTCCGGCACTACACCGAGCGAGTGGACGGCCGCAAGATCCGCCGCCGCAGCCCCAGCTTCGACGACCACTACACGCAGACGGCGATGTTCTGGCACAGCATGGCCGGCTGGGAGCAGAAGCACATCGTGGACGCCTTCCGCTTCGAACTGGGCAAGGTCGGCGCGAAGGAGGTCCGCGCCCGCACCGTCGAGCAGCTCTCGTACGTCGACCACGCGCTGGCCGTCGCGGTCGCCGAGGGCATCGGCGTCCCCGCGCCGCAGGAGCGCCCGAACACGCCGCAGCCGACCCCCTCCCCCGCGCTGAGCTTCGAGAACAACCGCGGGGACGGCTCGATCAGCACCCGGCAAGTCGCCGTTCTGGTGTCCGACGGCGTGGACGCCGCCCAGACCATCGCGGTCCGGGACGCGCTGACCGAGCGGGGCGCGATCGTGGAGCTCCTCGCACCGCAGGACGGCACCGTCGACGACAAGGACGGCAGCACGCTGGCCGTGGACCGGGCGCTGCCCACCGTCGCCTCGGTGCTCTACGACGCGGTGCTGCTGCCCCCGGGCGGGCTGGACTCCGGCAACCCGGCCGCCGACGACGCGGCCCTGCGGTTCGTCCGCAGCGCGTACCGGCACGGCAAGCCGATCGGCGCGCTGGGCGTCAGCGTGGACAAGCTGGCCGGCCTGCTGCCGGGCGAACTGCGCACGGCCGGCGAAGGGGACCAGGCGGTCTCCGAGGCGGGCATCGTCACGGACCGGCTGGCGGGCGGCGGAACGGCCCAGGAGTTCACGGGCGCGTTCGCCGACGCGATCGCGGCACACCGGCACTGGAACCGGCCGGCACTGCCCGGCTGAGAGGTGACCTGAGGCGAGGGCGGGCGGCCACACCGTGGCCGCCCGCAGGCCGTCACTGGGCGTGGAGTTCCGTGGGGACGGAGCCGCCGGCGACGTCGGCGGCCAGGTCGGTGAGTTTCTGCTGCCGGGCACGGGCGTGGTTGCGCATCCGGTGGAAGGCTTCGTCGATGCTGATGGCGAGGCGTTCGGACAGGACGCCTTTGGCCTGTTCGATCACCAGGCGGCTGTCCAGCGCGGTCCGCAGCTGTTTGATCAGGTCGGCCTGGCCGCGCAGCTCGTGCCGGTGGCCGAGGGAGGCGGCGGTGGCGTCCGTCAGGGCCTGCGCGATGCGCAGTTCGCGCGCGTCCGGCAGGAGTGCCGTGGTGCTCATCAGGTTGAGGGCGCCGACGGTGGTGGCGGGGGTGCGCAGCGGCACGGCGGCGAGCGCGGCGATGCCGGCGCGGCGTGCGTGGTGGGCGAAGCGGGGCCAGCGCAGCGCAGCGGGGCCGTTCAGCGCGGTGGTGGTCAGGGCGGTACGGGTGCGGGCGGCCTCCAGGCAGGGCCCCTCGTCCAGGTCGATCTGGGCCTCTTCCAGGCGGCGGCAGCGTTCGTCGGACGCGGTGGCGTACTCCACCCGGCCCAGTTCGTCGAGGACGGTGACGCCGGCGCCGGCCACGGGCAGCAGGGTCAGCGCGTGGTCGGTCAGGTCGTGCAGCAGTTCCAGCGGATCGAAGTCGGAGGCGCGGTACACCAGGTCGCGCACCGCTTCGGCGACACACGCTTCTCGTTCGGTGGCAGGCATCGGAGGCCGCCTCTCACACGGCTCCCGCCACCGCGACGATGGGCACGGGGTCCGGGCGCGCGCCCGGCGGTGGGAGGTTGGCCGGCCTCCGGAGGACCGTTGTAGGCCCGCTGACAGGTACTGCGTCCCGCCTCTGTCTGGCCCGTCCGAGGTCCCGCGCCGGCCGGTTCCAAGCGGCCTCGGGCGACCTCACGGTGCCTGGGTGTCACGGTAGCGTGCCCGGCACCGCACCGACAGGCGCGGCGCCGGGCGGTCTCAGCGGGCGGACCGCGAGGCTCCGCCGAAGAGCCGGGCCAGTGCTCTGAACGGCAGGGTGACAACTGCCGCGAGCGTGCTTCCCACGGTCCTGAGCACCTCCGCGATCGCACGGAACATCCCTCGCACCTCCCGGTCTCGGTGGCGCCGCCGACCGGGGCCGGCCGGACGCCCGGCCCCGGTCCGCCGCGAACGGCCGCCCCTGCGGGTAGCCCTTTCCCGGCCCCGGAAACCCGTACGGGCCAACGGGCCGCCGCGGCCCCGGGCATGATCACCGCAGGTCGGGGAACCTGGTGCCCATGGGAAACGAGCGCAAGCACACCGACTCCGCCGCCGACGAAGTGATCAAGGAGTTCGCGGACGCCGAGCTGGACGTCACGGACGACGAGGACGAGGACGAGCGGGTCGGCAAGGAGGGCGACACCTTCTCCACCAATCTGGAGGAGCAGCAGAACGCCGCGGGTCACCCGAGGGGTGAGCCGGCCGACGAAGGCCGGTAGGCGCGTGCCCGGTGCGCGTCCGTGACCCGGCGGCGTTCGTCCGGGTCGGCGGCCAGGTCGGCGGCGGTGCGGGCCAGCGCGAGGGCGGCGTCCAGCACCGCGCGGTCGGCGGCCTCGCCGAGCGCCGCCTCGGCGAATTCGAGCGTGTGCGGCCGGGCCGCGCAGCCCAGGCCGATGGTGGGGTGGATGGCGGGCAGGGCGTGGCTGACATTGCCCATGTCGGTGGAGGCCCCGATGGAGGCGGCTTCCGGCGTACGGCCGAGTGCCCGCACGTGGCGCGCGTAGGTGTCGCCGAGCCACGGGTCCTGGCGCAGGTCGGCGTAGGCGGCGGACGGCTCGCTCAGCGTCAGTTCGCAGCCGGTGGCCACGGCGCCCGCTTCGAAGCAGGCCCGCACCCGGGGCCACAGCGACTCCAGTTCGCCGAGCGTGCCGGCGCGCAGCTGCCACCTCAGCACGGTCCGGGCCGGGATGATGTTGGTGCGGTCACCGCCGTGCGTGACGATGCCGTGCATCCGTACGCCGTCCGGGAGTTGCTGGCGCAGCAGGGCCAGTGCGGTCTGCGCGACGACGCAGGCGTCGGCGGCGTTGCGGCCGTCGTGCGGGGCCATGGCCGCGTGCGCCGCGCGGCCCCGGTACTCCGCCTCGACGCCGCGGGAAGCCATGGACGTGCCGCCGAAGTCGTCCGACGGGCCGGGGTGGACCATCATCGCGCACGACACGTCGTCGAAGGCGCCCGCCCGCAGCATGAGAATCTTGCCGCCGCCGCTCTCCTCGGCGGGCGTGCCCAGCGCCTTCACGCGCAGTCCGAGGTCGTCGGCGACGGCCGCCAGGGCGATGGCGGCGCCCGCGCCCGCGGCGGCGATCAGGTGGTGCCCGCAGGCGTGCCCGAGGTCGGGCAGCGCGTCGTACTCCAGGCACAGCCCCACGGTCAGGTCCGCGTCGGCGGGCCCGGCGGTCGCGGTGAACGCGGTCGGCAGCCCGGCCGTACCGCGCTCCACCTCCAGGCCCGTGTCTGCCAGCAGCGCGGTGACGGCGTCCGCCGCGTGGTGTTCGTCGAAGGCCGTCTCCGGGTGCGCGTGCAGGTCGCGGGCGAGCAGCAGCAACCGCTCGCGGACGGCGTCGAGCCGGGCGCGGAGGGCGGCGTCGGATGCGGGGGCGGTACGGGCCACGGTGACCTCCCGGTCGGTACGCGCACGGCGCGGGCCGCCGCGGCGAGCGGCGGAACGGCGTGCGTCACGAGGGCTCCGCCGGTGTCCGCCTGTGCCATCCTCTTTCCGCTTGCGTCCGCCGCGCTACGGGTGACACGGAACGCGCGTCGTGGGGCAGACGCTCTGTGTCGCCCGCCGTGCGCCCGATTTCCGCGACCGGGCGCGGAACGTGCGCCCTGTCCGGCCCGCACGCCTTTTCCTAGCCTGCGAGCGTGGGCCACAGGAGGATGAGCGAAAGGAAGGTCGAGATTGACGTGACGGTCTTCGAGAAGGCCGGACCCAAGCCGGTCGCGGCGCCTTCACCCGTTCTTCGGGGCGCCGTCTGACCGGCTCGGCCTTGGCTGCCGGGGCGGCCCGAGCCCGATGGCCCGCCCCGGCGGAAGGAGCGCGCGGCCGCCCGGGGCCGCCCGGGGCGCCGGCGCACGCACTCACACGGCGGGCCGCGCGACGACTCGTCATCGGTGTGTCGTCACGCGGCCCGCCGGGGTGGGGTGCTTCAGCGCTGGGTCGGCTCGCTCCAGCGGAGGATCGCGCCCAGACCGCCGGTCGGTGCCTCGGAGGGGTCGCGTACGACGACGGCTTCCGCTCCGGTCGCGGCGGCCGAGCGCAGCAGGGCGTCGTCCGCGCGGGCGGCCGAAGGGTGCACCTCGCCCAGGTACTGCAGTTCGGAGTTGCGCACCGCCAGCTGGTCGGGTCCCGGGCCCACCCAGACCTCACGGCCGGCGTCGGCGCCACCGGGGCCGATGATCAGCGTGTCGATACGGTGCTCGCGCGCCGCCTCGACGAGGGCCGGCACACCGGTCGCGGCGTACGCGGGGTCCGTGCCGCCCACTCCGGCGCCCGCCCGGAAGCGGTCCAGGACGTCCGCGACGAGGTCGCGTTCGTGCACGGCGCGGATATGGGCGATGTCGCGTTCCAGGGCGGTGCTGTCCGACCCGGCAGCGCGGCCGCCGTGGTCGGTCTCGTAGGCCACGGCGCGCAGTTGTTCGGGGAGCTTGTCGTGTACCGAGCGGCGCTCGCGGGGGTCGCCCGCCAGGAGCATGAGCTTGGCGCCGCAGCTCTGGAATACCCGCTGCGCGGCCTCGGCGATCTCGCCCGCGTTCTGCTCCCACGTGTTCTCGACCGCGGTCTGGAAGTGCCGTTCGGACCAGTCCGCCGTCGCGGTCCGGTGGATCGGCCAGTCCAGACCCTCGACCGAGCCCGCTTCCTCGCCGCCGTGGTCGCTGTGCAGCTCGAAGTTGGCTCCCATCCGGTCCACGTACACGACGAGGCAGCGGGAGTCGTCCGCGGCGGACTCGGCCCACGGGGTGATCCGGGGCAGCGGCGACCAGGCCGCGAACGGCCTCGCGGGCCGCCCGGCCAGCGGCGCGTCCAGGACGACCTCGCCGTCCGTGGCGAACACCGCCCGCCCGGAGTCCCCGTTGGCGCGGTGGCCGGCCAGTGCTTCACGCACGGCGTCGCAGGTGGCCTGGTCGGCGCCCTGCTCCGCGAGCTGCCTGGCCGCCGCGCGCGCCGCCAGTTCCTGCTGTTTGGCCGCGTCCTCGGTGTCGTGCGAGACATCGGCGTACACGGATGCCCAGGGGCCCGGCCGGTCGATGATCGGTTGAAGGAGCGAGAGGTGCATGGCGCTTCCTCCTCGAAAGTCGCGGATCGCCGGCTGACGGTCGTGACAGCCTTGACGGTTGTGTCCTGACGGTGTGCTGGGTGCCCGTTTTTCAGCGGATACAACGTGTGTGGTCGTTGTGTCCCCTGAGGGCACCACCCGCACCGTCCGTCGTTCCGTCCTCTTCGCCCCCTGCCCGCTCGCCGGGCCGTCATGTCACCGGGCCACCGGGTGGTTGCCCCTTCACCCTTTCCTCGCGGGCTTCCCCTCCACTCTCGGTCCTCGGGTCCAGGGGCGCACCCGGAGGCTCAGCGGGCCTTCGCGACGCGCTCCCGTACCGCCCGGCCGCCGTCCAGTTCCAGCCGGCGCCCGCCGAAGCCGCTGCGGAACCGGCGGTCGTGGGAGACCACGACCACCGCGCCGCGGTACGCCGCCAGCGCCTCTTCCAGTTCCTCCACCAGGGCGAGGGAGACGTGGTTGGTCGGTTCGTCGAGGACGAGCAGGTCGGCGGCGCGTGTCACCAGGCGTGCCAGCTCCAGCCTGCGCCGCTGGCCCACGGAGAGGGCCGCCACGGGCACCGCCAGGTCCGCCTCCCGGAACAGGCCGAGGGACAGCAGGCCGGGCGCGTGCTCCTCGGGCGGGCCCGGCAGTCCGGCGGCGAAGGCCGCCAGCAGCGACTTCCGGGGCGGCGCGGCGGACAGTTCCTGCGCCAGGTAACCGGTACGGGCCGGCCGGCGCACCGTGCCCCGGTCGGGCGCCAGGTCCCCGGCCAGCACCCGCAGCAGCGTGGTCTTGCCGGCGCCGTTGGGGCCGGTGACCAGCAGGCGTTCGCCCGCCGCGACGGTCAGACCGGCGATCCGCAGCCGGTCGCCGACGGCGATGTCCGTCAGCTCGGCGAGGGGCCGCCGCGGCCCGGCGCCGCCCGGCGGGCCTTGCGGGGCCGCCGCGCCTGCACCTTCGGCCTCCTCGCCGGGCGTGTCCGCCGCTGTCGCCAGTCCGGCGGTGAAGCGCAGCGGTACGGGTGGCGGCGGCACCGGGCTGCTCCGCAGCCGCTCCAGCCGCTGCCTGGCCGCTCTGACCTGGCCGGACAGCTTCGCCTCATGGGACCGGCGGTGCTTGCCGAACCCTTCGCGCGGGTCCTTTCCGGTACCGGCGAGCCGGCGTCCCGCCGAGGCCGCCAGCCCGGCGGTCCTGGCGACCTCCGCCAGCCACTCGTCGTGCTCCTGCGCCCAGCGGCGGCGGGCCGCGGCCTTCGCCGTGCGGTAGCCGTCCCAGCCGTCGCCGTAGCGCGTGACGGTCCGCAGGTCGCGGTCGACTTCGAGGACGACGGAGGTGACCGCTTCGAGGAACACCCGGTCGTGGGTGACGACGACCACCGTGCCGCGGTGCGCTTTCAGGTACGCCTCCAGCCAGGCGGTGGCCTGCCTGTCGAGGTGGTTCGTCGGCTCGTCCAGCAGCAGCAGTTCCGGCGCGGCGGCGAGTACGCAGGCCAGCGACAGCCGCGACTGCTCGCCACCCGAGAGCGAGCCGAGCACCCGGTCGCGGGTGAGGTGGGACAGGCCGAGGCCGTGCAGGGCCGCGTCGACGCGCGCGTCGGCCTGGTAGCCGCCGCGCTCCTCGAAGGCGGTCAACAGCTCGCCGTACGCGTCGAGTTCGTCCGGGGTGGCGGTGGCCAGCGCGGCTTCCGCCGCCCGCATGCGGGCTTCGAGGCCGCGCAGGTCGGCGAGGGCGGCGTCCACGGCGTCCTGGACGGTGCCGCGCGGGTCGAGGTCCGGGAGCTGGCCGAGGTAGCCCGTACCGCCGGGAAAGGACACGGTGATCTCCCCCGTGTCCGGTTTCTCGGCACCGGCCAGCAGCCGGAGCAGCGTGGACTTGCCGGAGCCGTTCTCCCCGATGACGCCGGCCTTGTCGCCGGGGCGCACGGTCAGCGACACCTGCTCCAGCACGGCGCGGTCGCCGTAGGCGCGGGATACGTCCTTCATGGTCAATTGGGCGCGATGGCGCACGGGAAATCCCCTGGGTACGTCATGGCCGCACCGCGCGTCGGCGCGGGGGCCGGATTCCGAAAAGGCCGGGAGGCAGCGCGGCGGTGTACGCGGCTGCGGGGAGAAGGTGACCGCGGCAAGCGCGCGTCGGCTCGGCGGATCACACCGCCCGGACGGGCGGCGCCGCCGGTCGCGCGGCGGGACGGCGCGTCGTCAGCCGTCCGCGGCCACGCCCGGACTCACAGAAAGTAGTACCAGGAAGCCATGTGCCCCACTGTAGCCGAGGGCCGCTCCGGGCGCGCGGAAATACTCCCGCAATACCACCGCGGCCGGCCGCTGCGGCGGGCCTCCGGAGTAATGCGCCACGCCCCCGCGGTCCCAGTATTTGAGATGCCGGGGCGTTACGTTGCGAGGACGCGGACGCCTGACGGACACTCCGACCGGGAACGCGTACAACCGTTTCCTCACCCCTGAGAGAGTTCGGAATACCCACCGTGAGTCTGCTGCGCAAAAAGCCTCTGGAGCGAGCCATCAAGGAGGCTCGCGGAGAAGGCGAACAACGCCTTCGCCGGGACCTTTCCGCTCTGGACCTGACCATCCTCGGGGTCGGTGTCATTCTCGGCACCGGAATCTTCGTCCTCACCGGCACGGTCGCCAAGAACATGGCCGGGCCCGCCGTGGCACTCTCTTTCGTCGTCGCGGCGGCGGTCTGCGCGTGCGCCGCACTGTGTTACGCCGAATTCGCCTCCTCGGTACCGGTCGCGGGCTCCGCGTACTCCTACTCGTACACGGCACTCGGCGAATTGCCGGCCTGGATCATCGGCTGGGCGCTGAGCCTGGAACTGACGCTGGCCACCGCGGTGGTGGCGGTCGGCTGGTCCGGCTACCTGCAATCGATGCTCAACGGCATCGGCCTGCACCTGCCCGCCGCGCTGAGCGGGGGCGACGACGCCGTACTGAACCTGCCGGCGGCGCTGCTGGTGCTCGTGCTGGGCGCGGTGCTCGTCGTCGGCGGCAAGCTGTCCAAGGGCGTCACCAACGTGCTGGTCGGCATCAAGTTCGCGATCGTGCTGCTGGTGATCATCGCGGGGGCCTTCTTCGTCGACACCGCGAATTACCACCCCTTCGTGCCCGAGGCGCAGCACACCGCGCGGGTTTCCGGCCTGGAGGCCCCGCTGTTGCAGATGCTGACCGGCATCACGCCGACGGCATTCGGCGTCGCCGGCATTCTGAGCGCCGCCGCGATGGTTTTCTTCGCCTACATCGGTTTCGACATGGTGGCGACCTCGGCGGAGGAGACCCGCAAGCCGCAGCGCGACCTGCCCATCGGCATCATCGCCTCGCTGATCGTCGTGACCGTGCTCTATGTCGCGGTGTGCCTGGTGGTCACCGGTATGCAGCACTATTCCGAACTGTCGGTGAAGGCCCCGCTGGCCGACGCCTTCACCGCCAAGGGGCACCCCTTCTTCGCGACCGTCATCAGCGTCGGCGCGGTGGTCGGCCTCGCCGCGGTGAGCCTGATCTGCTTCCGGTCGCAGAGCCGCGTGGTCTTCGCGATGGCCCGCGACGGGCTCCTCCCGAAGGCGCTGTACAAGGTGGACCCGAAGCACGGCACCCCGAAGATCAACCTGGTGGTGCTGGCCGTCATCATGGCCGGGCTGGCGGCGTTCCTGAAGTTCGACCTGCTCGCCGAAATGGTCAACATCGGCACCCTGTTCGCGTTCGCCTCGGTCTCGGCGAGCGTGCTGATCCTGCGGCGCACCGCCCCCGACCTGCCCCGCGCGTTCCGCACCCCGTGGGTCCCGTTCATCCCGCTGGTCTCGCTGCTGTGCTGCCTGTACCTGATGCTCAACCTCCAGGTCATCACCTGGGTCGGGTTCCTGGTCTGGCTCGCGGCGGGCCTCGCGCTGTACTTCGGTTACGGCCGGCGGCACAGCAAGATCGGCGCGGGGGCGACGGAGCCGGCGGAGCAGGCCCAAGCGGCCGAATAGGCGGCGCGCCCGGACGTGGGCATATCCCGCTCACCGTCCGGGCCTCCCGCACCGACCGAACGATTATCGCGTAAGTAATTCATTACGGGAATGCCGTTGCCACAAGCGCCGCATTCCCCTCCAATCTCCGGGCAGCTTGTCCGATTGCCCACCCAATAGCAGCCTCGGCGCAATCGGCGGCTTCGAGCCGTACGAGAAAAGCACTTTCCATGCCAGGCGGCCACGAGGCGTTGCACGAATGCCCGCGGCACCACCACCCCGCCGGGCGGCGCCGCGATCAGGGCGGTGCGGGCGTAAGGCACCGCGCGGACCCCAACTGCCGCTCCCTTCACACCCGTTGACGGCTTGGTCCAGACCATTTATGGTGCGACTGCCGTCCGGCACCCGGCCACCCGGCGCCCGTCCCCCTGGCGCACGGCCGGGTATGCGCACTTCGGTTCTCACACCCTGTACCACTCACACTCACAGGGGTGCCCATGAAAGACCGGCGCAGATTCCGGAGCAGAGCCGCGGCCCTGCTCACCACCCTGATCCTGTCCGTGGCCGCCGTGCTGAGCGGCCCGGCGGCGGCTCCCGCCCAGGCTGCGGGGACCCTCACCGCCATGTTCGCCAGCCAGGAGAACGGCTCCTGGTGGAAAGGCACTTACGTCGTCCGCAACGGCGGTTCCACCGCCGTCACCGGCTGGAGCCTGGAGTTCGACCTGCCGGCCGGTGTCACCATCAGCGGACACTACAACGGCGACGCCACCGTCAACGGCCGCCACGTGACGGTCAAGAACGCCCACTACAACGCGACCGTACCGGCCGGCGGCAGCACCGAACCGTTCAGCTACTGGTTCATCGCCAACGGCCCCGTCGGCAACCCGACGTCCTGCACCGTCAACGGGGACAAGTGTGACGGCAGCCCGGACGTGCCGCCGTCCGCGCCCGGCACTCCCCAGGTCACCGCCACCACCGCGCGCAGCGTCTCGCTGAGCTGGCCGGCCGCCGCCCAGGGCGACTACCCGGTCACCTCCTACGAGGTGCTCGGCGAGGGCCGCCCGGTCGCCACCTCCACCGGCACCACGGCGACCGTCACCGGCCTGACCCCGGCCACCCGCTACACGTTCACCGTCCGGGCCAAGGACCGGCGCGGCAACGCCGGGCCGCCGAGCGCGCCGGTGA
Source organism: Streptomyces sp. NPDC017056 (assembly GCF_044332485.1). Classification (NCBI taxonomy): domain Bacteria; kingdom Bacillati; phylum Actinomycetota; class Actinomycetes; order Kitasatosporales; family Streptomycetaceae; genus Streptomyces; species Streptomyces sp. NPDC017056. The sequence continues at coordinate 109,354 of NZ_JBIRPD010000015.1, read as the reverse complement.
CCGCGAGCACCGTGGACCCGGCGAGCGACCCGGTGCCGCCGACCGCGCCCGGCGGTCTGCGCCGTACCGCGACCACCTCCTCCAGCGTCTCCCTGGCCTGGGACAAGGCCACCGACAACGTCGGCGTGGTCGCGTACGACGTCTACCGGGGCGCCGACCTGGCCACCACCGTTCCCGGCGGCACCACCGCCGCCACGGTCGCCGGCCTGACGCCCGCGACCTCGTACACCTTCACCGTCAAGGCCCGCGACGCAGCCGAGAACGCCTCGCCCGCCTCCAACGCCCTGACCGTCACCACGGACGACGTGGCCGGGCCCGGCAAGTACCTGAAGGTCGGCTACTTCGCGCAGTGGGGCATCTACGGCCGCCAGTACTTCGTCAAGAACCTGGACACCTCGGGCGCCGCGGCCAAGCTGGACGTCGTCAACTACGCCTTCGCCAACGTCGATCCGAAGAACCTCACCTGTCTGGCGGGGGTGACCAAGGGCGTCTCGGGCAATCCGCAGGACCCGGACGAGGGCACCGGCGCGGGTGACGCGGACGCCGACTACGGGCGCGCGTTCCCCGCCGCGCAGTCGGTGGACGGCGTCGCCGACGACGGCTGGGGCAAGCTGCGCGGCAACCTCAACCAGCTCAAGAAGCTCAAGGCGAAGCACCCGCACCTGAAGGTGGTGATGTCGCTCGGCGGCTGGACGTACTCGAAGTTCTTCTCCGACGCGGCGGCCACCGACGCCTCCCGCAAGAAGTTCGCCGCCTCCTGCATCGACGTGTGGATCAAGGGCAACCTGCCCGCCTACAACGGCGCGGGCGGCCCGGGAACGGGCGCGGGCATCTTCGACGGGATCGACCTGGACTGGGAGTGGCCCGGCGCCGAGGGCCACCCGGGCAACCACTACAGCCCGGACGACAAGGCCAACCTCGCGCTGCTGATCAAGGAGTTCCGCCGGCAGCTCGACGCGCTGGGCGGCGAGCACAAGCTGCTGACCGCGTTCACCCCCGCCGACCCCGTCAAGATCCAGCAGGGCTGGGACCTGTCCACGATCTTCGAGTCGCTGGACTACGCCAACGTACAGGGCTACGACTTCCACGGCTCGGGCAGCGACAACTCCTGGGAGCCCAAACGCACCGGCCACCAGGCCAACCTCTACCGCGACACCCAGGACCCGTACGACTTCCACTTCAGCGTCGAGAACGCCGTCAAGGCGTACCTGGACGCGGGGGTCAGCCCGCGCAAAATCACCATCGGCTTCCCGTTCTACGGCCGCGGCTGGAAGACCGTCGCGGACGGCGGGGCGCACGGCGAGTGGCAGTCGGCGGACGGCGCCGCCCCCGGCCAGTTCCCGGAGGAGGCGGGCATCCGGGGCTACCAGAACATGCTGAGCAACGTCCCCAACATGACCGTCTATCACGACGAACAGTCCATCTCGACGTACGGGTACACCGGCGCGAACGGCCAGTGGTGGTCCTTCGACGACACCTGGTCGATCGGAAAGAAGACGGACTGGGTCAAGGCGAAGGGGCTGCTGGGGGCCATGGTCTGGGAAATGTCCGGTGACACGCCAACGGGCACCCTGATGAAGGCCATCGACAGCGGGCTGCCCTAGAGGTACTGCCCCGCCCTTCGGACGAGGCCCGCCCGCCGGCGGGCGGGCCTCGTCCGGCAGTGCGCCTTTTCCAACCTCACGCTGACGCGTGGTGAAGGGCAGGGCCGCCGGCGCCCTGGTAAGCCTTGTCGGCCCAGCACTTGAGGCCGGCGTGGGTGAGTGCGTCGAGCTGGGCGCAGGTGTCACCGCACCGCAGAGGGGCCTGGGCGAGGAGGGCCTGACCAGAAGCTTCGTCGCTTCGTAGATCCGTCCAACCCTCGGGCAGCGCCGTCAGGTTGGAATCGGCTCATTGGCAGCCGACCGGCGCCGTCCTTGGGAGAAACCCAGCCCTCCGGACAGGCTCACTCCCGCCCGCGTCCGCCGCGACTTCCGGCACATCCGCCCACAGGCCGCCTGCCCGGCCAGAGCTCCGAAACCCCGCCCTACAGGTTAAAGATCAAGCTAGGGCTTGTTGCGAAGTGGATCCTGGGCGCCGAGTCCGCCTCGTGCCGGTTCACAGGGCGATCACGATTTTGCCGTGCACGTGCCTCTCGGCCTGCGTCGTCACGGCTTCGCGGATCTGCTCGACCGGGAAGGTCGCCGCGATCGGAACCGTGATCTCGCCGGCATGGACCGCGTCGGCGATCCGTTTCAGGGCGTCCGGACCCGCGTCGAGGGCGCCCACCTTGCGGACACCAGGCGGCGGGGCGGGGCCGTCGGCCACGACGGAGACCCGCTCGGGTGCCACGCCGAGCTTGAGGGCGGTCTCGGCCGCCTCCCGTCCGAACAGGTCGGTGGCGGCGGTGATCCCCTCGGGCGCCAGGGCCCGCACCCGGTCCGCCAGCCCGGGGCCGTACGCCACGGGTTCGGCGCCGAGCCCGCGCAGGAATCCGAACGTCCCCTCGGAGGCGGTGCCGAGCACCCGGGCTCCCGCCAGCTTCGCCAGCTGCACGGCGAAGATGCCCACGCCACCCGCCGCCCCACCGATCAGGACGGTGTCCCCGGCGCGGAGTTCGATCGCGGCGAGCGCGGCGCAGGCCGTCAGGCCGGCCACCGGAAGTGTGGCCGCCACCTCGTCACTGATGCCGTCCGGGGTGGGCCACAGGTCCGCGGCGGGGGTCTTGACCAGCACGAAATCGGCGACGGACCGGCCAATCGCCGCCCCGTACACCCGGTCGCCGGCCGCGAATCCGGTGGCTTCGGCGCCCACTTCGTCCACCACTCCGGCGAAGTCGCTGCCGAACCCGGCCGGCAGTGAGATACCGAACCGCGCCGCCATGTCGGGCTGGGTGGTGATCTGCCAGTCCATCGGATTCAGCCCGGCGGCCGTGACCCGGACGCGCACCTCGTCGGGTGCGGCGTGCGGCTCGGGTATCTCCAGCAGTTCGAGCACTTCGGGACCGCCGAAGCGCCGGTAGCGGACAGCTTTACTCATCGGTGACCTCTCCTGGCCAGTGATGGGACTTGGTCTCATCGACCGTACACCAGTGACGGGACAAAGTCCCGTACACTGTTTCCATGGCTCGCTGGCAACCCGACGCACCAGGACGACTCGCCGCCGCTGCCCTCGACCTCTTCGAGGAACAGGGCTACGAGAACACGACCGTGATCGAGATCGCGGAGCGCGCGGGGCTCACCAAGAGCACGTTCTTCCGGCACTTCCCGGACAAGCGCGAGGTGCTCTTCGGCAGGGGCACGGTGGCCGGTCTGCTCGTCGAAGGGATCGCCTCGGCGCCGGCGGAGTCCGGGCCGCTCGACACGGTGGCGGAGGCCCTCGATGCGCTCGGCCGGACGTTCTTCACCGCCGACCGCCGCGAGTTCAGCCGCCGGCGCCAGGCCGTGCTGAACGCCCATACGGAACTGCGTGAACGCGAGGCCCTGAAAAGGATCGACCTCACCGCCTCGATGATCGAGGCCCTCCACCGCCGCGGAGTCCCGAGCCTGACCGCGCGTGTGGCCGCGCACCTGGGCGCGCTCGCCTGGGAGATCGCCTACGACCAGTGGATCGGCACCGACAACAGTGAGGGCTTCGGCCCGCTGGCACGACAGGCACTCGCCGACGTATGCGCGGCCGCAGCCGTGCGCTAGTCGTTGCCGGCCATGACGTTGGTGACGCCCCGCGCGTTGACCTTCGAGTTGGTTGAAGCTCAATGAGCCCCTTCAGGGCGGCCATGGCTTGCTCGCCGAGGCAACGGATCCGGGCGTGGGTGCTGTTGTGCCGACGTTAACGGTGGGTGAGGCCGCCGGCAGCCGGCCTGCCGCGTCGGTAATGGCCTGCCACGCCGGGCTCGTCGGGCATGGCGGCGCCGAGCCGGTTGGGAGCTACCGCGGAGCTGCGCACCGACCGGTGACCGGTCGGTGCGGGCCCGGTCTACCGGTTCGCGGCTTCGCGAGAGGCGATCCGGTTCGTGCGACCGACCGCGCGGCCCACCGTGTTGCGCACCGCGAGGCCCGGCCGGGTGCGGGGCACCATGAGCCTGGAGAGCAGGCCGACGCGTCGCTGCCGCGGGCCTACCTCGCGGCGCAGCCGCGACTCGTAGGCGGCGAAGGCGCGGGCGTGGTCACCGGGGTGGGCGGCGAGCTCTTCCGCGAGGGCGTACGCGCCCGTCATCGCCATGCTGGACCCGTCGCCCAGCAGGGCTGTCGCCGCCGCCGCGTCCCCGAGCAGTACGACCCGTCCGCGGGACCACGAGGGCACCCGGACGGTGGTCAGGGGGTCGAAGAACGGAGCCGGGTGGTCGAGGAACGCCGCCACGAGTTCCGGTGCCCGCCACCGCACGTCGGCGTAGGCGTCGGCCACGGTCTGCTTGTGAAGGGCGATGTTCTTGCGGTCGTGGGGCGCCGGCTGTGCGGCCCGGAAGGTGAAGATCGCGAGCGGGGTGGTCCGCGAGGGGTGGAGGACCAGCATCCGGTTCGGCACGGTCAGCATCGTCATCTCGGTCGGGTCCTCGATGGCGTCGGGTTCCAGCGGGACGGTCGCGCCGTACAGGCCCAGGTCGCTCGCGAACTGCCGCTCGGGGCCGAAGACCAGGCGCCGTACGGTGGAGTGCATCCCGTCGGCACCGACTACCAAGTCGAAGCGCCGTGGCGCGGACCGCCGGAAGGTGACGTCCACCCCGCCTGCGTCCTGGTCGAGAGCGGTGACCGTGTCGTCGAACAAGAACTCGGCCTCGGTCTGCGCCGATTGGTGGAGCACCTCGGACAGGTCGGCTCGGGTCACCTCGACCGTCGGCGCCTGGTCCGAGGCGAGCGGGAGGTGCAGGATTCGCCTGCCGTCGGGGTCGAGCAGGGTCAGCGACCGATTGCGGGTGGCGAGTTCGCGGAGCTGGGGGAGGATGCCCATGCGCTCGGCGACCGGGATCGCGGGCCCCTTCACGACGATCGCGCTGCCACCGGAGCGCAGCTGCCGGACGTGTTCGACGACCGTGGGCCGGTATCCCTTCCGGGAGAGCCAGTAGGCGAGTGCGGGCCCTGCGATTCCGGCACCGACTATCAGCACCTCGGGCTTCTTCATGACGATGACCTCTCGGAGTGTCGATGACCAGGTTCCCGGTGGGTGCCGGCCCTGGTCTCAGGGGGGCGGCGGCACAGGGCAGCGCAACCCGGGCAGGTACGAAAGATTTCGTACCTCAGTGGAGCACGTCCTTCAGGTACGATGCAAGTCGTACTTGAAGGAGGTGCGGCGTGGCCGGGAGGAACCTGGTCGGCCCGGAGGCCGATGCGCTCGATCTGGGTGCGGTGTTTCGCGCCCTCGCCGACGAGCACCGCCGTTCGGTGATGACGGAGTTGGCCGCCGACCGCAGCGACAGCGAGCGGGGCTGCAACTCGTTCGATCTTCCGATCTCGAAGCAGACCCAGACCCACCACTTCCGGGTCCTGCGCGAGGCAGGTCTTATTGACGAGATCGACTACGGCAACCGCAAGGGCATCCGACTACGACGCGCGGACCTCGACAAGAGATTCCCCGGGCTGCTCACGCTCCTGGGCGCAGAGTCCCCGGGCGGTACTGCTCCTCGCTGAGCACAGCCGAGCGCACCGGAGGGGAGTCCGAGTCGGCTGAGTTGACCGCACGTCGTCTTGCGCAAGGGACGCGATGGCGCCGGCTGGCCGCCGGACGGCAGGCGCTGCTCGTACCGGCTCATCTGCGATGCGGCCATACCTACGCCCAGCTCGCCGCCGGGTTCGGTGTGGGCACCACCACCGCCTACCGGGTACATCGCCGAGGCCGTCGACATCCTGGCCGCTCTGGCGCCAACCCTCACCGAGGCGGTGAGGACAGCCACCGGCAAGGCGTTCGTGATCGTCGACGGCACGCTGCTGCCGATCGACCGGATCGCCGACCCGGCAGGACGGCTGCTGCGGGCCTCGCCCGCGCTGCCGGGATTTTTCCACGACATCAAGGCCGCGCGAACCCACGGCATCATCGGTGCCCTGGCGGGGGCCGGGGTGGCTTGCTGGGCCGACAAGGGCTACCGGGGCGCCGCCGGGGGCTCAGTCTGAAATCCGTGACGCCGGCAAAAAGCCGACGGGCCCGGCCGGCGAGTTCACGCGCACAGGGTGAGGCCGGTTCACTTTGCCGCCGGCAGCTCCGCCAGGAATTCCAGCAAGGCCGCGTTGACCTCCTCGGGCCGCTCCTGTTGCGTCCAGTGTCCGCAGCCGGGCAGGGGCGGGGCCTGGCGGAGGTTCGGCATCGTCCGTTCCAGGGCGGGCAGCAGCTCGGCCATGCCGGGGAAGGCCCGCACCAGGTCGCGGTCGCCCGCCAGGTACAGCGCGGGCACGTCGATGCCGCGGCCGTCGAACGGCGCGAGCAGTTCCCAGTTGCGGTCGATGTTGCGGTACCAGTTCAGGCCACCGGTGAACGCGCGGGCTCCGAGCCGGGCGTACTCGCCGACGAATGTGTCGATGTCCTCCTGGCTCAGCCAGCCGGGCAGCTCCGCCACCTCCGGCATGGCGTCCAGCAGCTTGGCGCCTTCGGGGATGACCCACGGGACGGGCGGGTCGGTGAACGCGCTGTCGCCGGAGCCGCCGGCCAGCATGGAGCGGAACGTGGCGGTGAGGTCCTGGGCCAGCTCGGCGTCGGCGACGCCCGGTTCCTGGAAGTAGATCTGGTAGAAGCCGGGGCCGAGGATCTCGCGGAAGTACGGCAACGGTGCCATGGGCGACCGCGGTGCCGGCGGCACGCTGAGCCCGGCGACGCCGCGCACCAGGTCCGGGCGCAGCCGGGCCGTCGTCCAGGCCACCGGCGCTCCCCAGTCGTGGCCGACGACGACCGCCTGCTCCTCCCCCAGCGCGCGGATCAGCGCGACCACGTCGCCGGTCAGGTGCAGCAAGGTGTAGGAGCCGATGTCGGCCGGCTGCTCGCTTCGCGCGTAGCCGCGCTGGTCGGGCGCCACGACCCGGTATCCGGCCGCGGCCAGCGGCGCGAACTGGTGCCGCCAGGAGTACCAGCACTCCGGGAAGCCGTGCAGCAGCACGACCAACGGCCCCCGCCCCTGTTCGGCGATGTGCAGCCGGACGCCGTTCACCTCGACGAAGCTGTGCTCGACTGTGCTGGTCACAAGTCCTCCTGCGGTCGTCGTCGCGGGCCCACCGACGGTGCGGGCACTTCACGTCCCGCACCGAACGGTACGGCCAACTCCCGCCGGTGCAAACGACGTTGACCGGACGACCACTCGCACGGACGCACCCGGACGGCGCGCCGGCCGCCCCTCAGTTCCCCGCTCCCCCGCCGCGCGGCCGGGTGCCCGGCATGAGCTGGACCAGGGTCGTGTCGTCGTCCTCGATGACGTAGGTGGGGTCGGTGCGGGCGCGCCAGCCGACGGGGAGGACGTAGTAGCGGCGGTCGCGTTCGAGCAGGAGGCGCAGGCCGTAGTAGCGGTAGCGGTAGTGCATGCCCTTCAGTTCCTCGGACACCAGGCCCGGCCCGGTGAGGCTGAGGCGTTCGGTGCTCAGGACGACGACGGCGGGGCGGCGGACCAGGTGGGCGGCGGCCACCTTGGCGTCCTCGGCGCCGAGCCGGCCGGCGACCAGCGCGACGACCCACACCAGGAACAGTCCGGCCGCGGCGACCGGCAGCCCCTTGCGCCACAGGCCGCGTGCGGGTGCCGCGGGGTTGGCCGCGCGGCTCAGGCCCAGTACGAGGCCGACGGCCACCAGCAAAGGCGCCACCCACCCGTACGGCTGGATGTGCTGCCACAGCAGCATCAGGGCGACGCCGGCCGCCACGAACAGCGCGTACCGCCGGGCGACGGCGCGGGCCGCCCGGCGGATCGCGCGGGTGACGCGGCTCGGGACGCGCAGCGCGGCGAGGAGTTCGGGGACGCGCGGGGCGACGGCCAGGAGGGCCAGGGCGACGAGGACCCAGAGGTTCACCAGCCGCAGGCTCCAGATGATCATCTGCGGGAAGCCGAACCCGAGGGCGGACGCCTGGAGGTTGAAGTAGGAGAAGTACGCGCTGCTGTGGAGGACGCCCGCGTAATACATCAGGCCGCCGATGAGGGAGGCCGCCCCCGCGACGGTGTTCGCCCACTCGAACCGGGATTCGGGCTGCGGCGGGGCGGGGGCGGGCGCGCGTGGCGGCAGGACGGTACGGCGTACCGGGGGCCTGCGAGGAGCGGGTGACCGGCGGAGCTGCCGGCGGCGGCGTGCGCGGGCCCGCGCGGCGGCCGGGTCGCCCGTCACCGGGTCAGGGTGCGCTGGAGGCGGGCGGCGTGGGGCCGGGGCTGGGCGAACCGCCGGCCGGCGGCGAGGCGGACTTCGCCGTCGGGCACGTGGCCTCTTCGGCCGAGGGTCCGGTGCAGGGCGGCGTGGTGGTGGCGCCGCTGGGTACGTTCCCGATATCGGTCGTCCCGGACTTGTCGGTGTCCTCGGGCGGTTCCGGGACCGGCTGTACGGAGTCGCCGCCCTCGCTGTACGAGGTCCCGCCGCCCGCGCTCCCGCCCGCACTTCCGCCTGCGCTCCCGCCTCCACCGCCCGAGCCGCCGCTGCCACCACCGCCATCGCCGCCGCCGGGACCACCGGGTGTGCCGGAATGCGCCGGCGCGGACGACACCGCCGTGCCGGACACCGCCGTGCCCGACGGAACGCTGCCGGGATGCGGGCTCGCGGGCCGGGCGCACGCCGCCGTGCCGGCGAGAAGCAACAGGACCACCGACGCCGCGACACGGCCGGCCTTCGCCACTGCGGAACTCATCTCGGACCCCCGTCCCCCGCGAGCCGCTGTAGCGAGGCTAGCAGCGCCCGGGGGCCGGGCACCGGGTCCGTACCGCAAAAGCCGAACCCGCCCACCGGGCTACCGCGCGGGAACGGTGAAGCTGCTCACCAAACGTCACGCGGTCGCGACCGCGCGTCTGACGTCCGCACTGGTCATGGGCGGCGCGACTGCCGGGAGTGGCGCACCTGAGCCCTGCCGGGCGCGCTGCGGTCCTCGTATGGGGCCGCAGCGCTTCCGGGCGCCGCCCGGTCGAGGTGGCGCCGCCTAGTCGAGATAGTCGCGCAGCAACTGCGAGCGCGACGGGTGGCGGAGCTTCGACATGGTCTTGTTCTCGATCTGGCGGATGCGCTCGCGCGTGACGCCGTAGACCTTGCCGATCTCGTCGAGGGTCTTGGGCTGGCCGTCCTTGAGGCCGTAGCGCATCGAGACGACGCCGGCCTCGCGGTCGGCGAGGGTCTCCAGGATGGCCCGCAGTTGCTGCTGGAGGAAGGAGAAGCCGACGGCCTCCGCCGGGACGACGGCCTCGGTGTCCTCGATCAGGTCGCCGAACTCGCTGTCGCCCTCGTCGCCCAGCGGGGTGTGCAGGGATATCGGTTCACGGCCGTATTTCTGTACCTCGATGACCTTTTCCGGGGTCATGTCGAGTTCCTTGGCCAGTTCCTCGGGGGTGGGTTCGCGGCCGGTGTCCTGGAGCAGCTGGCGCTGAATCCGGGCCAGCTTGTTGATGATCTCGACCATGTGGACCGGAATGCGGATCGTCCGGGCCTGGTCGGCCATGGCGCGGGTGATCGCCTGGCGAATCCACCACGTCGCGTACGTCGAGAATTTGAATCCCTTGACGTAGTCGAACTTCTCGACCGCGCGGATCAGGCCGAGGTTGCCTTCCTGGATGAGGTCCAGGAAGAGCATGCCGCGCCCGGTGTAGCGCTTGGCGAGCGAGACGACGAGCCGGAGGTTGGCCTCGACCAGGTGCTCCTTGGCGCGTGCGCCGTCCGCGACCAGGATCTCCAGTTCGCGCCTGAGCTTCCCGGCGGGCTCGCCGGTGTCCAGCTTTTCCTGCGCGAACAGGCCGGCCTCGACGCGCTTGGCCAGCTCGACCTCCTGCTCGGCGTTGAGCAGCGGGACCTTGCCGATCAGCTTGAGGTAGTCCTTGACCGGGTCGGCGGAGGCGCCGCTGCCGGCGACCTGCTGCGCCGGCGCGTCCCCCTCGTCACCGTGGGACAGGGTGAATCCGCCCGCCGCCTCGATCGCGGTACCTGCGGACGGTACGGCTTCCGGGGCCGGGGATACGGCTATTTCCTGCGGTCGCGTGATGGACGAGGTGAGTGACACGAGGAACCTCTCGATACACATAGGCACGGTGCACGGCGAGCACCTCTTTATCCATCGCGCACTTACCCGTGGTTTGTTACACCGGAATTCCCGTGATCTGAATCACGCTTTTCGTGCGGAGAGGGGAGGCGGGCAGGCGTACGGGCGGGCAGGCGGAACGCCGCCGGGTCAGACCGACGGCTCGAAGCGGCCGTCGACCGCCGTCCAGCCGCCGTCGACGCTCAGCACGTCGAGGGAGATTGCGGTCGCCGTGCCGGCCCGGCTGCCGGGGGCCGGGGGCTCGGAGGCGGCCGCCTCCGCCGCCCGGGCGGCGCCGGCCGCGTCCAGATCGGCGACGATCACTTCGGCGCCGTGGGCGGCCAGGGCGCGCACCGCCTCCCGGCCGATCCCGCCGGCGCCGCCGACGACCGCGATCCGCCGCCCGTCCAGGCGGAACAGCTTCGCGTACTCGATCACCTGCTCCATGGTGTGCTCCGGGGTCGTAGGGGGTACGGGCCCGTGCCGCCGCCGGCCGCGGCGCTCACGGGCGGATCACGGCCATCCGCGTCACCGTCAGCTCCCCGATCGCGAAGCGCGGCCCCTCGCGGCCGAGCCCCGAGTCCTTGACGCCGCCGTACGGCGCGGTGTCGCTGCGGTAGCCCGGGACCTCGTTGATCACGACGCCGCCGACGTCCAGCGCGTCCAGCGCCCGGAAGGCGGCGTCCAGGCCGCGGGTGAAGACCGCCGCGTGCAGCCCGTACCGCCCGGCGTTGACCAGGTCGTACGCCGCGTCCAGGTCCGGCACCGTACGCAGCGCGACGACCGGACCGAAGATCTCCTCGTCCCATGCGGGCTCGCCGTCCGGCACGTCGGCCAGCAGCGTCGGCGTCACGCACCGGCCGCGGCGGGTGCCGCCCGCCACCACCCGCGCCCCGGCCGCGCGGGCCCGCTCGATCCAGGACAGCACCCGTTCGGTCGCGGCCTCGTCGATGAGGGCGGCGACCCGGGTGTCCTCCTCGCGCGGGTCGCCGACGACGATCCCGGGCAGCCGTTCGGCGATCCGCCGCTCCAGCTCGCCGGCGATCTCCGCGACGGCGATGACGCGCTGGACGGCGATGCACGCCTGGCCGGACGCGTAGTAGCCGCCGCGGGCCACGGCGTCGGCGGCCGCGTCCAGGTCCGCGTCGGCGGCGGCCACCAGCGCCGCGTTGGAACCCAGTTCGAGGACGGTCTTGCGGGGCGCCGCGTCGCGGGCGATGCGGTGGCCGACGGCGGCGGAGCCGGTGAAGGAGACCGCCGCCACCTCGGGGTGGGTGGTCAGGACGCGGCCGACCTCCGCGTCGCCGGTGACCAGCTGCACGGCGCCGGGCGGCGCGCCGGCCGTGGCGAGCCGTTCCCGTACGAGGTGGACCAGCCACAGGGTGGCCAGCGGCGTGGCCGGGGCCGGTTTGACGATCACCGGGCAGCCGGCCGCGAGCGCCGGGGCGATCTTGTGGGAGGCGAGCAGCACGGGGTAGTTGAAGCCCGCGATGCCGACCACCACGCCCACGGGGCGCCGGGTCCAGAAGCCGACCATGCCGTCCCCCGAGGGCAGCAGGTCCAGGGGCACCGTCTCACCGTGGATGTGCACCACCTCGTCGGCGGCGGCCTGCCAGGTCACCACGGCCCGCCGAACCTCGGTGCGGCAGTCGGTCCGCGGCTTGCCGGTCTCCAGGACGAGCAGGTCCTCCATGGGCCCCGCGACCGCCTCCAGGCCGGCGGCCACCCCGCCCAGCACCTGGCGCCGTACGCGCGAAGCCAGCCGTGCGACGCGGGCGCGTACGGCGGCGGCGTGCCCGGCGGCGCGGCGGGCGAGGTCCGCGTCGCCCACCGGCGCGGTGGCGAACTCGGTGCCGTCGTACGGGAAGACGACCGGGCCGGTACGCGGAGCGAGCACCCAGCCGTCGCCGACGGGCAGGCCCTGGGGGAAGGCGGCGGGAACGCTCATGTGCCGCCGCCTTCCGGCCGGGCCCCGCCGTTCAGGAAGTGCCGGGCCGCAGCGGCGTAGACCCGAGCGTACTCGGCGATCTCGCGCACCTCCACGTACTCGTCCTTCTGGTGGGCGATCCACTTGCCGCCCGGCCCGTAGACGACCGTCGGCAGTCCCGCGTCGCGGGTCAGGATCGTCCCGTCGGTCGTGCCGGGCACCGCGCCGAAGCGCGGCGCGGCGCCGTGCACCTGCCGGTGGCCGGCCACCAGCGCCGCGACGAGCGGGTGTGCCGCGTCGATCTCGACGGCGGGCCGGTCGTCGACGACGGCCGCTTCGACGGTGACGCCCACGGTGTCCGCCGCGTCCACGGCCGCCTGCCGGAGGTGCTCGGTCAGCTCGGTGTGGTCGGTGCCGGGCACGGTGCGTACGTCGATGCCGAGCACGCCGCGGCCCGGTATGACGTTGAGCTGGTCGGGGTCGCCGGCGCGCAGCACCGTCGGGGTCACGGTCACCGCTCCGGCGTGCGGGTGGGTGCCGTACCGCCGCAGCGCCCACGCCTCGGCCTCCGCGAGCGCGGCGACGATCCGCGCGCCGGCGACGAGGGCGCTGCGGCCCTCCTGCGGCATCGCGCCGTGCGCCATCTCGCCCCGCAGGTCGAGCCGCAGGCGGATGCCGCCGCGGGCCGAGGTGCACACCTCGTACCCCTCCGGCTCGCAGACGATCACACCGTCCACTTCGGCGGCGAGCGGCGAGGCGGCGAACGCCTTGGCCCCGAGCATCAGGCCCTCCTCGTCGCACAGCACGCCGACGACGATGCGCCCCGGGAAGGGGCCGGCCCGCTGGAGCGCCCGCACGCCGTGGACCATCGCGGCCACGCCGGACTTCATGTCGGCGGCGCCCCGGCCCCACAGCCTGCCGTCGCGGAGTTCGGCGCCGTACGGGTCGACGGTCCAGTCCCCGGCGTCGCCCTCGGTGACGACGTCGGTGTGCCCTTCGAACATCAGGGTGCGGCCCGGCCCGCCGCCGCCCTCGACGACCGCGACGACGTTGGGGCGGCCCGGTGCCACCGCCACCACCTCGTGGGGCCAGCCGAACGCGGTGAAGAGGCGGGAGACGAGGTCGGCGGCGGGCCGTTCGACGGCCGTGGCGCCCGCTGCGTTGACGGTCCTCAGCCGTACGAGGTCCTGCGTGAAGGCGACGGCGGCCGCCTCGTCGACCTCCGGGACGCCGGCGTCCGGATCCGACGGCACGGCACTGGGGCTGCTGCGCACGGCACCCTCCGGTTCCCCTGCCCGCGGCCGGGAGACTGGTCGGACCAGCTGGTCCCCGTACTGTGCTGGCACGTTCGCTTACGGGTCAAGAGGGGCACGACGGGCCAAGTGGGTCACAAGGCGCCCTCCACGGGCCGGCGGGATTCCGGCCGGGGAAGATTGCGCGCGCCGGCACTGTTGACGGCTGCGAAGTGCGTCCGCCGTCACGACCCCGTACCGAGGAGCCCGAACGTGAGCCTGTACGACATCCCCCTGCGCACCGACCGGGAAAGTCTGACAGGCAGCGAACGGGATGCCATGATCGCAGCCTCGGCATTCGCCGGCGCGCTGCGCGCCCGGCAGTCCCAGCAGCCTCCCGAGCAGACCACCGTCGTGCCCGGCATGGACGTGTCTCCCGCAGCTGAACGCGCCCATCTCGTTGCCGTGTCCCGTTACCTGCACACCCCGCTGGTCGACCATGTTCTGGCGCACACCGCATAAGCGCCGCCGGAGGCACCCCGGTCATCTCGAAGCCGCGGACCAAAGCCCTCCCCACCCGCCGTCGTCCCGCCTGAGGCGGGAACCGATGGGAAGGGCGCCTGCCCCGCCCCGGCCGTGCAGCGGTCACCGCCAGGGCGGAAGCGCGGGGACGGCAGCGGGCTCACACTCCGCTGCCGTCCGGTAAGGGACACCTACCGCGCGAATGGGGTGTTCCCATCACTACGGCAATTACATGGAATGCTTCCCACTCACCCGATCCGGCGGTTTGGCTCAGTACTCACGTGCCGCCCTGCTGGCGTGGGCATCCCCATGTTGTGCAGCAGAAAGACGCGAACACATGCCGAAGGCGGCGCTCACGGTGGTCGGACATCGCTGCCAGCACCCGTCGTCCGAGCGTGCTCTCCCAGTTCCATGGAGGTAAGCCATGAAGACACGTGCCCGGTTGCGCCAGACCGCAGCGACCGCGACCGTAACCCTCATCGCCGCAGGAGCCCTCATCACTGCCGCGGCCCCGGCGGCGGCATACACCCGTTTCAACTGCCTGAGTATTAGCGAGGTAAGCCCCGGGGAGATTGTCGCCGGGGCCTGCCTCTCTGACCCTCCCCATGGTCCCCCTTACACCGCTCCCTTCTCCGTGTACCAAGATCGAGGCCCCAAACGCTTCTATTGCAAAACCGGGGAGTACGACAACGGGTACCTGGAGGGGCACGACTGCGAGGCCAGGTAGAGGCCGAAGAGGGCATGACCGCAGGGACTGAGTAAGGAACCGGGACCTTTCGGCCGTTGCCCTTAGTAGGGCTCCGTCAGGTCTTGCTGTGCTCGCAGTTGGAAGCGTGGATCTTCCCTACCTGACGGAGTCCTACTAGGTCCGACGCGCCCTGCGCACGAGCGCGGCCCTCATGGCTGCTGCCGTGAACCGCGGGCGCCCGTCGCTGCCCGCCGGATGATCCGCGAAGGGGACGATGCCGTACCTGCGCACGCACGCTGTGCAGGCGTACACCGTCCTGCCACCGGCTGACGCCACGTGCTCGACCCCGACATCGACGGGGTCGGCGGCCGATTCCCTGCACCAACGGCATGTTTCGCTCACCAGGCCCACCCCGGCAGGCGGGGGCGGCCGGCGTGAAGCCGTTCGGCGTTTCGGGCCGCAGTCCGGCAGTCGGGCCTGCACGCCCACAGCTCCACCCTGGACTCCTGGCCGCAGGAGACCACCCGGTACACGCCCAGCGAACGGTCTGCGAACAGGCGGGCGTTGCACAGTGCGCAGTTCCAGCCCTCCTGCTGCGGGCCGGTCAGCCCGCGCAGATCGATCTGCTCAAGTGCCTCCGCGCTCACCGCAGCGGCCTGTTCTCGGATTCCGCATTGACCACGGCCACGCGAGCGCCGAGGAGTTCACGCGGTGTCGGGGGCGCAGGTTATCCGGGTCGGCGTCCCAATCCCGGCCTCCGTCTACCGGCCGCAGCTGGATGCCCGTCCCGACGTGCCCCATGACCCTGCCGACGCGCATCTGGTCCGTGTCGAACACCACGTGGCCCACGGCGGGGCTGTCCGCCGTCATGTGTCCGCCCCCTTGCGTACGGCCGCAGCCAGCCGCATGGCCGTGTCGGCGCGTACGC
Source organism: Streptomyces sp. NPDC017056 (assembly GCF_044332485.1). NCBI lineage: Bacteria > Bacillati > Actinomycetota > Actinomycetes > Kitasatosporales > Streptomycetaceae > Streptomyces > Streptomyces sp. NPDC017056. The sequence continues at coordinate 93,911 of NZ_JBIRPD010000015.1, read as the reverse complement.
GGCCCAGGTTGACCAGGGGCAGATTCGGGGAGCCCAGGTCGGGTGACAGCGACGGCAGAACGATTCCGGCCAGTGCGAGGGCTTCACGCAGCGCATCGGTTGCCGCGTCCGATTCGGCAGCCCCGGGGGCGCTGTCTGCGGCTCTTGGTTCTTCGCCATGAACCGGACGCTAGGAGCGCGGCGTTCAGGGCGCCACGCATTATGCGCAGATATGCGATCCGGTTGGCTCAATATGCAGCTATATCTTCACGAGCCCTGTGCTCATCCTGTATCGCAGGGCTTCGGTGCCGTGGATGCTGGGGTGATCAGCCCCGGACGAGAGGTCATGGTCATGAGGCGACTGCGGTTCGACGGCACGGGCAGCGGCATCAACGGCTGCCCTGCCGTCCACGAAGACCTGGACACAGGCGAGATCATCGTTCACGGACCCCCGCTGACCGATCCCGGCGACCTCGCCCAGCTCCGGCATCTCGGAGCCGGCGAGACAGCTGTCGTCGTCCCGCGCAAGCTGCTCGTGGACTGGGGCCCGAAGGAGGTGGTGCGCGTGCCGCACATCATCGGTTTGGACGCATTCGACCGGCTGTTCACACAGTTCGAGCACACGGCGTGGCGGCTGGAGACCCGGCGCCGGTACGCGAGCGACGAAGCCACCGAAACGTACCGGCAGTTCCTGCGGGGCGAACGGGTGGACTGGGAAGGTGCTGACACCCAGTGGTGCGCGGAGCGCCGCGAACAGACAGCGCTGGGCAAGCGGTTCGCACGCGTACGCGTGATCGACAATCCCCCAACCCAAGGGCAGCTCTACCTGCTCGACAACGCGCGGCGCAACAGCTCCGTAGGTGAGAGCATCTTTTGCCTGCGGCGGTCTCAGGCGGACCTGCTCGGCTTGCCCGGCGAAGACTTCTGGATCTTCGATTCACGGCTTGTCGCGCTGCTCGTCTTCGACAGGGCAGACAGCCTGGTGAGCGTCCAGCTGATCACCGAGCCGGCCGACGTCAGCCGCTATGTCCAGCTGCGTGATGCAGCGCAGCATCACGCCGTCCCGTACGAAACGATCGCGGCGGAGGTCGCCGCAGAGTAGCGAGCGTGAACCGGTGTCCGACTTCCAGCAGGCACGGGCAGCCCTCGGGGCGAGGCTCCGGGAGCTACGGGAATCGTGCCCTGGGGGCCGGCTCACCGGCATGCAGCTGGCGGCCCGCCTCGGCTGGGCGCAGTCGAAGATCAGCCGTCTGGAGAACGGCAAGCAGACGGCCACGGTCACCGATCTCCAGGACTGGGCAAAGGCCACCGAGCAGCCCGGAGCGTCCGACGATCTTCTGGCACGCCTGAGGGGGCTGGAGTCCCATGTGCGGTCCTGGCGGCGGCAATTGTCAGCAGGACACCAGGCCGTCCAGGATGCGGTCAGTGCGGAATTCGCCCGGTCGAGAACCTTCCGAGCATGGGAGAGCGCCATGATCGTCGGCGCTCTCCAAACCGGTGACTACGCCAGGGCGATCTTTACGCGGTACGCCGAACTCCAGCGTTCGCCCCAGGACACCGACGCCGCCGTCCGCACCCGGCTGAGGTGGCAGGAGAACCTGTACAGGGCAAACGCCAAGTACCGCATCCTCATGTGGGAAGGAGCGCTGCGCGCCATGGTCTGCCCGCCCCGGGTCCTGGCCGCACAACTCGACCGGCTGGCCGGAGTAATCGGCATGGACACCGTCGAACTCGGGATCGTGCCGTTCGCCGCATCGCTCAAGATTCCGCCCGCCAATGGGTTCTGGATCTTCGACGAGCGCCTGGTCATCGCCGAGGACTGGCACGCGGAGCTGTGGATCGATCAGTCCCTGAGCATCAGCACATATCTCCGGACCTGGGACACCCTGCGGGAATCCGCCGTGTACGGCGCCGACGCGCACAACGTGATCAGCCGCGCCAGGCGGGCGCTCGGCACACCGTGACATGACGGAGCCCGGCACCCTGGGGGTTGCCGGGCTCCGCCTGCGGAAGGTCAGTCCCGCGGCCGCTGGTAGGCGTAGCGGGTGAGCCGGTCGCCGGCGCTGAGGTACTCGCCGTACTCGATCACTTCGCTCTCCTCATCGAAAAGCGAGTTGTACCCGATGAACAGTGCCGCCGGCCGCTCGGTAATGCCGAGCAGCTCGGCTTCTTCGTCCGTCGCGATCCGGACTCCGACCAAGTCCTGCCCGTCGTTCCAGACCCGGCCTGTGGCTTCCTCGATTGCCCCCGGCGTGCCGCCGGGAATGCGCTCCGTGGCCAGAAGCGCCGGAACGGCACGCGCGAGTTCACCGGCGAACCACGAGGTGGACACGGACACCGGGCCCGACTCGTCACAGGTCACCCGTCGGCGGCAGATGACCTGGGCACCCTCTTCGATACCCAGCGCGAGAGCCACGCGCTCCGGTGCAGGGCGCAGTTCAGCGGAGAGGATCTTCGCGTACTGGCCGGGCGGGTAGATCCGACCGGTGACGTCTGCCGACCGGACGCGGTCGGACGGTGAGTGGTGCTGGGTGTGGCGGGCAGTGACCACGGTGCCGATGCCCTGCCGGGGTTCGACCAGGTTCTCGTGGCGCAGTTCGCAGGAACCGGCCGCGCTATACCCGGCAGACCGCGCAGGCGGCGGCGCACGGCGTACTGGTGCTGCGCCTGCGCAGTCCACGCCAGACACGCTGCTGGCTGCACAGCCAGCCGGTGGCAACGAAGGATCAGCCGGTACGGAGCACCTGAGCAACCAGCACACAGCCCGGCATCTGGCAGATGCCGGGCTTCGTCATGGGCCCGGGATGCGGACCGCGCTCCCCCGCATGATCCTGTCCGTATGGCAGCGCGCGTGGTGGTGCACCCGCCCTCACCGACCGGAGGGCGGCGCGTCCATGCCGACTCCGCAATCCTGGGAGTGGCGTACGGCGTGGCCGACCTGCTGGAGTTCCTGCGCCGTGCGGGCCTGGACCCGGACGATGCCGACCTGGACGACACCTCGCTGATCGAGTGGCGCGGGGGCGGGCTCGGCGTGTGGTCACCCGACGACGCGGATCCCGCCGGCTGATCCGGCGCTACGCTTTCCGGTTACCGCCCCGCGGGCCGGCCCGGACAGCGCGGCTGCGGAACGGGACAGCTCGCTGGGACGGCCTGGCTGCCGCCCCGGTAGTGCATTGCACCTGGCGCTGGCGGGGGCTGACGAACCACTGGCAAACGAAAAACGCCCTTGGTCACCGTTGCGCGGGTTGACCAAGGGCGTTCTGACACCGTCGTTACCGTGTCAGGAGTTCGAGGGCATTGCGGGCTGCTTCTACGACTTCTTGCCACAGGGGCGATGCCAGGAAGTCGCTGTCCGGGCTTTCGCTGCCGACGTCCTCAATGACCTTCTCAAGATGCGCGACCAGGGATCCCATAGCTGCTGCCTCTGTTTCAGAAGCAAGGGTGTATCCGATGGCATCACGGGGAGAATCCCAGACGCCGGCATCCCCGAGAATATTCACATTCAGCGTGAAGTCATCAAAAAAGCCTGGGTGCGGATAAATTCGGCCAACCCAGACGCGCTGCTGATACTCGCGGTCGGAAAGGGCTCGGACAGCAGATACGACCTCGGCCCGCATGTCCGGAAGCTCCACGTTGCTCTCCGTCATGGCTTGTTCCACTCCCTCCACTTTACCCATTCCGACAACGGAATATGGGCATCATCAGGGTTATCTTTGATGGATCCAGAGATCGGCTTACCGTCTCGGCCGATCACCTTTCCGCCGGAATTGATGACAACATGGTCGACCTGCTGGATCACCTGCGAATTGTTCGGATTCCCCTTATCAATGCGGACGCCGTCACCCTTGCCGTTGTTCCATCGATACCCAACGCCCTTATTGGTGGACTTTTCGAAAGACTTGAGGTGACCGGGAACCTTGTCCCACGCCTGCCTGCTGAGCCAGCCATCAATCTTACCAGTGGCCTTCTCCGCCTTGATTGACTTGATAAGATCTTCGGCCTTGATTATATCCTTGCCAGCTTTGATCCAGCGCGTAAGAATGACCGCGCCCAGGATACGATCCGCAACGGGTAGCTTCTCGCCGGTGATTATGTCCGTTCCTGTGATGGCTTCCGTTACCCCCTTTGCATCGCCTGCTCCGGGTAGGAGGTTTGCCACTAGCGAAGTGAGGGCCTGCTTGGCTTTGCTGTCCTCAACCTTGGAGTGGCCGCGGACGTAGTCACCGATGCCGGAGAGGTCGAGGTCCTTGAACGGGCTGCTGCCGTCCTTCGCGATAGGCGTCTTGATGGCATCGTTGATATCGCCGATCGCCTTGTTCATTCCAGCGACGCCCTGGTTGGCCTGTTCCATGCCGCGATTGGCCTCAGCAATGCCGCGATTCATCCCCGCGATCCCGCGGTTGGCCTGATCGATGCCCTCGACCATTCCGTTGATGCCGCGGTTCATCTGGTCGAGAGCCTGGTTCATCCCGTCCAGGGCAACGATCATTTCATTCAGGCCGCGAACCATCTGATCCATCGCCTGGATCATGCCGGGGACCTAGGCGTTGAGTCCGTCTAGAGCGGAATTCATCTGTCCGAAACCTGCGTTTATTTCTTCCAACGCGGCATGGATTTCCGGGTCTGACAGGATGTTCGCGGCCTCGCGGATCACCGGAGCCAGCTCGACGGTGAGGTCGCCTGTGGCCTTCGCGAGCTGGGCCGAGTGCTGGACTACATCCCGGACATTGCCGAGTACCCGCTTCTGCGAGTCGACGGTGGCGGTCAGGTTCTTGAGTATATCCGCCGCTTCCGGATCCTTCTTCTCCTTGGCGGCGATGTACTCCTTCATCTTGGCTTCGATGAGCGGAGCGGCCCCCTTCACGCCCGAAAACTTTTCGCGTAGGCCGGGGAACTGGGTATCGGCCTGGTCTTTCCAGTCGAGCGACGCACCAAGGTAGAGAACGATGCCCAGCAGGGCGAGCGCCTCACTCCGGGCGTTCTTCTTGATGCACTCCAGCTTCTTCCCGAAAGGCTCGGCAAGGCACTGCTCCAGAGCCGAGGGTGTCTCTTTCTGATTGGCAGCGAGAGCTTGGCTCATGCCGCCGGTGACGAAGACGGCGAGCGTCAATACCAACGCCGCGGTTCTGCTCAATATGCGATTCTTCATGGATTCCAGACTTACAGGAAATGGCGAAATGGCGCTTGGCCTGGAAAGTCGCCTTGCCTTGGCCATCGCCGCATCAGACGGAAAGAGGAATCAGGCATACCCAGCGTGAAGGGAGTACACGCCTAACGGCGGCGCAAAAGCCACCCCGAGCGCCAGACGAGAGATCATATATGCCGCATTCACCCAATGCGTTCCCTCGGGAGCCACTGTGTCACTTTGTCAGTCACGGGCAGCGAGTCAGGGGCAGGGAAAACCGACGACGGCACTGGCCGGGCGAGATCGGACGGCGCGCCAAACGGTCATGCCCAACCCTCTAGCTAGCCCTACGCGTTGGGCTATAAGGTGGAAGCGACAGCGGACGACCAGCCTCACAGGGTGAAGGGAACCGCCGTGACCGTCCAGACCTACACCATCGACGATTACCACTACTGGGTCGACTGCGGGCACAGCGCCTGGGTCCCCTGCGCCGACGCCGCCCGCAGCGGCGAGCCGCACGGCTGGATGAGCAGCGACGGCCGCGGCGGCAGCGAGTTCTTCACCGATGCGCCCTGGAACGAGGTTGCCCCCGACGACTGACCCGCCCCCACGTAGCTGCCGCACTCGGACCGGGCCCTGCCGCGAGCCCCTGTGCGGCAGGGCTGCTCGACACCGAAGGAAAGCCCATGCCACTGCCCGTAGCCCTCATCCTGGCCATCGCGTTCCCGTGGCTGCTCGCCTCGCTGATCACTTCGCTCCGCGTCGGCAGCGCCGGTCCCCTCTGGCTCACCTTCCCGGCCCGCTTCTGGGACGGCGTCGGCGCTTTCCGGGAAGGGGCCCGGCGCCCGGCCGCCGACTACGCCCGGATCGCCCGCCTGGAAAGGGAACTGGGCATCGGAAATCCGCAGCCGTGACCCCACGCACAGATGCCCCCTCCACCCGTGCGGGTGGAGGGGGCATCTGTCATGATCCGGTGTCGTTGTACTCCTGGACCAGGCGGTGCGGCTCGGGCGGGTCGCCCACCGGATTGCGTGCCCAGCGGTAGAGGCCGTCGACCGTCCAGGAAAAAGCCCTGACCAGCGACTCCATACGGGACATGCGCGTCCGCAACGCGGCGTTCTCCTGATCGACCCTGGCGACGGTAGCCGTCAGGACCGCGAGGTCGGCAGAGCGGCTGGCCGGCGCCGCGCCCGTTCGCGCCGCCGCTTCGTTCGCCGTCGCGGCGGCCGCGCCCGCGCGGATCGTGGCACGCGCGGCCAGCAGTCCGCACACGATCATGCCGACCGTTCCGCCGCCCGCAACCAGCCACGCCTGTCCGTCCATTACCTTTGGGGGATCTTGAGCACCTGGCCGACGCGGATCACATCGGCGTCCTCCAGACCGTTGAGCCGTGCGATTTCCGGCCAGCGCGAGAGGCTGCCCAGCAGCTCGGCGGCGATGGAGGAGAGCGTGTCTCCCGGGCGGACGCGGTACGTGCGCAGCGGTGCCAGGCGCTCCGCAATCCGGGCACGCATCGCGTCCATGGTGAAGCCGAGCGGGTCGACTTTCCCCGGCTGCCACTCGCGGTGCCCGATCACGCTGCGCTCGTTCCAGTGGTGGAAGCGGCAGATGGCAGCTGCCGCCGCCTCGACCGCTTCGAGCTGAACGGCCGGCCAGGGATCCTTGCCGTCGCCGCGGTTCTCGCACTCGAAGCCGTAGAAGTGCACGTTGCCGTCAGTGTCCGTCTCGTTGTCCGGTGGCAGCGGCGTCTCGGCGATGACCGCGTTCAGCACGTCCCGGTCACCGCGTCCCGCGTGATTGGCATGGCCGCAGCCCACCAGGTACACCCACCCGTTCTTCGCGATCACACCATGGCACGGCGGTCCGGGAAGAGACGCGTAGCCGTCGTAGCAGATCCGCACCGTGGCATCCGTGCCCGAGGTGACCGTGTGATGGATCATCACACCGTGCACCGGCCCCCAGGCGCCGTGCCCGGCGCGGTTGTGCGTGCGCCAGTTGCCGACCTGGACGACGTGCAGCCCCTCGTCCTTCAGGACGGTCAGCAGGCTCGCGGCGGACATCGGAGGAGCCATGGGTTCTCACTTTCCCGTTATTGCTTGAGTCGTGAACGACTTCCCGCTGCACCCTGAGGCGGGAAGTCGCTGAAGCGTTGTCAGTGGCTCGCGATAGGTTGTGGGAACAGCAAAGGCACAGTTCCTGGGGTGACTTATGGCCGGTGACGGCTTCGACATAGACACGGACCAGCTCAAGTCCGCGGCGCCGCGTTTCCACCGCGAAGCCGACGCGCTGGCAAAGGCGACGGCAAAACTCAAGGGCTCGTTGGACGGGCTCGGTTCGCCGTGGGGGGACGACGAGCGCGGGCAGGAGTTCCAGCGCATGTACGCTCCGCACCGGGCACAGATTGAGAAGGCATCCCAAGCCCTGGTCAAGGGACTGGAAAGCATCTCCAAGGCCATGAAGGACATGGCGGACAACCACGAAGACGCCGACCGCTCTTCTGCCACCGGTTTCGGCAAGGGTGGTGCGAAGTGAGCGCCGCCGACAAGGCGAAGGAGATCGTCCAGGACCTGACCGGCATGTACTGGCCGGAAGGCGACGAGGACGAACTGCGGGAGGCCGCCCGCGCCTGGCGTACTTTCGCCGATGAGGTGGAAGATGTCACCGCCGCGGCGCACAAACCCGCCCAGGACGTCATCGACAACAACAAGGGCCCGGGCATCGAGGCGTTCGGTGAGTTCTGGCGCAAGTACCACGGCGGCGGCAAGGGTTACCTGGACGACGTCGCCAGTGCCGCACGGGATATGGCCAAGGCGCTGGACAAGTTTGCCGACCAGGTTGCCGCGGCCAAGAAGAAGATCGAGCACGAACTGGAGATCGCGGGAGCAGTCCTCGTGGTCGGGACCGCGCTGGCGATCTTCTCCGGCGGCCTCACCGCGGGTGCGGCCGCGGCAGCCAGTACGGAGATCCTCGCTGCCGCCAGCGCGGCCGGCGTCGCCATCTCGACAACGGTCGCCGAGATCGCAGGAAGCGTCCTGGCCACAGCCGCCATCGGCAGCATCGAAGCGATCACCGTGGACGTGGTCGTCGCCCAGGGCGGACGCAACCTGCTCGGCGAGCAAAAGGGCATCAACGTCACCGAGATCCAGGACGCCGGCGTGTCCGGCCTGCTCGTGGGCGGCGCCTTCGGCGGAGCCGCCCGCGGCGTCAAGGCTGTCGCCGACGCAGGGGGCGTCAAGAACGTCTTCAGCGGCATGAAGCTGGACAGCTTGCAGCTTCGCCCGGCGATCGACCAGATGGGCAAGCGGCGCACCTGGGAGCTGTACCGGGCGGAAAGCTCCGACGCCATGGCACCGCCAGCCAAACCGGGCGACGATATGCTCCCGTCCGGGCACCCGGTCTACCACGGAAAGCAGACGACCACCATCGGCTACGACACTCGCACCCTGTCGAACGCAGAGCGCGTGCGACGTATACCGGGTCGCCATGACATCGTGGTGCACGGAACGGATGAAGGTACGTTCATCGCCGGCCACATGAACCCGGCGGGCAAAATGAAGACTACTTACCACATCAGCCCGCACCAGGTCGTGGAAGCAATCCGCAACAACCCGAACTACACCGGTGGTCCTGTGCGACTGGTCTCCTGCCATTCGGGGGCCGGAGCCGAGCCACTGGCGCAGTCAGTAGCGAACGAACTGGGTGTCCCTGTCTACGCACCCACCAACCGCATGGGAGTGGACCGCAAGCTAGGAGTCCAGGAACCCGTCATCGACAAGGGCGGGTACTGGCGCATATTCCTTCCCCTCACTGACTGACATCCACGATTGCGAGGAACAATGATTCGCCGAGTAGGTTTTTTCGCAGAAGGCAACGAGGACGGCGACCCTGCTGTCTACAGTGCGTCACTGACCTTGGCCATGGAGGGGCCCCCAGCGCCCGATGAGGACCGCATTCTCTCCTACCTCGAAGACGGCGAAGAGATCTTCAGCACCATGGGCGCTGAACGCGACGCCATTTCCAGAGACGAGTGGATCGGCGGCGCCGGATCACTGCTGACGGATGGTGAATGGGTCTGGCCTGTCGACCTCGTTTACTACCTCTCGCGTTACCATATTGCCCTTCCAGCCGATTTCCTCGATCATGTGCGAAAATCCGGATACCAGGCTCCCCGGGTACCGGACGACCGCTCCCGGGAAATCATGGCAGAACTTTTCCCTCGGCGGCCCTCCCCCTGGTCATAGGCTCAGCAGGCCGCCCCGCCCGCCCTGTGCTCAGTCGAGGAAGTACTCGATGCTGTTGAAGCTGATCCACGTCGGTGCGAAGGCGTTGTTGTCATGACCGTGCGTGCTGCCGCCGTCCGGACCGGTGGCGGCCGTACCGTTGATGCTGGTCTGGCCGCTGCCGCTCGCGCCTGTGTCGTCCATCTCGTGGGTGTGGTTCAGCTCGTGCGCGTGGGACTGGTTCTGGCCGCCGGTCGTGCCGCCGCCCGGGACGCTGTGCGTATGGCTCTGCGACATCCCGCTGGTTGACCCGATGTTCTGCTGGTGGCTGGTGAAGACCGCGTGGGTGTGGCTCGGTCCGCTGTGGCTGTGCGCCGGGCCCGCGTGCGTGTGCGCGGGGATCACTGTGCTGGTGATGCTCGGCACGGCCGTCCCTCCGACGAGCGTGATCGTGCCGTCCGCGTTGAAGTCGAGTTTCACGCTCACAGTGCCGACCGCATCACGGGCGACCACCGCAGTCGCGCGGTCGGCCGGGCGGTAGCCGCTGGCAAGCGGCGTGGACACCACGGCCGTCGGTGAACCGGTCACCGCTGCTCCCCCGCGCCACTGCATCTTCCAGGACCCGTTGTCCCAGCCACGGCGATAACGCACGGTCCCGTTGTCGTTGCCGTTGTGGCTGAAGCCTGAACCGAGCGACAGTACCGTCCAGCCGGTGGCCGTGTACTGCTGTGCGATCTCCCCGAGTGCCACCAAGTCCGTGCCCTGCTTGATGACCAGGACCGTTTCGCCGACCACGGGCGCGTAGCTGTCGATGTAGCGGATGCCGGGGATCTCCGTGGTGTCCCCGGAGATCTGGATGCCCAGCGTCGGCGGCACGGCCGTGTCCGCGATGCTGGCCACGGTGCCCTTGCGGATCGTCGCCGGTTCGAAGTCGAGCAGCGTCCGCTTCGCGATCTCCGTAGCGAGATCGCGGATGGCCTGGGTCTGCGCGGTCTGCGCGGCTTGTGCTGCCTGCTGTGCTTCCTGCGCCGCCGCCTCGGCCAGGACAACGGGCGGCTCTGCGGGTGTCGATTCGCCGGGAGTGGTCATCAGCCGGCCTGCCGCCTCAGCGTCAGGGACTGGGTGCTCTTTGCGTCCAGCGGGACGTTGAACGCGTCGAGCGCATAGAGGCCGGACACGTGGCTGCGTTCGCGTACGACCTCCATCACCGCGCCGGCCTCGTACGCCGGGTTGACGATGCCGGAGATGGAGAGCTGCGCGGAGAAGCCGAGCAGGGTGCGCAGCAGCTGGTCTGCGGTCGCCTGCGCGTCTTCGGTGGTCTTGATGAGCTGGTCCGTGACGAACTGCGGAACCTCGCCGTACGGGCCCAGGTGATACGTCGCGCTGGTCGGTTCTTCGTCCCAGGCCACCGCACGCACCGCAGGCAGTTCGTCGCCCGGCGACTCGCCGGTGAGCACGACCCCGTTGTATCCGGGTTCATCGGTGAAGACGCGAAGGTGCGCGCCAGAACCGACTTGATGGCCTCGATCATGTTCGTGCCGCTGGCGATGACGTACGGGCTGGTGAACTTGTCCCTGGCGACCGTCCTCGACAAGTCGTACGCCTCCAGCTGGATGTCCGGGCTGCCGCCGGTCGCGTCCGAGACGCTGACCTTGGCGAGCCGGAACACTCCGAGCGGCAGCACGTCCACCGTTCCGTCGTCGTACTTCACGCCCCGGTATGGCCGCAGCTCGGTCCCGTACGGCGTCAGCAGGGAATCCGTGCTCTGGGGACCAGCACCCCCAGAGGATCTACGCAGGTGGCCTTGCAGGTACGCCGGACCGCCGCCGTACGGTCGCACCCGACTTCCCCGCCCGTGGCCGGGAGCCGGACCGTCTGCCGCGTCGGCGAGGTCACGTCCACGCAGGCGTGGACCGTATGGCTGCGCCTGATCTCTTGAAGGAGGCGGTCCGAAGCACGCTGAGCCATGCCGCCTCCCACCCCACATGCCCGAAGATGCACAGGTACGAGGTGCTGCCCGCGCGTTCGGGACAGACCGAGCTTCCCCCAAACGCCGACACCGGGGCCAGCACGTTCATGGCAATGAGCAGCAACTGGGCGCGCAACCGGTGATCGTGCACGCCTGGCCCGCAGTAGGCGCCGAGCTGCCCGCTACGACGCTGCTGCGAGGCTCCGCCGGCGGGTGGATGAGCGCGGGTCGGGCTGGTGTGACTGGTGTCTGGGCGACTTCCCCGCGGACGTGGTGGAGATCGATCACGTGCGGCCCTCGCGATGGGAGGGGCCGACACGGATGGGAACGTGCAAGTGCTGTGCGTCGGGTGTCACCAGCTCAAGACACGTACAGAATTTGGAGCTGTCGATCTCGGCGCTAACCGCCGAGCCCATGGCGCGTCAACAAAGATCTCATGGGAGAGGCTTGGCTAAGTTCGCCAAGAGCCTTAGGCAGTGCATGAACCGTGCTCAGCCTGTCGGGCAACAGGCTCAGTGGACTTTGTTGCGCGGGCATATCAGCCCCGCCGCACTGGTTCATCGCTCCGAGGATCGGCAGCTTCCCAAGGTTGTTGCTGGCGGTGCCACTTCCAGCCGTAGTGGCTCCGGTTGCGTGGGTGCCTGTCTTGTTGGCGCATGTCGTCGCGAATGCTGGTGACAGGAGGACGCCGATTCCTCCAGCGGACGCGGGTGCGGCGGTCGCGAGCCCGGTTCCGATCGCTGCTGCGGTGACGGCAAGCTCCGTGACGGTCCTACGGGTGGTCATGCCCTACGAACGATGATTGGCGCGGTAGGTCACTCCCGAACGTATGAGTGATCAGCCCGAGAACGCTCCCCATCCTTCGGGAACCCATTCGCCACTCTGCCGGAAGCTGTCCGTATCGAGCCGACCAGCCCACCTCATTAGTTCGCCCCATGCTGCGTCTGCTTCACGCGACCAGGCGGCGGGCGCATGCTCCACGATGTCCAGCGCGACGCCGATGCGCTGCTCTGCTGTGGCGAACTGTTCGCGGGTGCCCACGGGCAACGTGTCTCCGCGGGCGTCCAGCATGGCGTGCAGCCGCTCGCAGCAGTCCGCTAAGTTCATGCGCATGGCCCCGTGTTCGCGCCGGTGGGGCGGGGCTGGACGCACTGTTCCAGAAGTTCACCGGACGCGAGAGCGTGCCAGAAGTGCGCCTCTCGGAACAGCTCGGTTCGCTTGGTGTTCGACAACCCCGAGTAGTACACGGGACGCTCGCCACGCTCTTTCGCGCCGGCTCGGGCCTGGACGACCCACCGTTTAACCAGGCGCTCAACGTCGCCAATGTGCACAGCCATGCGTTCCCTCCTAGTCGCCTGCGGGCCCCTCCGAGACTGCCCCGGCTCGCGCTGTAGGTCCGCTCCGCGTGCGCACATGACGAGTGGTGTGCACCACATTCCCCGCCCCTGGAGGTGGCCCCCTGCCCCGACGACCCCGTACCCCCTGCCCGATCGCCGCGTGCCCCGAGCTGGCCATGGGAGAGCGTTGGCGCTCCAAGGCAACGCCCCGCACGGGCCTTAACCAGGCTCGTACGGGGCGGACATGGGCTGACGCTTGGTGGAGCTTGTATCAGAGGGCACGGGTAAGGCTGCGCCTCCTCGTTACGTTCACTTTCGCCGTGGCGTTGCGGTCGCGATTACCGGACGAATTTCACCGAGCGGAATTCCTCGTGATCTAGAGCCTCATACGGGAGCAAGGCGCCAACCGCTTCCCCACGGCAGTTTTTTGCCGAGTAGAGCTGAGCGGTCCGGTCTGTGGCATTATCCACGGCTCCGCTGGCAGCAGGGTCGGTGTAGCACTTGTCATCCTTTGGATTGTTGATGGACTCTGTGAAGTCTCCGGGCTGGGTGTGGTAGTAGAATGTCCCGCTCGCCCGTGGCTGGGAGGGTTCGGGGAACGCGGCTTGGGGGGCTGCGGTAAGAATGCAGAGGAGCGTGGCGGTTCCGAGGGCAACGGCGGTGATGCGGCGCATGGGTTCCCTCTCTTTTTGCTGCTGATCACACATGGAATGCCCTCATGGGCATGGGTATATCCGTTGCTCCACTCGAATGAGTGGCGAAGAAACGATCCCCCACCCCTTGGAGGTGCCCCCTGCCGCGCCGACCCTGCACCCCCTGCCCGATTCCCGGGTGCCCGAGCTGGCCCGTGGCGGCCGCCGCCCCCGTCCAGGCTCTGCATAACTCCCCGGAGATCAACATAAGAACCTATACATCAACTATTCATGCATGGATGCATATTGCGTATGCATTGGCAGTGATCACCACCGCCGCGAGGCCACCAGCGGAACCGGCGCACGTCCGGCACCCTTGATCGAATTGCAGCGCCGGTGAGCGGGACGCAGGTTCGCGGCATCGTAGGGATCACCACCACGCGACAAGGGATCAACGTGACCAGCAGTCCATGACATCGCGTGTCGGTAGTCCCAGTGTCAGGTCGATCTCTGCACCACAGATCCAGCACATGGGCTCGGCCTCACGGCGCAGGCGCTCTGCTGCCTTGCGCCATTGGTAACCAGAGCGATGGGCACGAGCACCATCACCATTCTCCATGGGTACACAGCTCCTTGACGGCAGGGCACTGTGTATCCATGGCGAACAGCCAGGCAGCACAAGCGAAGTGCGGTAGCGGACGGTGGCTATCGGGGCAGGCTCAGCACCTGTCCAGGATGGATCAGGTGCGGGTTGCTGCCGACGGTGCGGTGGTTGACGCGGTAGAGCGCACGCCAACTCCTGATGTTGTGGGCCTGGGCGATGCGATACAGGCTGTCACCACGCTTGACCTTGTAGGGCTTGGCCACGGCATGGGGGCGGGGCCCTGCCTCACCCGGTGCGTTGGCACTCCCCCGGTTATCACCGGCACCCGCCTTCTGGTCACCGCCCCTGCCCTTCGACCGGCCGCCCTGGCCAGCAGGCCCCGCCTGGGCAGAGGCCCCCGCCTTGGTGTGGGGAGCCCCCCGGGGGTGGGGGGTACCCCCCCACCCCCCGTTGTCGAGCCGTGCGGACGCACCACCCCGAGCACGGGCTGCGCGTTGAGCCTGGCCACGCGGACGCTCCGCCCCGGGCGGGGCGCCTCCACGATGCGCCCGCCCCCGATGTAGATGCCGATATGCGAGGCACCCCGGTAGTAGGCGACCAGGTCGCCGACCCGAAGGTTCTTCAAGGGCACATGCCGCAGTCCGGACCACTGGGCCTGTGAGGTGCGGGGGATACGGACCCCTGCCGCCCGCCACGCAGCCATGGTCAGCCCGGAGCAGTCGAAGGCGTACGGGCCGGAGGCTCCGTAGACGTACGGCTTGCCGACCTGCCGCAGCGCGTACGCCGCCGCCCTGGCCGCGGTACCGGCGGCAGCCTTCTTCGGCGCCGCTTTCCGGTACTTGGGCGTCGCGGCCTGGGCCGGCCCGCTGAAGGGTGCGGCCATGCCGCGGCGCAGTCCGGCGCGCGCCGAGCAGACGGGCCACGCCCCGGGGCCCTGGCTCCGGAGCACGCGTTTCGCGACGGCGATCTGCTGCCTCTTGGTCGCGCGGTCGGCACGGGAGGCGTACCGCTTGCCGCCGTACGCCCGCCAGGTCGACGGGGTGAACTGGAGCCCGCCGTAGAAGCCGTTGCCGGTGTTGGTGTGCCAGTTGCCGCCGGACTCGCACTGGGCGACCTTGTCCCAGACGCTGGCGGGTGCGGCGGATGCTTTCTCCGCGCCCGCGACAACGGCGCCGGTGCCCACGAGCCCGGTCACGGCGGCGATCGTCAGGGGGCGCTTGGCGCGGACGGCCTTGGGCTTCCGGTGCCGTCCCGGTGTGGTGCGGTGATGCCCCACGAGGTTCCCTCTCGGGTCATGGTCCGCCCCCCGTACGAGACCGTGGTCCGCCCCGTGATCGGGCGGTCAGGAGCGGCCGTTGACAGCCGCGGGCGCCGCCTCGCGGCGCAGCAGAAAGCCCCGCCGGCTCATGCGGACGGGGCCTCAGAATCACGTCAGGCGCGCCCCTGCGGGCACGCCTGGTACGGGTCCATAGTGCATATGATCGGTTAGGGAGCCAAGGAATGGCCTTTGTGAGGCGAGGGCGGCGGCTGGGGCAGAGGTGTTCCCGGGATGTGCGCGGGCAGTTCCGTGAGGTCCCACAGGGGGCGCCCCCGCGCATCCCGGTGGTCCGTGATCCGCCCCTCGCGCCGCCACCGGTACAGGACTTCGCGGGGGCGGCCGGTGTAGAGAACCGCGGCGTCGGTATCGGCGAGACGGGTCACCGCCGCGGCTCCGCGAAGACGGTCACCGCCCAGGCTCCGGCGTACATGGCGGGCATCCACATCAGCACCGGGTTGCAGGTCCGGACGCCGGCCGCCCATGCGACCACGGACAGGGCGCCGAAGAGGATGTGCAGCGGGACCGTGAACCGGCGGACCTGCCACCACACGACGGTGTTCACACGCCAGTACCAGCGCCCGGCACGCAGCAGCATATTCACGGCGTCCACTCCTTCGGCAGTTGCTGATCGCAGGTACGGCACAGGTGCTCGACGACCGGGCCGTCATCGCCCAGCAAGTCCTTCTCGCACACGGGCACCACGTCGAGGTGGTTGCACCGCCCCTTGATCCACTGGGACGGACTGCCGAACTCCGGGATCTCGACCCACTCCCAGCGGGGGTCGTCGGGTCCGTTCACAGGCACCAACTCTCCTTGTACTCGGGACGATCGTCGTAGTCGGACACGAGCAGACGGACCGACGTGCAGGGCCACGACGCTGTGTACCGTCGCCCGCACGTAGTAGCGTGATCGGGTCACCGCACTGCCGTCTCAAATGAACCCTTCAGGTCGCAATGTCGGTTTTCTCGAAGTCAGGAAGATTCCGCACCTCGCCGGGTAGAACCGCTGGTCGCGCCCTGTGGTCCCCGCGCGTGCGGGGGTGATCCCTCGCCGTTCACCCGGCCTCGCAGTGCTGCGAAGTGGTCCCCGCGCGTGCGGGGGTGATCCCATGGAGACGCTGGCCGGCAATCTGGCGACGGGGTGGTCCCCGCGCGCGTGGGGACGACTTCCGCCACTTCGCCGAGTCGCGCCCGCTAGAAGGCGATCATGTCATCGGCGCCGCTCACGCCCGCCGCTCCTTCGGCACAGCAGCGCTCCGGGGCGGCACACTCACGGCCGCCTCCCCGACTCTTCCCCGGCAATCCGCGCGATCAGGCCGGTGAGATCGCCGAAGTCCCCATCCTCGAACTCCGCGCGGCAGCCGTGCTCACAGCCGATCACGGCCTTGACCGTCGCGTACCCACAGTCCGGGTCGGAGGTGTCGACGCCCGACTCCTGGCGGACGACCCTGACGACCGGACAGCCGGCGAGACGCCGGGCGTCGTCGCTCACCTGGCGGCGGCGACGGCGCGAACCGCTCTCCATGCCTTCGCGGGTGGCCTCCAGGAACTTACGCAGGAGGAACACGCTCACCAGCGCATCGGCATGCGCCGCTGTCGGGTCGCTCACGGACGCCACTCCTCCCTGAAATCCGGGTGGTCGACGTACGGCCGAGCGAACAGGCGCAGGGTCAGGCAGTTCGACTCGTCCGCCTCCGCGTCCCACGCCTGAGCAGTGCAGCACGTCTGGCAGCCCCGTTCCGTACGCCGGAGGTGCTCGGGCCTGGACGGCGCATGTTCTTCGATGATCCGCTTCTTGGCCCCGGCCTCGACCAGCACGCGGGCCGGGTCATGCCGCAGGACGTGGCGCTCTACCGGGCTGCTGACATCCACCTCCTCGTCACACCACCCGGCCGTTGCAGCATGCGCGGCACCGTCCAGGTCTTCGGCCACCCGCTCCCGCAGGAACTGAGCAAGGTTGTCAGCCACTCGGTCCTCCGTCTCCTTCCACAGACGATCCTGCTCCACATCCTCCGGCGTGTTGCGCCGGGAGACGACAGCAGTGATTCACACGTCCTCCCCCTCGGCGAACAGTTCCGCAGCCCTGGCGTGCGGGCAGCGCGGTTCGGTGTATGGCCAGCCGTGCGCCTGGCAGTATCCGTGATGGTCGTATCAGCACGGGTCGGGGTCTCTCAATTGATCGATCAGTTCAAGCAGCTCGTCGGCCGTCGGCCGCCCCTCGCTCATGCGCTCCCACTTTCTTCCAGAAGTTCGATCCACTGCCACCGGTAGTACCGCGTGCCGCACGGTGCCGTCTCCGGCGTGCCGATGCAGCGCACATCGGTCGACGCGTCGTCGGCGACGCTCAGCGCGCCTCCGCACTCGCCGCACACCACCGAGGCGAGCATCCGCTGCGGCGAGTCGTACCCGAGAATGATCCTCGCGGTCCGTACGCGCCGGTGCAGGTCGCTCTTGACCTCGTGCACGAGGTCCGGGCCGGCGTCCAGTGTCCCGTCGGCGACCAGGGCACACCAGTCCGCTATCTGGCGCAGCGCGTTGACCGCCGATATCCCCTCGGCCCGGTCATGGGGATACAGCGCTTCGCGCAGCAGTGCGTAATGCATGTGCGCGTCCGTCTCGATGGCGAACAGGCAATCCAGGGCTTCTTGATTTCCGGGCGGACTGCTGTGCGACTTTTCCTGCGCGCTGACACCGCTGCCGTTTCCGGCGGCGGTGCGTTCGGTCACCGCCTCCTGCAACTGACGGATCAGGGACGGCTGGAGGCGGTCCTCGGCGCGGGCCTCCGTCCGGGACGGGCATTCGCATTCGTGATGCCTGCGGCAGGCCGGCGTCATCGCGGCGCGGAGCGCCCGGCACACACCGCTGTGGCGCTGCACGGCGACGTCGTACTCGATGTGCTCGCGCCACCCGTCGGCCAGCTCGGCGACGAGTCGCGCCACGGTCTCCGCGTCACCCACCGGCGGTCCCGGCGCGCTGCGGCTGCGGGGCGCGGCACGGCTCCGGGACGCGGTGCGCGCAGCAGCACCAGGCGGCGCCGCGGCACGCCGCGTGCCCCTGGCCGGGGAACTCCCGTGCGGCGGCGGGGTGGTCGGCTGCCCAGGCGCAGGCGGGACAGATCATGTGCGAGCCTTTCGGATCACGGGGACAGCAAAAACGCCCTGAGCGCCCGTCAGGGCCGCGCAGGGCGCGGGGTGGCGCCGGGAAATATCGACGCGGGGGCGGCAGACCCTCAGAGGGCCGTTCAGGCGCCTCTGGGGCGCATCCAGGGCCGGGGTGTGTGCCGGGGCGCCGGGCAGCCGTCGGCGTGGCAGGCCCACCACTGCGAGGCGGACATCCGCACGGCCACGTACGGATCATCAGCGTCCAGCCAGGTGCGGCACTGAAGGCACAGCTTCGGCCGCCAGCTCTGACCTGGGTCAGAACGGCGCCGGATCACACCGCTCGCAGGACCGGGGCTCTCCGGGTCCGCCCGAGCCGCCCCGGAAGCAGAGCGGCACTCCGGGTGCCCAGTAGCGCTCACAGGGGCTCGGGGAGGGTCCCGGGGCACCTCCGTGACGGCCGTGGCGTCCAGCCCGAGGGCGCCGCAGGCGCGGGAGGCGACGATGTCGCACGGCGTCGCGGACACCGACACGGTGCGCCGCCTCAGGTGCCAGGGGCGCCCGGCCATGGTGATCACGTCGTACGTCCGGCGGCCGGCAATGAGCGCGGCCCGGTACGCCGCCGCGTCCAGCGGTTCGGGATCGGCTGCCGTTGCGAGCCCCGAGACACGGCACGCGAACACGTACGCCCCGCAGCGGTTGCAGACGGCCAGTTTGATCTCTGTGTCGATCAGGTGACGCAACGCCTTTTCCCCCTCTTTGGATCATGGCTGTCGCAGGCGTCGCTAGTGGGGGGTAGTCCCTACACCCCCAGCGACTAGCGACACGATCTTGGAAAAACGGAAGGGATAGCGACGAAAGCACGACGCCGCAGGTCAGAGATAGCGACGAAAGCACGACGGAATAGCGACGGTAGCGACAGGGGGTAGCGACGAAATAGCGACATGACCTTGAAGAACCGCGAAAAGTAGCGACATCGCAGGTCAGACATAGCGACGGATAGCGACGCTTTTACAAAACCCCAGGTCACAGGGGTGCCCTCAATCAAGCTGGTCGATCATGCTCTGGTCGTACGCGGAGTGATCCGCCCCGTCCGCCGCGGCGGCGGCGAAGGCGGCCGTCTGGAGGCGGCCTTCGTAGGTGATCTCGTAGCGCGCGGCCCCCGCCACTTTCTTGATCAAGTCTTTTTTCAGCAACGCGTTCACGTGCGTGCCGACGGCGCTCCTCTCCGCCTTCTCCAGTCCCAGGGCCGCGGCGGCACCACTGACGGAAACACCGACCTCTCCGTACTCCCCGATCGCGCGCAGCACGGCTGCCTGCTTCTCGGTGACGATGACCTCGGTCGCGGCGGGCGGCACGCTCCCCTGCGGCTACAGGGCGAGGCTGCCGAGCGTCCTGACGCCTTCGACCAGGAGCACGGGCGCCTCGGCCATGTCCTTCTGGAAGCGGCTCCTGACCTCCACCCTGGCCGTGCCCTCGGTCCTCCTGATCTCGAACTCGCTGTCCACCGCCCCGTCGAAGGCCGTCGCGCCGCGCCCGCGCCCGCCCTCGGTGCCGCTGTGGTGCACCAGCAGCACGCAGGCGCCGGTCTCCTCCCGCAGGGCGTCCAGCGCGGCGATGGCGGTGCCCATCTCCCCGTTGCTGTTCTCGTCCATGCCCACCGTGCTGCGCGCCTGCGTATCGAGGATCACCAGGCCGAAGCCGTAGGTGACGCAGTACGCCAGCAGGCTGCGCATCTGCTCCGCATCGCCCACCTGGACGGCGCGCGGGTACCAGTACACGCCGTCCATGCGCCGGCCGTGCAGGTCTTCCCAGGCCCGCACCCGGGCCCGGGTGCCGCTCGCGCCCTCCGCGACGATGTACAGGACCCGGGCGGCCCGGGTGCCGTGCCCGAAGAACCGCTCCCCTGTGCCGACGCAGCCCGCCATCTCCAGTGCGACGAAGGACTTGAGCGACTTCGGCGGCCCGAAGAACCGGGCGAGCGTGCCCCGGTTGAGGAAGTCGCTGATCAGTGGTTCCGGAGCGGGTATCGCATCCAGTGATTCGCTGTCGTAAACATTCTTGGCGAACTCTTCGGCCAGCGCTGCCATGCCGTCCGGCGAGGTGAGCGCAGCCATCTTCCGTTCCTCGTGGCGCCGCTTCGCCTCCTCGGAAATCTCCAGGAATTCGACCTGCTTGCAGACGCTCTCCTCGCGCCTCAGCTCCTCGTGCATCGCTTCCATGCGGGCGGCGACATCCCGGTCCATTCCCGCCACCGGGAAATGGCGTCCCGCCTTGAAAGCCAGCCATTGCGCTTCCGGAGACATGGCGGCCCACATCACGGAGCGCTTCGCCGGATCCAGTTCCCCTATGAAAGTGCGTGCGCTGATCTCGTCCGGAGGCAGGAGCGGCGGGACGGCCGGCCGGTCCGGCTGGCTGAACTGGGGCGGGTGGCCGTTCGCTTGAGGATCGCCGGTCACGGCCACCCGCCTCTCGTGCTGTGGCTTACACGTTCACCGCCGCGTCCGGCGTACCACTGAGGTGTACATCTTCGTCCCCTGGCGCCCCTGAGGGCTCACGCCGCTTCGCCGAGCAGGAGCCGCAGCTCCGCGTCCATGTCGACGGCGTCGAACTCCCGGCCCTCGGGCACCGCTTCGTAGGTGCGGCACAGGAACGCACGTGCCTGCGGCCAGGACGCGACGAGGTCTGCTGTTCCCTTGGGTGTCTGGAGCCGGATGCGCAGCCGCCCGCGGTCGCAGCGGCGTATCCGGACGTCCCCCATCCCGGTCCAGCGGCTGGTCAGGATGCCCTGCATCAGCAGGCCCCGGGCGAAGTCCCAGCGCACCGGGCGTCCGTTGTCGTTGATGTGCAGCCGGACGGCGCAGGCGTCGCGCGGATCGTAAACAAGATCGGCTTGCATCCGCCGCATGCACCCGTCGTCGTCTACATCGAGATCGAGCGGCGTGCGGATGATGTCCATGTCTCCTCCTCGGGAAGCGGGATGGTCTCGGTGACGGCGTCGGGCAGCGGGAGCTCCGCCGTCCTGGACGCGGGGCTTTGCGGCGGCGGGGCCGCCGGTGCCAGAAACGGCGGTGTGCCCCGCGCCGGCGGCCGGTCGGGCGAGGGCGCTGACGGCGTAGCCCGCTCCCCCGCCGAGAACGACGGACGCGGCGAGCCAGGCGAGGTGTTCAGTCATCGCGGCACGCGCCCGTGAGCTGCTGCACGCGCCGGGAGACCCGCGCGTACGTCTGCCCGGTGGTGTGCCCGTCCCACTGCGCGCGCAGGTCCCCGGTCCCGGCGCTCACCACTTCTGCCCGACCCTGGCCTTGTCCCACTGCCCACGGCTGACGCAGATCTCGTCACCGGTGTCCAGCTCGATCTCCCAGCACTCGGGGCGCGGCCGCTGGACGCGCCTGCTCCCGTCGCCGACGGTGCGGCACGAGCGTTTGGCTCCGGTGCCGGAGCACGAGCGTTTCGTCTGCGGCTCGGTGGTCCACTGGTTCCCGGTTGCCTTGTACTCCTTGCCGGTCACCGTGCCGTGCGGCGCAGCACCGCACGAGATAAGCGCGACGACCCCGGCCGACAGCACGGTCACCAGGGCGTTGGTCCTCTTCACGGCGGGTGCGTCCTTCCATGCGAAAGCCCCGGCGCCGAAGGCTGCCGGGGCGTGGTCGTGATCGGTGGGGTGGTTACGGCACGTCGTGCTCCAGTACCCACATGGCGTGCTCCTGCCGTGTGTAGTGGCGCGGGTCCTCGTCCCAGCACAGGTTGCCGGCCGGGGCGGGGCCGCGGGTGGTGCCGTACGCGCGGCCGTAGTCGAGCAGAACCTGTGCGTACTCGTTGGCGTCAACGAGGTACTCGGCGGCACAGGGCGCTTGGCCGGGAGGCAGCTCGGCCTCGGCGAGCCGGTCGAGGGCGGCGGCGCGCCGGACCAGGTACTCCCGCGTCAGGGGCCGGTTGTCACCGTGACCACCGACGTCGGGATGGCGGCTCAGGCTGTCGACTGCGATCAGCTCGAAGGTGAAGCCGGGCGGCACCGTCATGGCCGCACCCTATCCGCCGGGAGCTTTCGCCTGCGTGAGCGCCGTGCGGAGCGGGAGCGGTGCCTGGGCGCCAGGGTTAGATCACCGTTAGATAAGCGTTAGGTCCGCACGGCAGGGTCAGGGACGTCCGCTGTGGCCGTGGCGTGGTCTGCCCTGCGCTTCGGCGGTCGATGCCGACTGCCTGATGCGTACGGGCGGTCGGCATCGACGGGCAAGGCAGCGGCACCGGCATTCGCCTGTATCGCAAGCTGACGCCTTGCCGAGACATTCTCGCGGAGTCCCGCTGGGGGGCTCTGCGTCGAAGCGTAGGGAGAGCTTCCGTGCATCCAGTGTCCTCCGCGCGCCGCGTCGGCAGACGCCTTGGCGTGCTGCTTCTTGCTTTGCTCACTACATGCGGGCTGCTGGACGCCAACGCCACACCGGCTCACGCGCAAACACTGGCGCCATGGACCCAAGTGACCTGGGATGTCGAGAACTTGGCCTATTCGGGCGCCAATGGCAATGGCGCGCAGAGATACCTCAATCTCATCAACAACATACGCGGGTTGGCCGGAGAGCACATCGGCAATGGGACGGATAGGCAGAACCTATGGGAAACCGAAGGCTACCAGAACCGTTTCATCGAGGTCCGGGTCACCGCCTATGAGCGGCATTTCCTGTCACTGTACTTCCGGACAAACGACATGTATCTCGTCGGAATTGCCGCCGGCGGCAGAAGGTATCAGTTCTCCCGCGACGGCGATGGAAGTCCACTGGCCAGGGCGTACAGGGATTTCTACCGGAACGATCCAGCTCCGGACTTCCAGACGATCGGATATAGCGAGAATTACGCCATCCTAGACCCCAATCAACAGCGCGCCACCGAACCGTACACTCCGCGGGTAGTGTACAGTCGATTGAACAGACTCGGCGAAATGACGCGAGCGAACGCGAACACCCGCCGCCTCGACTTCGCCTATGTCGCTCAACTCACCTCGGAAGCTGTCCGCTTCGATTGGATCCGCGATCGCATCTTCCAAACGTTGCGAGACGGCGTTTCCGAGCCGGACGACCAACGAAACCAATACGATCACGTCGGCAGCTTCGGTGTAGCCCTGGAAAACAACTGGACGACACTGTCCACCCTCGTCTATCACGTGTTGTACGGTGGCGCGCTGGTGCTGGCCACCGTGGATGGACGCGTGTATCGCACCATCCGAGACATCCTGCGGGGCGGCGAGGGCCTACCGAGAATCGGGGGTTTTCTCGCGAATAGCAAACACAGAGGCGCCTGACCCGGCTCGCTGGATGCCAGCAGGATAGTACGTCGCGGCCCAGGCTAAAATCGGCCGCACGCCGAGGCAGGCGGGTGCGCGCCAGGTGCGTAGACTGCTCACACGGCACTCATAGTGCGCTAAGCCCACACACCCGTGGCGACAGGGCAGACCGGTGTAGTGGTCCCGCAGGAACGGAAGGCCCGTCGCCGGGCACCGCGCCGCGCAGGAATACACGAAAGACCCGCGACAAGGGTAGACAAAAAAGCCCCACCGAGTACGTTGACGGTGGTGGTGAATTCGATGGCTATGTGACGATGGCCTGCACGGCTCCGTTGGGGTGGTGCAGGCCGTCGTTGTGTTCAGGGACAGAATCGTGACATTGCATGGGTGCGGAACTGGCGGGCACTCCTCATGTAACCGCACAGGGCGGCGGGGCGGGAATGTCGGTAATCAACTCTTCTTCGTATGGCACCCGTACACGCAGCGCGCCGTGCAGAACTTGCACTGGGCCGGTGCCTTGGCACCTGCCCGGCCGGCCGTCCCCTGGCAGTAGCCGTGCTCCCCGTGCAGGCAGCCGGTGGACAGGTAGCGGTGAAAGCCTTCTTCGACGGGGTGGAAGGGAAGGATGGCACCCAGAATGGCGTCGGCGTACCGCTGCAACTGGCTGATCAGGGACGGCTGGAGGCGGTCCTCGGCACGGCCGACTGGCTCCGGGTCGTCCCATACGATGCGGGTGGCCCCGCCGTGCCCGTGGACGGTTTCGGCGTCGTCCAGGCGATCCCAGTGGACTATGGAGGGGCGGGTGCCGCGCCAGCGGATGGATGCGGTGCCGTCGGGCCACAGGACGCCGTCGGCGACGTGCCCGGTACCGGACATGCCCGTGACGTCGGCGTCGCGCTGGAGATGGAAGCGGCGGGGCGTGGTGTCGTCAGTCATGACCTTCCTCGTTTTCTGCGCGCTCGGTCTCGGAGGCCACGCAGTAGCCGAAGGCCGGGTGTTCGGTCTCCGGTGTCAGCGCGTCCAGCAGTCTCTGCGCTGTCGCCTGCGCCGCAGCGAGCGCTTCGGCCGAGCTGCCGCTGACGCGGATCGAGATCCGCAGCCCTGCGGTCTTCACGGTCAGGCGCATCAGCCGCCGCCCCCGGGCTGCTCACCCTGCCCCGCCCAGCGCCTGCCGTCCGCGTCCTGGTGCACGGGGCCGTCGTGCCCGCGGCGCAGGACGCAGGGGCCGAAGACGGCCCGTTCCTCCGCCACTGATGCGCCGGTCGCCGAAGCGTCACAGGTGCCTGCCGCCTGTACCTCCTTCTCGAAGGCTTCGATCAGGTCCAGCCCGTCGGGGCGCCACGGTCCTCGTACCGCGAGGACTCGGGAGAGCGCGGCTCGTGCTGTGGTCATGGGGGTCCTCTTATTCGTCCAGCCCGAGTGCGGACAGCACGTACGCCCGGTCCCCGGGGCCTTGTGCGCAGCGGCCGATGAGCCGACGCGCCGCCGCCCTCTCGGACGGCGTGGTGGCGCGCAGCGGTACGCATTTCCCGCGCCGACGTGGTTCGCCGGCGCGGGGGATGCCCGCGGTGCGCTGGGCGGTCATCCGTCGCCGTGGTCCAGGCACGGGAACGGCTTGCCGCAGATGGGGCACACGGGCTCGGCCGGGCAGTCCGGCAGCGGTGCCGCGGTCGTCGTGGTGGCGCGTACGCCCCGCCAGTACGCCCGGCGCAGGAAGGCCCACGGGCGGGCGCTCCCGTGCCCCGTGCGCAACTGCTGCGGTCGGGCGCCCACCGCATCGCGTCGTCGCTGACGTAGTCGGCCAGCACACGGTCAATGTGTGCGACCGTGCGGCGCGGCGAGGGAACGGCGGACGGTCGCGGTGCGGGCTCGGCAAAGAACTCCAGCGCGGCATCCAGCACATGCTGTTCGTCCGGCCGGTAGGCCATCACCCGGCAGAAATGATCGTTGATGAGCTGGAACGCGTGCTGCGGCTCGCGATGGTAGAGATCACGGTAGATGTCGGCCGCGAGGCGGCCGAACGGGGAGGCGTACCGCCAGTCGACGGGAAGTCCCCGGGTGACGAGGTATTCGGCGACGGTGATCTTCATGGTTCCCTCCCCTGCCTGTTTTCTTCCCCTTCCATTATCAGCCCAACACGTAGGTTTGATAATACCCCTACACGTAGGGCTTGGTGATTCTTTGCGGCGCTCATGAAGCAGCCGCCCTGCCCGGGAAGGGATTGCGGGCAGGGCGGCAGCGGGGGCCCGCCCCGGAACGCGGGGCCGTGGGGAGGGGGCGCGCTCCGGGGCGGGAGCCTGGGCAATCAGCCGTCCAGCTTCGTGATCTGCGGTTCGCCACTGTCACTTGTCACGACTTCCCAGTCACCGTCGATATTCAGTGACTGGTTGCGGCTGTCTGCGCACTGATGGCACAGGATGGGGGTCTCCAGTTCGGGGTCGCCCCACAACGCATCTTCGAGCTGCTGCGGCGTGGCGCCGTCCGGCGCCTCGAACTCCACGACGCAACTGGCCAGCTGGGTCAGTGTGGCCCGGTACCTCGCCATGGCATTCTCCTCAGTCATCGAAGCCGGACCATGCCGCGACCGGCACGCCCAGCGCGGTCAGGTCGGCGTCTGCGAAGTAGGCGGCCGGATTGTTCTCCGCATAGTCCGCGTCGAACCACGGGGCAGGATCGCTTGGAAAGCGCGGGGCCCACACGACATCGCGGTCGTCACGGGTACGATGGATTTTCACCTGGCGGCGGATACCGTCGTCGTCCGTGTACGTCCACGCGCAGGGACTGGGCACGGCTGCCTCCCTCCGCCTCAGAGATCCGTGGCGACTTCGAGCCGCCACACCGGGTCGTCGTCCGCGTGGCTGACCCGGGCGGTCTCGCCGCAGACGTGCCGCACCATCCGGCCGTCCGCCTCCGTCAGATCCAGGCCCGGCCGCTCGCCGGCCAGTTCCAGCGCGTTCAGTGCGTCGCGCAGGTTCTGCCACAGCCGGACGCGGTCCCGGTGCCACCGCTCGGCAGCTTCGGCGGACAGAGGGGCAGGTACGGCCGGCTCCTTCGATCCGGCGTTCTCCTGATCCTCGGGACCTTCCATCGCGCGACCGCACAGCTCTGCGGACAGTTCCCGCAGGTCGCCCATCGTCAGACCGGTGCGGGCGCCGGGGCGGTACATGCCGGACGTCGCCTGGATCATCAGCCGGTCGCCCGGCAGGTCCGCGAACAGTTCCAGCACGTGCGACAGGGCCTCGCCGGCGGCTAACTGGACTTGCGGTGAGTGCTACCAGCTCACGACACGCCCATGATGCGGCTGTCACTTTTACCGAACAAAACAGACGCACAGTAAGTTGTCTCTGCCGCCGTTGCGAGAGCTGATTGGGCGGCAAAAGTCGCATTCAGCCGCACTCGGTTGGGACTTCCCTCGGGCGCGGGAAGCAGTTCGGCGACAGTTGCCTCCAGTGCCGCGCCTCCGTGTTCTGTTACGTGCTTGACCTGAGCGATGAAGCCGGTCCAGTAGCCGCGG
Source organism: Streptomyces sp. NPDC017056 (assembly GCF_044332485.1). Taxonomy (NCBI): domain Bacteria; kingdom Bacillati; phylum Actinomycetota; class Actinomycetes; order Kitasatosporales; family Streptomycetaceae; genus Streptomyces; species Streptomyces sp. NPDC017056. The sequence goes on along the minus strand of NZ_JBIRPD010000015.1, from coordinate 66,838 downwards.
TTATGTGTGTCCTGAGCCGCTGCATTCCGGAGAGCGGCAACGAATGCGTCGGCGGCTTCCGTCAACCCTTCGACAGCCTTCAGCGATTCGCGCGACACCTGCTGTTGACCGGATGTCTCCACGCCCTCCCCCCTCTCGGAGCTTTGGATTCTTCGAGTGCCCGGCGGGGGAGTCGAACCCCTTGCCGCGCCCCTAGCGGGGCTGGCTCGCCATCGCCCTACCCGGGCAGGCTGGGTGTCCCTCGCGGGGCTGCGGATCAGCGCCATGCGATGTCCGCTGCGACTTCCCCGTCACCGAACACCCCCGCCGACTGCACCCCGTAGCCGACGTAAACCTTGACGTCCTGCCGGATGTTGGCAGCGCCTTCGACGCCGAACGCCTCGGTCCACTGGGCCGGGTCTTCGAGTTCAACGGTGATGGTGACGGCGATCTTCATGGCCCCTCCCCGAGCCGGGTGTGCGGTCAGTGCCCCGGACCGGATTCGAACCGGTCATGTTCTCCGTACGGGACTTGTTGGACGGCGGCGAGTGCCCCCGCCGCCGTCCGGGGAACCGGCCGGTTTCCCCTGGGCCTTGCCTTGCTTTACGGAAGGCTCTCCGGTCCCCGCTAAGGGACGGAGTGCCTTCCGCGCCGTGCCCGCGCTCCCCGCTAAGGGCTGCACGGGCCGTACTTGGGCGGTCGTTTTAGCCGACGTTGCCGGGTCCCCCCCGGTCGTACGCCCCTCCGGCGTCGGTGCCCCGGTCTGCGTTTGCGGCGACGTCCGTGGTGACCGTGGCCGGGGCTGGCGCTGCTCTCTCTTTTCTGTTGTCTTCTTTTCCTGACTCCATAATGACCCCAACACATAGGGCTGTCAACATCCCAACTCATTGGGCTTCATGATTCTTCTCTTGATCCCGATGAGTAGGGCTGTAACATCAGCGGCATGGCTGACGACTGGACACCCGGCGAGGCAACCGCAGCGCGGTACGCGAAGTACCGCCGCGCCCTGAAGGCCGCGCGCGAGATGAAGGAGGAGATCCGGGAGCTGGCGCTCGAAGACCTGAGGGCCGGCGCGTCCACCGAGGCGTTGGCCGCACTGACCGGCGAGACCGCCGAGGTCTACCGGCGCCTCGCGCGCGCTCACGGCATCGAGCCGCCCGCGGCGTACAAGGGGCGCGCGGAGCTGTTCCGCCGGCGCGCCCGGCAGGAGGACGGGGAGGACGACTGACCCGCGGCGCCGGGAGACGCAGGCGCACACAGGGACCGCGGCCCATCACGCACGGGCCGCGGTCATGTGCTGTTCGGTTTAGCCTGCGACCATTTCCGGAAACGGGAAACTCTGTCCGAAACGATGGGAACACCTAATCCCACAGGGTGGAGTCTCCGCAGCTCAGGCCCGGGATAATAAAGTTGTGAACTTCGAGAAGTTCCTCGTCGACGGCGCAGGTGCGGTCGTGGGGCGGTTCCGGCCCCGGACGGAGCCCGAGGCCGAGGAGCTGACGGCGGCGATCGAGGCCGCGCTGCCTGCCTGACGTAGCGTCAGGCTACGGCGTTGTCCGTGGGGGTGTCCGGAGTGGCCGGGCACCCCTCGCCCTCGGGCCGCGGCGGACAGGTGCAGGCGTCGTCCCGACCGGGCCCTGCGGTCTCCTTGGCGAGGCCGTAGACGGCGTCGGGGCCCGGATCGAGGCAGAGGTCGAAGAAGGGCAGCAGGCCGGTCAGCCGCAACAGCCGCAGCACGCTGCGGCTCTCCGCGACGCCCGCCAGGCGCAGCCGTCCCGCCTTGACCTCGATACGCCGCCGGGTGCGGCACAGCAACGACAGTCCGCAGCAGTCGATGAAGGTCACCGACCGCACGTCCAGGACGAGGTCCGGGCAGCGCGTACCGGTGATCTCGTCGAGGCGCGCGGCCAGCGCGGTCGCCGCGAGAATGTCCACTTCTCCGCTCAGTTCCACCACGGTGGTCGCGCCCACCACGTGTTCCCGGCTCGCGAAACCCCGTCCCTGGTCCACCATGCCTGTCCCCACCTCCGTGCCGGTGCGCGTGACGCCGCGGCACGCTGGCGGTGGAGACGTACGGAAGATGGGGGACTCGCTCCGGTGCGGTCCCGGCGGGGATGACCACCGTCGGCGTTCGGCATCCGCGCGGCGCCAGCCTTCGGCGGGGTCCGGGTCGTCGGCTGTGCCCTTACGTGTTTACGGCTTACCCTCTGGCCCCCCTGTCAGTCCGGACGGCACATACGTAAAGAAGTTGTCTCAAACTCATGCCATGGGCCTGGTCGGTGGACATCGGGCTTCCGGAAACTGCGCCGCCTGCGGCCGTAGCGGTGACCGGTACGCGGCCGGTGGCCGGGGCGTCGGGTGCAACGGGAGCGGGGCCGGTGACCCCCGGGGCGGCAAGCACCTGCGGGCGGCACCCCGGCGATCGGCCGGTCCGACGAAAGACCGAGCGATTTCAGGACACTGCTTATCCTTTTCCTACGCGTTCCCTCCGCGCCTGCCTCGCGCCAAGCAGTCACAAGTTCATTCATTCGGACGAACTAGACTGAATTCAGCCATCCAGTTGTCAGGGGCGCGTTACAGACCCGCAGCCGCCTCTGGTTCCGTACGGCGCACGTGGCACACACCGGCAGTGGGCGCGCGGCGCCGAGCCGAGCAGAAACAGGGCAGACGCCGGACCGATGCCGCAGACTCCCGGCCTCCACGGCCCCACCGACCCGCACGGCCCCGCGCCCGTCCGCGCCCCGGACGCCGCCGAGGACACCGCGCAGAGCCTGCGCGAACTGTCCGGCAGCCCCGACGGGCCGGTCCCGCGGCTCCCGCAGCTCCTCGAAGCGATGGTGGCGGTCGGCACCGACCTGGACGTGGACAGCGCGCTGCGCCGCATCGCCGAGACCGCCGCGTCCCTGACCTCCGCCCGGTACGCCGCCATCGGCACCCTGGACGAGGACGGCGAAGGGCCGCCCGGTCTGATCACGTACGGCGTCTCCCCCGACGCCCGCCGCGGGACCGGCCGGCCGTCCGGGCACCCGCCCGAGCGCTCCTTCCTCGACGTACCCGTACAGGTGCACGGCGAGCGCTTCGGGAACCTCTACGTGGCGGACAAGCGGGACGGCGCGGAGTTCGGCGCCGAGGACCTTCACCTGGTGCGGATCCTGGCCACCGAGGCGGGCATCGCCATGGGCAACGCCCGGGCGTACGCCGCCGCCCGGCAGCGCCGCCGCTGGATCGACGGCGCCGCCTCGGTCACCAACGCCCTGCTGGCCGGCCCCGGAACCGGGTCGACGGCCGAGGACGCGCTCACCGTGGTGGCCGAGCGGGGCAGGGAGCTGGCCGAGGCGGCGACCGGTGCCGTCATGCTGCCGCACTCCGAAGGCGGCATGGAGGTCGTGGCGATCTCCACGGTCCTGCCGGACCCCGCCCGCGACGAGGCGTACCGGGGCGTGATCCCGCCGGAGAGCCCGGTCGTCCACCAGATACGGGCCGGGCTCTCGGTCCACTCGGACGACTTCGCGACGGACCCGCGGTCGGTCTCCCCGCTCTCCCGCCACTACGGCCCGACCATGCTGTTGCCGCTGCGCAGCAACGGGAAGGTGCTCGGGGCGCTCGCGCTGTGCCGGGCCTCGGGCGGGCGGCGCTTCACCTCGACCGAGCGGACGCTGGCGGCCCAGTTCGCGGTGCAGGCGGCGCTCGCGCTCGTGATCGCCGACACGCAGCGCGACCGCGAGCGGCTGGCCGTGTACGAGGACCGCGACCGGATCGCCCGCGACCTGCACGATCTGGTCATACAGCGGCTGTTCGCGACGGGGATGCTGCTGGCGGGCGCGCAGCGCAAGGCGGTGGTGCCCGAGGTGCGGGACGGCGTCGGCCGGGCCCTGGACGAACTGGAGGCGACGGTCCAGGAGATACGGACCGCGATCATCGCCCTCCAGCAGGGCCCGGCCGAGGCGCCGGCCGGGTTGCGGACCCGCGTCCTCCAGGAGGCCGGCGCCGCGGCCGCCGTCCTGGGCACCCGGCCGTCGGTGCGGTTCGTGGGTCCGGTGGACGCGCGGGTCGGCGAGGCGAACGGCGAAGAGCTGGTCGAGGCGCTGCGGGCGGCGCTCGCTGAGCCGGGCGGGCGGCGGGGGACGCCGGAACCGGCCCGTATCGACGTGGTGGTCGACGCCACGGCCGTCCTCGGCGACGGGCGGGCGGGGGTGCGGCTGACGGTGACGGAGCGCGAGGGCGAGGGCGACGCGGTGGTGGTCTGGGAAGCGCCGCTGTAGGGCGGAGGGGCGGGCCGCCCGCGGGACCGTACGAGCGCCCTACGTACCGATGACGTTCAGGGCCCCCCACAGCGCCACCGTCGTCAGGACCAGCCCGGCCGGTACGGTCAGCACACCGAGGCGGGTGAAGGTGCCCAGGTCCGGCGCGTCGCCCCGGTCCTGGAGGGTGCGCCGCCACAGGAGTGTGGCCAGCGAGCCGACGTACGTCAGGTTCGGGCCGAGGTTCACGCCGATCAGCACCGCGAGCACGGGCCCGGGGCCGCCGTGTGCCGCGACCGGCAGCAGCGCCAGTACGGCGGGCAGGTTGTTGATGACGTTGGCCAGGAGGGCGGCGAACGCGGCGACCCCGAGCAGCGCGGGCAGCGACGGGCCTTCGGGCAGCAGCCGGTCGACAGCGTCGCCGAGGCCGTTGGCGACCACCGCCTCCACCACGACGCCGAGGGCCAGGACGAAGAGGCAGAAGAACGGATTCGCCGCCCCGGCCATCCCGGCCACGGTGGTCTCCCGGCGCGCGAGCGCGCGTATCCCCAGGGCCAGGACGCCGGCCAGCGCCGCCCAGACCGGGTTGAGCCCGGCGAAGGAGGTCACGACGAAGCCGGCGAGCGTGAGCGAGAGGACCACGAGGGCGAAGACGGGGAGCGGGGGCGAGGGCGGTTCTCCCGCAGGGGCTTCCGCAGGGGATCCGGGCGCGGGCCCGCCGGTGTCCTCCGCCAGCTCCCGCCCGAAGAACTTCCTGAAGACCAGGTACTCGAAGCCCACCGCCACCACCCACGGCAGCGCCATCAGCGCCGCGAACCGCGTGAAGGACAGCCCTGCCGCGCCGAGCGCCAGCAGGTTGGTGAGGTTGGAGACGGGCAACAGCAGCGAGGCGGAGTTCGCCAGGTGGGCGCAGGCGTACAGGTGCGGGCGGGCGCGGGCGCCGGCGTGCGCGGCGGTGGCCACCACCACCGGGGTCAGCAGCACCACCGTCGCGTCCAGGCTGAGCACCGCAGTGACCGCGGCGGCGAGCACGAACACCCCGGCCAGCAGGCGCCGTGGCCGCCCGGCGCAGCGCCGCGCCAAAGCCGCGCCGGCCGCCTCGAACACCCCTTCCCGCGCGCAGAGGTGGGCCAGGACCAGTACCGCGGCCAGGAAGCCGACGACCGGCAGCAGGGTGCGCACCTGGGTCCACGCCGCGGCGGGCGACACCGCGCCGGCCAGGACCAGCAGGCCCGCCGCCGGCACGGCCACCACGGCTTCGGGCGCGCCGCCCGGCCTGCGTACGGCGAAGACCAGCACGCAGACCAGCAGCAGGAGGGACAGGATCTCGGCGACGGCGGTACTCACCCCCGCAAACTACAGGGGCTGATCCACAGCCCCGTATCGCCCCACTTAGGGTGGGTTCGTACCGTCACTGGCGTGCATCCGGCCCGCCTTTCCGACCGCCTACGCCACCTCCGCACCACCGAAAGGAGCGCCGGCCATGCCGACCCCGGCCGCGCACGACACCGGACCCGACCCCGGGATCACCCTGCACCCGATGGACCCCGGGCACCTGCCGGCCGTCCTGGAGCTGGGCTGCCGGGTCTACGACACCGGAGCCATGCCGTACACCGGCTGGTCGCTGACCGCCGTCGCCACCCACCTCGACGCCTCCGTGCCCGCCTGCCGCGTCGCCCTGGCCGGTGAGCGGCTGGCGGGCTTCGTGCTCGGCTCGATGACCTTCGAGCAGCGCGAGGACTGGGGGTACATGGAGTGGATCGCGGTGGACCCGGACTTCCAGGGGCGCGGGGTGGCCGGCCGGCTCGTACAGGACTGCTGCGCCGTACTGACCGAGGCCGGCGCCTCGTCGGTGGTGACCGACGTGGAGGTGAACAACACCGCGTCGGCGGCGCTGATGCGCCGCAACGGCTTCACCGAGGGCGTCACCGTCACCCTGTTCGTCCGGCCGGGCAGCGACGGGGCGCCGCACCGCGGCGGCATCTCCCTGCCGCACTTCGCCCGCACCGGCCGCCCCCGGCCCACCCGCCACGACGGCCGCCGGGCCGAGGGCACGGTGTAACGCCAGGGACGCGTGTTTCTCACCCGGTCGCAGGAGGTACCCGGTGGGCGCGGTGGCGAGGCCCGCCGCCCCGTGCCAGCGTGGCCGGGAGCCGACACAGCTGCCGACAGAGGCGAGGACGCGTCATGGAACGACCCAGAGTCCTGATCGTGGGCGGCGGCTTCGCCGGGGTGGAGTGCGCCCGGGGCCTGGAGCACGGGCTGTCCGCCGAGACGGCCGAGATCGTGCTCGTCACGCCCAACAACTACGAGCTGTACCTGCCGCTGCTCCCCCACGTCGCCGCCGGGGTGGTCACCCCGCAGTCGATCGCGCCCTCCCTGCGGCGCATCCTGCGGCGCACGCGCCTGGTGCCCGGCGGCGTGGTCGGCATCGACACCGCGGCCAAGATCTGCGTGGTGCGGCTGATCACGGGCGAGACCACCGACATCCGCTACGACCGGCTGGTGCTGACGCCCGGCAGCATCACCCGTACGTTCGACATCCCCGGCCTGACGGACTACGCGCGCGGCATGAAGACGCTCGCCGAAGCCGCGTACATCCGCGACCACGTCATCGCCCAGCTCGACATCGCCGCCGCCTCCACGGACCCGCAGGAGCGCGCGGCGCGGCTCCAGTTCGTCGTCGTGGGCGGCGGGTACGCGGGCACGGAGACGGTCGCCTACCTCCAGCGGCTCACCAACGCGGCCGCCCGGCGCTACCCGCGCCTGGACCCCACCCAGATCAAGTGGCACCTCATCGACATCGCGCCGAAGCTGATGCCCGAGCTGGGCGACCGGCTCGGGCAGAAGGCGCTGGAGCTGATGCGGCGGCGCGGCACGGAGGTCTCGCTCGGCGTGTCGGTCGCCGAAGTGACCGAGGACTGCGTGGAGTTCACGGACGGCCGGGTGCTGCCGTGCCGGACGCTGATCTGGACCGCCGGCGTGGCGGCCAGCCCGCTGATCGGCACGCTGGGCGCGGAGACGGTACGCGGCCGTCTCGTCGTGGACGCCGATCTGACCGTGCCGGGCATGCCAGACGTGCTGGCCTGCGGGGACGCGGCGGCCGTGCCGGACCTGACGAAGGGTGCCGGCGCGGTCTGCCCGCCCACGGCCCAGCATGCGCAGCGGCAGGGCAAGCACGCCGCCCGCAACATCATCGCCGGGCTGCGCGGCACCCCGCGTGCCCCCTACCGGCACAAGGACCTCGGCCTGGTCGTCGACCTCGGCGGCATCGACGCGGTGTCCAAGCCGCTGGGGTACGAGCTGACCGGGCTGCCCGCCCAGGTGGCGGCGCGCGGCTACCACCTGCTGGCGCTGCGCACGGGTGTCGCCAGGTTCCGTACCGTCGCGAACTGGCTGATCAACGCCACCGCCGGCGACGATTTCGTGCGGACCGGCTTCCAGGCGGAGAAGCCCGCGACGCTGCGCGACTTCGAGCGGACCGACGTCTACCTCTCCCAGGACGACGTACGGGAGCGACTGGGGGCGCGCGGAGCGAGCTGAGAGCCTGCGCGCGGGAGCGCACGCCGGGCGGGTTGCCGGTCAGTGCCCGGAGGTCTTCGCCCCGCCCCCGGCCCGCCCGGTGCCCGCCGCCCCTTCGGGGCCTCCGGCTGCCGCCGTGCCGGGCAGGTCGCGTGCGCCGAGCCGCAGGTGCTCGATGTGGTAGACGGCTTCGTCCAGGAGCTGGGCGACGTGCGTGTCGTACAGGCTGTAGACGATCCGGCGGCCGCAGCGGGACCCCGTGACCAGGCCGAGCGCCCGCAGCAGCCGCAGCTGGTGGGAGACCGCCGACTGCTCCATGCCGACCGCGTCGGCGAGTTCGCCGACCGGGCAGGGGCCCTGGCGGAGCCGGGTGAGGATCATCAGCCGCGACGGGGTGGCCAGCGCTTGGAGAGTGGCGGCGATGGTCGCGGCGGCGTCCGCGTCCAGGTGTGCTGCCGGGGTGGTCCTGCCGTCGACTCCGTGTCCCATGCGCCTCATCGTATCTTCGGCAACACTTGAAGATGTCTTCATGCATACGGGAATGACGTTCGACCGTGCCGACAGGGCTCAACGGGTTGCGGCTGCCGCGCGCCACGAGGGAATCACTTGACCTCAACATTGGTTGAGGTCATAGCTTCGGGTCCGGTCGCCGGTCACCACGGCCCGCGACCGATACCGAGCCGACCACGCCGCCCCGGAGGACCGCGATGGACATGGAAGTCACCGCCTGGCATTCGCTGCACAGCACCATGAACGCGCAGCGCGACCGGCGCCCGTTCTCCCGCGCGACGCTGCGGCGCATCGCCGCCTTCGCGCGCCCCCACCGCCGCGCGCTGACCTGGTTCCTGGTGCTCAGCACGGTGACCGCCGCGCTCGCGGTCGCCACCCCGCTCCTCGCGGGCCGGGTGGTCGACGCCATCGTCGGCGCCGAGGCGGCCGGCACTGTCCTCGGCCTCTCCGGGCTGATCGCCGTCATCGCGGTGGCGGAGGCGGGCCTGGGCCTGCTGGCCCGCCGGCTCTCCGCGGGCCTGGGCGAAAGCCTGATCCTCGACCTGCGGACCACCGTCTACGACCACGTGCAGCGGATGCCGGTCGCCTTCTTCACCCGCACGCGCACGGGGGCCCTGGTCAGCCGCCTGAACAACGATGTGATCGGGGCGCAGCGGGCGTTCAGCGACACGCTGTCCAGCGTGGTCGGCAACGTCGTGACGCTGCTGCTGACGCTCGTGGTGATGCTGAGCCTGTCGTGGCAGATCACGCTGACCGCGCTGGTGCTGCTCCCGGTGTTCGTGCTGCCCGCCCGCCGCGTCGGCCGGCGGCTGGCCGGGCTGCGCCGGGAGGCGGCCGACCACAACGCGGCGATGGGCACCCAGATGACCGAGCGGTTCTCCGCGCCGGGCGCCACCCTGATCAAGCTGTTCGGCCGCCCGTCCCGCGAGTCCGCCGAATTCGCCACCCGTGCCCGGCGGGTACGCGACATCGGCGTCCGTACCGCCATGGTCCAGACGTACTTCGTCACGGCGCTCACCCTGGTGTCCGCCCTCGCCCTGGCCGTCGTCTACGGCCTCGGCGGCTTCCTGGCGCTGCGCGGCCACCTCGAAGCGGGCTCGATCGTCTCGCTGGCGCTGCTGCTGACCCGCCTGTACGCGCCGCTGACGGCCCTGTCCGGCGCGCACACCGAGGTGATGAGCGCGCTGGTCAGCTTCGAGCGGGTCTTCGAGGTGCTCGACCTCAAGCCGCTGATCGAGGAGAAGCCGGACGCCCGCGCCGTGCCGGACGGGCCGGTCTCGGTGGAGTTCGACACCGTGCGCTTCGGCTACCCGTCCGCCGACAAGGTCTCCCTCGCCTCCCTCGAAGAGGTGGCGACCCTGGACACCAGGGGCGGCGCCGAGGTGCTCCACGGTGTCTCCTTCCGCGCCGAGCCGGGACAGATGGTCGCCCTGGTCGGCTCCTCGGGAGCGGGCAAGTCGACGATCGCGCAGCTGCTCCCGCGGCTCTACGACGCGGACACCGGCGCGGTACGGCTGGCCGGCGTGGACGTACGCGACCTGACCGCCGACTCGCTGCGCGACACCCTCGGCATGGTGACCCAGGACGGGCACCTCTTCCACGACACCATCCGCGAGAACCTGCTGCTGGCCAGGCCCGAAGCGGCCGAGGAGGAGCTGTGGGACGCGCTGCGCCGCTCGCGTCTGGACGGCCTGATCGCCTCGCTGCCCGACGGCCTCGACACGGTGGTCGGCGAGCGCGGCTACCGGCTCTCCGGCGGTGAACGGCAGCGGCTGACCATCGCCCGCCTGCTGCTGGCCAGGCCGCGCGTGGTGATCCTGGACGAGGCCACCGCGCACCTGGACAACACCTCGGAAGCGGCGGTGCAGGAGGCGCTGACCGAGGCCCTGGAGGGCCGTACCTCCGTGGTCATCGCCCACCGGCTGTCGACCGTACGGGCCGCCGACCTGATCCTGGTGGTGGAGGACGGGCGGATCGTGGAGCGCGGCACCCACGACGCGCTGCTCGCGGCGGGCGGCCGCTACCAGGAGCTGTACCGCACCCAGTTCGCGCAGTCGGAGACCTCCGAGGGGCGCGCCGCCGGCGAAACGCCGGAGCCGGCCCCGGCGCACTGACCGGCCGCGCCGCCCGCGGGTCCCCGTCTGCCGGCGGGGGCCCGCGGCCGTACCCGCCCCGTCCTCTTGGCGGGGACCTGCGCATGCCGAAAACTGAGGCGATGACCCAGCGTGCGGAACACACCACTGTCATGGACCGCCTCGCCATCGACGACCTGGTCACCGGCTACGCGATCGCCGTGGACGACGGCGACTGGGCCGCGTACCGGGCCCTGTTCGTCCCGGAGGGCCGCGTCGACTACCGCTCGGCGGGCGGCATCGCGGGCGGCGTCGCCGACATCGCGGACTGGCTCGCCGACATGATGCGGCACTTCCCCGTACGCCAGCACCTGATCGTCAACCGGCGGATCGGCATCGCGCTGCGGGACGGCGGCGCGCCCGGCGACACGGCCACCGTGCAGGCGGACTACCTCAACCCGATGCACCTCGGGGACCCCCGCCAGGCGCCGCCGGGCGAGACCGCGGGCAAGGCCGCCGCCCCCAACTACACCTGCGCAGGGCGCTACCGGTTCACCGCCCGCCGCGCCGCCGACGGCTGGCGGCTGAGCGAGGTCGTCGTCCACGAGAAGTGGCGCCGGCTCTTCCCTGAACAGTCCTGACGCGGCGTCCGCTGTCCAAGATCGGCCGGGGCGCGCACACTGGGTGCGGCGATCCGATGGAGGGAGGCGGCATGCGGGTGTCGACCGGCCGGTGGGAGGCGGGGCCCACGTCGCCCTGGGTGCGCGGGGCCGCGGCGGTCGCGGCCGGGGCGCTGCCCGCGCTGGCCTTCCCCGCGCCCGCCCTGTGGTGGCTCGCCCATGCCGCCCTCGTCCCCTGGATCCTGCTGGTGCGCACGGCCCGCACGGCCCGCCGGGCGGCGCTGGACGGCTGGCTCGGCGGGGCCGGCTTCATGCTGGCGGTCCACCACTGGCTGCTGCCGAGCCTGCACGTGTTCATCCTCGTACTGGCCGCGCTGCTCGGGCTGCTGTGGGCGCCCTGGGGGCTGCTCGTACGGGCGCTCCTGGGCGGCGCGCCCGGCGCGGGCCGGTGCGCGGCGTCCCTCGTCCTCGTACCGTCCGGCTGGCTGATGGTCGAACTGGTCAGGTCCTGGGAGTACTTGGGCGGGCCGTGGGGGCTGCTGGGCGCCAGTCAGTGGCAGGTGCCGCCCGCCCTGCGGCTCGCCTCCATCGGCGGGGTGTGGCTGCTGAGCCTGCTCGTCGTGGCGGTCAACACCGCGCTCGCCGTGCTCGTCGCACTGCCGCGGGCGCGCGTCCCTGCCGTTGTGGGACTGCTGGTCTGCGTGCTCGGCGGGACGGCGGCGTGGCTGTGGGCGCCGGTGCCGCGTGCGGCGGGCACCGTACGGATCGGCGTCGTCCAGCCGGGCGAAGTCGCGGGCCCCGAAGCGCGGATAGCGCGCGGCGAGGCACTGACCCGCTCCCTGGCCGGGCGCGGCGCGCGGCTGGTGCTCTGGGGCGAGAGCAGCGTCAACCGCGATCTGGCCCGGGACCCGGCGATGGCGGCCCGGCTCGCCGCGCTCTCCCGCGAGGCCGGCGCCGACCTCCTGGTGAACGTCGACGGGCGGCACGCCGGGCAGCCCGGCATCTACAAGAGTTCCGTCCTGGTGGGCCCGCACGGCGCGACCGGCCACCGCTACGACAAGATGCGGCTGGTCCCCTTCGGCGAGTACATTCCGCTGCGCTCCGTGCTGGGCTGGGCGACGCACGTCGGCAAGGCCGCCGACCAGAACCGGATGCGCGGCACCCGCCAGGTCCTGATGCCGGTCGGCTCGGCGGGCGGGCTGCGCGTGGGGCCTCTGGTGTGCTTCGAGTCGGCGTTCCCCGACATGAGCCGCCGGCTGGCGGGCGACGGTGCGCAGCTGCTGGTCGCCCAGTCCTCCACGTCGACCTTCCAGGACAGCTGGGCGCCGGCGCAGCACGCCTCACTGGCCGCGCTGCGTGCCGCCGAGACCTGGCGGCCGATGGCGCACGCCACGCTGACCGGGGTCAGCGCGGTGTACGGGCCGCGCGGCGAGCCGGTGGGCGGCCGGCTCGGCACCGAGCGTGGCGGGGCGGCCGTGTACGACGTGCCGCTGGCCACCGGCACCAGCCCGTACGTCCGCTTCGGCGACTGGGCGGTGTACGGCGCGGTCTTGGCGCTCGGCGGGTACGCGGTGGTGGCGGCGGCGCGAACGATCCGGTCCCGCCGGGCACGGAACCGCTGACCTTTCAGGTGCGCGGCCTCACGTCGCCTGTGCCAGCGCCTCGGTGACCACCCGCTCGCACAACTCGTGCGTGCGCAGCGCGTCCTCGGCCCGGACGAGCCTGCCCGCGCGTACGTCGTCCAGGAAGGCGAGCACGATCTGCTCGATGCCGCGCTGCCGGGCCACCGGCACCCAGTCGCCGCGCCGCCGCACGCTCGGCTGCCCCTTGTGGTCGATGATCTCGGCGAGGTTGACGACCTGGCGCTTGGTGTCCTGCCCCGACACGTCGAGGATCTCCTCGGCGGAACCGCTGAGCCGGTTCATGCTGCCGACGGCGCTGAACCCGTCGCCCGAGAGGTGCAGCACCACGTGGTGCATCAGGCCGCCTTCGACCTTGGCCCGCACGTCCACGTGGTCGACCGTGCCGGGCACCAGGAAGCGCAGCGTGTCGACCACGTGGATGAAGTCGTCCAGGACCAGCGTCCGCGGGTCCTCCGGGAGGCCGACCCGGTTCTTCTGCATCAGGATCAGGTCGCGCGGGTGCTCCAGGCACTGCGCGTAGCCGGGCGCGTGGCGGCGGTTGAAGCCGACCGCCAGGCTGACGCCGCGCTCCTCCGCGAGGCGCACGATCCGCTCGGTCTCGGCCAGCTCGTAGGCGATCGGCTTGTCGACATAGGTCGGTATCCCGGCCTCGACGAGCCGGGTCACGATCTCCGGGTGGACCGTGGTGGGCGCGTGCACGAACGCCGCGTCCAGGTCGGCGGCGAGCAGCGTGTCCAGGTCGGTGTGGCGCTGCGCCGCGGGCAGGCGGTACGTGCCGGCGACCCGCTCCAGGGTGGCGGGGGTACGGGTCTGGAGGTGCAGCTCGACACCGGGCTGCGCGCCGAGCACCGGCAGGTACGCCTTCTGTGCGATGTCGCCGAGTCCGATGCAGCCGACCTTCACGGGCACTCCTTGGGTTGCGCTGTGCGCCGGTGCTGTTCCCGGCGCCCCGGCAGCATACGTGCCTGCCTGCGACCGCCAGGTTCCGGCCGGAGGCGCCGTGGTGAGCCGGTCCCACCAGGTCAACGGCGCCCGGCCCGGTCACCCCTGCGGGGCATTCACAACGGCCGTCGCGGTCGGGAGAGTTGGCCGGTGCCCCGTATTCCCGCAGCGGCGGTCCTCACGGTGGTGGCGGCCGCGGCCGCCACCGGCTGCGTCACCGTCGTCCACCGCCCGGCCTACGAAAGCCTCCAGCCGCGCCCCGCGCTGCCCGCGCCCTCCGTGGAGCCCATCGGCCCGGAGGTCAGCCGTCACCCGCCGCACGAGCGGCCGACGACGCCGTCCGGCCCTGCCGCGCGGCGACCGGCACCGGTACGTACTCCGGCACCCGGCGCGCGGGAGGCGGAGCGGGCGCGCCCGGCCCCCGCGGCCAAGGGAAAGGCCGCGGGCAAGGGCGGCGCACGGGGCAAGCACCGGTCGCCGAAGGCCCGCCGGTACGGCCTTCCCTTCCCGCGCGCCAAGGAGCGCCGTCTGCCCCCGGCCCCCGCCCTGTGCGCACTCGGCCGGGAGTACGGCCGCTGGCAGCACGACGACCGTGCGGCCCTGCTCTGCCGGGACGTCTACGGGGGCTGATCGCACAAGCGCCCGCGTGGCCCTGCGCCCGGTGGCCCCGCGCCCGGTGCCCCGCCCGCTGGCCGGGCGGCCGGGCGGCCCGCGGCCGGGCGCGGGGCGTCAGCCGTCCCCCGCGACTCGTGCCGCCAGCCGCTCGATGGCCTGCCGCACGCCGCGGACGTACGCGTCGTCGGCCAGCGCCGCCACCGCCTCCCGCGCCCGGTCCAGCTGGGTGCGCGCCTCGGGGCGCCGGCCCAGGGCGGCGTAGTCGGCGGCCAGGCTCAGATGCAGGGAGGGCAGCAGCGCCGCCACCGCCCGGGCCGTACGGCGCGCCGGGCGCCGCCGCTCCCCCGGTGTCCCCCGCGCCGTCGCGAGCGCCTTGAGGTCCCAGTCCAGTTCGTCGGCCGGGTCGTCCTGGGTGCCCGCGATGTAGTGCGCGAGCGTGCAGCGGTGAAAGGCGTCGCCGCCCGGCCCGACCTCGGCCCACAGCTCCGAGAGGCGGTTGCGGGCCTCTTCCCGGTCGCCGCCCCGGTGCAGCATGACCGCCTGCCCGATGCGGGTCAGCACCACGTCACCGGTCGCCTCCGCACGCTGCCTGTCCACCGCCGCACACTCCCGCGCTCGTCCGCCGCCCCGCACGGCTTGCCTCCCCCGACGCTAACCGGCACCGGACCGCGCCGCGCGGTGTGCGCGACGCGCCGCGGCCGCCTGCTCAGCCCAGGTCGGGGATGCGCCAGTCGATCGGGGTGTGGCCCTGCGCGGCGACCGCCTCGTTTATCCGGGTGAAGGGCTGGGAGCCGAAGAACTTCTTCGCGGACAGCGGGGAGGGGTGCGCGCCTTCCACCACCGCGTGCCGCTCCGTGTCGATCAGCGGCAGCTTCTTCTTCGCGTAGTTGCCCCACAGCACGAACACCGCCGGGTCCGGGCGGGAAGCCACGGCGCGTATCACCGCGTCGGTGAACTTCTCCCACCCCTTGCCCTTGTGGGAGTTGGCCTCGCCCGCCCGCACCGTCAGCACCGCGTTCAGCAGCAGCACGCCCTGCCGGGCCCAGGGCATCAGGTAGCCGTTGTCAGGGACCGGGTGGCCCAGCTCCTCCTTCATCTCCTTGTAGATGTTGCGCAGCGACGGCGGCGTCCTGACGCCGGGCCGCACGGAGAAGCACAGCCCGTGCCCCTGCCCCTCGCCGTGGTACGGGTCCTGCCCCAGGATCAGCACCTTGACCTGGTCGTACGGGGTGGCGTCGAGGGCCGCGAAGACCTCCTCGCGGGGCGGGTAGACCGGCCCCTTCGCCCGCTCCTGCTCGACGAACTCGGTGAGCTCCTTGAAGTAGGGCTTCGCCAACTCCTCGCCGAGGACGCCGCGCCAGGACTCGGGCAGCATGTCGGTCATCACTGAGCAACCTCCGGTGTGCGATCCGTTCTCGGCAACGAACTTACCGGCACCCACTGACAACGCCCGCACCCCCGCCGCTCCGGCTCGCTCAGGCCGTGTCGAGCCGCGCCCGCTGCACCGCGTCCAGTTGCAGGTCCACCGCCGCCAGCGCCTCGTCCAGCTGTGTCACCGAACTCACACCGAGGACGGGTACGACCGGCACCCGGCCGCCCATCAGCCAGGCCAGCACCACCTGGTTGACGGTGGCCCCGGCCTCCGCCGCGACCTCGCGGACGACCCGCAGCCGGGCCACCGAGCCGGGGTGGTCGTAGCGGTCGGGCAGCGGCTGCCCGGGGCGCGCGTACGCGCCGTGCATCAGCGTCGAGTAGCCGAGCAGCGTCAGGTCCTCGTCGTGCGCGGCGGCGTAGTCGAGCAGTCCCTCGTCGGTCTCCTGCTGGAGGCCGGAGTCCGCGCCGTGCCGGGGCAGCAGGTAGGTGTGCCGCTGCTGTACGGCGCGGAAGCCGGGCAGGCCCTGCG
Source organism: Streptomyces sp. NPDC017056 (assembly GCF_044332485.1). NCBI lineage: Bacteria > Bacillati > Actinomycetota > Actinomycetes > Kitasatosporales > Streptomycetaceae > Streptomyces > Streptomyces sp. NPDC017056. Next base: position 50,791 of record NZ_JBIRPD010000015.1, on the reverse strand, counting down.
AGGCGGCGACGCGGCGGGCCTCGGCGAGCCGCCACGTGGCGTGGTTGCTGAGTCCGAGTACGCCCACGGTGCCGTCCTGCACCAGGCCGGCGAACGCCCCGACGGTCTCCTCCAGCGGCACGTCCCGGTCCTCGACGTGCGCGTAGTACAGGTCCACCCGGTCGGTGCCGAGCCGCCGCAGACTGCCGTCGATCCCGGCCCGTACGGTCTTCTCGCCCAGCCCCTCCAGGTTGGCGGGCCACTCGGGCCCGCGGGACGGGTCGGGGCGCGCGCCGACCTTGGTCGCCAGCACCGTACGGTCCCTGGCGCCCCTGCTGCGCAGCCAGCGCCCGAGCAGCAGCTCGCTCTCGTCGCCGGTCCCGCCCGGCACCCAGCAGGCGTAGTTGTTGGCGGTGTCCAGGAAGGTGCCGCCCGCCTCGGCGAAGCGGTCGAGGACGGCGTACGACGTCTCCTCGTCGACGGTGGTGCCGAACGGCAGGGTGCCCAGGCACAGGGCGCTGACCTCGGGTCCCCGGGCGCCGCCGAGAGTGCGGTACCGCATCGCGGTCTCCTTCGCCAAGTCACGTCACGGGCTGCGTACCGGCCCGTGACAGCTGTGGTGCCGACCCCTTCCGGACCGGCACCACAGACCCTGCCTCTTGGAGTGCACGCGAACGCAAGCCGCTGCACGCGCTTCCGTACGCGGCGCGCACACCCCGCGTACGCCCGCCCTCAGACGCCCGCGTTCAGGAACAGCCCGCCGTCCACCTGGAGCGTCTGCCCCGTGACCCAGCCGGCGGCGTCGGACAGCAGGAACGCCGCCGCGCCCCCGATGTCCTCCGGCACGCCGAGGCGCCCGAGCGGGTAGCCGGCGGCGGCCTCCTCCTCGCGGTTCTCGTACAGCGCGGCCGCGAACTTGGTCTTCACCACCGCCGGGGCGATGGAGTTGACCCGTACCGCCGGCGCGAACTCGTGCGCCAGCTGGAACGTCAGGTTGATCATCGCGGCCTTGCTCATGCCGTACGCGCCGATGAAGGGCGAGGCCGAGACGCCGGCGATGGAGGCGATGTTGACGATCGCGCCGCCGTGGTCCTTCTGCCACGCGTGCCAGGTGCGCTGCGCGAAGCCGAGCGCCGAGACGACATTGGTCTCGAACACCTTGCGGGCGACGTTCAGGTCGAGGTCGGCGATCGGGCCGAACACCGGGTTCGTACCGGCGTTGTTGACGAGGTAGTCGACGCGGCCGAACGCCTCCATGGCGCGCTCGACGGCGACGCCCTGGTGGGCCTCGTCGTGGGCCTTGCCCGCGACGCCGATGACGCGGTCGGCGCCCAGCGCCTCGACGGCTTCCTTGAGGGCGTCCTCGTTGCGACCGGTGATGCACACCTTGTCGCCGCGCGCCACGAGCGCCTGCGCGATGCCGTACCCGATGCCCCGGCTGGCGCCGGTGACCAGCGCCGCCTTGCCGGAGAGCGGGGGCAGCGCCTTGTCCTGTGCAGTCATGAGCGTTGCTCCCCGGGTCAGTTGAGCGGGCCGCCGGCCACGTACATGACCTGGCCGGAGACGAAGCCGGCCGCCTCGCCCGTGAAAAAGGCGATGGCGTTGGCGATGTCCTCGGGCCGGCCGACGCGCTGGACGGGGATCTGGGTGGCGGCAGCGGCCTGGAAGTCCTCGAAGCCCATGCCGACGCGCTCGGCGGTGGCGGCGGTCATGTCGGTGACGACGAACCCGGGCGCGACGGCGTTGGCGGTGACGCCGAACTTGCCGAGTTCGATGGCGAGGGTCTTGGTGAAGCCCTGCAGGCCGGCCTTTGCCGCCGAGTAGTTGGCCTGGCCGCGGTTGCCGAGCGCCGAGCTGGAGGAGAGGTTGACGATCCGGCCGAACTTGGCGTCGACCATGTGCTTCTGGCAGGCCCGCGACATCAGGAACGCGCCCCTCAGGTGCACGTTCATGACGGTGTCCCAGTCGCTGTCGCTCATCTTGAACAGCAGGTTGTCGCGGAGCACGCCCGCGTTGTTGACGAGCACGGTCGGCGCGCCCAGCTCCGCCGCCACCCGTGCGACCGCCGCCTCCACCTGCTCCGCGTCCGAGACGTCACAGCCGACGGCCAGCGCCTTGCCGCCGGCCGCGGTGATCTTCTCGACGGTGTCCTTGCAGGCCGCCTCGTCCAGGTCGAGGACGGCGACGGCGCGACCCTCGGCGGCCAGGCGTACGGCGGTGGCCGCGCCGATGCCGCGGGCCGCGCCCGTGACGATGGCTACGCGCTGCTCGGTGGTGGACATGCGGGGTTCTCCTCACCCTCGAAACCTCGACGAGCGGTCCGCCGCACCGCACCAGCAGGTGAGCAAGCAGGTGAGCAACCGCTTAGTAGCTTCAGCAGGGCTGACGCTAGAAGCCCCGCCACCCGCTGTCAACGCCTCCTCCGCACGCCTGCGGACCGCCGCGGCCCTCCCCTCACCCCGCCACCGGTCTCACTTCACCAGCAGGTCCAGCAGCCGCTCCGCCTCGCTAGCCGGGTCGGTGGTCAGCCCGGTGTGGACCGGACCGGGCTGGACGACGGTGCTGCGCGGCGCGATCAGCCACCGGAAGCGGCGCCCCGCGTCGTCGCCCGCCGCCTGCCCGGCCCGCTCGCCGCCCGCGCAGACGCACTCGGCGGCGTTCAGCGCCGCCCGGACGCCCTCGACGTCGACCGTCGCGTCGAGCGCCCGCAGCCGCCCCTCGTCCAGGTGCGTACGCGCCTCGACGAAGCGCCGCGCACGGCAGTACACGACCACGCCCGCGTTGATCATTTCGCCGCGCTCGACCCGGGGTACGACCTTGAGCAGGGCGTACTCGAACACGTCGCGCCCGTTGTGCAGGCCGCTCACTTCACTGCCCTCCGCGGCAATTCGGTCGCCAGCCAGCCCGGCACCCGGGAAGGCCCGTCCTTCGTACGCTCACCAACGGTGATCTGGTCACTGATCACCGCGGCACGGGCCAGCAGCGCCCGCACATAGGCGCGACGCAGCGCGTCCGGCGAGTCGAAGCCGGGCTCGTCCGCCAGCCACTCGTCCGGAACCGCCGCCGCGACCTCGGTCAGCAGCTCCTCGGTGACCAGCGGCGCGAACTCGGCCGCGGCCGCCGCGACGTCCGGCTCGTACGACGCCAGCACGTGGTCGGAGGCGTCGTACGGCTTGACCGCGGCTTTCTCGGCGGTCGGCCAGTTGTGCTGCCAGATCATCGTGGCACCGTGGTCGATCAGCCACAGCTCACCGTGCCAGACCAGCAGGTTCGGGTTGCGCCACGACCGGTCCACGTTGTTGATCAGCGCGTCGAACCACACGACCCGGCCCGCCTCGCGCGCGGACACCTCGAAGGCGAGCGGATCGAACCCCAGCGACCCCGGCAGGTAGTCCATCCCCAGGTTCAGGCCGCCACTGGCTTTCAGCAGCTCCTGCACCTCCTGGTCGGGCTCGCTCAGCCCGATCACGGGGTCCAGCTGCATCCGCACCAGCTCCGGCACCCGCAGCCCGAGCCGGCGCCCCAGCTCCCCGCAGACGACCTCGGCAACCAGGGTCTTGCGCCCCTGCCCCGCCCCGGTGAACTTCATGACGTAGGTACCAAGATCGTCGGCCTCGACGATCCCGGGAAGCGACCCACCCTCACGCAAGGGCGTGACGTAGCGGGTCGCGATGACTTCGGACAACATGCGGATCAGGCTACTTCCTGGGAGTCGTCGCAGGTCGACGGCTGATGAGTGAGGCAGCGCGCCGATATCGATGCAACTATATCGATACAACCGCATCGACTCCACCTCGCAGCCGCCGCTCCAGCCGCCCCTCCAGCCGCCGCCCGCAGGCTTCACCAACCCTGGAGGGCTCCGAAGTCGGGCGTACATCAGCTCGACGCCCTCGGGCTCGGCGGTGAGCGCCGGACGCGTCTACGAAACGGCTCGTTCCTGGGCGACCGTGAGTACGATCTTGCCCTGGATGTGGCCTCGGGCAGCCCGTTCGTGCGCAGCTCGGGCATCCGAGAGCGGAAACGTGCTGTCGATCGCGGTGCGGACCGTACCCGCGTCGAGCAGGCGTCCCAGTTCGGCGAGCTGCGCGCCGTTCGAGCGGACCTGGGTGCCCGTGACCGTGACGCCCAGCCTCGCGGTCTCTTCTTCGTCGAATGCGCCGAAGAACACGGGGAAATGGGAACCGCCGCGCTTGAGGGTGCGCAGGAAGCGCTTGCTGTCGGGGCCGCCGACGGTGTCGAGTACGAGGTCGACCCCGCGCACGAGTTCCTCGGGACGGCCCTTGGTGTAGTCGATGAACTCGTCGGCGCCGAGCCGGTTCAGGAACGCTTCATGCGCGCCCGATGCCACCGCGATGACCCGTGCGCCCTTCCATTTCGCCAGCTGGAGCGCGAGGTGGCCCACGCCGCCCGCTGCGCCGTTGACGAGCACCGTCACGTTGGCGTCGAGCGGCACCGGACGGTGCTTCGCCGCCTGGAAGGGCGACGGGTGATCGTGTCCGAGTTCGATCAGGAACTGCCATGCGGTGAGCCCTGCCATCGGCGCCCCGGCGGCGTGTACGTGGTCGATGCCGGCCGGTTTGAGCGCGAGGTCCGACGCGGGCGCGGCCACGTACTCGGCGTAGGCGCTGCCGTCGAAGCTCGGGAAGCGGAGGAGACCGAAGACTTCGTCGCCGACGGAGAGGCCGTCCACGTCCGCGGCGACGGCCTCGACGACACCGGACACATCCGTTCCCGGAATCACGGGCAGGCTGAACTTCGGCCTCGTCTCCGGCGGCAGGTTGGACATCCCGTCGCGCAGGTACCAGTCCGGAGGGTTGACACCGGCCGCGTGCACGCGAACGAGCACCTCGCCCGGCCCCGGCTCGGGAATCGGCACCTCGTCGTAGCGCAGAACCCCAGGGCCGCCGTGCTCGTGCACCCGGACCGCTCTCATCGTGCGTGTCGGCATCGTCTTCTCCTGCCCGCGCCGCGGGATACGCTTATTCGGATCAGCGATCCGAATAAGTGGATCGCTGATCCGAATATATGGACCACTGATCCGGATAGTCAAGAGGGACAGATGCGGGCCGACGCCAGGAAGAACCGCGACCACCTGCTCGCAGTAGCGGGCACCGCCATCGCCGAGCAAGGCGTCGACGTGTCCCTGCGTGACATCGCGCGCAGGGCCGAGGTCGGGCTCGCGACCTTGCTGCGGCACTTCCCGACGCGCGAGGCGCTGCTCGATGCCCTGCTGCGTACGGGCTTCGACGACCTGACGGCGAAGGCAGTCGAGCTCGAAACGTCGGACTCACCCGAAGACGCTCTCGTTTCGTGGCTGCGCGACTGCGTCGTATGGACAACCGAGTACCGGGGCGTGACCGTGCTGATGGCAGCCGCCATCGAGGACACCGAATCCGCGCTCCACGCTGCGTGCGTCACCCTGCGCGCAGCCGGTGCGCGGCTCCTCGCCCGGGCCCAGGCCGCGGGCACGGCACGGAGCGATCTCGATGGCGCCGACGTGTTCGCGCTGGTCGCCATGCTCGCTTGGCTCGGGGATCAACCCTCGCTCGCACCACGCGCCGACCACCTCTTCGATGTTGTCGCGAGCGCGATTCTGACGAGCACAGGCAGCGGCGACGCCGAGGAGGGACGCCGCCGCCCTGAGCCCCGTAGCTGACATGGCCACCTGCTGACCGGCCGGGTCGCGAAGGGAGTAGCTTTCGGAGTCGTCGCTTCGTCCGGGAGATGCAATGGGTGTTGTCGTGCGTAAATCCGTGCAAGCCGCTGACGGTGAACAGCTCAGCCTCTATACCGTGACGCCTCGGAGCGAGCGCGCCGGAGCGAGCGGTGTCGTCGTCATGCACGGCGGCGGCAACGGCAACAAAGAGCGGAACCTGCCGCTCGCCGAGGGCTTCGCCGAGTGCGGGCACCCCGCCGTCGCACTGGACTTCTCGGGGCACGGGGAAAGCACCGGGAAACTCCTCGACCTCAGCCTCAAGCGGCGGCGCGACCAGGCCGCTGCCGTCATCGACGCCGTTCTCGGCGCCGAACGCCCGCTGGTACTGGTCGGGTTCAGCATGAGCGGTCAGACCGTCGCCGATCTGGTGGAGCTGTACGGCGGGCGCGTGGCGGCCATCGTCCTCTGCGCACCGGGGATCTACGCGAAGGACGCCTGGGACGTTCCCTTCGGTGCCGGGTTCACCGAGTTGATCCGGCGGCCGGAGAGCTGGCGGGACAGCCGGGCTCCGGACACCTACGCGCGCTTCGCGGGCCGCGCGCTCCTCGTCGTACCGGAACAGGACGCGGTCATCCCCGACGGTGTGACCGGGCTTCTTCGCACCGCGCTGGCCACCCGCGCGGACTTCGGCGAACTGCGGCTCACCGGGGCCGACCACCGGCTCGGGACGTGGCTGGCCGGCCACCCGCAGGACCGAAGGGACATCGTGGGCGCGCTGCTGCACGGTGGCTTCCGCAACGACGACGCACAGCGTCACTGCGGCGAAGCAGCGGCCTGTGGCGAGATGGCCGAGCCGCTTCTGTGATGCCGGGGCGGGCAGGTGGCCCGCGGCTACGGCCACGCTCGCCGAATGGTCGCCGGACGTGCGGGGAGAACCACCGCCTCGCGCGGTACCGCGTGCCGTCGTCAGGGGCATTCAGGGGTTGTCCGGGTATCGCCGCGATGGGAGGTTCAGTTGTCTGGTGTCTTTACGGCCATCTCTCTACGGCAGGAACGAACCGTGACTTCTCCGACCGCGCGAACCACCCCGCAAGGCGCTTGGCTGCGCCGTTTTCATCCCGATCCGCAGGCCCGTATACGACTGGTGTGCTTTCCGCACGCGGGCGGGTCCGCGAGTTACTACTTTCCGATGTCGGCCGCGCTGCCCCCCGGCGTCGAGACGGTGGCGATCCAGTACCCGGGCCGCCAGGACCGCAGGCGGGAGCCGCTGATTCCGGACATCGGGGAGCTGGCGGACCGGATCACGGCGGAGTTGTCCGGCGACCCGGCCGGTGCCGGGACGCCGATGGCGTTCTTCGGCCACAGCATGGGCGCGGTGCTGGCCTTCGAGGTGGCGCTGCGGCTCGAAGAAGAGGGCGCGCCGGGCCCGGTCCGGGTGTTCGCCTCCGGCCGCCGGGCGCCCGGCCGGCACCGGCCCGACGCCGTGCACAGGGAGTCCGACGCCGTGCTGGTCGAGGAGATGCGCCGGCTGGGCGGCACCGACGCCCGGTGGCTGCAGGACCCGGAGCTGATGGCCGTGGTGCTGCCGGTGATCCGCAACGACTACCGCGCGGTGGAGCTGTACCGCGGCGGGGCCGACCGGGTGACCGACGCCCCGGTCACCGTTCTGACGGGCGACGCCGATCCGCACACCAGCCTGGCGGAGGCGGAAGCCTGGCGGCAGCACACGCGGGGCGGGTTCGAGCTGGTCACGTTCAGCGGCGGGCATTTCTTCCTGGAACAGCACCAGGAGGCGGTGACCGATGTGGTGACCGAGGCGCTCGGGCCGTTCCTGGTGGTGTGAGGGGACGTGCCCGCGGAAGCCGTCCGGTACGTGTGGCTCCCCCGTCCGCCTGGGTAGCAAGAACGGTGCCGGCCCGGCAGGGGGTGGAGAGCCCTGCCGGACCGGCACGTGTGTGGCGCGAGCCTGCGGCCTACAGGTCGTGTGCGCAGCCCACCGACTCCGCGCTGGAGAGCGTCTTGGGCAGGTCTCTCCGGCGCCGCACCTGTAGCTTCCGGTAGATGCGGGTGAGGTGCTGCTCCACCGTGCTGACCGTCACGTACAGCTTGGCGGCGATCTCACGGTTGGTGTGTCCGTGCGCGGCCAGGACGGCAACCCGTGCCTCCGCTCCGGTCAGGGCCTCGGCGCCGGGAGGCGCGTCGGCGCCCTGGACGGAGATCTCGATGCGGCTGTCGGGCGCCGTGTCGCCGGGGAAGAGCCGCTGGCACAGCAGCTCCGCCCCGCTCAGCTTGGCCGTGTGCCACGCCTTGTGGGCGAACATCCGGCCGCGGTGCACATCGCCCGCCGCCCGATAGCCGCGGCCCAGTTCACCGAGGGCCATGGCCAGTTGTACGCGGTTGCCGCCGCTGCGAAGGATGTCGACGGCCTCCTCCAAGGCTTCCAGGCGCTCGCGGCCCGCGCCCGCCGTGCCCAGGGCGCGCAGCACCATGCCGCGTTCCCTGTCGGGGGTGAGGGTGCGCTGTTCCTCGGCGAGCGCGAGGGCCTTCTTCGGTTCGCTGACGGCCAGCCAGGCGTCGGCCGCGTCGATCCGCCAGGGGACCAGCTCCGGGGCGTCCACCTGCCAGCGCCGCATGAGCTCGCCGCAGGTGATGAAGTCGCCGAGCGCCGCGTGGAAGCGGCCGGTCGCCAGGTACCAGCGGCCGCGGGCGCGGCGGAAATGCAGTCCGGGCACGGTGTCGAGCCGGCTTCCGGGGGTGGTGTGGTGGAGCAGTTCCATGGCGTCGTCGTAGCGGCCCATCTCGGTGTACGCGAGGACGAGCGTGGACAGCGGGAAGTACGCCGCCGACCCCCACGCCTGGCGTGGCAGCAGGGCGAGGGCCGACTCCGCCTGGTCGGCGGCCTTGATGAGATCGCCCTGGCGCATCGCGATCTCGCCGCGGACCGCCAGCAGCAGGGCTTGCCAGGTGACTCCGTGGCCTTCGTCGCACTCGACCAGGAGCCGTTCGCACCAAGTGAGGGCAAGTCCCGTACTACCCGCGTAGACCAGGGCAAGCAGGGCCAGCGCCAGCGGCCACACGGAGCCGTCGCCGAGGCGGAAGCGCTGGAGGACGCGCGTGGCGAGGGAGATGCCCCGCTTCGGCGCGTCACCGAGCGACTCGATGACGGCCGACGCGGCGTGCCGGTGTGCGACGCAGGCCGTGTCGGCGAGGGGTTCGGAGGTCACGGCGGCGTCGGGCAGGGGGCCGGGCACCGAGGTGCGGTGGCCGGGGCTGACCGTGGCGAGCCACTGGCGGGCGGCGCCGACGGCCTCGCGCTGCGCTGGCCCGGTCCAGGTGGCGGACCGCTCCAGGGCGCCGAGGACGGTGTCCGCCTCGTCGAACTGGCCCGCCCAGATCAGGTAGCCCACGCAGACGGTCAGTTCGTCCGGGGCGAGCCGTTCCTGTGCCATGTCGGGGACGAGCGTCGACAGGTGCTCGCCGAGGGCCGAGGGGTTGGTGCGCCAGAGCACATTGGCCAACCTGACCCGTACGGCGATGCGCTCCTGCTCGTCGGTGCAGCAGCCCTGGGCCATCGTCAGGCAGTCCCTGGCGGTGGCCGGGTCTCCTTCCATCAGGGCGTACTCGGCCGCCTCGCGCAGCACCGGTACGGTCCACACCTCGCCGTGCGGCGTGGTCCGTACGAGGTGGCGGGCCACCTCGGAGGCGGGGGCGCCGTCCTGGCGCAGCAGCACCGCGGCGCGGTGGTGCAGACCGGCGAGGACGGTCTCCGGGACGGTGTCGAGCACGGCGCGGGCGGCCGCCTCGTCGCGGAACCGCTCGCGGCGGAAGAGACCGTTGTGCGCCAGGCCCCGCGTGACGGCCTCGACCACCCGGACCGGGAGGCCGAGGAGCCGGCTCAGCAAGGGTGCGGTCGCGGCGTCACCGAGGACGGCGGTGCCGCGGGCGAGGGCCAGTGCCCCGGGTCCGCAGCGGTGCAGGATGTCCAGGACGGCACCGACATAGCTCTCCCCTCGGTTCGGTGTGCCGACGGCGCCGTCCTGTTCGGCTCCGGCGGTCTGGTCCTTCAGGTCTTCCAGCAGCGAACGGACCAGCAGCGGGTTGCCGCCGGTGGCCGCGTGCAGCTCGGCGGCGAGGCCGTCGGCCGGCGGCCCCTCCAGGTGCTGGGCGACCAGTTCACCGACCGCGTTCTCGGTGAGCCTCTGCAGCCGCAGCCGCCGGCAGTGCGGCTGGCTGAGCAGTTCGCCCAGAAGTGCCGTCTGGTACTGGGGCAGTTGGGACGACGAGGTGAGAACCATCAGGACGCGGGCGCTGCGCACCCGGTAGGCCAGGCTGAGCAGCAACTGGAGGGAGAGGTCGTCGACGAGGTGCACATCGTCGACGGCGAGGACGAGCGTGCGGTCCTCCGCCAGTTGCAGGAGGGTGTCGGCGAGGCGCGGGAAGATCCTTTCGGTGACTCCCGCGGCGTCCGTGACGGCCTCCTCCACCAGACGCGTCACCTCGTCGCGTACCGCGGACGACTGCGGGAGGCCGGCGAAGAGCCGGCGTGCCAGCCCGAGCGCCCAGCCGCGCTCCGCCCCTGCTCCGGTGGCGTCGAGCAGAAGGGCACCGTCGGTGACGGCGCGGTGGGTGAACCGGGTCAGGAACTCGGTTTTCCCGCTGGCCACGGATCCGGTGATCACCGCCACTCTGCCGCGCCCCTCGTCGGCGGCTTTGTGCATTTCTCCAAGGGCGGCCATTTCCATTTCACGTTCTACAAGACGCGTTGTGACTAACAGTTTTCTTCCCCCGTTCCCGCGGCGCACCCCGACGCCCTCGCTTTGACCCGCGCCCGGACGTTCGGCCGGGCCACGGGTCCCCCGTAGGCTCTGCGGGCCAGCCTGTCAGTCCCGAGCACGGCGCGGCGGATCGATCGACAGGTACGCCGTCGCGGCCTTCCGCATCGTGCGCCACGCGAGCAGAGTCATGCCCTGCCATTCGGGCACTTGACGGGAACGCTCGTTGCTCTGGCCCGTTCCGCATTTAAGCAGCGTGGAAAGGTTGAGGGGTACCCCTAAACCCCATTACCCAAGGGGTACGTGGGGCGCCTGGGACCCTCGGTACACCACCAGTCTCGCTGGCCCCACCTCGCAGAAACGCAGACCAGAGAGTTCCGGAAGTGGAACATCCGGTTGACGGCCTATCAATTGGCGATTCCTCCAGTGACGCACGCCACTCGGCACCAGGGGAACCCCGGCCTCCCCGAGGGGCCGGCGCGGCCGTCACCGGGCCGCTTCCCCGTGGTCAGGGTGGATAGGGGTTGTCCCGCTTCGCCGCCCGAGAATAACTTCGGTTCGCCGACGCACCGTCCCTCGGCCGGCCCCTCCGGCCCGGTCCGGCGCCCTGCCACCCGGCCCCGCCGGAGGAAGCGGACAGCGGCCGCACCGCGCGGATTTCGCGCGGGCGGGTGCGGCGGCCTCCAGCCGGCCCGCCCCCTTCTTGGCCGTCACCTTCACGCTCCGCACGGAACGAGGTACCTCGACCATGACCACGCACTTGTCCCCCCAGGAAGCAGCGGTGGGCGTCGCCGGCACCGTGCCGGAGGCACTGCGGCTGCGCAGCGTGAAGGAGCCCGACGAGACGGCGTTCGTCTTCCTCTCCGACGGTGCGGAGCCGGCCGGCTCGCTCAGCTACCGGCAGCTGCACGACGCCGCACTCGACCGGGCGGCCGCCCTGACGGACGCCGGGCTGGGCGGCGACCGTGCGGTGCTGCTCTACCCCTCGGGCCTGGAGTTCGTACGCACCCTCCTGGGCTGCATGTACGCCCGGGTGGCGGCCGCCCCCGTACAAGTGCCCACCCGGCAGCGCGGGCTGGAGCGGCTGCGCCGGATCGCGGACGACGCGGGCGCGACCACCGTACTGACCACCGGAGCGGTCAAGCGCGACCTGGAGGACCGCTTCGGCGGTCGGCCCGAACTCGCCGGTCTGGTCCTGGTCGACACGGAGCGCACCCCCGAAGGGGCGGGTCGAGGAAGGACGTTGGCGGAGCCGGAACCGGAAGACGTCGCGCTGCTCCAGTACACCTCGGGCTCCACCGGCAACCCGAAGGGCGTGGTCATCACCCACCGCAACTTCCTGAGCAACGTGGCCGAGACCGAGGAGCTGTGGCCTTCGCCGTCGGACGGCGCGGTGGTGTCCTGGCTGCCGCTCTTCCACGACATGGGCATGCTGTTCGGCGTCATGCTGCCGATCTGCTCCGGTGTGCCCGCGTACCTGATGGCGCCGGAGGCGTTCATCCGCCGGCCCGGGCGCTGGCTGGAGGCGATCTCACGGTTCCGCGGCACCCACGCGGCGGCGCCGAGCTTCGCCTACGAGCTGTGCGTACGGGCCCAGGCCGAGGGCCAGGTCGCCGACGGCATCGACCTGTCCTCGTGGCGGGTGGCGGCCAACGGCGCCGAGCCGGTGCGCTGGCGCACCATCCGCGCGTTCACCGAGACCTTCGCCCCCGCGGGCTTCGCCGCCACCGCGATGTGCCCGGGTTACGGCCTCGCCGAGAACACCCTCAAGGCCACCGGCGGCCGCTGGGACCAGGAACCGCCCGTGCTCTGGGTGGACGGCCAGGAGCTGACCAAGGGCCGGGTGATACCGCTGCCGGCGGGCGACGGGACGGCGCAACCGCTGGTCAGCTGCGGTGTCACCGTGTCGGGCAGCACCCTGCGGATCGTGGCGCCCCGCACGCGTACCGCGTGCGGCCCCCGCGAGGTGGGCGAGATCTGGATCAGCGGCCCGTGTGTGGCCGACGGCTATCTCGGACGCGCCGAGGAGACCGAGGAGACCTTCGGGGCGCGGATCGCCGGGGAGGGCACGGACCGGTACCTGCGCACCGGCGACCTGGGTTTCCTCCACGACGGGGAGCTGTACGTGACCGGCCGGCTCAAGGACGTCGTGATCCGTAACGGTCGCAACTACTACCCGCAGGACATCGAACTGTCGGCAGAGAGAACGGTGCCGGGGCTGCAGCCCAACTGCGCCGCCGCGTTCTCCGTGGACGACGGCACCGGCGAACGGCTGGTGCTGGTGGTGGAAGCCGACGGCCGGGTACTGGGCAGGCACTCTCCCGAGGTCGTACGGGAGCTGATCCGGCAGGCGGTACGCGACGGCCAGCGGCTGGACCCGGACGACATCGTGCTGGTACGCCGGGGGGTGCTGCCACGGACGACCAGCGGCAAGATCCAACGGCGGGCCTGCCGGGAGCGCTACCTGAACGGCGAACTGAAAACGTCCGTGGCCGCCACCGGTGGCGCCGCCGCTGTGGAACGGAGCGCCCGATGACCGCGGAGCAGGGAACCGGGCGGACGCAGGAGCCGCCGCGCGGCAAGCAGACCACCGCGGAACGCATCGCCGAACTGGCGCGGCGCCGCGCTGAGCTGGCCGCGCACGCCGGCCCTGAGGCGGAGCGCCGCCAGCACGAGCGGGGCAAGATGGCGGCGCGCGAGCGCATCGACGCCCTCCTCGACCCCGGTACGTTCGTCGAGCTGGACGCGGTGGCACGGCACCGCAGCCACGAGTTCGGCCTCTACGAGCGGCGCCCGCTCGGCGACGGCGTGATCACCGGCCACGGCCTGGTCGACGGGCGCAGGGTGTGCGTCTTCGCCCAGGACTTCACCGTCTTCGGCGGCAGCCTCGGCGAGGCGTCGGGCGCCAAGCTGCACAAGTTGATGGACCTGGCGCTGAGCATCGGCTGCCCGGTGATCGGCATCAACGACGGCGGCGGCGCCCGCATCCAGGAGGGTGTCGTCTCGCTGGGCTACTACGCCGAGCTGATCAAACGGCACGTCGACAGCTCGGGGGTGATACCGCAGATCTCCCTGCTGATGGGCCCGTGCGCGGGCGGCGCTGTCTACGCGCCGGCGCTCACCGACTTCGTGGTCATGGTGGACGGCATCTCGCACATGTTCGTGACCGGACCCGAGGTGCTGCGCAGCGTCACGGGACAGGCGGTCGACCGCGAGGAGCTGGGCGGCGCGCACAGCCACAACACCGTCTCCGGCAACGCACACTACCTCGCGCAGGACGAGAAGGAGGCGTTCGAATACGTACGCCAGCTTCTCTCGCACCTTCCGTCCAACAACATGGAGGACCCCCCGGTCTTCGACGGGCCGGCCGACGGCGGCACCGCGGCCGGCGAGGAGCTGGACACCCTCATCCCCGACCAGGCGAGCCGCCCCTACGACATGCTGCGAGCGGTCAGGGCCGTACTGGACGACGGCGAACTGCTGGAGGTGCAGCCGCTGTTCGCCCCGAACATCATCTGCGGCTTCGGCCGGGTCGACGGGCACAGCGTCGGCGTCGTCGCCAACCAGCCGCTGGTATCCGCCGGTGTGCTCAACATCGACGCCAGCGAGAAGGCCGCGCGCTTCGTGCGCACCTGCGACGCCTTCCATGTGCCGGTGCTGACCTTCGTGGACGTCCCCGGCTTCATGCCGGGTCTCGACCAGGAGCACGGCGGCATCATCCGGCGCGGCGCCAAGCTGCTCTACGCCTACTCCGAGGCGACGGTGCCGATGGTCACCGTCGTCACCCGCAAGGCGTACGGCGGCGGTTACGGCGTCATGGGGTCCAAGCACCTCGGCATCGACGTCAACCTCGCCTGGCCCACCGCCGAGATCGCCGTCATGGGCGGCGAGGGCGCGGTGGAGGTGCTGCACCGGCGCACCCTCCAGGCGGCGGAGGACCCCGCCGCGGAGCGGGCCCGGCTGCTGGACGCCTACGAACGCGCGCTGCTCAACCCCTACACGGCGGCGGAACGCGGCTACGTCGACGCGGTGATCATGCCGCACGAGACCCGGACGGCGGTGGCCACGGCGCTGGAGACGCTGCGCGGCAAACGCACCTCCCGGCTGCCGCGCAAGCACGGGAACATCCCGCTGTGAGTGCCGCCGACGCGGCGGCCGATGCCGCCATCCGGGTGCTCCGCGGCCGGGCCAGCGACGAGGAAGTGGCCGCCGCGGTCGTGGCCATCCTCGCCCGGCTGAACTCGGCGGCGGCGCAGCGGGCCGCGGCCACGCGCCCGCCCGCACGGCGTCGCTGGGCGGCGCCGGACACGCGGATGACCCGCCCGCCCGGCCCGCGGGGCGCCAGTGCCTGGCACGCGGGCGTGTGAGCCCCGCCGTGCCCCTCCACGAGACGCCGCCGACGCGGCACACCGCCGAGAAGAACGAGAGAACCGATGGTGCGCAAGGTACTGATCGCCAACCGAGGCGAAATCGCTGTCCGCGTTGCCCGGGCGTGCCGGGATGCCGGCATCGGGAGCGTAGCCGTCTACGCCGATCCCGACCGGGACGCCCTGCACGTGCGCGCGGCGGACGAGGCCTACGCGCTGGGCGGTGACACCCCGGCCACCAGCTACCTGGACATCGCCAAGGTCCTGGCCGCCGCCGCCGACTCCGGCGCCGACGCCATTCACCCCGGTTACGGCTTCCTCTCCGAGAACGCCGAATTCGCGCAGGCCGTCCTGGACGCCGGGCTGACCTGGATCGGCCCCCCGCCGCAGGCCATCCGCGACCTCGGCGACAAGGTGGCGGCCCGTCACATCGCGCAGCGCGCCGGTGCGCCGCTGGTCGCCGGCACCCCCGACCCGGTCTCCGGCGCGGACGAGGTGGTGGCCTTCGCCGAGGAGCACGGCCTGCCGATCGCCATCAAGGCGGCCTTCGGCGGCGGCGGGCGCGGCCTGAAGGTGGCTCGCACGCTGGAAGAGGTTCCGGAGCTGTACGACTCCGCCGTACGCGAGGCGGTGGCGGCCTTCGGTCGCGGCGAGTGCTTCGTCGAGCGCTACCTGGACCGCCCGCGGCACGTGGAGACCCAGTGCCTGGCCGACAAGCACGGCAACGTGGTCGTCGTCTCCACCCGTGACTGCTCCCTGCAGCGCCGCCACCAAAAGCTCGTCGAGGAGGCGCCCGCGCCGTTCCTGAGCGACGAGCAGAACGCCGAGCTGTACCGCGCGTCCAAGGCCATCCTCAAGGAGGCCGGCTACCAGGGCGCGGGCACCTGCGAGTTCCTGGTCGGCCAGGACGGCACGATCTCCTTCCTGGAGGTCAACACCCGCCTGCAGGTCGAGCACCCGGTCACCGAGGAGGTCACCGGCCTGGACCTGGTCCGCGAGATGTTCCGCATCGCCGACGGCGAGGAACTGGGCTACACCGACCCGCCGGTGCGCGGCCACAGCTTCGAGTTCCGCATCAACGGCGAGGACCCGGGCCGCAACTTCCTGCCGGCCCCCGGCACGGTCACCACGTTCGAGGCCCCGGCCGGTCCCGGCGTGCGCCTGGACGCGGGCGTGGAGTCCGGCTCGGTCATCGGCCCGGCCTGGGACTCCCTGCTCGCCAAGCTGATCATCACCGGCGCCACCCGCCAGCAGGCCCTGCAGCGTGCCGCCCGCGCGCTCGACGAGTTCACCGTCGAGGGCATGGCCACCGCCCTCCCGTTCCACCGCACGGTCGTCAAGGACCCGGCGTTCGCGCCCGAGCTGACCGGCTCCGCCGAGCCGTTCAAGGTGCACACCCGCTGGATCGAGACCGAGTTCGTCAACGACATCAAGCCGTTCGCCGCGCCCGGCACCGACGAGGCCGAGGCCGACACCCGCGAGACGGTCGTCGTCGAGGTCGGCGGCAAGCGCCTGGAGGTCTCGCTGCCGTCCTCGCTGGGCATGCCGCTGGCCCGCGCCGCGGTCGCCGGGGGTGCCAAGCCCAAGCGCAAGGCGGCCAAGAAGTCCGGCTCCGCCGCCTCCGGCGACACCCTCGCCTCGCCGATGCAGGGCACCATCGTCAAGGTCGCCGTCGAGGAAGGCCAGCAGGTCGCCGAGGGTGACCTGGTCGTCGTCCTGGAGGCGATGAAGATGGAGCAGCCGCTGAACGCGCACCGCTCGGGCACGATCAAGGGCCTGACCGCCGAGGTCGGCGCCTCCCTCTCCTCCGGCGCCGTCATCTGCGAAATCAAGGACTGAAAAGGACTGAAAAGGCGGGGCCGAAGAGCCGGCGTCAGAGCGCCGGCTCGGTCGGCCGGACCGGCCGGAGCATATTCTGGAGGGTGTTCTTGGGGTCTACCGGGACCACCTCGAAGTTCCGGGTCGTGCAGCGCACCCGGCGGAAAAGGTTCTCCGGTCCGGTGACATACACCGTGCGCACGCCGAGGCGCACCAGGGAATCCACCACGGCGGGCCAGTCGATGGCCACGTCGAAAGTGTCGAGCAGCATGCGGCGCATGTCTTCGGCGGTTTCCACGAGACGGCCGTCCTGGTCGGCGACCACCGGAATCCCGGGGGCCCGCACTTCGTACCGGGGGAATATCTCTTCGGCCGCCTTCCGGCGGAGTCCGCGAAATGCCGTGGCGTGTACCGGCGGGCGCATGGTGGACATGGAGTAGCCGCCCATGGCACTGACCGCCCGCTTGAACTCCGCCAGCAGTCCGGCACTCAGCGACACCATGACGAAACCGTCGTCGAGGCGGCCGGAGACCTCGTACCAGTGGCCCCGGTCCGTGAGTCCGGACAGATAGTCGCGCAGCGCTTCGCCGGGCACCCGCATGACCGTGTGGGTCACTACATCGGAGTACTCGGTGGCGAAAAACTCCTGTTCGCAGCGGGCGAGTTCGGCGGTCATCCGCACGGCGTCGGGGAAGTCCAGGCATCCGGTCCACACCGCGGCGGCCTTCTGCCCGAAGCTGGGGCCCGTGCAGTAGCCAGGGCGCATGCCCAGTTCGTCCCCGGCGCGCCGGGCGAGCGCGAGGGAGTTGACGAGAAAGGCGACCTGGGTGTACTCGGAATACTCTTCGTCGGATGAGTAGAAGCGGTCCAGCAGCGAATATCCGAGGGCCGCGTCGGCTTCCGGGAGCAGTTGCCCGACATACGGGTCGAGGACCATGAACTTGCCGACCGCAGCGAAGCTCGACGGTCCCATTCCCGGGAATACCACGGCGGTCTTCTCGTCCATCGGCGCTCCACATCCCATCGGTTCACGGTCGGTGTGCGCCACGCTATGGGCCGCGACTCGGCGGCCGACACCCCATAGAACCCCTATCTCCCCACCGCCCGGCCGGCAGGCGTGGTGGTGACAGGGGTTGTCCGCCCTCCGGACGGCGAAATAGCGTGCTTTCCCCGACCCGTGCGATCCCGTTTCCCCGTTTCTGGTCGAGGTGCACCGGACGTGCCGAATTCCGCGCCGGCACCGCCCAGCGGCCGAGAGGTTTTTCCGATGACGTCAGTCACCCCAGCGCCGACGACCATGCTGGTGCCGGACTTCCCGTTCTCCTACGACAGGTGGCTGGCGCACCCGGCCGGCCTGGGGTCGCTGCCCGCCGGGCGGGCCGGGACGCCGGTGGCCGTCGTCGGCGCCGGTATGGCCGGGATGACGGCGGCGTACGAGCTGCTGCGGCTCGGGCTGCGGCCGGTGGTGTACGAGGCGGAGCGGATCGGCGGACGCATGCGCTCGGTGCCCTTCGCGACCGCTCCCGACCGGGTCGCCGACATGGGCGCGATGCGCTTCCCCGTCTCGGCGCGTGCGCTGTTCCACTACATCGGCCTGCTGGGGCTGGACACCCGGCCGTTCCCCAACCCGCTGTCCCCCGCCACCCCCGGCACCCTGATCGACCTGAACGGGCGGCAGGAGTGGGCCCGTACCACCGAGGACCTGCCGGCCGTCTTCCAGGAGGTGGCCGAGGCATGGGACAAGACCCTCCAGGAGCGCGCGGAGCTGTCCACCCTCTCCAGCGCGATACGGCAGCGGGACACCCGCACACTCAAGCTGGTGTGGAACCGGCTGGTGGCGGCCCTCGACGACCAGTCCTTCTACGGGTTCCTGGCCACCAGCCCGGCATTCCGCTCCTTCCGCCACCGCGAGCTCTTCGGCCAGGTCGGGTTCGGCACCGGCGGCTGGGACACCGATTTCCCCAACTCGGTGCTGGAAGTCCTGCGGGTCGTCGCGACCGAGGCCGACGCGCACCAGCTGGCGCTGACGGGCGGCGCGGAGCGGCTGCCGCGCGGGCTGTGGGAACACCGGCCCGAGCGGCCGGTCCACTGGCCACGCGGCACCTCGCTCGCCTCCCTGCACGCGGGGACGCCGCTGCCCGGCGTGACGGCGATCCGCCGGGCGGCGGACGGCTTCCGGCTCACGGACCGCTCCGGCGAGGTGCGTACCTACCCGGCGGTGGTCTACACCCCGCACGTGTGGACGCTGCTCAACCGCGTCTCGTGCCCGCCCGGCCTGCTGCCCGCCGAGCACTGGACGGCGGTGGAGCGCACTCACTACATGGGCGCGACGAAGCTGTTCGTGCTGACGGACCGGCCGTTCTGGCGCGACGAGGTGCCCGGTGGCGGGCGGGAGACGATGGGCATGACCCTCACCGACCGGCTGGCGCGCGGGGTGTACCTCTTCGACGACGGCCCGGACCGGCCCGGGGTGATGTGCCTGTCGTACACCTGGAACGACGACTCGCTGAAAATGGCGACGCTGTCGGCGGACGAACGGCTGGCCGTGCTGCTGGAGCGGTTGGCGGAGATCTACCCGGGGGTGGACATCGCCTCGCATGTGGTCGGCGACCCGGTGACGGTCACCTGGGAGACGGAGCCGCATTTCATGGGCGCCTTCAAGGCGAACCTCGCGGGCCAGTACCGCTACCAGAGGCGGCTGTTCACGCATTTCATGCAGGACCGGCTGCCGCCCGCGCAGCGCGGGCTGTTCCTGTGCGGCGACGACATCTCGTGGACGGCGGGCTTCGCCGAGGGCGCGGTGACCACGGCACTGAACGCGGTGTGGGGTGTGGTGCGGCATCTGGGCGGAGCGTCGGCAGCGGGCAACCCGGGCCCCGGCGACCTCTTCGACGAACTGGCGCCGGTCGAGCTGCCGGACGACTGAGCCGCCGGTCCCGGCGCGAAGAAAAGGGCGGGTAGGGGGCCGGATAAGGGTTCCCCGCCGGCTTTCCGGCTTGAAGACTCTTCCCTGGTGAGTGGCCTTCTCCGCCACGCCGGCCGCGACTCCCGTGACGCAGCTCCGGGGCCGCTGATGCAGCACACCGCTGAGTAGCACACCGCCCATGCCCGGCATGAGGAAGGAAGCGTGCGAAGAATGCCCGCGAAAATCTTTGCCCCCGACTCGGTACGGACCCTGGAGGATTTCGAGCGCGACGCGCTGCGCCTCGCCCAGGTGCTCCGCGAGCGGGGCGTCGGCCCCGGCGAGCGGGTGACGCTCAAGGCCGGCAACTCTCCCGCCTGGGTGGCCTCGTTGCTGGCCCTGATGCACCTGGGCGCCTCGATCGTGCTGGTCGATCAGCAGGAGCATGCCGAGGAGACCCACCGGATCGTCCTGCGGACCGGCACCAAGCTGGTGCTGTGCGACGAGGACGCCCCGCTCGACGCCGGGCAGGAAGCCCTGCACCTCTACGAGTTGCTGGTCGCCGCGGCCGGCCGGGCGCCGGACGCGGAGCGGTTGGACATCGAGCAGTGGTGCGACCTCCAGGACGGCCTGATCATGTGGACGTCCGGGTCGACGGGTTCGCCGAAGGGCGTGGTGAAGTCGGGCCGCAAGTTCCTGGAGAACCTCCGGCGCAACGCGGCGCAGGTCGGCCACCGCGAGGACGACGTCCTGCTGCCCCTGCTGCCGTTCGCCCACCAGTACGGGCTGTCCATGGTGCTGATCGCCTGGCTGGTGCGGTGTTCGCTGGTGATCGCACCGTACCGCAGGCTGGACCGGGCGCTGACCATGGCTGCCGAGTCGGGTGCCACGGTGATCGACGCGACGCCGGCCAGCTACCGCAGCATGCTCAACCTCGCTGCCAGGAAACCGGCGCTGCGCCCCGGGCTGGACTGCGCCAGGATGTTCTGCGTCGGCGCGGCGCCCCTGGACGCTCCGCTGGTGGACAGCTACGTACGCGAGTTCGGCCGGCCGCTGCTGGACAGCTACGGCAGCACGGAGCTGGGCAACATCGCGTTCGCGACGTCCGAGAACCCGGTCGCCTGCGGGCAGGTCATGGACGGTATCCGGCTGCGGGTCGTCGACGGGGAGGGGCGGGCGGTGCCCGCGGGCCAGGCAGGCGAGCTGGAAGTCCGCACCCCGGACGCCATGGAGGGCCTGCTCGCCGAGGACGGCTCGCTGCTGCCGCTGCCCGAGGGCTGGCAGCCCACCGGTGACCTGGGGTACCTGGACGCCACCGGCAACCTGTACGTCCTGGGCCGCAAGTACGCGGTGCACCGGATGGGCTACACGCTCCATCCGGAGCTGATCGAGCGGGCGGTGGCCGCCAAGGGGTGCTCGGTCCGCATCGTGGCGCTGCCGGACGAGCGGCGCGGGACGCAGCTGGTGTTCTTCGTGGAGGACGGCGAGGAGCGGGAGGCGTCGTACTGGCGGGAGCGGTTGCGGGACATGCTGGCGGCCTACGAGCGCCCCGACCGGGTAGTGGTCCTCGGCGGCTTCCCGCTCAACCGCAACGGCAAGCCGGACAAGCGTCAGTTGGAGCGCCTCGCCCAGCAGTGAGGCGGCGCCCGCAGGGCGACGGAGCCCCGGGACGGCAGGTCCGTCCCGGGGCTCCGGGGCGTTCCGGCCGGAGCCGGAGCGCCTGCGGCTCGGGGGTGGGTGACGGGGCGGCCGCCGCGGTACCGCCCCGCTCCCGGCCGGCCTCGCGGCCGGCCGGGAAGGTCCTTGCGGCTCAGGCGCCGCGCGCCGAACGGCTGGCCGCGTAGTACTCGCGCAGCCACTTGCCGATCTCGGGGTAGAGCCGCCGGGAGACCGCCAGCAGCTCGGCGGGCGGGGTGAACTCCGGGTCGAGTTCGTCCGCCCACGCGGCGAACGAGCTCTGGAATCCCGCCTCGATGAGCAGCGGGTACATCACCGGCATCCGCCAGGGGTACTCGTAGCCGGTGGCGAGCAGGTGGGTGGTGACGGTCTGGATGATCTCTTCCCGGCTCTCGGGGGCGATGGGGGCCCGTACGGGCCGGAAGGCGTCCCAGTCGAGCCGCGGCTCCTCGCCGAGCAGCCGGCGGGTCATCTCCTGGGCGAGGAGCGGTGAGAGATGCAGACCGTCGCGGTAGGTGCCGGTGAGCATCCACAGGCCCTCGACGCCGGCCTCGCCCAGCAGCGGGAACCCGTCGAGGGACACCGGGCGGTTGCCGACCTGGAGGGTCTGTACGCCGCTGCCCCACAGGTCGCGCCGTACCTGGCGGGCGGCGCACTCCAGCAGGAAGAGGACGTCGCCCATGGCGGGGACGGTCACCGGTTCCGGCGAGATGACGTTGGTCGCGCCCACGTAGACCTCGCCCTCGCCGCGCGGCAGGACGTGCAGACCGCAGGCGAAGGCCCGGTTCGGGGTGCGCAGCACGCTGCGCGGGCCGCCGCTGCCCTCGGTGCGCATCAGGGCGGACACCCCGTAGCCGCTGACCAGCCGCGGGATGCGGGCGGACAGCTCAGGCACGGTGTCGAGCAGTTCCTGGGTGCGGGCGCCGCCGGCCAGCACCACGCGGGCGCTGGACAGGCGCGTGCCGCAGGCGAGGGTGACGCCGTCGACACGGCCGTCGGCGTGGTGCAGCCGGACGGCGGTGTCCGCGACGACGGTGCCGCCGCGCCGGACGAAGGCATCCTGCAGCCGGTTCAGCAACGCGGGTGTGTTGACGGCGTGTTCGCCCGGGATGTGCATTGCGCGCAGGGGGCGGGCGTTGGGGTCGGGGTCGAGCCAGTCGATGTCGGCCGGGTCGACGTCCTCGTACGGCTCGTCGTACTTGACGAGCATGTCGCGGATGGCGGCGAAGTTGGCGTCGTCGACGTCGGCCATGCCGACGGTGTTGAGCATGACGGTGGTGCCGTCGGCGGTGCGCAGCTCCTCGCCCGGGACGTCCTGGTCCAGCTCGGCCAGCCAGCCGTCCCACAGCTTCGCCGCCTGCACGCCGAAGTCCATCTTGGTGCGCCCGTAAGGGGATTTCAGCAGCGTGGTGGTGACCTCGCCGAAGCAGCCGAGCATGGCGCCGGCGGCGGTGGACGCCGCGGTCGGCCGGTGTGCCTCGCCGATGAGCGCGACACCGAGCCCGCGCCGGGCCAGCGTCAGTCCGAGCGAAAGACCCAATACTCCATTTCCGACGACGACCACATCGAAGTTTTTCTGCTCTATCGCGCTGGTGGTCACGGTCACAGTCTCCCTTTTGGCCGGGCTGACGATCGGGATCGCGTCGTATTTCGCACAGCGCCCCCGAATTCTTGATGCCAAAACTAAGCGGCCCCTATTGCCCGGCCCAACCCCTAACCGCCCCTTGATCGGTGGGTGATCAGGCGGCGACCTCGACCACGAGCCGCCAGGTGTGGTGCTCGTCGTCCGGGCCGCTCTCCAGCGTTCCGCCGGCCAGTGCGAGGCGTTCGCGCATTCCCACGAGTCCGTACCCGGACACCGGCGGGCCGTCGTCGACGAGCTTGGCGGTGCGCGGGATGGCGTTGCGCACCTCCAGCCGGACGCGGTCGGCGCCGTAGTCCAGGGCGACGGACACCGCTTCGCCGGGCGCGTGCTTGGCGGCGTTGGTGAGCGCCTCGCGGGTGGCGCGGACGAGGGCGACGATGGGCCCGGAGAGCAGCGGCCGGGGGGTTCCGGTGGAGGTCAGGTGGATTTCGGTGTGGTGGTCGCGGCCGAAGTGGCCGACCAGGTCGGCCAGCATGTCCGGGAGCGGGATCACGTCGTCGCGCAGGGCCGTGACGGCGGCCGCGGCTTCGGCCAGTCCCTCGTCGGCCAGCCGGTTGGAGCGCTGTACCCGGGCGTGCGCGGCCGCGATGTCCCCGTTCTCCAGCAGTGAGTCGGCCGCCTTGAGCTGTACGGTCAGCGCGCCGAGGGAGTGCGCGAGCACATCGTGGATCTCCCGTGCGATACGTGCCCGCTCCCCCAGGACGGCGACCTGCGCCTGTTCCCGCTGCATCAATGTGGCCTGGTGCAGCAGTTGCTCGGCCTGGTCGGCGCGCAGCTGGTACTGCCGCTGGTTCAGGCCCAGCAGCGTGAGCAGCAGCATCATGACGGTGTAGCCGGCCAGGTCGCCCAGTCCGGCGCCGCCGGCCGCCGAGGTGAGCAACGTCAGTGGCAGGCATCCGCCGAGCACCAGCCAGAGCGCGGCCGCCCTGGGGCGGTGCCAGGCGGCGAACCGGCCGAGCACCACGCTCACCATGATCACCGCGGTGGAGTCCTGCGCCCAGCCTGCGGTGGCCGCGGGCAGTGCGGCGCTGGCCACCAGCGCGTATCCGGCCCACCTGGGCCGGGTGCCGACCAGGAAGTGGAAGGCGAACCAGCAGCCGAGGGCCGCGCCGTAGACCACCCACATGGCCAGGGCGCCCTCGCGGGCGGTGGCCAACGTGCCGACCAGCAGCGCGAATCCGACGATCTGCGTCACCAGGCTCGCCGACACGTGCGACCCGGGGAGTCCCCACTTGCCGTCCGTGGTGTCCCCCTTTCCCTCGCGCCCGGCCGCGGCGGTCAGCGGCGGCCGAACTTGCGGTAGATGATAACCATCACGATCAGCGCGATGATCACCGCGCCGACGATGATCCCCATCTTCCAGATCTTGTCCATCAGCAGGTGCTGGAACAGCTCGTCGTCGTCACCGGCGGCGAGGAAGGTCACGTCCGTCATGGCGCCGGATCACCGCCGCCGGTCGCGGTCGCGGTCACGGTCTCGGTCACGGTCGCGGCTGTCGTTCAGCGCACTGGCCACCGTGCCCAGCAGTCCGCCGCGGCCGCGGCCGCCGCGGCGCCGGTTCTCCATCACCGACCGGGCGAGCGGCACGGCGTGCTCACGGGCCCGGTTGATGGTCTCCTGGCTGACGGTGCCCCGGCGTTTGAGCATCATCAGGACCGCGAACCCGATGATGAGGAGTATCAGCACGCCGCCTGCGATGAGGGCGAACCGCAGGAGCACGAAATTCATCATGCCCCCGCTGCCCAGTGCCGTTGTCACCACGATTCTCTCCGCTCTGTCGCTGTTTCCCGCTTCGGATTCCCTTGCGGAATTTCCCTTCGACGCTAGCGCGTCGAGCGCAGGCGCCGGGCTGTACCGCGGGTGGAATCCGGGTGGAGGCAGGTGGATTTCTCGTCCACCCGGCCGGTTATGCCGGGCCCTCGTCCGCCGTACGCCCGCTCCCGTCGCGGGCCGCCGCCTCGGCCTCGGCCTCCTGGGCCAGCGCTTCGGAGGCGCTGATTTCTCGCAGCGGTACCTCCTTGAGGCAGAGGGCCAGGGCCAGGGTGAGGAGCATGGTGGCGGAACCGACCAGGAATCCCACGTTCAGGGACTCGGCGAACGCCTCGCGGAACGGCCGCACCAGGACCGGGTCCATGGTGTGCAGGAACGACGAGTCCACGGAGACGTCCTGGCCGCCGTGCAGCAGGTCGAAGAAGGGGCGGTTCCGCGGCGCGGCGGCCACCGCCGGGTCGTGGATCGCGGCGGCCACCGCGGGGTCAGCGGTGGCGCGGGAGACGGCCGCCGTCATGTTGCCGCCCAGGGTCCCGAAGAGGACGGACAGGAACAGGGCCACGCCCAGCGCGCCGGCCATCTGCCGCAGGAACATCAGGGAGGCCGTGGCCACGCCGGTGTCGCGGGCGGCCACCGCGTTCTGCGCGGCCACCGTGACGGCCTGGGTGCAGTTGCCGATGCCGATGCCGAAGAACAGGACGAGCAGCAGCGGGATCCAGACCGGGGTGTCGATGCCGACGTACGAGAAGGCGAACATGCCGACGGCGGTGACCGCGGCTCCGGCCACCGGCAGGATCTTGTACCGCCCGTGCCGCGAGATCAGCGCGCCCGACACCACCGTGGCGATCATGATGCCGCCCATCATCGGCAGCATGACCAGGCCCGACTGCATGGGCGTGGCGTCCCGGGCCAGCTGCATGTAGAGCGGCACCAGGGAGACCGCGCCGAACATCCCCACGCCGACGGTGAGCGCCGTGAGGATGGCCGTACGGTAGGTCGGTATGCGGAACAGGCGCAGCGGGATCAGCGCGTCGTCCCCGGCCCGTTTCTCCACGGCCGCGAACGCCGCGAGTCCCGCCAGGCCGACGGCCAGGGCGCCCAGCGAGACCGGCGAGCTCCAGCCCCAGTCCCGGCCGTGGTCGAAGAGCACCAGCAGCGGGACCAGGCCGATGGTGATCGTCACACCGCCCCAGACGTCGATCCGTGCCTTCTGCCGGTGGTGTTCGAGATCGAGGACCTTGGCGATGACGGCCATGGCCAGCAGCCCGATGGGGAGGTTCACCAGGAACACCCATCGCCAGCCGGCCAGTCCGAGGATCCGGTCGGCGCCGGCGAGCACGCCGCCGACGGTGGGTCCGCAGACGCTCGCCGCGATCCACACCGCCATGAAGTAGCCCTGGTAGCGGGCGCGGTCCCGGGGCGGGACCAGGTCGGCGGTGATGGCGAAGGCCAGTGCCATCAGTCCGCCGCCACCCAGCCCCTGGAGGCCGCGGAATGCCGCCAGTTGGTACATCGACTGGGCGAAGGTGCAGGTCAGCGAGCC
Organism: Streptomyces sp. NPDC017056; assembly: GCF_044332485.1. NCBI lineage: Bacteria > Bacillati > Actinomycetota > Actinomycetes > Kitasatosporales > Streptomycetaceae > Streptomyces > Streptomyces sp. NPDC017056. The sequence goes on along the minus strand of NZ_JBIRPD010000015.1, from coordinate 24,662 downwards.
CAGTAGGAAGACGGCTATGGAGACGAGGTAGACCGGCTTGCGGCCGTAGATGTCGGAGAGCTTGCCGTAGACGGGGGCGGCGATGGTGGAGGTGACCAGGTACGCGGTGGTCGCCCACGCCTGGAGACTGAGCCCGCCGAGGCTGTCGGCGATCGTCCGGATGGACGTGCTCATGATCGTCTGTTCCAGTGCGGAGAGGAACATCGCCGCCATCAGCCCCGGCATCACCGCCAGGACGAGCCGGTGCTGCCGGGCGCGGGCGGCCGCCCGGTCCGGGGTCGGGGACGGTCCGGTCGCCTGTGTCACGCTTCGCCTCTCCTGCCTCGCTGCGCGGTCAGCGCCGGCGTTTGAAGATCATCAGTAGGGTGAACGCCACCAGCACCACCAGGAGACCGCCGCCGACGATCAGCCCGAAGCGGAGCAGGGCGAAGTTCATCAGCGTCTCGGCGTCCATGGCCGTATGCACCGGGTTTTCGATCGCGGCGAACGAGTTCATCGGTCAGGTCCTTTCGAAGGGGCAGGCCCGAGAGCGCGGCCCGGATACGGTTACGGATTCCGGGCCGCCGGCCACTCGGCATTTTTCGACGAGGTCGTGATCCGACGCTAAGGGTGCTTCCGGTGGACTTTCGATCGTCCGTGGGTGGACTTCTGGTTGGAGATACGCCGTCAACCCGCGCCGAGCGATTCCAGGTGGGCCACCAGCTCGGCGGTGCCGGGGAGCGCCCGCATGGCGCCGCGTACCGCAGCGGCGCGCTCGCGGTACCGGGTGTCGGCGAGTACGCCGCGGCAGGCGGCGGCGATGGCCTCGGCGCCCGGTGTGGCGGCCGGTTCGCCGATGCCGAAGTCGTGCAGCCGCCGGCCGTTGTGCTCCTGCTCGCCGTCCTGCGGCACCACCACCATCGGTACGCCCTCCGCCATCGCCTCGCGGATGCCGTTGTAGCCGCCGTGGGTGACGAACAGCTCGGCGTGGCGCAGCAGTGCCGGCTGGTCCACCCAGTCGCGTACCAGGAGGTTGTCCGCCGCGGCGAACCCGTCCAGCGCCAGGCCGCCGGTGGAGAGCACCGCGAGGCAGTCGATCCCGGCCAGCGCCGAGGCGATCGCGCGGACCGCCTCGGCGGGCGTGGGGCCGTGCGCGTCCGTCACTCCCAGGCCGGCGTCCATGGCCTCCTCGGTGATGGCGAACTCGCTGCCGACGGTGGCCAGTACCAGCGGCCGCCCGGCGAGCCGGTCCGCGATGTCCGCCGGCAGCCCGCCGCCCGTGGCGACGGGCTGCCGGTAGCAGAACGCCGGCGGGACCTCGAAGGCGGCGAACGAGTAGGCCGCCGGCACACAGTCGATCCGGCCGTGCCGGTAGATCGACTGCGGGTCCTGCTGCGGTGGCAGGCCGGCCTCGGCCCGGCGCTCGTTGAGCGGGCCGAGCACCCGCACCGGGTCGAGCACGTTGCCGTCCCCCGACGGCGCGGAGACGAACGGCACCCCGAGTGCCTCGGCGACCAGGCAGGCCGCCAGCTCCGCGCCGTCGCGCACGATCAGGTCGGGGCCGAACTCCTTGGCCACCGGGAGGACCGCCCGCACCGCGGTGGTGACGTGCGGGGCGGTGTCCACCCATGCCATCTGGCCGGCGATGTCGGCGAACTGGGCGAGCAGTTCGGGCGGCGGCTCGCCGCCGGAGCGCAGGATCTCCAGCACCGGTGCGAACTTCTCCAGCAGGCCGGGCAGCAGCGGCCGCACGCCGGGGAACTCCCCGGCGAACCGCGGCGCCAGTTGCTCGGTGGTGACCACGAGGATCTCGTGGCCGGCGGCGGCCAGTGCCCGGGCGATGGGCAGCATGGAGTTGGCATGCCCGGCCGAGCCGGTGACCGTGACCAGAACGCGCATCTGAGGACAGCTCCAGTAATCGCGGGAATCAGTCGGTGCGGCTCACAGGAGCACGCTGCGCTCCGTACGGACGGAGCCGGTGGTGTCGAACAGGCGCCGGGCCCGCCCGATCAGGTCCATGTCGAACCGGTCGTGGCGCTGGAGCAGCACGCTCACGTCCGCCTCCGCCAGCGCGGCCGCCAGGTCGGGCACCGCCTCGACGCGGCCGCCCGGCCAGCTCAGGCCGTCGGCGTACGGGTCGTGGCAGAGCACGGTGGCGCCGCGCTCGGTCAGCGCCCTGGCGATGGGGACGGCCGGGGTGTGGCGGGTGTCGTCGGTGTTGGCCTTGTACGTCACCCCGAGCAGCAGAACGGTCGCCTCGCTCACCGGGACACCGCTCTGCTCGATGTCCTTGGCGATCCGGTCGGCGACCCAGAGGGGCATGCCCTCGTTCACCCGGTGCGCGGTCTCGGCCATCTGGAAGGACATGCCCAGGGTGCCCGCGTGGTGGATCAGGTACAGCGGGTCGGCGGGTATGCAGTGGCCGCCGACGCCGGCCCCCGGCCAGAACGTGTGGAACCCGTACGGCTTGGTCGACGCGGCGGCCACGGTGTCCCAGACGTCGATGCCCATGCCGTGGCAGAGCTGGGAGAACTCGTTGACCAGGGCGATGTTGATCTGGCGGTAGGTGTTCTCCAGGATCTTGGCGGCCTCGGCCTCCCGCATGCCGCGGGTGACGTGCACCTCGGTCACCTGCCGGTAGAACTCCGCGGCCCGCTCGGCGCACGCCGTGGTGAGACCGCCGACCACCCGGGGGGTGTTGCCGATGCGGTAGGCGGTGTTGCCTGGATCGATGCGTTCGGGCGAGTAGGCGAGGTGGAAGTCGGTGCCGGCGCGCAGCCCGGTCCGCTCCAGGATCGGCTGGAGCAGGCCGTCGGTGGTGCCGGGGTGGGTGGTCGACTCGACGATGACGAGCTGGCCCGGCCGCAGCCGTCCGGCGACGGTCTCGACGGCGCGGGTGAGCGGCTCCAGGTCGGGGGTGTCACCGTTGACGGGGGTGGGAGCGCAGACCACGATCACCGCGCTGTCCGCGAGCACGGCCGGGTCGGTGCTGGCGCTCAGCCGGCCGTCCAGCGCGTGGACCTCGGCGTCGGTGACGGTGTCCACCGGCGAACGGCCGTCGTTGACCGCGCCGACCCGTTCCGGGTCGATGTCGAAGCCCACCACGTCGTTGCCCGCCCTGGCCAGTGCCACGGCCAACGGCAGTCCGGCGTAGCCGATTCCGACCATGCCGACATCAAATCTCCCCATGGCAGACCTCCTGAGTCCACGGGTGAAGCGGAAGGGTGACGCGCTCGTCAGAAGGCGAGGCGGTAGGGAACGAAAGACTCGGCGTACGCGCAGTCCCACGACGAGCCGGTGGCGGCGTCGATGCCGCGGATCTGCTCGATCGAGCGGGGGCCGCTCCGGCGCATCTGCGTGCCGTACGCCTGTAGGGCGTCCTGCTTGGCCTGCCAGAAGGCCGAGGTGTCCACGTGCAGCCACCAGGACTCGTTCACCGACGACCAGCGGTCTTCGACGCCGCGGTAGCCGAGCACCATGCGCGGCGTCGGTTTCAGGCCGGCCGGCTGCACGCGGGCGGCGGCGAACGCGGCGGCGTGCACCGCCTGGTGGTCCTGGTGGTAGCCGCCGGCCGACGGGATGAACAGGGCGTGCGGACGGACCGTGCCGAGGGACACGTCCTCGTGCTGTTCGATCAGGTTGACCAGTTCCCGCCGGCGGTTGCAGATGTCCATCTCGCCGGTGGCGTCGACCCAGGCGATGGTGCCGGAGGTGACGCCGAGCGCGGCACAGGCCTTCTCGAACTCCTGGAGGCGTACGGAGGGTTCGCTGGTGCTCCCCCACATACGGGCCGCCCGTACGGTCACGCACAGCACATGGACCTCGACGCCCTCGGCGGCGAGCCGGGCGAGGGTGCCGCCGGGGCCGATGGTCTCGTCGTCGGGGTGGGGGGCGACCACCAGCACGCGGTCGCCAGGGCGCAGTCCGAGCGCGGAGGGGGCGGCGGTCATGACCGGGGCGCCGTGGTGCCGGCCGCCAGGGACTCCAGGTGGCCCACGACGGCCTCGATGCCGGGCAGGCCCAGCATCGCGCGCTGTGCGGTGCGCAGGTTCTGGTGGGTCTTCTCGTCGTACAGGACCCGCTCGACGACCTTGGCGATGCCTTCCGGGCTGACCTCGGTGATCCATTCGCCCAGGCCCAGCTCGGCCAGCCGGCCGGCGTTGTGGTGCTCGTCGCCGAACTGCGGCAGCGCCGCCATCGGGACACCGGCCCTGATGCCCTCGCGGATGCCGTTGTAGCCGCCGTGGGTGAGGAAGAGCTGGGTGCACTCCAGGAGGAGGGGCTGCGGGACGAAGTCCATGAGGTGGACGTTGGGGCCGAGTTCGATGCCCTCGACCGGGACGCCGCCGGTGGAGACCACCGCGTGGCAGTCCACGGAGGACAGCGCCTGCACGATCATGTAGAAGGTCTCGACCGGTTCGAGCATGCCGTCGGGCAGGCCGATGCCGCGCTCCTGCATCTCCAGCAGCACCGGCAGTGACGTGCCCACCGAGGCCAGGACGATCGGCTTGTCGCCGGAGAGCCCGGCGAGTTCGGCGGGCAGGACGTGCTGGGCGGCGCCCAGCATCGGCTGCCGGTAGGTGAAGGCCGGGGGCACCGGGTACTGGGCGAAAGAGTAGGCGTGCGGTACGCAGTCGATCTTGCCGTGGGCGTAGATGGACCACGCGTCGGCGCGCTCCGGCAGGCCGACCTCCTTGCGGCGGTGGTTCAGCAGCTCGTTGGCGCCCTCGGGGTCGACCACGTTGCCGGTGCCGGACGGTGCGGAGATGTGCGGGACGCCCAGCTTCTCGGCCACCAGGACGCCCGAGAGCTCGCCGCCGTCGCGCAGCACCAGGTCGGGCCGGAACTCCTCGGCCAGCGGCAGCACGGCCCGGTAGGCGCCGGTGACGTGCGGCCCCGCGGCGAAGATCATCATCTTGATCCGCGGGTCCCCGAAGTCCTTCGGGTCGATCGTGCCGTCACCGCCGCCGGAGAGGATCCTGGTCACCTCCCCCACGATGGCGTCGACCAGGTCCGGCATCGCCGGCTCCACCCGCGCGCCGGAACCCTCGAACACCGTCGTCAGGTGTGCGGGCAGCACCACCAGCACCTCGTGTCCGGCGTCGACCAGTCCGCGGACCATCGGCAGCACCGCGCGCGCATGCCCCTGGGAACCCGTGACCGTCGATAGAACTCGCATGAGCCGACCCTTCGAGAAACGTTGATCCAGCGTGAATGGGAAAAGGCCACGTCGTTCGGCATTGTGGAAAGCACTGCCACCCCGCCGGCCCGGTAGGCACAGCGGCGGTTCCGCCGTGGTCGAGAAGGTGGTGGATTCCTTCTCGCGGGCGGACGGGGATCGACGGCGGAAATTCGATACGCCGGCACCGGGTCATGTCGGCACAATGTCGAGATTGCCTTACGCCAAGAAATTAGCGATCGTTTTGCGGGGCGATCAACCCCTACCGCCCCTACCCCGGCCCTTAGGGCGTGGCACGGGCCGGGGCGGCGGGGCGGTACCGGCTCAGCGCAGTGCGGTGAGCCAGCCGCGGACGGCCTCGGCGGTGCCGTCGGCCAGGTCCTCCATCATCGTGAAGTGGTCGCCCGGCACCTGCGTCTCGGCGTGCGGGCCCTCCCAGGTGGCGCGCCAGTCGGCGGCGTCGCCCCAGGCAGGCAGCGGGTCCGTGGCCCGTACGAGCAGGGTGGGTGCCTCGACGGGGGTGTGCCGCCACTGGCCCAGCAGCCGGAAGTAGCCGCCCATCGCGGTCAGTCTGCTGTCGTCGGCCGGCAGGAAGCGTTCGTCGCCGCCGGCCCCGCCGAGCAGCCGGTCCTCCAGCCCGGCGAACTTCCGGCGCACCGGGACGTAGGGGTCCAGCAGCGCCAGTCCCGCGGGCCGCACCCCGCGCCGTTCCAGTTCCGCCACCAGTGCGTGGGCCAGGGCGCTCCCGGACGAGTGCGCGGCGACCGCGAAGGGGGCGTCGCCGGCTGCGGCGAGCAGCCGGTCGGCGTGGGCCGCGGCCAGCGTGCCGACGGAGGAGGGCAGCGGCTCGCCCGGCCGGTAGCCGGGCACCGGGAGGACCAGGACCTCGCGTTCGCCGCGGAACGACGCCGCGAACCGCGCGTACTCCTGTGGTCCCGACATGGCCAGGACGGACGGTACGCAGAACAGCCGCGGCCCGTCCGGTCCGGTCGCCAGGCGCACCGGGTCGACGGGGGCGTCCTCGGGCCGGTCGAAGACCGGGCGGAACTCGGCGACGGCGGTGACCAGTTCGACCAGCCGGGACACCTTCCCCAGCGCGGCGGCCCGCGCCATCATCGGCGCGAACGTCGATGCGCCGGCCGCGGCAGCGGTCCCCTCGGCGGGTGCGCCTTCGGGGCCGCGGGCCGCCTCGGCGAGCGTCTCGACGAGGTAGGCGGCGAGCGCGCTTGGCGTGGGGTATTCGAACGCGATGGTGGGCGGCAGGCGGGTGCCTACCGTGGCGGCCAGACGGTTGCGCAGTTCGAGTGCGGTGAGGGAGTCGAAGCCGAGTTCGAGGAAGGGCCGGTCGGCGGCGACGGCGTCCGCGTCCGGCAGCCCGAGCACCGCGGCGACGGCGGCGCGCAGGGTGCCGAGCACCACCTCGGCCCGCTCGTCCGGTCCGGCGGCGGCGAACCGCTGCCGGAACGCCGCGGCCTCGTCCGTCGCCTTCCCCGGCCGGGCCGTCGTCCGTACCAGCTTGCGCAGCAGCGGCGGGATCTCGTCGAGGCCGGCGACGGCCGCGGCGTCGAACCGCATCGGGACGAGCAGTGCCCGGTCGAGCCCCATCGCGGTGTCGAGCAGGGCCAGCCCTTCCTTGCTGCTCAGCCCGGCGAACCCGGGCCTGAGCAGTTCCTTGAACGCGTCGCCGGCCGGGTCGCCCGCCGTGCCGCTGCGCTCCTCCCACAGGCCCCACGCCAGCGAGGCGGCGGGCAGCCCGCGGGCGCGGCGGTGGTGGGCGAGGGCGTCGAGGAAGGCGTTGCCCGCCGCGTAGTTGGCCTGGCCCGCGTTGCCGATGACGCCGGCTGCCGAGGAGAACAGGGCGAACGCGCCGAGGTCGTGGTCGCGGGTGAGGTCGTGCAGGTGGAGGGCGGCGTCGACCTTGGACGCGAGGGCCAGGTCCAGGCGGTCGCGGGTCAGCGAGCCGAGCACCCCGTCGGCCAGGACGCCCGCCGAGTGGACCACCGCGGTCAGCGGGTGGCCGTCGGGTATCCGGGCGAGCAGCGCGCGTACCGCGTCCCGGTCGGCGAGGTCACACGCGACATTCTCCACCGAAGCGCCCAACTCCTCCAAATCGGCGGCCAGTTCGGCGGCGCCGGGGGCGCCCGGGCCGCGCCGGCTGGTGAGGAGCAGATGCCGGACGCCGCGCTCGGCGACCAGGTGGCGGGCGACCAGCGCGCCCAGGGTGCCGCTCGCCCCGGTGACCAGAACCGTGCCGACCGGGTCGATGCCCGCCGGGCGCTCCGGCGCGTCCAGCGGCACCCGGGCCAGCCGGGGCACCAGCGCCGTACCGTCGCGCAGGGCGAGCTGCGGCTCACCGCCGGCCGCCGCGGCGGCGAGCGCGCGGGCCGAGGCATCGCTGCCGTCGGTGTCCACCAGGACGAACCGGCCGGGGTTCTCGGACTGCGCCGCGCGCACCAGGCCCCAGACCGCGGCCTGGGCCAGGCCCGGCACCGCCTCGTCGGTACGGGCGGCGACCGCCTCGCGGGTGAGCACCGCGAGCCGGGCGCCGCCGAGCGGCGCGGCGGCGAGCCAGTCCTGGAGCAGGGCCAGGGTCCGCGCGGTCACCTCGTGGACCGTGCGGGCGTCCGGCGTCCCGCCGGGCGGCGCGGCGATCTCGGTGAGGACCAGGTCCGGTACGGGGGTGCCGGACTCCACCGCGGCCGTCAGCGCGGCCAGGTCCGCGTACCTGGTCCCGGTACCGGCCGGCCCGTCCCCCAGCACCGCCGGGGTGACGGGCGGGGCCGCCGTCCGGTCACGCGTCCTGACCCAGTCCACCTGGAAGAGAGTGTCGTGGTCGCCGCCGGCCGCACTCAGCTGCTCGGCGGAGATCTCCCGCAGGACGAGCGAGGCGACGGACAGCACCGGCCGTCCCGTCTCGTCGGCGATGTCGAGGCGCAGTTCGTGGCGGCCGTCGCCCGTACCGCGCACCAGCCGGACGCGCAGCCGCCCGGCGCCCGCGGCGTGGCGGCGGACGCCGGTCCAGGAGAACGGCAGGCGCAGCGCCTCGGTCGCGGACGGTTCGGTGCCCGCCGTCGCGGCGTGCAGCGCGGCGTCCAGGAGCGCCGGGTGCAGCCCGTAGTCTCCCGCCGTGCCCGCGATGTCGTCCGGCAGGGCGATCTCGGCGTAAACGGTGCCGTCGCCGGCCCGCCAGGCGGTCCGCAGGCCCTGGAACGCCGGGCCGTAGCCGACCTCCGCCGCGTTCAGCCGCTCGTACAGGCCCGTCAGGTCGACGGGTTCGGCGCCGGGCGGCGGCCAGGTGCCGAGGTCGGCGGGGGCCGCCGGGTCCGGGGCGAGCAGGCCGGTCGCGTGCGGGGTCCAGGGGCGGTCCTCGCCCGCGGCGTCGGACCGGCTGTGGATGCGCACCGGCCGCCTGCCCTCGCCGTCGGGCTCCCCCACCAGTACCTGGACCGCGACCCCGCCGTCGTCCGGCAGCACCAGCGGTGCGGCGAGCGTCAGCTCTTCAAGGGCCGGGCAGCCGAGCTTTTCGCCCGCGCACAGCGCGAGTTCGACGAAGGCGGTGCCGGGGAGCAGGATGGTGCCGCGGGCGGCGTGGTCGGCCAGCCAGGGGTGCGAGGTGAGTGACAGCCGACCGGTGAGGAGGAGTTCGTCGCCGGTGGCGAGCGAGATCGCCGAGGCAAGCAGGGGGTGCCCTGCGGGCTGTTGTCCTGCGGAGGTGACGTCTCCGGCCGAGCGGGTGGCCGGCATCCAGAACCGCTTGCGCTGGAAGGCGTAGGTGGGCAGCTCGACCGGTGCGCCGCCGGGGAGCACCGCGGTCCAGTCGGGCCTGGCGCCGTGCACCGCCGCGTCGGCCACCGCCGTACGGAACCGTGCCAGGCCGCCCTGGTCGCGCAGCAGGGTGGGGACGACGGCCGCGCGGGTTGCGGTGTCGTCCACGATGCCCTGGAGCGGCACGGTCAGCACCGGGTGCGGGCTGACCTCGATCAGGATGTGGTGACCGTCGGCGAGCAGGGCGCGGGCCGCGGCGTCGAACTGCACGGTGTTGCGGGCGTTGCGGTACCAGTACTCGGCGGTGAGCGCCTCGGTGCCGAGCGGCGCGCCCTCGACGGTGGAGTAGAAGGGGACCGGTGCGGCGGCCGGCTGGACGGCGAGTTCGGTCAGCATCCGCTCGCGCAGCTTCTCGACCTGTACGGAGTGGCCCGCGGCGTCGGCACCGCGGATCCGGCGGGCGCGCAGGCGGGCTTCGGTGCACTCGGCGACGAACGTGTCGACGGCGTCGGTGGCTCCGGAGACGACGCAGGCGCCGGGGCCGTTGACGGCGGCGAGGGACAGCCGGCCGTCGAAGCGTGCGATGCGCTCCAGGACCTCCGTCGGCGCGGCCAGTACGGAGGCCATCGCGCCGTGCCCGAAGAGGGTCTGCAGCGCGTCGTTGCGCCGGGCCACCAGCCGGGCCGCGTCGCGCAGGCCGATCGCGCCTGCCACGTACGCGGCGGCGACCTCGCCCTGCGAATGCCCCAGCACGGCGTCCGGTTCGACGCCGTGGGCGCGCCAGAGGGCGGCGAGCGACACCATCACGGTGAAGAGCATGGGCTGTACGGTGTCCAGGCGGTCCGGGGAGGGGCCCGACCCGCCGCGCAGGGCGGCGGCCACCGACCAGTCGAGGAATTCCGCGAAGGCCGCGTCGCAAGCGGCGACACTCGCGGCGAACTCGGGGGCACTTTCCATGAGCCGAGCGGCCATACCGGCCCACTGGGAGCCCTGCCCCGGGAAGACGAACGCGACCTTGGCGCCGGGCCTGGCCACCCCGCGCACCACGTTGTCCGCGCTCTCCCCCGCCGCCAGTACGGCCAGGGCGGCATCGAGTTCGCCGGCGTCGGTGCCGACCACCGCGCCGCGGTGCTCGAACGCCGAGCGGGTGGTCAGCAGCGAGCGGGCCACTTCGGCCGGTCGGAGGCCGGGGTGCCCGGCCATCCAGGCGCGCAGGGTGGCGGCCTGGGCGCGCAGCGCGTCCGCCGACCTGGCGGACAGGTGCAGCGGCACCGGCCCGGCGTCGACGGGCGGTCCGGCGGCCTCGGCGGGCTCCTCGTCCGGCGCCTGCTCCAGGATGACGTGCCCGTTGGTGCCGCTGAGCCCGAAGGACGAGACGCCCGCCCGGCGCGGCGCGCCCGTCCGGGGCCACGCCCTGGCCTCGGTGAGCAGCGACACCGCTCCGGACGACCAGTCGATCTTCCGCGAGGGCTCGGTCACGTGCAGGGTTCGCGGCAGGACGCCGTGCCGGATCGCCTGGACCATCTTGATCACCCCGGCCACACCGGCGGCGGCCTGGGTGTGGCCGATGTTGGACTTGAGCGAGCCGAGCCACAGCGGCTGTTCCGGCGCGCGGTCCTGCCCGTAGACGGCGAGCAGCGCCTGGGCCTCGATGGGGTCGCCGAGCGCGGTCCCGGTGCCGTGCGCGTCGACGGCGTCGACCTCGCCCGGGGTCAGGCGGGCGTTGGCCAGAGCCGCCTGGATGACCGCGCGCTGGGCGCTGCCGTTCGGCGCGGTCAGCCCGTTGGAGGCGCCGTCGGAGTTGACGGCGCTGCCGCGGACGACGGCGAGTACCCGGTGGCCGTTGCGGCGCGCGTCCGAAAGCCGCTCCAGGACGAGCATGCCGGCGCCCTCGGCGAAGCCGGTGCCGTCGGCGCCCTCGGCGAACGCCTTGCAGCGGCCGTCGGGCGCCAGCGCCTGCAGCTCGCTCAGCTCGAAGAAGTCGGGCGCGCACAGGACGGTGACGCCGCCGGCGAGCGCCAGGGTGCAGTCGCCCTGGCGCAGCGACTGGCAGGCGAGGTGCAGGGTGACCAGCGAGGACGAGCAGGCGGTGTCCACCGTCATCGCCGGGCCCTGGAGGCCGAGCGTGTAGGCGATGCGGCCGGAGACCACGGCACCGGTGTTGCCGGTGCCCACGAACGTCTCGGCGCCGGACGGTACCTCGGTGTGCTCCGAGACGTAGTCGGAGCCGTTCATCATGCCGACGAACACGCCGGTCCTGGTGGCCCCCACCGACTGCGGGTCGATCCCGGCCCGTTCCAGGGCCTCCCAGGCGACCTCCAGCGCGATGCGGTGCTGCGGGTCCATCGCCACGGCCTCGCTCGGCACGATCCCGAAGAAGGCCGGGTCGAACTCCGCGGCGTCGTGCAGGAACCCGCCGCTGCGGTACGGCGTCGAGCCGTCCGCGCCGTCCAGGTCCCAGCCCCGGTCGTCGGGGAAGCCCGTGATGGCGTCCCGGCCCTGGTCGACCAGGTCCCACAGGTCGTCGGGGCCGTGCACCGCGCCGGGCAGGCGGCAGGCCATCCCGACGATCGCGATCGGCTCCGTCTGGCGGGCCTCTTCCTGGCGCAGGCGCTGCCGGGTCTGGTGCAGCTCGGCGGTGGCCTGCTTCAGGAAGTGCCGGAGCTTGTCCTCGTTCGTCGTCATACGGTTCCTCCCCCTTCTTCACTACGTGCTTCGACAGCGCGGGATGCGCGAACGGGCTCGGGGACGGGCCTCACGAGATGCCGAACTCCTTGCCGAGGAGGTCGAACATCGCCTCGTCGTCGGCGTCCACGATGGCCTCGGCGAGCTCGTCACGGCCGCCGGCCGCTTCCCCGGCCCCGGTCAGGCCGGCGAGCATCGCCTGGAGCCGGGTGACGAGCCGGTCGCGCTCGCGGTCGTCCTCCGGTACGGCGGTGAGCCGCCCGGCGAGCCGGTCCAGCTCGGCGACCAGGGCGGCGGAGCCCTCGGCGGCGTCCGCCGCGGTGAGTTCCGCCGCCAGGTGCGCGGCCAGTCCGGCCGGGCTCGGGTGGTCGAAGACCAGCGTGGCCGCCAGACGCAGTCCGGTCGCCGCGGTGAGCCGGTTGCGCAGCTCCACCGCGCTGAGCGAGTCGAAGCCCAGCTCGCGGAAGGCACGCGCGGGGGCGATCTCGTCGGTCGCCGTGAAGCCGAGCACCGCGGCGATCTCCGTACGGACCAGGTCGAGCAGGGCGGATTCCCGCTGCCCTGCGTCGAGCCCGCTCAGCCGGTCGCGCAGGCCGCCGGCGGCCGCGGCGCCGGCGGCCTCCGTACGGTTGCGGGCCGGGACCAGCGCAGTGAGCAGCGACGGCAGGTTGCCCGCCCGGCGCAGGGCCGGCAGGTCCAGCCGGACCGGCACCATTACGGCACGGTCCGCGCCGAGCGACGCGTCGAACAGCGCCAGCCCGTCCTCCTCGGACAGCGCGTCGACGCCGGAGTTCGCGGCCCGGCGCGCGTCGTCCTCGCTCAGGGCGGCGGCCATGCCCACGGACTGGTCCCACATGCCCCAGGCGAGGGAGGTGGCGGGCAGCCCGGCGGCCCGGCGATGCGCCGCCAGCGCATCCAGATACGCATTGGCCGCCGCGTAATTGCCCTGCCCCGCCGTACCGAACACACCAGCAGCCGACGAGAACAACACAAACGCCGACAACTCCCGCCCACGCGTCAGCTCGTGCAAATGCCAGGCCGCATCCACCTTCGGCCGCAACACCGCAGCCACCCGCTCAGGCGTCAACGAACCCACCACACCGTCATCCACCACACCCGCCGTATGCACCACCGCAGACACCTCAACGTCGGAAAGAACCTGCTCCAGCGCAACCCGGTCCGCCACATCACAAGCCACCACCGACACCGAAGCACCCAACCCCTCCAACTCCCGTACCAACTCCACCGCACCCGGAGCCCCAGCCCCCCGACGACTCAGCAGCAGCAACTCACGCACCCCGTGCTCCGTGACCACATGCCGCGCCACCAAAGCACCCAACCCACCCGTACCACCGGTGATCACCACCGTCCCCGAGCCCAGGGCTCCGCTGGCGTCCGACGCGTCGCGGTGGCGGACCAGCCGGGGCGCGTACAGGGCATCGCCCCGTACGGCGACCTCCGGCTCGCCCGAGCCGAGCGCCGCGGCCAAGGCGTCCGCCGAGGTCCCGTCCGCCCGGTCGATCAGCCCGAAGCGGCCCGGGTTCTCCGACTCCGCTGACCTGACCAGGCCACGGACGGCCGCCCGCACCGGGTCGCCGACGCCCTCCTCGGGGCGGGCCGCGACCGCGTGCCGGGTGACGAACACCAGGCGTGCCGCCGCGAAGCGCTCTTCGGCGAGCCATTCCTGCACCAGGGCCAGCGCGTCCCGGACCGCCTCGTGCACCTCGGCGACCTGGTCCCCGGGCGGGGCGCCGTCGAGCGGGACGAGGACCACGTCCGGTGCGTCGGCGGCGAGGTCGGCGAGCTTGCCGGCGGCGGCCGGGGCGACGGCGGCCAGTTCGTGGTCCGCGTCGCCGAGGACGGCCCACCGCCCGGCGGGCCGGTGCCCGGCGGTCAGCGGCAGCCAGTCGAGGCGGAACAGCGCATCGGCCGCGGAGCCCGGCCGGCCGTCACCGACCGGCCGCAGCGTCAGGGAGCCGACGGCCGCGACCGGGGCGCCGGTGCCGTCCGCGACGTCGAGCGACACCGCGTCGGTCCCGGCCCGGGTCACCCGTACGCGCAGCGCGGTCGCGCCCGTGGCGTACCGGCTCACCTGCGACCAGGAGAACGGCAGCCGGGCCTGGTCGTCGGCGAAGAAGCCGCCGAGCCCGACCGTGTGCAGCGCCGCGTCCAGCAGCGCCGGGTGGAGCCCGAACCCGGCGACGTCGGTGCCCTCGGGCAGCGCGATGTCCGCGAACACCTCGTCGCCGCGCCGCCAGGCCCGCCGCAGGCCCTGGAACACCGGCCCGTAGCGCAGCCCGGCCCGGTCGAGGTCGTCGTACAGCTCCTCGGTGCCGATCGGCTCGGCGCCGGCCGGCGGCCACTGGCGCAGGTCGGCGCCGGGGGCGCCGCCGGTGCCGAGGGTGCCCGTGGCGTGGCAGGTCCACGGTTCGCCGGTGACCGCGTCGTCGGCGCGTGAGTGGACGGTGACCTCGTGGCGGCCGCTGTCGTCCGGTGCGCCGACCGTGACGCGCAGGGCGATCCCGCCCGCGCCGGAGAGCACCAGCGGGGCCGCGAGGGTCAGTTCGTCGATGCGGTCGCAGCCGACCTCCTCGCCGGCGCGCAGGGCCAGTTCGACGAAGGCCGTGCCGGGCAGCAGGACGTCGTCGCCCACGGCGTGTCCGTCCAGCCAGGGGTGCGCGGTGAGTGAGACGCGTCCGGTGAGGACCGCGCCGTCGTCCGGCAGCGACACCACGGCACCCGCCAGGGGGTGCCCGGAGGCGCGCTGGCCGGCCGCGGCCGCGTCCCCGGCACCCGGGCCGTCGGAGAGCCAGTAGTGCCGGTGCTGGAAGGCGTACGTCGGCAGGTCGACGGTGGCGGCGCCGGCGGGCAGTACCCGCGACCAGTCCAGGTCGGCGCCGTGGAGGTGGGCCTGCACCAGCGCGCCGGTGAAGGTCGTCACCTCGTCGCGGTCGGCCCGGACGGTGGGCAGGAAGACCCCGTCGGCGTTGTCCTGGGCCATGCCCGACAGCACCCCGTCCGGGCCGATCTCCACAAACACCGACGCGCCTTGCTCCGCCACATACTTCACGCCATCCGCGAACCGCACCGCGGACCGCACATGCTCCACCCAGTAATCCGCCGAAAACTCCACCACCCCACCCGTCACATTCGACACCACCGGAACCACCGGCACCCCATACCGCACCCGCTCCGCCACCGCACGAAACTCCGCCACCATCGGCTCCATCAACGGCGAATGAAACGCATGACTCACCGACAACCGCCGCGTACGACGCCCCCGCCCCCGCCACTCGGCCGCAACCTCCAACACCACACCCTCCACACCCGACACCACCACCGACCGCGGACCATTCACCGCAGCAACCCCCACACCAGCACCACGCCCCACCAACGACGCCACCACCTCCTCCTCACACGCCTCCACCGCCACCATCGCCCCACCCTCAGGCAACGCCTCCATCAACCGACCCCGCACAGCCACCAACTCCGCCGCATCACCCAACGACAACACCCCCGCCACACACGCAGCCACCAACTCACCCACCGAATGACCCAACAACACATCAGGCCGCACACCCCACGACTCCACCAACCGAAACAACGCCACCTCAAACGCAAACAACGCAGGCTGCGTCACCCCCGTACGATCCAACACCCCAACACCGGCCCCATCCCCAGCGCCGAAAACCACATCCCGCACCGAACGCCCCACAAACCCATCCAACACCCCGCACACCTCATCAAACGCCTCCCGGAACACCGGAAACGCCTCATACAACTCCCGCCCCATACCAACCCGCTGACTCCCCTGCCCCGCAAACAAGAACGCCACCTTCCCGCCCGAGGGGGTCACCACGGGCGCGCGTCCCTCCGCAACGGCGGCGAGGCCCGACAGCAGGGTCTCGCGGTCGGAGCCGACGACGACGGCCCGGTGGTCGAAGGAGGCCCGGGTCGTGGCCAGCGACAGCGCGACGTCCGCCGGGTCGAGCGCGGCGGCGTGGGTCAGCAGCCGGGCGGCCTGCGCCCGTACCGCGGCCTCGGTGCGCCCGGACACGACCCACGGCACGGGACGGTCCGCCGGCTCGGGGGCCGGGTGGGCGGCGGGCCGTTCGGCCGGTGCGGGGCCCTGTTCCAGGACGATGTGCGCGTTGGTGCCGCTGACGCCGAACGAGGACACACCGGCCCGGCGCGGCCGGCCCAGCTCCGGCCACGCCCGGTTCTCCGTCAGCAGCCGCACCCCGCCCGACGCCCAGTCCACATGCGGCGACGGCTCGTCAACGTGCAACGTCTGCGGCAGCACACCATGCCGCATCGCCAGCACCATCTTGATCACACCCGCCACACCAGCGGCCGCCTGGGTATGTCCGAGGTTGGACTTGACCGACCCCAGCCACAGGGGGCGGTCCTCGGGACGGTCCTGACCGTAGGTCGCCAGCAACGCCTGCGCCTCGATCGGGTCACCCAACGTCGTCCCCGTACCGTGCGCCTCCACCACGTCCACATCCGCCGTGGTCAACCGGGCGTCCGCGAGCGCGGTGCGGATGACCCGCTGCTGCGAAGGGCCGTTCGGGGCGGTCAGGCCGTTCGAGGCGCCGTCCTGGTTCACCGCCGAGCCGCGCAGCACGGCGAGGACCTGGTGCCCGTTGCGCTCCGCGTCGGAGAGCCGTTCCACGAGCAGTACGCCGATGCCCTCGGACCAGCCGGTGCCGCTCGCCGAGGCGGCGAAGGAGCGGCAGCGGCCGTCGGCCGCCAGGCCCCGCTGGCGGGAGAAGTTCACGAAGGTGTCCGGCGTCGCCATGACGGTGACCCCGCCGGCCAGCGCCATCCGGCACTCGCCGCGGCGCAGCGCCTGCGCCGCGAGATGCAGCGCGACCAGCGACGACGAGCACGCCGTGTCCACGGTGACCGCGGGCCCCTCGAAGCCGAAGGTGTAGGAGACCCGGCCCGACACCACGCTGCTGGAGGCGCCGGTGCTCAGGAACCCTTCGAGTTCGTCGGGGATCTGGCGCAGCCGGGTCGCGTAGTCGTGGTACATCACTCCGGCGAAGACGCCGACCTGCTCGCCGCGCAGGGTGCCCGGGTCGATGCCGGCCCGCTCCAGCGTCTCCCAGGACACCTCCAGGAGCAGCCGCTGCTGCGGGTCCATGGCCAGCGCCTCGCGCGGTGAGATCCCGAAGAACTGCGGGTCGAACTCGGCCGCGTCGTGCAGGAATCCGCCCTCGTTGCTGGTGGAGGTGCCGGGGTGGTCGGGGTCCGGGTGGAACAGGCGGTCCAGTTCCCACCCTCGGTCCTGCGGGAACGGCGAGATCGCGTCGCCGCCCGCGGCCAGCAGCTCCCACAGGTCTTCGGGGGAGGACACTCCGCCGGGGTAGCGGCACCCCATGGCCACGATCGCGATGGGCTCGTCCGCCGCCGGTGCGGGCGCGGACACCACCGGACGCGCGGCGGGTGCCTGGTCGCCGAGAAGTTCGGTGACCAGGTGGTCGGCGAGTGCCTGCGGTGTCGGGTAGTCGAAGACGGCCGTGGCGGACAGCCTGAGACCCGCCGCGGCGCCGAGCTGGTTGCGCAGCTCCACCCCGGTCAGGGAGTCGAAGCCGAGGTCTTGGAAGGCACGGTCCGGTGTGATCTCGTCCGGGCCCGCGAAGCCGAGGACGGCGGCGACATGGGTGCGTACGAGGTCGAGCACGGCGGCCCGGCGGGCGTCGGGGGCGAGGCCGGCGAGCCGTCCGGCGAAGCCGCCGTCCGGTCCGGTACCCGCCGCGGCGCGCCGCTTGGGGGCCCGTACGAGCGCCCGCAGCAGCGCGGGGACGTCCTGGCCGCGCAGGGCCGCCGGGTCGAGCCGCAGTGCGACGGACAGCGCGCGGTCGTCGGCGATCGCGGCGTCGAACAGCGCCAGCCCCTCCTCCTCGGACAGGCCGATCGCCCCGGAGCGCGCCATACGCGAGCGGTCGACGTCGGCGAGGGCGCCGGTCATCGCGCTGGCCGTGGTGTTCCACATGCCCCAGGCGAGGGAGGTGGCGGGCAGCCCGGCGGCCCGGCGATGCGCCGCCAGCGCATCGAGATACGCATTGGCCGCCGCGTAATTGCCCTGCCCCGCCGTACCGAACACACCAGCAGCCGACGAGAACAACACAAACGCCGACAACTCCCGACCACGCGTCAGCTCGTGCAAATGCCAGGCCGCATCCACCTTCGGCCGCAACACCGCAGCCACCCGCTCAGGCGTCAACGAACCCACCACACCGTCATCCACCACACCCGCCGTATGCACCACCGCAGACACCTCAACGTCGGAAAGAACCTGCTCCAGCGCAACCCGGTCCGCCACATCACAAGCCACCACCGACACCGAAGCACCCAACCCCTCCAACTCCCGTACCAACTCCACCGCACCCGGAGCCCCAGCCCCCCGACGACTCAGCAGCAGCAACTCACGCACCCCGTGCTCCACCACCACATGCCGCGCCACCAAAGCACCCAACCCACCCGTACCACCGGTGATCACCACCGTCCCCGAACCCAGGGACGGCTTACGGTCGGTGACAGCACGGCGGACCAGGCGCGGTGCGCGGAAGACACCGTCGCGTACCACGAGTTCGTCCTCGCCGGCGGCGAGCGCCCGGGACACCAGGTCTGCGGTGACGGCCGCCAGGTCGCAGTCCAACAGCAGGAACCGGCCCGGGTTCTCCTGGGCCGCGGTACGGACCAGCCCCCTGACGGCCGCCGCCGCCAGGTCCACCGGCCCGCCCTCGGCGGCCTCGACCGCGTTGCGGGTCTGCACGACCAGCCGCGCCTCGGAGAACCGTTCGTCCGCCAGCCAGTCCTGGATGCGCGTCAGGGCAGCGGCCAGTTCCCCGCGGACGGCCCGCGGGTCCCGGTCCTCGTTCGCCACCGGCAGCACCAGCGCGTCGAGCGGCCCCGGCACCTCGGCCGGCCCCCGGTACCCCGGCAGGTCGCCGGCCGGGGCGCCGAGGACGGCGACGGAGACGTCCGGCGCGGCGTCCGGTGCCGGTATCCCGCGCCACACCACGTCGTGGAGCAGTCCGGCGGCGCGGGCCGCGGCCGGGGCCCCGGTCACCTCGCGGAACCGCAGCGTCTCGACGGACGCCACCGGCGCTCCGGAGCCGTCGGCCACGGTGACCGTGACGGTGTCAGCGCCGCTGGGCGCCAGACGTACCCGCAGCGCCGCAGCGTTGGCCGCGCGCAGGGTCACACCGGACCACGAGAACGGGACCCGCGGCCGGTCGTCCGCGAAGAACCCGCCGAGCCCGACGGCGTGCAGCGCGGCGTCCAGCAGGGCCGGGTGGAGGCCGAACGCGCCGGCGTCCGCATCCTGCGGCAGGGCGACCTCGGCGAACACCTCGTCGCCGCGGCGCCATGCCGCACGCAGCCCGCGGAACACCGGCCCGTAGCGGAACCCGTGCTCCGCCGAGTCCGTGTACAGCTCGCTGACGTCGAGGGCCGTGGCGTCCGCGGGCGGCCAAGCGGCGAGGTCGGTGCCGAGGTCAAGGCCGGCGGTGGCGAGCAGTCCGGTGGCGTGCGCGGTCCACGGCTCGCCCGGTGCCGCGCCCTGGGCGCGGGCGTGGACGGACAGTTCCCGTCGGCCGTCGGGTCCGGCCTCGCCCACGACGACCCGGAGATCGGTTCCGCCGCCCTCGGCCAGGACGAGCGGGGCCGCGAGGGTCAGTTCGTCGATGCGGTCGCAGCCGACCTCCTCCCCGGCGCGCAGGGCCAGTTCGACGAAGGCCGTGCCGGGCAGCAGGACGTCGTCCAGCACCACGTGCTCGGCCAGCCAGGGCAGCTGCTGGAGCGAGAGCCTGCCGGTCAGCACCACGCCGTCGGACTGCGGCAGCGCGACCACCGCGCCGAGCAGCGGGTGCTGCGCGGCGCCGAGCCCGGCCGTGGTCACATCGCCGTCGGTGCGGGCGGGCTTGAGCCAGTAGTGCTCGCGCTGGAAGGCGTACGTCGGCAACTCGACCCGCCGCGGGCCGCGGTGGGCGAACACCGTGTCCCAGTCCAGCGGTACGCCGTGGACGGCGAGCCGGGCGAGCGCGGTGGCCGCCGAGGGAACCTCGGGGCGGTCGCCCCGCAGGACGGCGACGAACTCCCCGTCGGCGTTGTCCTGGGCCATGCCCGACAGCACCCCGTCCGGGCCGATCTCCACAAACACCGACGCACCCAACCCCGCCACATACTTCATGCCATCCGCGAACCGCACCGCAGACCGCACATGCTCCACCCAGTAATCCGCCGAAAACTCCACCACCCCACCCGTCACATTCGACACCACCGGAACCACCGGCACCCCATACCGCACCCGCTCCGCCACCGCACGAAACTCCGCCACCATCGGCTCCATCAACGGCGAATGAAACGCATGACTCACCGACAACCGCCGCGTACGACGACCCCGCCCCCGCCACTCGGCCGCAACCTCCAACACCACACCCTCCACACCAGACACCACCACCGACCGCGGACCATTCACCGCAGCAACCCCCACACCAGCACCACGCCCCACCAACGACGCCACCACCTCCTCCTCACACGCCTCCACCGCCACCATCGCCCCACCCTCAGGCAACGCCTCCATCAACCGACCCCGCGCAGCCACCAACTCCGCCGCATCACCCAACGACAACACCCCCGCCACACACGCAGCCACCAACTCACCCACCGAATGACCCAACAACACATCAGGCCGCACACCCCACGACTCCACCAACCGAAACAACGCCACCTCAAACGCAAACAACGCAGGCTGCGTCACCCCCGTACGATCCAACACCCCAACACCGGCCCCACCCCCAGCACCGAAAACCACATCCCGCACCGAACGCCCCACAAACCCATCCAACACCCCGCACACCTCATCAAACGCCTCCCGGAACACCGGAAACGCCTCATACAACTCCCGCCCCATACCAACCCGCTGACTCCCCTGCCCCGCAAACAAGAACGCCACCTTCCCGCCCGAGGGGGTGCCGGTGACCACACCCGGCCCGGCAGTGCCCTCGGCGACCGCCGCGAGCCCCGCGAGTGCCTCGGCGCGGTCGGCGGCGAGTACGGCGGCCCGGTGGTCGAAGGAAGCCCGGGTCGTCGCCAGCGCGTGGCCCACCTCGGCCGGGCGGAGGCCCGGGCGCTCGGTCAGCCAGGCGGCGAGCCGCTCGGCCTGTCCGCGCAGCGCCTCACCGGAGGAGGCGGAGAGCAGCAACGGCACCGGCGTGCCACCGTCCTCAGCAGCCGCCTCCTCGGCGAACTCCTCGATGGCGTCGCCCTGTTCGAGGATCAGGTGCGCGTTGGTGCCGCTGACGCCGAACGAGGACACACCGGCCCGGCGCGGCCGGTCCAGCTCCGGCCACGCCCGGTTCTCCGTCAGCAGCCGCACCGCCCCCGACGCCCAGTCCACATGCGGCGACGGCTCGTCAACGTGCAACGTCTGCGGCAGCACACCGTGCCGCATCGCCAGCACCATCTTGATCACACCCGCCACACCAGCCGCTGTCTGGGTGTGCCCGATGTTGGACTTGACCGACCCCAGCCACAGGGGGCGGTCCTCGGGACGGTCCTGACCGTAGGTCGCCAGCAACGCCTGCGCCTCGATCGGGTCACCCAACGTCGTCCCCGTACCGTGCGCCTCCACCACGTCCACATCCGCCGTGGTCAACCGGGCGCCGGCAAGGGCGTCGCGGATGACCCGCTGCTGCGAAGGGCCGTTGGGCGCACTGATCCCGTTCGAGGCACCGTCGGAGTTGAGCGCCGAGCCGCGCAGTACGGCGAGAACGGTACGGCCCGCACGGCGGGCGTCGGAGAGACGTTCGAGCAGCACCAGGCCGACGCCCTCGCCCCACCCCGTGCCGTCGGCCGCCGCCGCGAACGGCTTGCAGCGGCCGTCGGCAGCCATGCCCCGCTGGCGCGAGAACTCCACGAACGCGCCCGGGCTCGCCATCACCGCCACCCCGCCGGCCAGCGCCGCGGTGCACTCGCCCTGGCGCAGCGCCTGCGCCGCCAGGTGCAGCGCGACCAGCGACGACGAGCACGCCGTGTCCACGGTGAGGGCCGGCCCCTCAAGGCCGAGGGTGTAGGAGATCCGGCCGGAGGCGACGGACGTCTGGCCGCCGGTGACGAAGTAGCCCTCGCCGCCCTCGGGGACCTCGTAGCCTTCGGCGCCGTAGCCCTGGGCGCTGGCGCCGACGAACACGCCGGTGCGGCTGCCGCGGAGGGTGGCCGGGTCGATACCGGCCCGCTCCAGGGTCTCCCAGGCCGCTTCGAGCAGCAGCCGCTGCTGCGGGTCCATGGCCAGCGCCTCGCGCGGCGAGATCCCGAAGAACTGCGGGTCGAAGGAGCCCGCGTCGTGCACGAACGCGCCCTCACGGGCATAGGTCGTCCCCGCGTGGTCCGGGTCGGGGTGGTAGATACCGTCGAGGTCCCAGCCACGGTCCTGCGGGAAGTCACCGACGGTGTCGGTACCGGACGTGACGAGGTCCCACAGCTGCTCCGGAGAGTCGGCACCGCCGGGGAAGCGGCAGCTCATCGCGACGATGGCGATCGGTTCGTCAACCCCACCCGGGGCCACCGCGACGGCGCCGGACGTACGCCCGGCGGCCGTGCCGCCGTCGCCGGCCACCTGCGCCACCAGGTACTCCGCCACGTCGGCGGCGCTCGGGTAATCGAAGACGAGCGTGGCGGGCAGCCGCAGCCCGGTGACCGCGCCCAGGCGGTTGCGTACCTCCACGGCGGTGAGCGAGTCGAAGCCGAGATCGCGGAAGGCGCGCCGCGGCTCGACGGCAGAGGCGTCCGGGTGGCCGAGGACGGCGGCGGCGTGCTCCCGTACGAGCCCGAGCACCACGTCGGTCCGGTCGGCCTCGGCCACGTCCTTCAGGCGGACGGCGAGCGCCGAGGTCTCGCCGGACGGCTCCTGGGCCGCGGCGAGCCGCCGCACCTCGGGCAGGTCGGCGATCAGCGGGCGGGGACGGGCCGCGGCGAAGGACGGAGCGAACCGCGCCCAGTCGACGTCGGCGACCGCGACGAAGGTGTCGTCGAGCTCGACGGCCTGCACCAGCGCCTTGACCGCCGTGGGCGCGGCCATGGGGCGCACCCCGCGGCGCAGGACGTAGTCCAGGCCGCCCTGGTCGGCGAGCCCGCTGTCGCCCGCCCAGAGGCCCCAGGCGATCGAGGTGGCGGCCAGGCCGCGGGCGCGGCGCTGCTCGGCCAGTGCGTCGAGGGCGGCGTTGGCAGCGGCGTACGCGCCCTGCCCGCCGCCGCCCCACACCCCGGCGTTGGAGGAGAACAGCACGAACGCGTCCAGCGGGGTGTCCGCCAGCAGCTCGTCGAGGTTGCGGGCACCGGTGACCTTGCCTTCGGCGGCGTAGGCGAGGTCGTCGAGGGACGTGGCGTCGAGCGCGCGGACGTCGGCGACGCCCGCGGTGTGGACGACGGCGGTGAGTGGCGCGTCGGCCGGCAGGTCGCCAAGGAGCACGGCGAGCGCGTCCCGGTCGGCGGCGTCGCAGGCCGCGACGGTGACCCGGCAGCCGAGTGCGGCCAGTTCGTCCCGCAACGCAACGGCGCCGGGGGCGGCCTCGCCGCGGCGGCTGGTGAGCACCAGGTGCTCGGCGCCGTGCTCGGCGAGCCAGCGCGCGACGTGGGCACCGAGGGCGCCGGTGCCACCCGTGACCAGCACGGTGCCGTGCGGCGTCCACGGCCGGGCGGGCGCGCCGGCGGGCCGGGCGTGCGTCAGCCGGCGCAGCCGGACACCGTCCGCCCGCACCGCGACCTGGTCCTCGTCGCCGCCGCCCGCGAGCACGGCGGCGAGCCGGGCTCCGCACCGGTCGTCGAGGTCCTGCGGAACGTCGACCAAGCCGCCCCAGCGCTCGGCGTGCTCCAGACCGACGACCCGGCCCAGACCCCACAGTTGCGCCTGCTCCGGCGACGGGGCGGGGTCGGTCGGGGTGGCCCGGACCGCGCCATGGGTGAGGAGCCACAGGGGCGCGTCGATCCCGGCGTCACCGAGCGCCTGGACGAGGGTGAGTGTGCCTGCCGTCCCGGACGGTACGGCAGGCTGGTCGGGGTGCGGCGCCTCGGCGGAGCCCAGCAGGGAAAGCACCCCGCGGATGCCGCCCTCGGTGTTCTCGGTCGTGTCAGCCGCGGCAGCTGCCTCACCGAGCAGGCCGGCGAGCGCTGCGCGGTCGGTGTCGGCGGCCCGCCAGTCCACCGGGACGACCGTGGCACCGTGCGCGGCCAGCAGCGCGGCGACCCGTTCGCCGGCCCCCGGCTCGGCCACCACCACCCACGCCCCGTCCAGCGCCGACGCGGCGCCGTCGTCCGCCCGCCGCCAGGTCACCTCGTACCGCCACGAGTCGACGGCCGCCCGGTCGCGGCGCTCCCGCCGCCAGTTCACCAGTACGGGCAGCACCGAGCGCACGAGGTGCTGCTGCTCCTCGCCGGTCAGCCCCAGCTCGGCGCTGAGCGTGTCAAGGTCCGCGTTCTCCACGGCCTCCCAGAACCGGGCATCCGCCGGGTCGGCAAACACCTCGTCGAGCTGCTCGGACTCCAGCCAGTAGTGCTCGTGCTGGAAGGCATACGTCGGCAGGTCCACCGGGGCCGTATCCGCGGGGAACAGGCCGGACCAGTCCACCTCCGCGCCCTGGGCGAACGCCTCACCCGCCGACGCCAAGAACCGGTCCCAGCCACCATCGTCGCGCCGCAGCGTCCCCACCGCCGGCACATCCTGCACCGCCACCGTCAACACCGGATGCGGACTCACCTCAACGAACAAGCCAAAGCCCTGCTCGGCAAGGGACCGCGTCGCCGTCTCGAACTCCACCGTCTGGCGCAGATTCCGGTGCCAATAGCCCGCGTCCATGGCAGTGGTGTCCAGCCAGTCACCGGTCACCGTCGAGAACAACGGAATGCGGGAGGTCTGGGGCCGGATCGAGTCCAGTACGTCCAGCAGCTCGTCACGCAACACGTCCACCTGCGCCGAATGCGAGGCGTAGTCCACCGCGATACGACGCGCCCGCACCCCCTCCGCCTCGCACCCGGCCACCAGCTC
>NZ_JBIRPD010000014.1:0-243494 GCF_044332485.1 Streptomyces sp. NPDC017056 | reverse complement strand
AGGAGCCCAAGCCCTTCACCTGGACCAAGACCGCCGACGAGATCCTCGAACGCCTCGCCAGATATCTGAATCGAATTCCCGACTCAGGACACTAGCACGGCGTGGGTGTTGCCCACGTCGATGGTGAGCAGTATCCGCCTCTACGCTTCCCTCTGCGCTGCCGGCGCTTCCGCGCGCAGGTCGAGGCCGATGTCCAAGATTGGGGCGGAGTGCGTGAGGGCCCCGACGGACAGGAAGTTCACGCCCGTCTCGGCGTACGCGCGGGCGGTGGCCAGGGTGAGCCGCCCGGAGGACTCCAGGAGGGCCCGACCGGCGACGACGGCGACCGCCTCGGCGGTCTCGTCGGGCGTGAAGTTGTCCAGCAGGATCAGGTCCGCACCCGCGGCCAGCGCCTCCCGCACCTGGTGCCGGGTGTCGACCTCGACCTCGACCGGCACGTCCGGGAACTCCGCGCGGACCAGCGCGAACGCCCGGGCGACGCCACCGGCCGCGACCACGTGGTTGTCCTTGACCAGGGCGGCGTCCGAGAGCGACATCCGGTAGTTGACGCCGCCGCCGCAGCGCACCGCGTACTTCTCCAGCGACCGCAGCCCCGGCGTGGTCTTGCGGGTGTCGCGCACCTGCGCCCTGGTGCCCTCGATCGCCAGCACCCACCTGTTGGTCGCGGTGGCGATGCCGGACAGCCGGCACAGCAGGTTCAACGCGCTGCGCTCGGCGGTCAGCAGGCCCCGGGTGCGGGCGGTGACCGTGAGCAGCCGCTGGCCGGCGGCCACCGACTCACCGTCGGCCACGTGCCGCTCGACCGCGAAACCGTCGCCGCACACCACCGACAGGACCGCCTCGGCCACCGGTAGCCCGGCCACCACACCGGCCTCGCGGGCGGTGAAGTCGCCCGTCGCGCGGGCGTCCTCGGGCACGGCGGCCACCGTGGTCACGTCGGCGCCCTGGTCGAGATCCTCCTCGATGGCCAGGTGCGCGACGTCCTCGACCACCACCGGATCCAGCCCGGCAGCGGCCAGCAGCTCGGCCAGCTCCGGGTCCAGGCCGCGCTCCAGCGGGTCGCGCCCGTACCCGCTGCCGTCGCCCAGTGCCCCACCCCCGCAGCCGCACCCCGCCCCGCACACCCCGGTGCCGCTGCCGTCCACTCCGACGGCGGCGGTCCGGTCCGGCGGGCCGAACTGCGGCAGGGGCAGGAGCACGGACTGGGGCGGACGGTCGGGGGTGGTCACGGCGGCTGCTCCTTTGCGGTGGTGGGCGTGGTCGGCGCGGTGGTGGGTGTGGGCCGCCGCATCGTCCCCGTCTCGGCCGGTTCTTTGGCGCCGGCCGGCTGTGGTGCGGGTATGGTCGCCGGCCCCGCGGCGCCCCCGGGGGGGCACCTCGGTGGGGTCGAACTCCAACCCCGCGGTGGTGCGCAGGTCCAGCGTGCCCTGGGTGGTGAGGCGTACCACGAGGTGACGGCGCCAGGCCGGGCGGCACACGGTCCGCAAGGTGATCTATTCGGTGGCCGGGGAGCCGACGCTGAAGGCATTGGCGGCGGGAAACGAGGCCCGCTACCGGCCCGGGTGCGTACGGTGCTGCGGTCGTCGTACTCCAACCACTGGCGGCGGGCCCTGACGACACGCTGAGTTACTTGTCACTTCGCGGCAGCTTCGGGAGAACAGGGCCTCATCGGTTGGTCCCGGTCGTGATGGGGAGGAAGTCGGCGAAGCGAGGCGCGCCGGGCTCGTGCGGCACGCGCGCGGTGCGCGCGGCGAAGCTGACGGCGTGGTACCACCCGCACAGCAGAAGCAGATCGAGCAGCTGGAGCTCATCGAAGTCCGACATGAGCCGTGTCCACAGCGCGTCATCGATGTCGGAACGCTCGTGCAGCGCATCGACAGCGAGGATGAGCAGCCGTTCTCTCTCGGACGTCCAGCACTCGTCAGCGGGGCCGCCGTGCACCAGGGATGCCGCCTGCTCGCGGGTGAGTCCGACCCGCTCGGCGAACGTCATCATGTGCACGCCCCACTCGTACTCGCAGCCGCACAGCGCGCACGTCCGGTCGATGACGATTTCGCGATCCCGCATGGTCAGGGTCAGTTGTCTGCCCAACTCGTAGCGACCCCACCCGTGCATGGCGTCGGCCATGGGGATGTTTCTGGCGAACATCCGGAACAGCCCGATCGGCGGGGTCTCCCCGGGCATCATGCGCGCGAGCAGTGCGCCGGCCTGGTCGGTGTACGGCGGGTCCAGCAGGGCTATCCGCGACATCGGCTCTCCCGTCGAGTCGTTTCGAAATCAGAAACGCTGGGTGGATGCTAGTGTTTCGAATAGCGAAACGCAAGGACTAGGAGGGGTATGCCGACACCGCGTCCGGGAACACCGGTTCGTGGATCGACGACCGGCCGTCCCCTCATGGCTGCGATGGACCTGTTCGGCCGTCGGTGGGCGCTGCGGATTCTCTGGGAACTGCGTGGGGGTCCGCTCGGCGCTCGCGCGCTGCTGGCACGGTGCGAAGGGCTGTCGTCCAGCGTCCTTTACCAGCGGCTCCGTGAACTCGCATCGAGCGGGATCATCGCCTCCTCGGACGATGGTTACGAGCTCACTCGGCTGGGGACAGCACTCGGGCACGCCCTTCGTCCGCTCGACGAATGGGCGATCACCTGGGCGCAGGAGCAAGAACACAACGATCAGTAGCCCACGCAGACGTGAAGGTCACGCCCGACCAGATGGAGCGGTGATCTGACGGCCGCCGACTCGTGGCAAGGGCTCGCGCGGCCTGCGAAAACCCTCGGTCGCTGGCTCGTCGCCGCGCAGCGGGGTGAAGTCGACGTCCAGCTTCGTCTCGTACGCCTCGGGCTGGATGCCGAGTTCATGTGTGCTGTACTCGCCGAACCGGTTGATGTGCTCGGCCAGGTACGGCGAGATGTGGGCCAGGTCCTCCGGCTCGATCGTCCAACCCTCTTCCAGCAGCTGCCGCACGATCTCGGCGATGTCCAGGGCGTTGTGGAAGATCACCGCGTTCGTGAGCAGAGCATTGAACTTCACCGCCTTCTCCTGCTCGACCGGGGCGTTGTCCGCGATGACGCCGCGGTTGCCGAAACCGATCCATTGCGAGAAGCCGTTGAGTGCTTCGGTCTTGTTCGTTGCCGCGGTCACCCGCCGGCGAAGCGCCGGGTCGGAGAGGTAGCGCAGCAGCTGGACGGTGCGGATCACGCGGCCGACCTCTCGGAAGGCGGCGTAGGTGGCGTTCTTCTTGAAGCCCGAGCGCAGGCGCTTGAGCAGTGTGGACGAGGAGATCGCCCCCTCCCGTACGGAGACCGCGACCTTCATCAGGTGCCGGAACTGGGACTCGATCAGGTCGAAGTCCAGCAGGTGCGCGAGCGCGAAGACCGGCTGAGACTGGCCCTGGGTGTCCGCGTGCACGGTGGTCGGCTTGACCTCGGAGGAGTTCTTGAGCAGGCCCTCGATGATGTAGACGGCCTCCCACACCCCGCACGGGATGAAGTGCGTGAACAGCGCGACGTAGGTGTCGGAGATGTGGTGGTAGGCGATGCCGCCCGGCTTGCCGTACCTGACGCTGGTCTCGGCGAGCAGGTTGTCGGGGTAGGTGTCCATGTGGGTGCCGTCGGCGGCCACCGTGGTGCCGTCGCCCCACGCCTGGGAGATATTCAGGCGGGCGTGTGCGTTGACCAGGTCGGCGATCGCCTCGTTCAGCAGCACGATGGAGAAGTGCCGGTTCGCCGTGTACGCCAGCTCGTGACCGGAGACTCCGGGGATGTGCCGGGCGGCCTCGTACGGGCCCGGGTGCCCTTGACGAAGGTGGTCAGCACGTAGCGGCCGAAGGGATCGTCCAGCTTCGGCTCGTTGCCGGAGGTGGGGCCGAAGCGCTGCCACCAGTCTACCCAGTATGCGGTCCTCGCCACGATCCCCATGAGCGACCGCTCCGGCATCCTGGCCTTGATCTCCTGCTCCAGGCGCCTCGCCGAGGGCCGCTGGCCCTCCGAGCGGTGCGGCTTCAGAGACGGGGTACCGGTCTCGGGGTCGATGGCCAGACCCTCGTTGTCCGGGTACCCGGCATCCGCTGCCGCGGCGGGCTGACCACGAAGGTTCATCTCGCCTGCGACGGCCGGGGCCTGCCCCTGGCCGTCGTCGTCACGCCCGGCAACGTCAACGATTGCACCGTCTTCGACGAGGTGATGGACGTACTGAGAGTGCCCCGGACCGGCGCCGGGCGGCCCCGCCGCAAGCCCGACGCGGTCGTCGCCGACAGGGCGTACTCGTCCCGGGCCATCCGCCAGGCCCTGCGGCGCAGAGGCATCCGGGCAGTGATCCCAGAGCGAGCGGACCAGAAGGCCAACCGGCTACGACGCGGACAGGCCGGCGGCAGGCCACCGGCCTTCGCCCGCGAGCTCTACAGGGCCCGCAACGTGGTCGAACGCTGCTTCAACCGCCTCAAGCAGTTCCGCGCGATCGCCACCCGCTTCGACAAACTGGCCACCCGCTACAAGGCCGGAGCCCACCTCGCCTCACTCATCCTCTGGCTCCGCGAACCCATCCAAGATCCTTTGTCAGACAGGCCCCAGCGTCGCGTCACACCTCCACCGGCAGGCTGCGCAGCCCCCGGATCACGAAGTCCGGCTTGCGGTCCGATTCGGCCGCCGGCCGCAGCTTCGGGGCCCTGCGCAGCAACGCCGCCAGCGATGCGGCCAGTTCGATACGGGCCAGCGGAGCGCCGATGCAGTAGTGGATGCCGGCGCTGAACGAGATGTGCGGGTTGTCCCTGCGGGCGAGGTCCAGCTCACCGGGGCGGGCGAAGGCCGCCGGATCGCGGTTGGCCGAGCCGAAGAGCAGCGCCACCTCGCTGCCGCGCGGGATCACCGTGCCGCCGATCTCGATGTCGTCCAGCACCCAGCGTTCGAAGAGCTGGAGCGGCGTGTCATAACGCAGCAGCTCTTCGACGGCCGTCGGCAGCAGTGCGGCCGGGTCCGCGCGGAGGGCGGCCAACTGCTCGGGGTGGCGGAAGAGCGCGTGCCAGCCGTTGGCCGTGGCGTTGACCGTCGCCTCGTGTCCCGCGTTCAGCAGCAGGACACACGTCGAGATCATCTCCTGCTCGCCGAGCGACTCCCCGTCGTCGTACGCGGCGATGAGGCCGGAGACCAGGTCGTCTCCCGGAGCGGCCCGCCGAGCGGCGATCAACCTGCGCAAGTAGGCGGAGAATTCACGGGAGGCGTCGACCGCCCGCCGCGCCGTACCGGCCGACGGGTTCAGCTCGTACATCCCGCAGATCGCGGCCGACCAGGGACGCAGCAGCCGCCGGTCACCCTCAGGGATGCCGAGCAGCTCGGCGATCACCGCGACCGGCAGCGGCTCGGCGACCCGCGCCACCAGGTCCCCGCCGCCGTCCGCGACCAGGCCCGCCACCAGCCGGTCCGCCAGGTCCTCGACGTACGGCCGCAGCCGCTCGACCGTGCGGGGCGTGAACGCCTTCGAGACCAGCCGGCGGATACGGGTGTGGGCGGGCGCTTCCAGGTCGAGCATGCCGTGGTCGTTGAGGACGTGGAACGGCTCGTGCTCGGGCGGCGGCGCGGTGCGCCCGAACTCCTCGTGCGTGAAGCGGTGCCGGTAGGTGCGGCCCAGCCGGCGGTCGCGGAGCAGCGCCGACACGTCCGCGTGGTGCGGCACCAGCCACTGGTCGGACGGCGCGAAGTAGTGTGCGCGCCCGCGGGCGCGCAGCTCGGCGTAGGCGGGGTACGGGTCGGCGACGAAGTCCGGCGACCACGGGTCGAACGCTGCCGGGGCATCTCCCATACGCGGAAGCTAGCCACAACCGGCCGGGCGTGACCAGCCTTGCGGCGCGGGGGCCGGGCCGCCGCGCGACGAGGGGCCGCCCTGGGGGTGGACGAGTTCCCGCAGCCGCCTCGGCTGGCTGCCCCAGTTGCGGGTGCGCGCCGGGATGCGGCGCCGTTGCCCGAAGTCTTGCAGGCGCTCCACGAAGTGCAGACCGGCGGAGTCCATGAAGGTGACCTCCGCGATGTCCAGGGTCACACTGTTCGCGACGGCCGGCAGCCCGTCCAGGGCCTGGTCCAGGAGGCGGACGGAAACGCAGTCGATTTCTCCTCGGGGGCTGAGTACGGCTTGATCACCGTGCAGGTGGGTACGGACCGTCAGAATGCTCACGAAGTCCGGGCCAGACAGTTCTGTCTCAGGGGCCATGCCCTTACCGTGTCAGGGTCAGAGGGGTCTGTCCACATCGACCCACCACGCTCGTACAGGGGACACCATGGTTTCAGGCGACGCGACGGCCGCACGCGCCACGGCTCCGGCCGGCCGTCCGCCCGCCCAGGCACGTGAGCGCATCCTTGAGACGGCCTACGAGCTGTTCTCCCGGCGCGGCATCCGCGCGGTCGGTATCGACGAGGTCATCGCCCGGTCCAAAGTGGCCAAGGCCACTCTCTACCGGAACTTTCCCTCCAAGGACGCCCTGGTGCTGGCGTTCCTCAAGCGCCGCGAGCAGCGCTGGACCCTGGGCTTCGTGGAAGCCGGTGCCCGCCGCCGGGGCGCGGGCCCGGAGGAGCGGCTGCTCGCGATCTTCGACGTGTTCGACGAATGGTTCCGCAGCCCCGACTTCGACGCGTGCACCTTCATCAACGTGCTGCTGGAAATGGGCTGGGAACACCCGCTGGGACAGGCGAGCATCACGTACCTGGAGAACATCCGCGCCATCGTGCGATCCCTGGCCGAGGAGGCCGGGCTCCGCGACGCCGAGGACTTCGCCCGCTCCTGGCACATCCTGATGAAGGGGTCGATCATCTCCGCTGCCGAGGGCGACACCGAGGCCGCCCTGCGGGCGCAGGACATGGCTCGCGGGCTCATCGAGCGCCACCGGGCGGGCTGAGGGGCGTACGGGCGGGAGCGCCGGCCGGCCGGGTTCACCCGCCGGGCCGTACGGCGCAGTACAGTGTGCTGAACGCGGAAGTGCACCACACCCCACTGCCGGCCCCGCTGCCCCCTGCCACCCCTCGGACGGACCGGACCGTGACCGACCTCGACCAGCTCACCCAGTCACTCGCCCGCAACCTCAAACACTGGCGGGCCGAACGCGGCTACACGCTCGACGCGCTGGCCGCCCGCGCCGGGGTCAGCCGCGGCATGATCATCCAGATCGAGCAGGCCAGGACCAACCCCAGCGTGGGCACCACCGTCAAGATCGCCGACGCGCTCGGCGTCAGCATCACGACGCTGCTCGACTACGAGCAGGGCCCCGACGTGCGGATCGTGGCACCCGGCGAGGCCGTACGGATGTGGTCCACCGAGGCGGGCAGCCACACCTCCCTCCTGGTGGGCGGGGAGGCGCCGGGCCCCTTCGAACTGTGGCAGTGGCGGCTGATGCCCGGCGAGCACAGCGCGTCCGACCCGCACCCGCCCGGCACGGTGGAACTGCTCCACGTCTCGGAGGGCGAGCTGACGCTCGTGGTGGACGGGCGGGAGCACACGGTGCCCGCGGGCGGCTCGGCCACCTTCGAGGCCAAGGCGGCGCACGGCTACCGCAACGACGGCGACCGGCCGCTGGTGATGATCATGGCCGTACTGGCCCCGCCCGCCCATTGAGACGACGCGTCCCACGGGCCGGTGGCGCTGTTAGTTTGACCGGTATGCCCACGCCCATGGATGCCTTCGACGAAGTCCGGCCCGCCGCCGACTGCCTGGACCTGCTCACCGCGCCGGTCGCCGCCGCGATCCGTGACTGGCGGGGGACCGTACCGGTGGAACAGCTCCTCTTCGTGGACACCGACCCGGCGATCGCGGACACTGCCCTCCTCGTCGGACGCCACGGCTCCTGGCTCCTGGAGCAGTCGGCGAACTGCGTGGTCGTGGCGGGCAAGCGCGGCGGCGCGGTGACGCTCGCCGCCTGCGTGGTCCTCTCGCACACCCGGGCCGACGTGAACGGGGCCGTGCGGCGCCAACTGGGCGCCCGTAAGGTCTCGTTCGCCCCCATGGACACCGCAGTCGGCGAGAGCGGCATGGAGTACGGCGGCATCACCCCGATCGGGCTGCCCGCCGACTGGCCGCTCCTGCTGGACTCGGCTGTGGCGGACATACCGTACGTGCTGATCGGCAGCGGCAGCAGGCGCGGCAAGCTGATCGTCCCGGGCAAGGCGCTGGCGGAACTGCCGGGCGCGGTCGTCCTCGACGGACTGGGAACGGTACCGGGGCAGTAGCCGGACGAAGCGGTCGCGGCCTTTCACGGCAGACACGGCAGACACGGCAGACACGGCGCATGTGGCGCATGTGGCGCTTATGCGCTCCCGAGCAGGCCCCGCCCCTCCTGTCCAAAAACAACCGCTGGGCCGGCGGCGCGCACCCTGCGTCCGGTGGTGCCTGGGAACGGTAACCCCGTGTCCGGACTGGTGAGCGGCGTGTCCGGACCGTGTCCGGTTGATGTCTGGACACGGCCCGGACACGGCTCGGTACTGCACAGAGTTGGCGGAATCTCCCGTAGCCGCCCAGGGACGCGGACCCCGATCATTCGCGCCATGGACACCAGGGGGAACACGGATCCGGCCGAGGCCCGTGATGTGACGGAGTTCCTCGCGCTGCTGCGCGAGCTCAAGGAACGCAGGGGACTGACGTACCGGCAACTCGAACAACGCGCCGCCGAGCAGGGGGAAGTGCTGGCGCGCAGCACCCTCGCGGACGTCCTGGGCGGCAGGCGGCTGCCGCGCCCCGAGGTGCTGGCCGTGTTCGTCCGCGCCTGCGGTGACGGCGAACAGGTGGCGGCCTGGCTCGACGCCCGCGAGAACGTCGCCGCCCGGTCCCGGACGGCAGCAACCCCCGGAGCCGAGCAGACACCTCCGGATAGTCGCCGCATACGCCGCCTACCCCGAATACCCCGCGTACCGCTCCTGCTCGTCTCGGTGGCCGTGCTCGCCCTCGCCGCCCTCACGGCCTGGATGCTGACCGCGAACGGACCGTCAACGGGCCCCTCGGCGGACAGTTCCGCTGACCACAGCGAACCCACACCCGACGGCAAGGACACCGCCAGGAGTGCCGCGATCCCCGCCGGCTGGGTACGGATCCGCCCGGCGGTGGCGCCGGCCCTGTGCGTGACCGACGGCCTCGTACAGGACGGGCGTTACGACTCTCTGGTGGCCGTGCAGCGGCCGTGCGGGGAGGTCGCACCGCAACGGACCAGGCTGGAACGGGCCGGTACGGACACGTACCGCATCAAGTGGGTGCACCCCGCCCGTGGAGAGGGCTGCCTGACGGTCCTGTCCGCCGGCAGGTCGGCGGACGGACTGCTGGAGGCGCGGGACGCCTGCGAAGCGGCAGACACCTTCCGCGTCGACCGGGCACCAACTACCGGCAAAGCCGACCGCTACGTCTTCCGCGCCGCCGGACAACAATGCCTGGGCGTCAAGGACGCCCGGACGAGCGCCGGCACCGAAGTGATGCTGGAACGCTGCACAGGCGGCAAGGGCCAAACGTTCCACATCGAACCCGCCCCCACTCATTAGCAGCAGCCATCTTCGGCGTCACCCGTCCTGAGCAACAGCAGCGCGACGCAGGCTGAGGTCACCGGACCAGGAAGCGCACCGGACGAGGCCCGACTCGAACGTGATCTCCAGCGCCGACAGCCCGTTGTCCGCGTCACCCTCTTCGCGTACCGCCAGAACCGTCTCACCGAGGTGGCGCGCGAAGGGGGTCTCGCCATCGATCGGCCGCACCTCGACACGGCCGGCCTCCGCCATGTCGTACCCCTCGAACGGAGCCGACGGCTCGACCGACAGGCGCCAGTCCGACTTGGTAGTGATGTGCGTGACGCCTTCGCCACAGTCGAACAACCACACGTCCAGCGGGCCCGCCGGAGCCTGCGAACCGTACACATGCCACGACGCGACCACCCGCTCAAGGCGTCGCCCGACCAACTGCCCAGGACACATGACGCGCTCCCCGTGGCTCAGCCGAGGCGGGGTATCTCGATGGCCGGGCAGCGGTCCATGACCATGGACAGGCCCGCGGCGCGGGTCTTGTCGTAGGCGGCTTCGTCGACGACGCCGAGTTGGAACCAGACCGCCTTGGCGCCGATCCCCACGGCCTCGTCGGCGATGCCGCCCGCCAGTTCGCTGTTGACGAAGACGTCGACCACGTCGACGGGGAAGGGGATCGCGGCCAGCGACGGGTAGCCCTGCTCGCCGTGGACCGTCTCGGCCTTCGGGTGGACGGGGACGATGCGCTTGCCGTAGCGCTGGAGGACGCGGGCGACCCCGTAGGCCGCGCGGTTCTCGTTCGACGACAGGCCGACGACGGCCCAGGTATCGCCGGACTCCCGGAGGATCTCGCGGATCGTCGCCGGATCGCCGTACACAGCTGCCTCCCGTTGGCCGGACCGCGGTCCGTCGGACCCGGCCGTCCGGTGACGGCCGTGTGCAGGTGCCAACGTGTGCCGGGCCGCGAAGATTCCCGCGGAGTCCGGCGGCTTCCCGGCCGCCCGGGTGCCGCAGGAAGGGGCTGTCACGCTGCCGAGGACGACGCCGGCGAGGAAGAGGGCCGCTACCAGGGCGGCCCGTGAGGTCAGGATCGGCCGGTGCGAGTGCGCGGGGTGGGGAGGCGTGGCGGTGTAGGCGTTCGTCCGTGCCAATTCGCGTTCCAGGACGGGCGGGTCCAGGGGCGGCACCGGCACCGCTGCCTTCGCGCGCAGGTAGGTGTCGCCGGGCCACCATCCCAGCAGGCGGGCGGGCAGCCGTTCCCGCAGGCGGGTGTCGAGGTCGGCCACGTCCTCGTACACCGCACGGCATTTCGGGCAGCGGCGGAAGTGCGCGGCGCTGCCGTCGTCCGGCGGCGCGGCCGCGCTCAGGCCGAGCCGTGCCACCGCCTCGCGGCACTCCTCCCGGTCGAGCCGCTCCAGGTACAGGTCGGTGCGGGCCTGGCGCAGCATGGACCGGGCCTGTTCGCAGCTGCCGGGCAGCCGCCGCCGGGGCACGCCGGTGATCAGCGCCGTCGTGTCGGGACTGTCCCGTTCCACGACCGCGTGCCACAGCAGGGACCGCGCCGCCGACGGCAGCCGCAGGTACGCGTCGGCCAGCCGGCCGTCCTCCCCGATGGGCCATGCGGCGCCCGCCGCCGTCCAGGCCAGGAAGCCGGGCGAGAGTGCTTCGGCGGCCCGGTACGAGCGCCCGATCGCCCCCGTCCGCACGTGGTCCAGCAGCTCCCGCCGCGGGGAGTCGTCACCGCGCGGCCCGATCGGGACCACCGGGGACACGAGCTGTTGGAGCAGCCGGTCGAAGGCGTAGCCGGTCAGTTCCTGCGCGTCCAGCGGGGCGGGCATACAGGCGGCGGCGTAGGCGTACACGGCCGCGTAGTGCCGGTGGTACAGCTCCCGGAAGTGCCCCACCTGCCCGCCGCGCACCGCGCGTATCAGCGCCGCGTCGGGCAATACGTCGGGCAATACATGGCGCGGTGGCCGCTGGCCAAGGAGGTCGGGCACGGAGAACACCCCTCGTTTCCGGTGGCGGGCCGCCCGGCGGCCGCACTGCCCACCACGGGCGCGGTCGGCCGCCGGGCGCGGGGCACGATGGTGCCGCGTACGGGCCGGTGGCCCCCGGAATTCATCCGGAGGGGACAAGAAATGCCGGGGCGGCGGGAAAGCAGAAGGCACTATGCGGTGCAGGGGGCACTGTGCGGTGCAGGGGGGCTCTGTGCGATGCAGGAGCTCCGTGCGGTGCGCCGGCTGCCCCAGGGGGCGCATAGGGTGGCCTGATGCAGGAGCAGTACCGGACTCTCGCGCGCGAGGGTGTTCACGAGATCGAGATCAACAAGTCCCGCTTCATCTGCGCGCTCGCACCCGTCGCGACCGAGGCCGAGGCGCAGGAGTTCATCGCGCGGGTCCGGAAGGAGCACCCCACCGCGCGGCACAACTGCTTCGCGTACGTCCTCGGGGCCGACGGCGGCGTGCAGAAGGCGAGCGACGACGGCGAGCCGGGCGGTACCGCGGGCGTCCCCATGCTCCAGATGCTGGTGCGCCGCGAGGTCCGGTACGCCGTCGCGGTGGTCACCCGCTACTTCGGCGGCATCAAGCTGGGCGCCGGCGGTCTGATCCGCGCGTACGGGGGTGTTGTGGGCGAGGCCCTGGACGCGCTGGGCACGGTCACCCGGCAGCGCTTCCGGCTGGTGACCGTCACCGTCGACCACCAGCGCGCGGGCCGGGTGGAGAACGACCTGCGGACGACGGGCCGGGCGGTGCGCGAGGTGACGTACGGGGCGGACGTACGCATCGAGGTCGGGCTGCCGGAGTCCGACCTGGACACTTTCCGCGCCTGGCTGGCGGACACGACGGCGGGTACGGCGGGGCTGGAGCTGGGCGGCGAGGCGTACGGGTAAGCGGGGTGGCCGAGGGGCTCTCAACCCGTGCGGATCAGGTCCGTCAGTGTGTCGCTCGTGCGGATCAGGTCCGTCAGCGTGTCGTACGCCCGTTGGACCAGGGGATTTCCGTAGCCCGAGGCGCAGTTGGCCAGGGCTACCAGCGCGGTGTCGTGCCGCGGGCTGAATCCGGCGAAGGCCGTGCAGCCGCGGGTGCCGCCCGAGTGGTGGTACAGGCGTGAGCCGTCGGGGCGGGGCCGGATGTTCCATACGAGGGCGAGCTGCGCCGTACCGCGCGGCACGACGAGCCGGGGGCGGACGACGTCCTCCAGGGCGGTGCGCAGGGGGGCGGACGGCACGCCGGTGACGGCGGCCGTGCCCGGTTCGAGCAGCGCCTCGATGAACGTGAGGAGATCGCGCGCGCTGGCGCGCACGGCGCCCGCGCCGGGCAGGCCCGGGATGCCGAAGGGCGGCCGGGGACGGCCGTGCCAGTAGCCGGTGACCTGGGCGACGCCGGGCGGCGGGTCGGGCGAGGCGCCGGAGTCGTGGAGGCCGAGCGGGCGCAGGATGCGGCAGTCGAGCAGGTCCTCGTACGGCAGTCCGCCGGACGCGCCGCACAGAGCGTGCCCCAGGAGCCCGACGCCGAAGTTCGAGTAGTGCACCCGGGTGCCCGGCCGGCACCGCGGCCGGGTCCGGGCCAGCGCACGCAGGACGTCCGCGCGCGTGAAGGCGGCGTAGGGGTTCGAGAGGAGCCGGCGGGCACCGGAGCGCAGCAGCCCCGGAGGCAGCCGGGGCAGCCCCGAGGTGTGGGTGGCCAGGTGGGTGAGGGTGATCTCCGTACCGCGTACGGGGACGCGCGTGCCCGGCGGCAGGAAGCGGGCGGCGGGGTCGTGGTGGCCCGCGTCGCCCCGGGCGGCCAGCTCGGCGAAGAGCAGGGCGGTGAACGTCTTGGTGAGCGAGCCGATCTCGAAGCGGGTGGACGGCTCGACCGGCACGCCGCCCTCGAACGCGGTGCTGCCCCGGACGGCGAAGGACCGCTGCCCGCCCCGGTACAGGCCGACGGCGACGGCGCTCGCGCCGGGGGCCGCCGACAGCAGCGCTTCGAGCGCGGCCCGCACCGGGGCGGGTTCCCCGGCGCGGGCCGCGGTCGGCGTGCCGGTCATCACGTGCCGGGGCGTGCCGGGGCGTCGAGCGCCCGGGCGAGGGCTGTGGTCCCCGCGACGACGGCCACGACGGTGGGGTGCTGGTGGGCATCGAAGAGCTGGGCCGCGTCACCCTCGACGGGGTCGTCGTCGCGGGGCACCAGCCCGTCGTCGTGCTGGACGGCGGCCAGCCGCTGCCAGTCGTCGGTCTCGGTGCGCGGCTCGGGCAGGCAGGTGCCGATGATCATCAGCTCGGCCATGAGGTCCCAGTGGCCGGTCTCCGCCCAGATGTCGGTCCACACCGGCAGCCACCGGGTGAGGTACTCCGCGAGGTCCGCCGGCACCCCGTCGGGCAGCCGCCCCCAGTCGGTGAGGTGGAAGACGGTGTGGGTGACGGCGTACGCGGTCAGCCAGTCGATGTGCCAGGGTTCGGGCAGGGCGCCGAGCCAGGTGTCCCGGGTCAGGCCCGCCCAGTCGTGGGCTCCGGGGCCGTGGTCGAACCCGACGACGCGTACGGCGTTGGCCACCGCGAGCCGCCGGTTGGGCACGTGTTCCACGGCGTGCGTGGACCGCAGCGTGACGGTGTGGGCGATCAGCCGGTCCAACTGCGGTACCTGGTAACCGCCGCGGGCGAAGTGGGCGTACGTCTCGATGGGGTCGGTCTTGAGGGGGTGCCGCAGCAGCCGCTCGTACAGGAGAGAGCCTTCGCCCAGTTGCTGCCAGCAGTACTCCAGCAGCTCGCGGGCGAGCCTGAGTTCGTGCGTACCGGCGACACCGCTGCGCAGGACGAGGGAAGCGGCGAGCGCCGTTTCGCCGATTCCTTTGTAGGCATCCGCGTCGTCGAGGAGGTCGGCACGGGGTACGTCGGAAAGCGCCCCGTACTCGCGGTTGGCGTGCAGCCAAGCCAGGGCGCGGGAGCTGATGTCGTGCGCGGTACGCGCCGGTGCGGTGCTCATACGGGCTCCAGGCCGAGCAGCCGGCGGGCGATCGCGGTGTCCAGGGCCGCGCGGTCGCTGCCGCCGAGCAGGGTGGTGTGTTCCGTCAGGGGCACCGGGTCGAAGGGCACGGGGACCCCCTCGGCGTGCAGCCAGGCCAGCCAGCGGGTGATGCGTGCGGCGGTCGGGAAGTCGCGCCGGAGCGTGGCCCGGGTGGCACCGCGGGCCAGTGCCAGAACGCCGGACCTGGCGGCGGCGTGCACGGGCCCGTCCAGTCCTGGCAGGGCGAGCGAGGCCAGCTTTCCCATGCGTATGGACCAGGGCACCCAGCCTTCCCATATGCCACCCCGTAGGTCATCGCCCGCGGCCGCGCCCTCGGGTTCGGATGCGGTGAGCGGCATGCGGCGCGGTGCGTCGTCGTCGCACCGCGGCGGGCCTTGGGGGAGGACCGCCGCCCGTACGGGAGAGCCGGCCGGGTCGACGCGTGCCAGGACCGTGACGAGACCCCAGTCGACCCAGGCCATCGTCCAGGCCGCTTCGGGCCCTTCGGGTGGTGCCGGGGGAGGCGGCTCGGCCGGCGGCAGGGCACTCAGTGCCAGGCCGATTGCGCTCGTCTCACCGGCCCACGGGCTCTGACCGGTCAGCACATACGGAGCGAGGACGTCCGCTCCCACGATGCGGACCGCGCCCAGCGCCACGGCCGGGTCGCCCCCGGACTCCGTGCCCGCGGCTTCGACGTGTCCGGCGGCCACAGTGGCGCCCCCGGCACCCCGCAGGGTGTCGAGGGCGCGACGGGCCAACTGGTCGGCCGATTCGCTGTGGGCGGTGCGTGCGCGCTCGGTGGTCACCGGCGCTTCGTTTCCTTCGGCTCCTTGGGCGAGATGAGAAGGCCCAGCAGCAGGACGCCCCATGCGGCGCCGTGCGGGGCGGGAACCGGTGCGTCGCTCAGTGGCGCTTCGGGCTGGGTCGCCACCCACCCGAGGGCTTCCTTGTCGAGTGTGAGGCCGGTGGTCTGGAGAGTCCGGGCAAGCATCATTCGCTCCCTCGAAGAGATGTCATCACCAAAACCGGTGATGCCCCCGATGCCACCTCCCAAAGTACTCCTAAATCGACATATCGACCATTGGGGGTAATGGGGGCGCCCCGGGGCGTGGATCGCTTCGGTTGCGGGGATCGCGCCCGGCCGGTCGGCGCGGGGCTGACCGGCCGGGCGCGCGGCTGACGGGCCGGGCAAGCGGCTGACGCGCCGTCAGCCGAACAACCCGTCCGCCGTGGACACCGTCACATCGGCCCCCATGTTCCGCTCCATCATGCGCAGGGCGGCGTCGGCGAGATCGGCGTGGATGTGCGCCACCGCGTCGCGCGGCACGGTCACGTCGAGATGGCGGATATGGGCGTCGAGCGCCGAGTACAGGACGCACTGCTCGGTCACCTGGCCGCAGAGCACGATGCGGTGGATGCCGTGCTGGCCGAGCAGGTATTCAAGTGGCGTCTCGTAGAAGATGGAATGCCGGGCCTTCACCACGAACAGGGACGCGTCGTCGGGCCGGATCGGCTCCACCAGATCGGCGTGCGGGCCGTCGAGCGCCGGCCTGAGGATCTCGTCGTGGTGCGAACGCCACCGGCCGAAGTTGTCGTTGACGTAGATGACTTCGATGCCCGAGTCGTCGGCGCGGGCCCGTTCGATCACCCTGAGGATGCCGGGCAGCGACGCGCGTACGGACGGCAGCAGTCGGTCGGCGTCCTGGTGTTCGTAGGTGTTGATCATGTCGATCACGACGACCGCCGTTCCCGCCGTACCCATGTCAGCGCGCCCCTTCGACGAGCACCCGGATGGTGCCCAGTCCCGGGTCGGCCGCGTCGGGCACGTTCATCCCGGCCCGTACGCCGCTCGTCAGATACCGCACCACGGGCTCGTCGAGCCGTTCGCCTGGCAGCGCGGCCGGGATGCCCGGCGGATAGGGCGTCAGCATCTCGGCGGTGATCCGGCCGACCGCCGCGCTCGCCGGTACGTCCTCGACCGGCCCGAAGTAGGCGTCGCGCGGCAGACACACCTGCTCCAGGCGGAGTTCGCCCGGCGCCGGCACGTCGACCTCGGGGACCGGACGCAGGTCCGGCGCGTGCCGCGACAGGTCGCGCAGGGCGTCCAGCAGCACACCGGTGGTCTTGTCGTCGTCCGCGTGGGTGAGCTGGGCGCTGATCCTGCGGTGGTCGGCGAGGTGCGCGTCGACGGCGTGGTGTTCGCGCAGCCAGTCGGCGGCCCGGTAGCCGGACGTGCCCAGCCCGCTGACGTCGATCACCACGGGCAGCGGGTCGAAGTCCTGGGCCAGCCCCGGGCCGCAGAAGTCGGCCCGGTCGTTGACGTGCAGTCCGTCGATGTCCTCGATGGCGGCGCGCACCCGCGCCGCCAGCTCCAGGGCCCGGCCGAGCAGGTCCCGTCCGTGCAGGGCCATCTGCCGCCGCCAGCCGTCGAGCCCCGCGTACAGCAGCACCGAGGGGCTGGTCGTGCCGAACAGGTCCGCGCGTGATTTCAGTACGGTCGGCCGGATCAGGTCGCCCTGGAGGTGGAACACGGAGCCCTGTTCCAAGCCGCTGCCCATCTTGTGGATGCTCGTCACGCAGACGTCGGCACCGGCGTCCATCGCCCAGGACGGCAGGTCGGGATGGAACGGCAGGTGGGCTCCCCACGCCTCGTCCACGATCAGCGGGCGGGAGCGCCGGTGGCACACCTCGGCCAGCGCGCTCAGGTCGGCGCAGCTGCCGTACGGTGTCGGGCTGGTCACCAGCGCGCCGCGGGCATCGGGATGCTCCTCGAACGCCCGCTCGAAGGCGTCGGCCGATGGCGGGTGGGCGATCCGGCGCTGTGCGTCCCACTGAGGGTCCAGCCAGATCGGCTCCACCCCGGACAGGATCAGGCCCGACACCACGGACTTGTGCGCGTCCCGGCCGACCAGCAGCTTCTCGTGCGGTCCCGCGACCGACAGCATCGCCGCCTTGACGGACAGGGAACTGCCGCACGTGGAGAAGAACGTGTGCGAGGCGTGCACCGCTTCGGCCATGAGCGCTTCGGCCCGCTCCAGTACCCGGCCCCGGCCGAGCCGGTCGTCCAGCCCGCCGGACGCGAGCAGATCGCTGTGGAAGACCGCGTCGCCCAGCACCTCGCGTACCAGCGGGTCGGCGCCGCGCGCTTGCTTGTGGCCCGGTGGGGTGAAGGACACCTCCTCGGCCCGCTGGTAACGGGCCAGTGCTTCCAGTACAGGGGCCTGGGTGTGATCGGCAGCCATGGGCGAGGGGTTCCCCGGCCCGGACGGGTCAATCACCACACCGCTCGATTGCGCCCGCGGCGGGCCCACCCGTACGGCACCGGGCCCACTCGTGCAGCGCCGGGTCCACCCGTACGGCACCGGGTCTGCTCGTACGGCACCGGGCGGACGCGCCCCCGCGGTACGGGCCGGGCCGCGGACCGGTGGATCTTTCCCTGCCCGGGCGGGTTTTCGCCGCCCACCGCGGGGAACCCGCCCTCGCGCCGCCGGCCGGGCACCGGCGGCACCGACGTGCCGCACGCCGGTGCACCGCCGGATGTCCCCGCTAGCAGCCGGGACGCCGACGGGCGAGCCTTGAGAAGGCACCCGCCGCCAGGGCCACCCGCCGTGGCAGACCGCAGACGCGCTGGAGGAGACGATGGGCGTGCGCAAACGGGTTCGCGACTGGCCCGTGTACCGGCAGCTGACCGGATCCGACCCGCTGGGCCGGGGCCGCGCCGCCATGTCGCCGCACACCGAACGGCTGCGCCCGCGCACCGGCACCGCCGACCGGGTGGTGCGCTCCGTCTGCCCGTACTGCGCGGTCGGCTGCGGCCAGCAGGTGTACGTCAAGGACGAGCAGGTCGTCCAGATCGAGGGCGACCCGGACTCGCCCGTCAGCCGGGGCCGGCTGTGCCCGAAGGGGGCGGCGACCCTCCAGCTCACCACCGGCGCTTCCCGCCGCCACCAGGTCCTCTACCGGCGCCCGTACGCCACGGACTGGGAGCCGCTGGACCTGGAGACGGCCATGGACATGGTCGCCGACCGGGTCGTCGAGACGCGCCGCCGCACCTGGGAGTGGGAGTCCGCCGAAGGGCTCTACACGGCGCGCACCCTGGGCATCGCGAGTTTGGGCGGCGCCACCCTCGACAACGAGGAGAACTACCTGATCAAGAAGCTGCTGACCGGCCTCGGCGTGGTCCAGGTGGAGAACCAGGCCCGGGTCTGCCACAGCTCCACCGTCGCCGGTCTCGGCACCTCCTTCGGGCGCGGCGGCGCGACCACTTTCATGCAGGACCTCCAGCACGCGGACTGCATCGTCATCCAGGGCTCCAACTTCGCCGAGGCACACCCCGTCGGCTTCCAGTGGGTGATGGAGGCCAAGGCGCGCGGCGCCCGGGTCATCCACGTCGACCCGCGCTTCACGCGCACCAGCGCCCTGGCCGACCTGCACGTACCCATTCGCGCCGGCAGCGACATCGCCTTCCTCGGCGGGATCGTCAACCATGTGCTGACCGAGGGCAAGGACTTCCGCGAGTACGTCCTGAACTACACCAACGCCGCCACGCTGGTCAGCGAGGACTTCCGGGACACCGAGGACCTGGACGGCGTCTTCTCGGGCCTGGAGGAGGCCGAGCACCACTACGACCCCACGAGCTGGCAGTACGAAGGTGTTGGCGTCCAGGCCCCGTCGGGCGAGGTGGACGAGCAGTACGAGACCCGCGTCCAGGAGGCCGGCGGCTCCGAGTCGCACGGCTCCGGCGGCCCGCCCACCGGCGACCAGGCGCCGCGCGACGAGACGCTGCGGCACCCGCGCTGCGTCTACCAGATCCTCAAGCGCCACTACGCCCGCTACACCCCCGAGATGGTCGAGCGGATCTGCGGCGTACCGCAGGAAACGTTCCTGCGGGTGTGCGAGGACCTGACCGCCAACTCGGGCCGGGACCGCACCAGCGCCTTCGCCTACGCCGTGGGCTGGACCCAGCACTCGGTCGGCGCGCAGTACATCCGGGCCGCCAGCATCCTGCAACTGCTCCTCGGCAACATCGGCCGCCCCGGCGGCGGCATCCAGGCCCTGCGCGGCCACGCCTCCATCCAGGGCTCCAGCGACATCCCCACCCTCTTCAACCTGCTGCCCGGCTACCTGCCCATGCCGCACGCCCACGCTC
Source organism: Streptomyces sp. NPDC017056 (assembly GCF_044332485.1). Classification (NCBI taxonomy): domain Bacteria; kingdom Bacillati; phylum Actinomycetota; class Actinomycetes; order Kitasatosporales; family Streptomycetaceae; genus Streptomyces; species Streptomyces sp. NPDC017056. The sequence goes on along the minus strand of NZ_JBIRPD010000014.1, from coordinate 223,887 downwards.
ACGAAGACCTGGACACGTTCGTCGAGGCGGTCCGTACCGACAAGGGCTTCTGGGGCGACATGCGCGCCTACTTCGTCAGCCTGCTCAAGGCGTACTACGGCGACGCGGCCACCGCGGACAACGACTACTGCTTCGGCCACCTGCCCCGGCTGACCGGCGCGCACGCCACGTACGAGACCGTCATGGCGCAGCTCGACGGCGACTGCAAGGGCTACTTCCTGATGGGGGAGAACCCCGCCGTGGGGTCCGCCAACACCCGCCTCCAGCGCCTGGGCATGGCCAACCTGGAATGGCTCGTCGTACGGGACTTCTCGCTCATCGAGTCGGCGACCTGGTGGCAGGACGGCCCGGAGATCGAGACCGGCGAACTGCGGACCGAGGACATCGGCACCGAGGTGTTCTTCTTCCCCGCGGCCTCGCACACCGAGAAGTCCGGCTCCTTCACCAACACCAACCGCTGGGTGCAGTGGCACCACACGGCCGTCGAACCCGAGGGCGACGCACGCAGCGATCTGTGGTTCATGTACCACCTCGGCCGTCGCATCAAGGCGAAACTGGCCGCCTCCACCGACCCCATGGACCGGCCCGTACAGGACCTGACCTGGGACTACCCGGTGCAGGGGCCACTGGAGGAGCCGGTTGCCGACGCCGTCCTCGCCGAGATCAACGGGCACGGCCCGGACGGCGCCCCGCTGTCCGCTTACACCGAGCTCAAGGACGACGGCTCCACCAAGTGCGGTTGCTGGATCTACTGCGGCGTGTACGCGGACGGCGTCAACCAGGCGGCCCGCAGGAAGCCGCACACCGAACAGGACTGGGTGGCCAAGGAGTGGGCCTGGGCCTGGCCCGCCAACCGCCGCATCCTCTACAACCGCGCGTCGGCCGCACCGGACGGCACACCGTGGAGCGAACGCAAGGCATACGTGTGGTGGGACGCGGAGGAAGGCAAGTGGACCGGACACGACGTACCGGACTTCGTCCCCGACCGCGCGCCCGACTACGAACCGCCGGACGGCGCGAGCGGCCCCGACGCACTGCGCGGCGACGACCCGTTCATCATGCAGGCGGACGGCAAAGGCTGGCTGTACGTGCCCGCAGGTCTGGTGGACGGGCCGCTGCCCACCCACTACGAGCCGCAGGACTCGCCGTTCGGCAACGCCCTGTACCCGTCCACGCCGCGCTCGCCGGTCCGCCGCATCCACCCGCGCGAGGGCAACCGCTACCACCCGAGCGGTGACGAACCGGGGGCCGACGTCTACCCGTACGTCGTCACCACCCACCGGCTCACCGAGCACTTCACCGCGGGCGGCATGAGCCGCTGGTCGCCCTACCTCGCCGAACTCCAGCCGGAGTTCTTCTGCGAGGTCTCCCCGCAGCTCGCCGCCGAACGCGGCCTGGAGCACATGGGCTGGGCCACCGTCATCACCGCGCGCAACGCCGTCGAGGCCCGGGTCATGGTGACGGAACGGATCAAAACCCTGACCGTGCAGGGCCGTACGGTCCACCAGATCGGCCTGCCCTTCCACTGGGGCCCCAACGGCGTGGTGACCGGCGACGCCGCCAACGAACTCGTCGCCATCGCCCTCGACCCCAACGCCCACATCCAGGAGGACAAGGCGCTGACCGCCGACATCCGGCCGGGCCGCCGGCCGCGCGGCCCCGACCTGCCCAAGCTGGTCGCCGCCTACCGCGAGCGCGCCGGCATCGACGAGACCACGGGAACGGAGGCCCGCGCATGACGGACCACCTGCTCAGCGGCGTCGAACCCGACCCGGCCGGCGACGCGGGCCACTCCGGCGCGCCGCCCCGCGCCGGTTTCTTCACCGACACGTCGGTGTGCATCGGCTGCAAGGCGTGCGAGGTCGCGTGCAAGGAGTGGAACGCGATCCCCGAGGACGGGCTGACCCTCACCGGGATGAGCTACGACAACACCCAGGGCCTCGGCGCCTCGACCTGGCGGCACGTGGCGTTCGTCGAACAGCCGCGGCCGGCTCCCGAGGGCCGTACGGAACTGGCGCTGGCGGACGCGCCGGGCAGCGGCGGCCCCGCCGGCGACCTCCGCTGGCTGATGTCCTCCGACGTCTGCAAGCACTGCACCCACGCCGCGTGCCTGGACGTCTGCCCCACCGGCTCGCTCTTCCGCACCGAGTTCGGCACCGTCGTCGTCCAGGAGGACATCTGCAACGGCTGCGGCTACTGCGTCCCCGCCTGCCCGTACGGCGTCATCGAACAGCGCCCCGCCGACGGCCGCGCCTTCAAGTGCACGATGTGCTACGACCGGCTCGGCGCCGGGCAGGAACCCGCCTGCGCCAAGGCGTGCCCGACCGAGTCCATCCAGTACGGGCCGCTGGACGAACTCCGCGAACGGGCGGCGCTCCGCGTCGACCAGCTCCACGAGGCAGGCGTCACCGACGCGCGGCTGTACGGGCACGAGCCGACGGACGGCGTCGGCGGCGACGGCGCCTTCTTCCTGCTCCTGGACGAACCCGAGGTGTACGGGCTGCCACCGGACCCCGTCGTCACCACCCGCGACCTGCCCGCCATGTGGAAGCACGCGGGCGCCGCGGCGCTCTCGCTGGCCGGCGGCCTCGCGCTGTCGTTCGCCGCGGCCGCGCTGGCGCGCCCGGCCAGGCCGACCGGACGGAAGGGATGGCGATGAAAGGCTCCGATGCCGGGCAGGAGGGCCGTGGCTCGCGCGCGTCGCACGACGCACGTGACTCGCGCGGCACACGTGATTCTCGCGGCACACGTGATTCTCGCGGCTCTCGTGGTTCACGCGGCTCGCGCGGCTCGCGCGGCGAGCAACTCATGTCGCCGCCCGCCGACTTCGGCTCGTACTACGGCAGGCCGGTCATCAAGGCACCCGCCTGGCGCGCCAGGGACATCGCCGGGTACTTCTTCCTGGGCGGCCTGGCCGGCGCCGGATCGGTACTGGCGGCGGGCGCCCACGCGACGGGTCGCACCACCACCGCCACCGCGATGAAGATCTCCTCCCTCGCGGCGGTCTCCCTGTCCACCGCCGCGCTCGTCAACGACCTCGGCAGGCCGGACCGCTTCGGCAACATGCTGCGCGTCCTCAAGCCGACCTCGCCGATGAGCGTCGGCTCCTGGCTGCTGGCCGGATACGGACCGGCGGCGGGCGCCGCGGCCGTCACCGCGGTCACCGGCCGGCTGCCCAGGGCGGGAGCGGCCGCCACCGGCGCCGCCGCGCTCCTCGGGCCGGCCGTCGCCTCGTACACCGCGGTCCTCGCGGCGGACACCGCGGTCCCCGCCTGGCACGGCGCCCACCGCGAACTGCCCTACCTGTTCGCGGCCTCCGCGACGGCGGCCGCCTCCGGCATGGCCCTCGTCGTCGGCCCCGCACGGGAAACCGCGCCGGCGCGCTGCGCCGCCGTCCTCGCCACGGTCGCCGAGAACGCCGTGACCAAGGCCGCCGAACGACGCCTGGGCATGGTCGCGGAAACCTACCGCGAGGGCCGCGCCGGAAAGCTGCTCCGCGCGGCGAGCGCGCTCACCGCGATCGGCGCCGCCGGCGGTGCGCTGTTCGGGGGCCGCTCACGCCCGCTGGCCGCCGCGAGCGGGCTGGCCCTGCTCGCCGGCTCCGCGTGCACCCGCTTCGGGATCTTCGCGGCCGGCATCGCCTCCGCCGAGGACCCCAAGTACACCGTCGTACCCCAACGGGCGGCCAAGGAAGCCCGCCGCACCCACCCGCCGGACCCCGGCACACCGACCACCCCATCGCACAGCGCGGAGAGGACACAGCCCAGATGAACCGCACAACCCACAACGACGAGCCGGCGCAAGTGGTGCTCAGCGCCCAGTCCCCGGCCGACGCCGAGGCCGTGTTCAGCACGCTGCGGGCCTGCTTCGCGTCCGACCGCGCGGACGGCGACACCCCGCACGACCAGCAGAAGCAGCCGGGGCACCCGACCGTCTGGACCGAGACCTTCGAGACCTCCGAAGTACGCGGTGAGACCGGCGCCGCGTCGCTGTCCGACTCCGTCACCGTGAACCTCCAGGGCAGCCACCTGGCGGTCGACCGGCTGCGGGAGGTGCTGACCAGCGCGTTCTCCGTCCATTCGGAAGGCGCGGTGTCGGGCGACCAGGAAGTCGAACTGCAACTGGTGCTGGAAAGCGGCTGACCGCCCGGCGGAACACTGCTTGCCGCGGACCCGTCCCCGGCCCGCGGTAAGCGGCGTTCCGGTAAGCGGCGTTCCGGCAGCAGGGTTCGGGCAGCAGGGTTCCGGTAAGTGGCGGCGTTCCGGCAGGCAGCGTGCCCGCAAACCAGGGGCGTGCGATCAGAGTTGATCAGCAAGCGCTTAGACTCCCTCTGAAACCGGACCATGGTGGTACCGGTACGGCCGGAAGGGGCAGGGGAGTTGGAACAGGGCTACCCGGTGGACCGGATCGACACCGGTACGGCGCACTCGGCACGCGTGTACGACTACATCCTCGGTGGCAAGGACCACTACGCCGTGGACCGCGAGGCCGGCGACGCGATGTGCCGGGAGTGGCCCGCGCTGCCCGTCCACATGCGGGCCAACCGCAAGTTCATGCACCGCGCGGCCCGGTACCTGGCCCGTGAGGAAGGCGTCGGGCAGTTCCTGGACATCGGCACCGGCCTCCCCACCTCCCCGAACCTCCACGAAGTGGTCCAGCAGGTCCGCCCCGACGCACGGGCCGTGTACGTCGACAACGACCCGATCGTGCTGACCCACGCGCGGGCGCTGCTGACCGGCTCCGCCCAGGGCCGCACCGCCTACGTCGACGCCGACATGCGCGACCCCGAGGCCATCATCGGCTCCGCCCAGTTCCAGGAGCTGCTGGACCTGCGGCAGCCGGTCGGCCTGATGATCATCGGGATTCTCCACTTCATCCTGCCGCCCGACGACCACAGCCTGGTGCGCCGCCTCCTGGAGCCGCTGCCTGCCGGCAGCTTCGTCGCCATGACCATCGGAACCGCCGACTTCGCGCCGCGCGAGGTCGGCCGGGTCGCCGACGAGTACGCGCTCCGGGGCATGCCCATGAAACTGCGTACCCGGACCGAGGCCGAAGCGCTCTTCGACGGGCTGGAACTGGTGGCCCCCGGGCTGACCCAGGTCCACCACTGGCGGCCCGACGCGGACCAGGAGAAGGTCGACGACCGGGACATCGCCATGTACGGCGGCGTCGCCCGCAAGTAGTGCCGCCGTGCCGCGTATGGGATCGTGATCACGTGATACTGGAGGACCTCGTCCGGCTGCGCCGGGCCCGCGACCTGATGGACCGCGACTACGCGCAGCCCCTGGACGTCCCGGCGCTGGCGCGAGCCGCCCTCATGTCGCCGGGCCACTTCTCCCGCAGCTTCCGCGAAGCCTTCGGGGAGACGCCGTACAGCTACCTGATGACGCGCCGGATCGAGCGGGCCAAGGCGCTGCTGCGGCGCGGCGACCTGTCGGTGACGGAGGTCTGCTTCGAGGTCGGCTGTACCTCGCTCGGGTCGTTCAGCTCGCGGTTCACCGAGCTGGTCGGCGAGACCCCCAGCGCGTACCGGGCCCGCAGCCATGACGAGAGCGCCGCCATCCCGCCCTGCATCGCCAAGATCCACACGCGACCGGTCAGGAATGGAGAAGCCGGACCCGGCCGACGTCCGTAGCGTTGTACCCATGAACATCAACCTTTCCGCTTGCTTCATCGCCGTCGACGACCACGACAAGGCGCTCGCCTTCTACCGGGACGTTCTCGGATTCGAGGTGCGCAACGACGTCGGGTTCGAGGGCATGCGCTGGGTGACCGTAGGCTCGCCCGCACAGCCCGACGTGGACATCGTCCTCGAACCGCCCCTCGCGGACCCCAACGCCTCGCCCGCCGACAAGCAGGCCATGGCAGAGCTGCTGGCCAAGGGCCTGCTGCGCGGCGTCATCTTCCAGACCGACGACTGCGACGCCACCTTCGAACGCATCCGCGCCGCCGGCGGCGAGGTGTTGCAGGAGCCGGTCGACCAGCCGTACGGCGTGCGCGACTGCGCCTTCCGCGACCCCTCCGGCAACATGCTGCGCTTCAACCAGCCCCGCAAGCACTGAACCACGGCCCTGCGAACGGGGCGCCCCGGCGTCCGGCCCGCGATCACCAGACCGCCCTGTGCCGTCTGTGACCGCGGGCCGGGCCAGGAAGAGCAGGGACAGCAGGGACAGCAGGGAGAGTCAGCAGCGGCGCCAGCTGCCGGGCCAGCTGCCGTTGCCCCTGGGCCGCCACCAGCAGTGGTTGTCCGTGCCGATCGTCGCGACGCCGGTGGGGCTCGTGGCGTAGGCGCCGTTCGGGGCGGTCTTACGCGCCTTGCCGCCGAGCGGCTTCCAACCGCCGCTGCCGCGCCAGGCATGGAAGATGGAATAGTTGGTGCCGACGACAAAGTACTCGCGGTTGCCGCCGCCCCAGTCGTAGTAGAAGTAGTCGAATCCGCACACGCGCTTGCCGGCGTAGCCGTGCACCTTGATGGGGCACGAGAACGCGGCCGCGCTGTCCGTGCTTCCGGCCTTCGCCTTGTCACCGGGCACGTGGACGACGGAGAGCGGCTTCTTCCCAGTGGCACTGGGCGCGACGGTCGGCGCCGCGGCGGCAATATTCGGCACCGCCATCATGCACGCACCGGCAGTAGCAGTGGCCGTGGCCAGCGCTGCCAGCGCTCTCATCGGACGTACGCTCATTTTCGCACTCCTTTGTCGGGGAGTCTGAGCCGATTCGGTTGCGAGGACAGTAACGGCATCCGTGCGCCCCGTTCGTCCCACCAGAGCCGCAATTCCCGCAGAAACCTCAGCGGTACGTTTCGCAGCCGGTAAACCGACGGCGTAGGGAATAGCCGCGTCCGCCATTCCGCATACCGCCGGAGATGGACAGTTCACCCACCGGTAGACTGGCGGCCCATGCCGGAATTCCGTCAACCTCCCCCCGTACCCTCGGCACTTCCGGTGACGACATCCGGTGGCGGAGGCTGGCTCCCGCACGGCCACCACGTCGACCCCCACTCCCACCCCCTGGGGCAGCTGGTGTACGCGGCCGCCGGCGCCCTGGCCACCACGACCGAGCGCGGGACCTGGATCGCCCCGGCCAACCGGGTGACGTGGACGCCGCCCGGGTTCGCCCACTCCCATCGCTTCTACGGCAGGACCAACGTCCGTCTCGTCGCCGTTCCGGTCGGCTTGTGCGGTGAACTCGCGGCACACCCCAGCGTGTACGCGGTGAGCCCGCTGCTGCGAGAAGCCCTCCTGGCGCTGACGGACCGGCGGGCCTTCCGTCCCGGCGCCCGCGAACGGCTGCTCGCGGTGGTGATCGACGAACTCGCCGAGCCCCCCGAGCAGTCCCTGCACCTGCCCGAACCCCGTGACGGCAGGCTGCGTGCCGTCACCGACATGCTGCACGCCGACCCCGGCCGGAGTGCGACCCTGGCCCAGCTGGGACGGACCGCGGGAGCGAGCGAGCGCACGCTGAGCCGCCTGTTCCACACCGAACTCGGCATGAGTTTCCACCGCTGGCGCACCATCCTGCGCGTCCACCACGCCTTGGTCCATCTCACCAACGGCCGCTCCGTCACCGAGACCGCGATGGACTGCGGGTGGTCCAACCCCTCCAGCTTCATCGACGCGTTCACCGAGTTGGTCGGCCAGACCCCGGGCCGCTACCAAGCAGGTCTGCGTTAGGACCTGAAGTAGCGGTCCTGGAGTAGCGGTCACGACGTAGCAGTCCTGACGTAAGGGCACGGGCCTCGCGCCGCCAAGTTGGCGGGTTTTCAGTATCCGGTGTCCATTCAGCGGTTGGGGCGGTAGCCGCCGGAGCCCACAGTGGAATACATGAGTGAGACAAGTGAGAATACCGCCGTCGTCATCGTCGGTGCCGGAGTAGCCGGACTGGTGCTCGGTAACTTCCTGCTGCGCAAAGGAATCGAGTGCATCATTCTCGAAAAGCACGACCGGGAATACGTCGAACAGCGGCAACGGGCCGGATCCATCGACAGCCGCGGAGTGCGCATGTTCCGCGAATGGGGACTCGAAGAGGTACTGGAAGGGGACCCCGTCCCGGAGGTGGGCAACGGCTACTGGATCGACGGAGAAGAACTCCCGCTGGCATACGACAAGGACATCACCCGCGACACCCTTTTCTGCCCTCAGCAGGTCCTCGTCCGGAACCTCACGGATGTATTCCTGCGCGGCGGCGGCGACCTTCGCTTCGAGGCCGCCGACGTTTCCCCGGAAGCTCTCGAAGGCGAACGTCCCCGCGTACGCTACCGGGACACCGCCGGTTCGACGCGGGTCGTCACCTGCGACTTCATCGCCGGCTGCGACGGCTACCGCGGCATCAGCCGCGAGTCCGTCCCCGCCGGCGCCCTCACGCGTCACTCCCACGAGTATGGGTATTCCTGGCTCAGCGTCCTGGCCGAGGTGCCGGCGAATCCCCTGGGCATCGCCATACACTCCCGCGGACTCGCCGGAATGCTTCCCCGCGGCGCGCACGCCAGCCGTCTCTACCTCCAGTGCCCGGCCGACGACACCCCCTCGCAATGGCCGGACGAGCGCATCTGGAAGGAAATGGCGGCCCGTTTCGCCGCCCCCGTGCCGGCCGGCCGCATCGTCGACAAGCGGATTGTGCCTCTTCGGTGCGTGGTGTACAGCCCCATGCGTTACGGCAGGCTGTATCTGCTCGGGGACGCGGCCCACATCGTTCCTCCGATGAGCGCGAAGGGACTCAACCTCGCCCTCCACGACGCCGAGGTCCTCGCCCGCGCGATCATCCACCGGAACCGGAAAGGCGATGCGAGCCTGCTCGACAGCTACTCGGACACCTGCCTGCGCCACATCTGGAACTACCAGGCATTCGCGGCATGGATCACCGAGCTGATGCACAATGCCGGCGACGCCTCGTACGAAGGCGAGTTCCGCAAGCAGATCGCCCGCGCGGAGCTGGCCCGCCAAGTCGCGTCCCCCGCGGCCAACAAACTGTTCAGCGAGCTTCTCGCCGGGGTGAACTAAACGGCAGCCACCGGCTCATGCCAGGAGGGTGCGCCAGCGGTCGGCCGAGTCCATCATGTCCAGGACGACCCGCTCCAGGAACGTCCCCGACTTGGCCAGTCGCTGGCCCACGGGGCTGCCGGGCCCCAGCGCCTCCGCCGCCTCCATCGCTGCCCGCGCCGATTCGAGCGTCTGCCGCGCGCTGAACACGATCGCGTGGTACCAGGCGTCGTCGTCGACCACGTAGATATCGTGGCGCCGCTGCGAGTCGCGCTCGCGACGGACATAGCCGTGGTGGACCAGGTAGTTCACGGCCACGGAGACGGAGGCCGGGCTGACCTCCAGCCTGCGGGTCAGCTCGGCCGCGGTCCGCCTGCCGTCCTCGGACAGCAACAGGTCGACGTGCACGCGCGCCGTCGTCCTCGGCAGCCCCGACCTGACCGCCAGCTCGATGACCCCCTCTACCGCCGTGCCGCCCGGCGCTCCGGTCGCGCGCGGGGGCGCCGGCGTGTGACGCCGTGCCCGCTCGGCCGTCGCCTGGTGTGCCTGCTGGGGCCGGTAGGCGCCGGGGCCGCCGTTGCGCCCGACCTCACGGCTGACGGTCGAGGTCGGGCGGCCGAGCCGCCTGGCGATCTCGGCGTAGGAGAGCCGGTCGGCGAGTCCGGCCGCGATGCGCTGGCGCTCCTGTTGGGTCAGTCGTCCTCCTGGCATGCCGGCAGTATTGCCTTCGCTCCTCCTCATTGCAACGCTACGTTGCGTTAGAACGCAGCGTCATTGCATCAATTTACCGCCATTCACCTGGGGAAACGCCTACTACTCGATTGACGTCAATCCGAACGCAACGTAGCTTTCGTGCTGCGCAAAAACGCGCACTATCGCGAAATGAGGATGGTCATGGGGGAATCCCTGCACACCGTCACGACGTTGCCGACGACCCGCCGGCCCGGCTGCCCTTTCGACCCGCCGGCCGAATTGACCGACGCCCGCCGGCACGGCCCCATCAGCCGCTTCACGTTCCCCGGCGGCACACCCGGCTGGCTGGTCACCGGATACGACCTGGTCCGCTCGGTCCTGGCCGACCCGCGGTTCAGCTCACGCAAAGAACTCATGCGCTATCACCCGACCATCGACTACGGCGAGATCGAGGTCCCGCCGGCGCCGCCCGGCGAGTTCCTCCTCATGGACGACCCGGAGCACCGGCGCTACCGCAAGCCGCTGGCAGGCAAGTTCACCGTACGGCGGATGCGACTGCTCACCGAGCGCGTCGAGCAGATCACCACGGACTGCCTGGACGCGATGGAGAAGACCGGACCGCCGGCGGACCTGGTGACCGCGTTCGCCAAGCCGGTCCCCGCCATCATGATCTGCGAGCTGCTGGGAGTGCCGTACGAGGACCGGGGCTCCTTCCAACAGCAGGTCGAGTCGTTCATGAGCGGGGAGGCGAGCGACGAGGAGTTGCTAGCGGCCTATACCGCGACCCAGGCCTATCTCGGGGAACTGGTGGCCGCCAAGCGCGCGAACCCCACCGACGACGTCCTCAGCGAGCTCACCGACAGCGACCTGACCGATGAGGAGTTGCGGGGGATCAGTCTGCTCCTGCTGGCGGCGGGGCTGGACACCACCACCAACATGCTCGCGCTGGGCACCTTCGCGCTGTTGCGCAACCCGGACCAACTGGCCGCGCTGCGCGCCGATCCCGCGCTCGCCGACCGGGCCGTGGAGGAGCTGCTGCGGTACCTGAGCGTCGCGAAGACGTTCATGCGGGTGGCGTTGGAGGACGTGGAACTGGGCGGCCAGACCATCGAGGCCGGTACGACCGTGATCCTGTCGTACCACACCGCCAACCGCGACCCCGAGCGCTTCGCCGACCCCCACGTGCTCGACATCCGGCGCAAGAACGGCGGACACCTGGCCTTCGGCCACGGCATCCACCAGTGCCTGGGCCAGCAACTGGCCCGCGTCGAGATGCAGGTAGCGTTCACCGCCCTGGTCAACCGCTTCCCCACGCTGCGCCTGGCCGTACCGGCAGAAGAGGTCGGCCTGCGCCCCGAGACCGCGGACATCTACGGGGTCAAGAACCTCCCGGTCACCTGGGACGTCTGACCACGGGCCGGTGACAACGAAACTTCCCCACTGATGTCGGCCACCGGCGTCGGCCACGACGAGCGAGCCCTCGCCGAACGCGACCACCAGCGTGACGACGGGGTGCGGGAGTCCGGCGATGCGCTGGGAGTGTCGTCGCGCTCAAGTTGATCGACCACACGCTCAAACTGCCCACCCATATGAATCGTAGAGGCGACCGCGACCGCGACGGCGACACTCGCCAACGACAACCCGCCCTGGCATCGTCCTCCCCAGCCTTCGACGAACAGGCCGGCTGAGGCGCCGAACCAACCCCGACGGACCTGGCACACGACCAGCGAACCGCGCACCGCCGGCAACCAGCACGCCAAGTGACCAGCGACAGCCAGAAATTCTCCACCAACTGGACACTGACAGCTCGGCTGCAAGCTCTTGTGACCGTAGGCATCTTCTTCGACCGCACGCGTTCGGCGGCGCTCACGGCTATCGGACAGGCAATGCGGACGAGCAGTGCGGACAGGCATGGCGCACGGGCATGGCGGGCGAACCGATCGGCCGAAGTGGACCACTGGCACGCCACAGCCCGCTCGCCCGCGGGGGCGGAGCCCAGACGTCGTGGCTGGGCTCGGCATCCCGTGCCATGAGCACCGGGTGGGAACAGATGGCCCTGACCGCAGTTGTGTGAAGGCCAGAGCGGCAACTGTCCGGGGACGGCTGGCGCCATTGGGATTCGGCTGCCCCCCCCGCGTACGGCCACTGCTCCTGCTTCAGGGCCGGTAGACGCACTCCGCCAGCGTCGTGTGCTTCTTCCAGCCCAGCGTCTCGTACAGCGCGCGCCCGGCGTCGGTCGCGCCGAGAACGCCGAGGACCGCGCCTTCCTCCAGGGCGCGGTCGGCAAGCGTACGCATAACGAAGTTGCCCAGCCCACGCCGCCGATGGGCCTCCTCGGTCACCACCTGGTCCACGACCACAGCTTCCCCGAGGGAAGCCATCTGCCCCTGGGCCGCCTGCTCGCCCGCCGCATCCAGCACCCGAGCGTAGGTGACGCCTCCGATGGTCTCCACGGTCGCGGTGTACCCCTCAGGCGCGACCGGGTCCGTGGCCATCAGGTCAACGGCCATCAGATGGCCGCTCTCCGCCCAGGCCCACCCCTGGGGCAGCCAGGACTCGATCTGCTCCGGCTCCGCGGGCATCTTCATCCAAGTCCGCGGCACGGACACCGAGGCCGCAGCGCTGCGGACCAACAACTCGTCGGCCTCGGGCAGGACATGGCGTCCCACTTCGTTGGCGTTGCCGACCACCTCGATATAGAGCCCCCAGGGCTTCTCGACAGGCGGGGAAGTCCGCCGGGATACGGCCCAGCCCGCCACCCAAGTCCTGACTATGTCCTCAACCATCAAGCCCTCCCGAAGCTGTGGCCGTACAACGGCCAGGTAATAGACAGCAGCCGGGATCACACATTACGTCGCCGTGCAGTCCGGGGCATCTGTTTTGCCGGGGCGCAGCTCCTGAAGGGCAGTCGCGAAAGATCACAAACAGCAGGCTCGCCACCAGCCGGCACCTCTTACGAGGACACCGCCGCCCTATCCACCTACAGCCCGAAGGCACCCTGGACTGCGCCTGCGGCCTCTACCCCGCCACCCCAACGTCCGACCCGGCACCGCACACGAGACAGGCTCAGAAGTCAACCCCCGAAGTCAACCCTTGAAGGTCTTACGGAGCCGACCGCTTACTCCGCTCACGGCGGTACCGAGAACGCGCACGCAACGTTGTACCTCGGCGGCGGCGCGGACGCACGCGGAGCACCTGGTCCGCAACGTGGACGGGACAGAGGGGGCTCTAGCCAAACGCATCCTGACCACCGGCCATGAGCGCTACGACCATGCTTTCGGCAAGGCGTGCCTGGCAGGGTCCACGGCGACGCTGACCAATGAGGAGCGGGCCGCCCTGGCGATGGGGGCCGATGCCACCGGAGCGTTCGCGGTGCCCTTCCAGCTGGCCCCCACGGTAACCCTCACCGGCGGCGGGGTGGCCGACCCGATGCGGCAGATCGCCCGCGTTGTTCCAATCACGGGCAAGACCTGGGACGGGCTCACCAGCGCCGGTATCACGGTGACCCGTGAAGCCGCCGGCGTCGCGTCCGGCCAGCAGATCGAGACCGCCGCAGCCACCCCGTTCACCGTGGCCGACAGGTACTCGCCGGTCGACGCGCTGCCGCCGTGTCACACGCCGAACGCCTCCTGAATGGTGAACAAGGCGACCTACAACAAGACCAGGCAGTTCGACACTGCGGGCGACGCCAACCTGTGGGAGCGCATCGGTGCGTCCACCCCTATCAAGATCCTGCTGCTGGGCGATTTCAAGTGGTTCCTGATCGTGGACAAGTTCGGCACGTCGGTAGAGCTGATCCCGCACCTCTTCGGCGGGACCGCGGACTATCCGACCGGACAGCGCGGCATGTACGCGGTCTGGTGCAACAGCTCCAAGACGCTGGACTCGAACGCGTTCCGCCTCCTCAAGGCCAAGACGTGATTCAACGCGCGAGAACGTCGACTGCGCCCGGGCCTGGTTGTCCGTGCGCAGTCGGTTTCGAGTTGACGGTCAGCGGCCCAACCAGTTCCTGAGGAAGGGCCACGCAACCGCTACTTGCTCCGGACCGGCAAAAATCGCGGAATCGGTGAAGACGATACGTTCATTCCCCTTGATGAACATGTACTTCCATATGCCGCCTTCCATCACCACGGACGCCGCGTCGAGGTCACTGGTGAAGCGGGCCGGAAGGAAGCGCCACTTCGTGGCTATGAGCCCTGGGCCCTCATTGATGCCCTTGTCCGTGAAGATCACGTACTCGCTGCCGGACAGGGCGAGGTGCTTCCAGAGCCGCCCTTCCATGACGGCCGTGATTGCTTGGATTTGCTTACTCATCTTTTCCCTTCCCGTCGCGAACGATGGGAGAACGTGCGCGGTACTCCATGCAGGTAGCCAGCAGACCTGAGATGACGTTTTATTTCAAGGGAATGGACATGCCGTAGGCATGATTAAGCCACGAACCCCCGAAACCCGTACGCGCTTCCTCTTCACTTTCGTCACGAGACAACGAGATGCAACTCACGGGCCCGCTGGACTGCGAGCCCGCACCTGCCGTGGGCAGGACAGGCAGGGGCGACCGTGCGGGAGACGGTTTCATGCCCGAGACATTTACGTAGCGGCTACAAGTGGCAGCATTCACTTGAGCGACGGCACCGTGGTCCGGATCCACCAAGACGTGACTCGGGTGCGTGCCGGTCATCCTCTGTTGGTAGGCAAGGAGCCCATGTTCCGGCTGCTCGAAGTGCATTACGACGTAGAGCAGGCCACGGCGCGTCCGGCAGAGAAGTGCGGACCGGGACGGCCGCCAAGCGGTAAGCAGGGCTCGTGATGGCCAATGTCATCCAGCGCTGTCCAGCGAGGCGCGGCAGTTCACCGTGCTGCCGCTCGCCGCGCGGACCCTCGCCCCGAATTTCCAGGAGTTCGAGGTCGCGGGCCGTGGCTACGGCTACCGGGCGCTGTACTTGGTCATCGATGTCACGGCCATTATCGCATCACCCGGCATCACGGTCACCGTGACCGGCGTCGCCCGCCTGAGCAGCAAGACTTTCACCGTTTTTGCGCCAGCGTCACTCGTGACCACGGGAACCGTACCCCTGCGGGCCGGGCCCGGTCTCACGCCCGCCATGAACCTGACGGTGGATGACTTTCTCCCGCCGGTTTTCCGTGTCAGCATGACGCACGCAGACACGGACTCCACCACGTATTCCATCGGCGGAATGCTGGCGCCCTAAGATGCCCCTGCCGCGCAGCTTCATCTGACAGGGGGCGTCGCGACGATGGGTGATCCGTACGCCTCGCTGGCCGAACTGAATACGTACATGGCCATCGAGCAGGACCTGTACGACGACGTCCTGGCGCAGGCACTGGATGCGGCAAGCCGTGAGATAGAGACCCACCGCAACCGCCAGTTCAGCAAGGACGTGACGGCCACGTCCCGCAAGTTCGACGCGAATGACCAGTCGTGGACCGATGTGGACGCTGGACCACGCTGCGTCCGCTGAACGGATTCGTCAGTGGGCAGGGCGGCTGGCTGTTCTCGCAGATCGAGGGCGCCCCTTTCGGTTGGCCGGGATGGACCAGTTCGGGGCGGTCGGCGTCCGTGACAACCGTATGGCTCAGTTCAAACTCCGGCGTTACTGCCACGATCCGGTTCTTGTGGGGTGACATGGCGTTGCTGATGGAAATCTGTGCTGCTCTGAAATCAGGACTCAAGGCCAGTATCCCCAACCTGTACACCTATGACATGTGCCGGACGTAGTGCAGGTGCCAGCCGTGGCCAACAGAGTGCCGCCGGGCTCGCGTGCGAATTCAACGGCGCATTCCGCCGGGGCCTTGATACTTGGCACTTGAACGTCTACGTGCTGGTGCCGCGCACGGAAACGGGTCTCGCGCAGCAGGCGCTGGACGCCTATGTCACCGGCAGTAGTCCGCGCAGCATCCAGCGGATCACTTACGGGCCCCCGGTCTCGGGCTGAGCGACGGCACCGATGCTCACACCGAAGGCATCCGCGCGTACGGCGGCAAATTTTCCACGGCAGGAATTGACCATGTCGGCGCGGTCGTGCGGCTTACAGTGCGGACCTCCGGCGCATAGGGGCGGGCAGCACCATGCTATTTAGGGCGACGCAGGTCATTGCGCCTGCGGGGACCGCGCCGATCTCTTCGGCCGCCACCGCATCCGACACGACGGAGGTGGGAGACCGGGAATTCGCCGTGTAGACGTTCACCGCGCTGTCCGGCACGCTTACCGCACTGGTGCGGACACGACGTCAACGTGGACCGAGGTTGCCGTGCAGGAAGCGCAGCAGGCGGCACAAGCCGCCCAGGATGTCCAGACCCAGGCCGTCCGCGATCTCGCCACGGACATCTCGAAGCAGACGCTGCTCGACTTCGACCCGGCGACGATCCGCAAGGGCACCGTGTCCAGTATCATCGCCTGGTTTGGCCGGTGGCGCCATCGCTTCGGAGTTTTCCGCCCGGTACAGCTCCCAGGTGTGCCGCTTGCCCATCTGGTCGCTTATCGGGTGAAGTTGCAGGCTGTCCAGCTTCAGCCGCCGAAGACGTCCTTCATGCCGCCTGCGTCGGCGATGGCCCTGGCGCTGCGGGCGGCTCCGCCGAAGGAGCAGGCCGGTTAGGCCGGCGTCCTGGATCTCGGTGACGTTGATGCCCTTTTGTTCGCCGAGCAGGTTGCGTCCGCTCTGGGCGACGGCCACGTCCACGGTGATTGCTTCGATGCTGCCGATGGCGGCTGTGGCCAGAATGCTTCCTGCGATCTCGGCGACCGTTGTCGAGATGGCGACGTCGGCCGCGCTGGCGGCAGCCAGGATCTCCGTACTGGCTGCCGCGGCCGCGCCCGCGGTGAGGCCGCCGGAGAAGATCGCCAGCGCGGTCCCGACCACGAGGACCGCCGCCCCCGAACACACGAAACTTTTCGCGCCGTTGCCGGTGACGCTGTCGTGGGGCGACCCCCCCGTCCGCTCGAGACGTCGGTGGAGGCAAAGCGCCGGAGGCCGAGGATGTTCCACCTCTTGGTGGCTGGGCGCAGGCGTATTGCGATCGACCGCAAGAGCTACGACACGTATGTGTGGGGCCGGCCTTGGCTAGAGCGGGTGTGATCGTTCCGCTGCACGAGGGCCGCCGAAGACGGTCTCGTGTGGGAGCCGCCCAGGGCCCCACTTCCACTTCCTGCCCCGCGCCAGTGCGCCGGGCGCGGCCGCCATGGACGCGGTCTTCGCATGGATCGGATTGGGGCGCACCAAGTCCGGCCTCGGCTTGGGGGAGAGGCGGCTGGTCTCGGCCGGTGGGTGAAGTCCCAGAGGAGTCCCACAGCTCCGTCGCCCCTCAGGCTGCCCGGCGTTTGCGTTGGCGGTGGGTGGTGAGCTTGCGGCGCTCCTCCTCGTCCGTACCGCCCCAGATGCCGTAGAAGAGACCCTACGGGGCTGTGACTTGCTGCGATGGGTGGTCGGAGGGTGCTGACCAGGCAGATCGAGCTTTCACATCTTTCACGCCGATGCCCGTTGATCTGGACGAAAGTCCCAGAGAAGTCTCAGAGAAATCTCAGGGGGGCGCTGGCTCACGACCACTCCGGCGGCTGTGTGCGTGGTACGGAAGCAGCTCATGGAAGACGCTCCCTGTACGCCACTGGCCCGCTAGTCGGCAGCTGGTACCCCTCTGGCCGGGTTGCTCTCGGCCGGTCCGGCACGAGAGCGCGTGGGGAGGAGGCGGCCCGCTTCACGCGAGGGATGAGCAGGGCCACTCCTTCAGATCGCCCCCTTGTCGACGCTGCTCGTCATCGAAGGGCACGGTGATCGGCCGGGTACTGCCCACCCGAAGTTGTACAGGGGAGACGGCTGTCCAAGCGGTTGACACCGCCGGCCTTCGTCTCCGCGCCCGAGCCGTTGGCTGCCTACGCCCCCAAGAGACTTTTCTGCCATGAAGTCCTCTACCGGGGTGCCCTGACCTGCGGCTATGCGGCCTTCAGCGTCTCTGGCCCGAGGAAATCGGGGTACGCTGAGTGACGCGGCTCAGCCAGTCGTGAAGCCGAAGTTACACGCAGTCGTTTGGCTATACCGACGTCTCATGGGATCAGGCGCACATTCCGTGAGGGCGATCGACGGGGGCGGGACCAGAGCCTCATCGGGGGCGGTGGTGTTCAGGCAGCCCGGCCGCCGGTCCGACGTCGATCCTGAAACCTCAGGGCGCGGCGATCGAGTGGCTCTCCGGCGACGCGGAAGTCATGGAGGCCCTGGACGCCTACTGCGCGACCGGCGCCCTACGGCGGGCCGCCGACCTGCTCCACCTGCATCACCGCAGCGTCGCCCGCCGACTCGAACAGATCGGCAGGCCCTGGATATCGAACTCACCGAGCCCGCCGGACTGATGCGGGCACGGTTCGCCCTCACCACGTGGCGGCTGCTCAATGGCTGAACCGGTCACTCGGCCGGCGAAGACCGAGACGCGCGCCGCGCTCCACCGGGCGGCGCTACGACTGGCTGTCGAACGCGGACTGGACAACGTCAAGGGCGAGGACATCGGCGAGGCCGTCGGCGTCTCGCCGCGAACGATTCAACAACTACTTCTCCAGCAAGGGCGAAGCGATCGCCACCCACCACCTCGACCGTTGTCTGCGCATCGCCGCAGCCCTGCACGAGCACCCGGCGGAGCCGCTGTGGGACGCGATCACGCACACCGTGCTGCCGCAGTTCGCAACCCGTACGGCCGCGGCCGCCCTTTGTCCCGCATGTACCCGCACCTCGCCGCGTCCGCGGTGGTGGCCGCGATGAACACCGCCATGGCACACCACCTGCACCGGTCCGCCGGTACCGGCGGACCGCGTGTTCGCGGACGCCCTCGCGCGCATCACGGCGGGGCTGCCCACCCCCGTACACGGAAGAGGAACCCGTCCGTGATCGACGTCGTGATCGCGGGCGCCAGCCCCGACGGCTTGATGCCGGCCTGCGAACTCGTCCTGGCCGGCGCCCGTCCGTTCGTCGTGGAACGCCGCACCGGGCCGACGACCGAGCAGCGCGCGAACGGCCTGGTCGGCCAGGTCGTCCCGATGCTCGACCGGCGCGGGCTGTACGAGTGCCTGACCGCCCCCTGCGCCACACCCGAACCGGCACCCGGCTTCGTGTTCGGCGCGTTCCCGCTCGACCTGAGCGATCTGCCGGGCCATCCGCTCCGGCACGTTGAGGGTGCCGCATCGCCGGAATCAATGCGTGCTCGCCGAGCGCGCCGCCGAACTGGGTGTCGAGGTCCGCCACGGGCACGAGGTCACCGGCCCGGCACAGAGCGACAAGTCGGTGACGGTCGAACTGAACGGACGGCAGCCGGTCGAAGCGGCGTTCCTGGTCGGTGCCGACGGCGGCCTGACCGTACCCGGTTTCGGTGTCGTACCGCCGTTCCGGCGTGAGGCGTCGCTCGACGGCCTCCGGGATCGCGTCGCGGTACCGGGCAGGCCGGGTCTTCCTGCTCGGGGATGCCGCGCATGTGCGCTCGGCGATCGGTGGCCCGGGGCTCAACATGGGCTTCAGAACGCTGTCGACCTGGGCTGGAAGCTGGCCGCGGCCTTGCGCGGCCACGCCCCGGAGGGGCTGCTGGACACTAATGAGTCGGAGCGGGCCCCGTGGCGCGACGGGTCGCCATGCACACCCAGGCCCAATAGCTGCTCACCCGGCCCGGCGGCGATGTGACGGCGTTGCGCGAACTGTTCGGCGAGTTGCTGACCCGGTCGGCGTCCCGGCGGTACATCGCGGATCTGCCGGCACCCCCGACATGGGTGCTTGAACGGCTCACGTCGACACCGTGACCGTCCAAGAACTCGACGCCGCACTGCCGCTCCGCTCCGCCTGCGACGTCACCTGGCAAGGCAGTACAGGCGACGGCCTGTACGACGCGCTGGGAGCCTGGTTTTCGGTGGAGTAGCTGTTGCCGAACCGGACGTTGTCCGCGGTGCGCCCCGAACGGCGGTTCCGGACCGCGGGCGGCGGTATCGCAGAATGCCCGCGCGCACTCCCCCTCGCGCCCAAAGGGCAGAATTGACCGGTTGGACAGCACGCCGCGAGTTCCGGATTCTGGCGCGGCAAGTGTCACGGCCTTCCCGGAAGGAACGCAGGCGGCCCGCTCCCGACGCCGTCGGCACGGCCGCCGAGTGCTGTTTCGCGAATACGCAGAAGCGGTCGTTCCGAATTCCTGCGCCCAGGCTCTCCCGGGTCCTGAAGAGGGAAAGCAATTTCCGGCTCATGGAGTGCCGCGCCGAATCCGCGAAACAGTTGGACAGTGCGGGGATTCACCGGACCGGTGCCATGCTGAGCGCCCGGTGTCAGAAACCGGAAATGGCCTTCATCAACGTGATGCCGGGCGGGAGAGTTGATGTCTGGACAGAGCGCCGGTGCTCGCGCGCGGCCGGCCCGCGAGGGGCTGCCGGCTGCCCCGCGCCGTCCGTACGACGGTTTCTTCGACGTCGAGCAGATCTTCGACTACCTGCGCGGGTACCTTGGTCACGAGGCGGAGCGGGGGCGTTCGCCGGAACGGGTTCGCACCCTGATGTACCAGTACGGCCCTGTCGCCGGGCAGATCCGCGAGATCATCGCCGATTCGTTGCGCGTGGAGGGCACCGACGTACCGGCCGGGTTCGTGGTGGTGACCGTCGGGGCCCAGGAGGCCATGCTGATCGTGCTGCGGGCGCTGGTCACCGGTCCCGACGACGCCTTCCTGGTCTCCAGCCCCTGCTTCATGGGCATCACCGGCGCGGCCCGGCTGCTGGACATACCGGTGACGCCGGTGGAGGAGGACGCGGGCGGCTTCTCGCTCGCCGCGCTGGAGGAAACGATTGTCCGGGAGCGGGAGCGGGAGCGGGAGCGGGGGCGCCGTCCCCGCGCCTTCTACGTCACCCCGGACCACTCCAACCCGTCCGGCACCAGCATGAGCCTGCGGGACCGCACCGCCCTGCTGGACCGCGCGGCCCGCCACGACCTGCTCGTCGTGGAGGACAGTCCGTACCGGCTGGTCAGCCACGGCCCCCTGCTGCCCACCCTGAAGCCCCTGGACCGGGACCACCGGGTCGCGCACCCGGGCTCCTTCGCCAAGGCCGTCTTTCCCGGCGCCCGCCTGGGCTACGTCGTCGCCGACCAACCGGCGACGGGCGGGCGCCCGAGGGCACGTTCCGGGGCGTGTCGTTCCGCTACCCCAAGGCCGTCGACGTCTCCCTGGCCTCGCCGGAATCGATCGTCGCGCCCATGCAGGAACGTACCGACAACGCCTGGACACTGCGCGACCTGACCCTGCGGTCCCTCTCCACCATCCGGGACGCCGACCGGATCCTCGTCATCGACGAGTGCCGGGTCAAGGAACGCGGCACCCACGAAAAACTGCTGCGGCAGAGCGGCCTCTATGCCGAGCTGTACCGCACCCAGTTCGCCAGCCAGTCCCGCAACGGCGACATGCCGGCTTCGTCTTCGCTCCCGCCTCCAATGGGGCCGGGGACGGGGTAAAAGCACCGGGCGGTCCCGGGCATGCGGTGCCGGACGTGCCTCGTGCGTTTGCAGGCCCTGTCGTATTCGTCCAAGCGGGGAAGGTGTCCGGTTAGACGCAGGTGGGATTCCCTCCGCGCACTGCGTATCGTTCTGTGCCATCAAAGCTGTGCCGACAGCAATCTCTCACCACTTATGCGTGAATACTCGACCGCAGTCGACATGTGATCGGTCCCCAGTCACCGGAGTTGACCGGAGACGCGCGAATCGGGCCGCTCCGGGAGAGGGGAATCATGAACGGCCGAACTGGTGATGCTGCGCCTCTGCCCGAAAGCCAGGGCAGGCGGCAGACGCGGAGCGAAGAAAGCGGTTCCGATCCTCTCGGCAGCGTCGGACAAACCGTCGAAATATCAGGTGCGTTGGACGTCGGCCTCTTCGAGCGCGCGTTACGGCAGGTCGTCACCGAGACGGAGACCCTGCACGTGCGATTCACGGAGGGTCCCCAGGAGCCCACCCCGGTCCGCGCCGGGCCGCCGGACTGGCAGCTGGCGTACGCCGATCTCCGTACGGAAAGCGATTCCCGGAGCGTCGTCGAGGAGGCGGTACGGGCCGAGGAGCGGCGGGTGCGGAATTCACTCGGGGAGCGGCTGTTGTCGCACACCCTGTTCCGCCTGGCGGCCGATCGATACCTGTGGTTCCACTGCTACCACCCCTCGCTCCTGGACGGTTTTGCGTGCGCACTGCTTGGGCGGCGCGTGGCAGCGGTGTATACGGCGCTGTCGCGGAACGAGCCGTACGGCGCGCCGGAGGGCGTATCGCTGCGCGAGGCGGCGGAGCAGGAGTCGGCGTACCGGAATTCGCGCCAGTACGACCGCGATCGGGAGTATTGGCTGGCGAGGTTCGCGGACCGGCCGGAAGCGGCCGGAATACCGGCTCACCGGCCGGGCGGTTCCGGAAAGGCGGACCGGGAAGGGCCGACGCCGGTGCGGGCGACCGGCCGATTGCCGCAGTCCACGGTGGCCGGCCTGCGCGCGGCGGCCACCCGCGCGGGGGTGGGGTGGCAGCGGCTGGTGATCACGGCAATCGGGGCCTTCCTGGGCCGGATGACCGGGGCACATGAGGTGGTTTTGAGCGTGCCCCTGACGGGACACGGGGGCGACGTGGCACTGCAGCCGCCGCGTCCGCCGTACGCCCTGGCGAATTGTTCCCTGCCCCTACGGCTCCCGGCCAGGCCGGAATGCAGCCTGGCCGAGCTGACGGAAGCGCCGGAACGGGAGTATGCCGCACTGCTCGAACACGGTCGCTTCCGGGGCGAATGGCTGCGCCGGGAACTGGGATGGCCTGAAGGGGACCGCCGGGGCTTCGGACCGTACGTACATGTCGCGGAGGACAGTACGGAGCTGTGGTTCGGCGAGCACCGGGGCGTCGTCCGAGAGGAGTCCGGCAGGCCGGTCGAGGAGTTCGGCGTGCTGGTGCACATGTCCCCGAAGGGCGAAGGGCTATCGCCGGAGATCGAAGGGCGGGAGATCCACATCACCTTCGAGGCTGATCCCCGTCTCTTCGACGCCGCCTGGGTCAAGTCCGTCCACCGCGCGTTCCTCCGCTTCCTGGAACGGGCGGTGGCCCACCCCACCCGGCCGGTGGGCCGGATCGACGCACTGGACACGGCGGAACGCACGCAGGTGGTGGGGGAGTGGAACGACACGGGACGT
This sequence comes from Streptomyces sp. NPDC017056, assembly GCF_044332485.1. Taxonomy (NCBI): domain Bacteria; kingdom Bacillati; phylum Actinomycetota; class Actinomycetes; order Kitasatosporales; family Streptomycetaceae; genus Streptomyces; species Streptomyces sp. NPDC017056. Next base: position 201,054 of record NZ_JBIRPD010000014.1, on the reverse strand, counting down.
CCGGCATCGGCGGGCACGGTGCTGGAGCGGTTCGGGGCGTGGGCGGCGCGGATGCCGGTGGCGGTCGCGGTGCGGTGCGGCGCCGATGAGCTGTCGTACGGGGAGCTGGCGGCGCGCTCGAACCGTCTGGCGCGGTACTTGGTGCGCCAGGGGGTGGGCCGGGAGTCGCGGGTGGGGCTGCGTCTGGCGCGGGGTGTGGACATGATCGTCGGCATTCTGGGGGTGTGGAAGGCGGGGGGCGCGTACGTTCCGCTGGACCCGGAGTATCCGGCGGAGCGGCTGGCGTTCATGGTGGCGGACAGCGGCGCGTCGGTGGTGCTGGACGAGTTCCCGGCAACCGCGGAGGCCGAAGCCCCCGATGAGCTGGGAACCACCGTCGATCCGGCGGGGTTGGCGTATGTGATCTACACATCCGGTTCCACGGGGCGACCGAAGGGCGTCGCGGTCGCTCATGGCGGAGTGGCGAATCTGGCGGAGGCGATGCGCCTGGTTCTGGGCGTGGAACCGGGCGTGGTGGCCTTGCAGTTCGCGTCCTTCTCCTTCGACGCGGCGGTGCTGGACGTGGCGGTGACACTGGCGGCCGGTGGCACGCTGGCCATCGCCTCGCGCGAGGAACGTGCGGAGCCCGCCGGGCTGGAGCAGATGATCCGCACTGCGGGTGTGAGCGTGGCCAGCGTGGTGCCGTCGCTGCTGCGCGCGCTGGAGCCCGACTCCGTCCCCGGCGTGGGGAACTGGGTGCTGGGCGCGGAGCGGCTGAGTGCGGACCTGGCGGCGCGCTGGCGCGCCGGGGCACGGCTCTGGAACACCTACGGCCCGACCGAGGCCACCGTCATCACCACGGCGATGCCGCTGCCCGCGGACGTCTCCCCGCAGGACGCGCCGCCGCCCATCGGCCGTCCCGTCGCGGGCGCCCAGGTCTTCGTTCTGGACACCTGCCTCCAGCCCACCCCCGTCGGAGCGGTCGGCGAACTGTACGTGGCCGGGGCCGGCCTGGCGCGCGGCTACGCGGGACGTACGGGTCTGACCGCCGAGCGGTTCGTGGCGAGCCCCTTCACCGAGGGCGGGCGGATGTACCGCTCGGGCGACCTGGCGCGGTGGACGGCCGACGGGCAGCTGGAGTTCGTCGGGCGGTCGGACGACCAGGTCAAGATCCGCGGCTTCCGGGTCGAGCCGGGCGAGGTCGAAGCCGTCCTCGCCGCGCACGAGGACGTACGTCAGGCCGCCGTTGTCGTACGCGAGGACCGGCCGGGCGGGAAAAGCCTGGTGGGTTACGTCGTTCCGCGGACACCGGACATCGACCTCCAGCAGCTCCGTGCACACGTCACCCGCGCGGTTCCCGGCCATATGGTGCCGGCCGCGCTGGTGACGCTGGAGGCCTTGCCGCTCACGGTCAACGGCAAGCTGGACAAGGCCGCCCTGCCCGCCCCGGCCCCGGACGGCCACCCCGGCGGCCGCGCTCCGCACACCCCCGTCGAGGCGCTGCTGTGCGAGCTGTTCGCCGAGGTGCTGGGCCTGGAACGGGTGGGTGCCGACGACGGGTTCTTCGCGCTGGGCGGCGACTCGATCCTGTCGATGATGCTGGTCTCCGGCGCCCGCCGCGCCGGGCTGGCCCTGAGCACCCGGGAGATCTTCGAGCGACGGACCCCGGCGGAGCTGGCGGCCGTGGCCGTCCCGATGACGGAGTACGCGGCGCCCGGGACGGCGGCCGCCCCCACGGGCGAGGTGCCGCTGACCCCGGCCATGCACGAACTGCTCGAACGCCTGGGCCCGGGTGGCCTGCCCGAGACGTACCGGTCGGCGCTGGTGACGGTTCCGCCCGGCCTGGACCGCACCGCCCTGACGCGGGCGATCGGGGCGGTGGTGGAACGGCACGAGCTGCTGCGGGCACGTCTGGAGACCGGCCCCTCCGCGCGCCTGGTGGTGCCCGAACCGGGCCCGTTCGACGCGGCCCGGCTGGTACGGAGGGTGGACGCGGCGCGGACCGGAGTGGCAGAGCAGACCCGCGCGGCGGCCGGGCGGCTGGACCCAGCCTCAGGGGTGATGCTTCAGGCGGTGTGGCTGGACGCCGGGCCGGAGGCTCAGGGACAGCTGCTCCTCGTCGCGAATCACCTCGTCCTCGACACGGTTTCCTGGCGCGTTCTGCTGGCGGATGTGCGGGCCGCCTACGAGGAACTGGCGGCGGGCCGCGCGGCGGCGCCGGAACCCGTACCGGTCCCGTACCGGCAGTGGGCGCGGGAACTGTCCGCCCGGGCGAGCGCCGAGGAGCAGGTGGCGGAACTGCCGCATTGGCGCGAACTGCTCGGCGGAGCCGAGCCGTTGCTCGACATCACCGGCCCGGCGAGTGCGGGCGGCACCGTACGGGAGGTGTCGGTGACCCTCCCCGCCGAGGTCACCTCGGCCCTGTTGACCGAGGTGCCCGCCGCCTTCCACGCCGAGGTCGACGACGTCCTGCTGGCCGGGCTGGCGGCGGCGGTCGCCGAGTGGCGGGGGCAGGGCCCACACGGCGGCTTCCTGGTGGATGTGGAGAGCCACGGCCGCGAACCACTCGGGTCCGGACGGTTGGACCTGTCCCGTACGGTCGGCCGGCTCGCCGGCAGCCACCCCGTACGGCTCGACCCCGGAGCATTCGACGCCCAGGAGGTGCGGGCGGGCGGCCCGGCGGCAGGACGGGTGCTCAAGAGGATCAAGGAGCAGCGGCGCGCGGTCCCCGGCGACGGCCTGGGGTACGGTCTGCTGCGCCATCTCAACCCCAACACCGCGCCGGAGCTGGGCGAAGCCCCGTCCGCGCAGGTCGGCTTCAGCTACCTCGGCCGCTTCAGCGGCCGCAACGGGCCGTGGCAGCTCGCCGGGGGCGGCCCGGGCGCGAGCATCGTGGCCGACGCGCCCGTCCTGCACGCTCTGGAAGCCGTCGGCCTGGTGCGGGACCTGCCCGCCGGCCCGGAGCTCACGCTGACCCTGGCCCGTCCGGAGCACGCTCTGGGCGAGGCGTCGGCCCGGGCCCTGCTCGGCGGCTGGGCGGCGATGCTCACCGGCCTGGCCAGGCCATCCGTCGAAGGCGGCCACACGCCCTCCGACTTCCCCCTTGTCGGGCTGGAGCAGGAACAGGTCGAGGAACTGGAAGCGGGCGTACCCGGGCTGGTGGAGGTGCTGCCGGTCTCCCCGTTGCAGGAGGGTCTGCTCTTCCACGCGCTCTTCGACGAGCAGGGCACGAATGTCTATGTCGAGCAGTTGGTCCTCGACCTCGACGGGGCGCTGGACGCGGGCGTCTTGAGGGCATCGTGGCAGGCGCTGCTGGAGCGGCACACGGCCCTGCGGGCAGGCTTCCGGCAGCTGCCCGGGAGGGAACAGCCGGTGCAGGTGGTCGCGGGGGACGTGGCACTGCCATGGAGGGAAGTGGACCTGTCGGGCCTGGATCCCGACCTGGCCCCGGCGCGGTCCCGGCGCATCGAGGACGCGGAACGCTCCCGCCGGTTCGACCTCGCCCGGCCTCCCCTGTTGAGGGTCCTGTTGTCCCGCTTGGGTCCGGACCGTCACCGCATGGTGATCACGCTGCACCACCTCCTCCTGGACGGCTGGTCGCTCCCGTTGCTGCTGCGGGAGCTGTGGGCCTGCTACGCGGCGGGCGGCAGTACGAGCGCGATGCCCGCCGTTGTGCCCCACCGCGAGCACCTGGCCTGGCTGGCCCGCCAGGACGAGCAGGCTGCCCGGGAGGCGTGGCGGCATGCCCTGGCCGGAGTGGAGGAGCCCACCCTCGTCGCCCCCTCCCTGCCCACCCATACCTCCATCACGGTCGAGCGGACCGTGGCACGTACGGGAACCGACATGGCGGCGGCCCTGCGGGGTACGGCCCAACGGCTCGGTGTGACCCTGAACACCGTGGTGGAGGCCGCCTGGGCGGTGGTGGTCGGGCAGTTGGCGGGACACCGGGACGTGGTGTTCGGCGTGGCGGTGGCCGGACGGCCCGCCGAGCTGCCGGGTATGGCGGACATGCTGGGCCTGTTCATCAACACCGTCCCGGTTCGCGTCGCTCTCGACGCGAACCGGACGATCGCCGAGCTGCTGACCGGGCTCCAGACCCAGCAGGCCGCCGTGCTCGACCACCAGCACCTGGGTCTGAGCGCCATCCAGCGGGTGGCGGGTCCCGGCGCCACTTTCGACACCCTCATGGCGTTCGAGAACTACCCCGGCGACCTCGCCGCGCCCCCGCCCGTGGAAGACCTGGCCCTGACCGGCACCGCGCTACGCGGGTCCACCCACTTCGCGCTCGCTCTCAGCATCATTCCGGCCGACGACCTGGAATTGCGCCTGGAGTACCGCACCGACGTCCTCGACCGGCCACGAGCTGAACGGCTGGGGTGCCAACTGGTGCGGGTGTTGGGGCAGTTGGCGGCGGATTCGCAGGTTTGTGTTCGCGATGTCCAGTTGGTGGGCGGGGACGAGCGTATGCGGGTGGTCGAGGCGTGGAACGACACGGTGCGGTCGGTGTCGGCGGGGAGCGTCGTCGATCTGGTTGCCGCCCGGGTTGCGGCGGCTCCGGGGGTGGTTGCGGTGCGGTGCGGTGCGGATGAGCTGTCGTACGGGGAGTTGGCGGTGCGTTCGAACCGTCTGGCGCGGTACTTGGTGGGTCGGGGGGTGGGCCGGGAGTCGCGGGTGGGGTTGTGTCTGGCGCGGGGTGTGGACATGGTCGTCGGGATGCTGGGGGTGTGGAAGGCGGGTGGGGCGTACGTTCCGTTGGATCCGGAGTATCCGGCGGAGCGGCGGGCGTTCATGGTGGCGGACAGTGGTGTGTCGGTGGTGTTGGAGGAGATTCCGGAGGCCGTGGAAGCCGAAGCGTCCGATGCGCTGGGTGTTGCTCTTCATGCGCTCCAGTTGGCGTATGTGATCTATACCTCGGGTTCGACCGGCCGTCCGAAGGGGGTGGCGGTGGCGCACGGTGGGGTGGCGAATCTGGCCGAGGTGATGCGTCCGGTGCTGGGTGTGGAACCGGGTACGCCGGTGTTGCAGTTCGCGTCGTTCAGCTTTGATGCTTCCGTGCTGGACGTGGTGGTTACGCTGTCCGCCGGTGGCACGCTGGTCATCGCCTCGGAGGAGGAGCGTGCCGAGCCCGAAGCGCTGTCCCGGATGATCCGGGAGGCGGGCGTGCGGGTGGCGAGCGTGGTGCCGTCGCTGGTGGGCGTGTTGGAGCCGGAAGCCGTGCCTGGTGTGGAGAACTGGGTGCTGGGTGCGGAGCGGCTGAGCGCCGTGCTGGCGGCGCGCTGGCGGGCCGGGGCGCGGGTGTGGCACGCGTACGGTCCGACCGAGGCCACGGTGATCACCACGACCGCGCTCCTGGACGAGGGCATTTCGCCGCAGGACGCACCGCCGGCGATCGGCCGCCCGATCGGTAACATGCGGAACTTCGTGCTGGACGGCTTCCTGCGGCCGGTTCCGCCCGGCGTGACCGGTGAATTGTACGTCGCGGGGCCGGGGGTGGCCCGTGGCTACACCGGCCGCCCGGATCAGACGGCGGAGCGCTTTGTGGCCTGCCCCTTCGCCGACGGCGGGCGGATGTACCGCTCGGGCGACCTGGCGCGGTGGACGGCCGGCGGGCAGTTGGAGTTCGTCGGGCGGTCGGACGACCAGGTCAAGATCCGCGGCTTCCGGGTCGAGCCGGGCGAGGTCGAAGCCGTCCTCGCCGCGCACGAGGGCGTACGTCAGGCCGCCGTTGTCGTACGCGAGGACCGGCCCGGCGAGCAGCGGCTGGTGGGTTACGTCGTCCCGCGGGCGCAGGACATCGATCCCCGAGAACTGCGTACGTACGCGGCCAGGTCCCTGCCGGAGCACATGGTCCCGGCCGTCGTGACGGTCCTGGACGCGCTGCCGCTGACGATGAACGGGAAGCTGGACAAGGCCGCCCTGCCCGCTCCCGGCCGTGAGGCCAGGAGCGACCGTGTTCCGCGCACGCGCACCGAGACCGTGCTGTGCGACCTCTTCGCCGAGGTGCTGGGCCTGGAGCGGGTCGGCGTCGACGACAGCTTCTTCGCGCTCGGCGGCGACTCGGTCCTCTCCATGCTGCTGGTGTCGAACGCCCGGCGCGCAGGCCTGGCAGTGACGAGCCGTCAGGTCTTCGAGCGGCGGACGCCCGCTGAACTGGCGGCCGTGGCCACCACTCCCGCCGAGACGGACACCCCCACCGGCTTCTCCCTTGTCGAACTGAGCCCTCGTCAGGCGAGCGAGTTGAAGTCGGACGTGCCCGGGCTGGTGGAGGTGCTGCCGGTTTCGCCGTTGCAGGAGGGTCTGCTCTTCCACGCCCTCTTCGACGAGTTCGACGAGGTGTCTGAGGACGTCTACGTCGAGCAGATGATCCTCGACCTCGACGGCGCGTTGGACGCGGGGGTTCTGCGGGCGTCCTGGCAGGCCCTTGTGGACCGGCACGCCGGCCTGCGGGTCGGTTTCCGGCAACTGGCCGGGCTGGAGCGGCCCGTACAGGTGGTCGTACAGGACGTGGTGCTGCCCTGGCGCGAGGCGGACCTGTCCGGGCCGGACGCGGAAACCGCCGAGGCTGAGTCGGAGCGGCTGGCCGGTGAGGAGCGGGCCAGGGGCTTCGACGTCGCGGTGCCGCCGCTGCTGAAAGTGTTGCTGGTCACGATGGGCGCGGACCGCCACCGCATGGTGATCACGCTGCACCACCTCCTCCTAGACGGCTGGTCGCTGCCGATCCTGCTGGGTGAGCTGTGGGCCTGCTACGCGGCGGGCGGCAGCGCGGACGGGCTGCCCGCCGTTGCCCCGTACCGCGACTACCTGGCCTGGCTGGCCCGCCAGGACCAGTACGCCGCCCGGGAGGCGTGGCGGCACGCCCTGGCCGGAGCGGACGAACCCACCCTTGTCGCCCCGCTCGCCTCGACGGTCTCGTCGGTTCCGGGGCGGATCCACACCTTCACGGCGGGCGAACGGCTGGCGGCCGCGCTGCGGGAGACGGCCCGTGGGCTCGGCGTCACGCTCAACACGGTGCTGCAGGCTGCCTGGGGGATCATTGTCGGACAGCTGGCAGGGCGTTTGGACGTGGTGTTCGGCATCACCGTGGCCGGGCGGCCCGCCGAGCTCGTGGGCGTGGAGAACATGCTGGGGATGTTCATCAACACTGTCCCGGTGCGGGTGGGCCTCGACGCGCGGCAGACGGTCGCCGGACTGCTCACGAAGCTGCACGCACAGCGGTCGGTGCTGCTGGACCACGACCACCTGAGCCTGACCGCGATCCAGCGGCTGGCCGGGCCCGGCGCGACCTTCGACACCTTGATGGTGTTCGGGAACTACCCGGGCGACCCGTCGGCCCAGCCCCCCGTGGAAGGGCTGACGCTCACGAAGGTGGGGGCGCGGGAGTCGACCAACTTCGCGCTGACCCTGGGTGTGGACGCCGTCGAGGGCCAAGGTCTGCGGCTCCGGCTGGACTACCGGCCGGACCTGTTCGGCGAGGAGGCCGTACGGACCGTTGCCGCCCGCCTGGTGCGGGTGTTGGGGCAGTTGGCGGCGGATTCGCAGGTTTGTGTTCGCGATGTCCAGTTGGTGGGCGGGGACGAGCGTATGCGGGTGGTCGAGGCGTGGAACGACACGGTGCGGTCGGTGTCGGCGGGGAGTGTCGTGGATCTTGTTGCCGCTCGGGTCGCGGCGGATCCGGGGGTGGTTGCGGTGCGGTGCGGTGCGGATGAGCTGTCGTACGGGGAGTTGGCGGCGCGTTCGAACCGTCTGGCGCGGTACTTGGTGGGTCGGGGGGTGGGGTGTGAGTCGCGGGTGGGGCTGTGTCTGGCGCGGGGTGTGGACATGGTCGTCGGGATGCTGGGGGTGTGGAAGGCGGGTGGGGCGTACGTTCCGCTGGATCCGGAGTATCCGGCGCAGCGGCGGGCGTTCATGGTGGCGGACAGTGGTGTGTCGGTGGTGTTGGAGGAGATTCCGGAGGCCGTGGAAGCCGAAGCGTCCGATGCGCTGGGTGTTGCTCTTCATTCGCTTCAGTTGGCGTATGTGATCTATACCTCGGGTTCGACCGGCCGTCCGAAGGGCGTGGCGGTGGCGCACGGCGGGGTGGCGAATCTGGCCGAGGTGATGCGTCCGGTGCTGGGCGTGGAACCGGGTACGCCGGTGTTGCAGTTCGCGTCGTTCAGCTTTGATGCTTCCGTGCTGGACGTGGTGGTTACGCTGTCCGCCGGTGGCACGCTGGTCATCGCCTCGGAGGAGGAGCGTGCCGAGCCCGAAGCGCTGTCCCGGATGATCCGGGAGGCGGGCGTGCGGGTGGCGAGCGTGGTGCCGTCGCTGGTGGGCGTGTTGGAACCGGAAGCCGTGCCTGGTGTGGAGAACTGGGTGCTGGGGGCGGAGCGGCTGAGCGCCGTGCTGGCGGCCCGGTGGCGGGCCGGGGCGCGGGTGTGGAACACGTACGGTCCGACCGAGGCGACCGTGATCACGACGGCGACGCCACTGACCGAAGGCATCACGGCCCGGGACGCCCCGCCCGCCATCGGCAGGCCCCTCGGGAACACCCAGGTCTACGTCCTGGACGGCTTCCTGCGGCCGGTTCCGCCCGGCGTGACCGGGGAGCTGTACGTGGCTGGGGCCGGGCTGACCCGCGGCTACACCGGCCGCCCCGGTCCGACCGCCGAGCGGTTCGTGGCCTGCCCCTTCGCCGACGGCGGGCGGATGTACCGCTCGGGCGACCTGGCGCGGTGGACGGCCGACGGGCAGCTGGAGTTCGTCGGGCGGTCGGACGACCAGGTCAAGATCCGCGGCTTCCGGGTCGAGCCGGGCGAGGTCGAAGCCGTCCTCGCCGCGCACGAGGACGTACGTCAGGCCGCGGTCGTCGTCCGCGAGGACCGGCCCGGCGAGCAGCGGCTCGTCGCTTACGTGATCCCCGCCGAACGTGACACCGCCGATCCCGCCGCGCTCCGTTCCGCCGCCGCTGCCCGGCTGCCCGGCCACTTGGTGCCGACGGCGGTGGTCGTGCTGGACGCTCTGCCGCTGACCGTCAACGGCAAGCTCGACCGGGCCGCCCTGCCCGCCCCCGGGACCGACGGCCACGCGACGACGGGCCGTGCGCCGCGCACGCCCCTGGAGACGAGGCTGTGCGACCTCTTCGCCGAGGTCCTGGGCCTGGAGCGGGTGAGCGCTGACAGCGACTTCTTCGCCTTGGGTGGCGACTCGATCCTCTCCATGCTGCTGGTGTCCCGCGCCCGGCGCGCCGGTGTGATCATCACGAGCCGTCAGGTCTTCGAGCGGCGGACGCCCGCGGAACTGGCGGCCGCCGCCACCGTCACCGAGGCCGATGCCACGCGGACCGTGGTGTCCGGCACCGGTGAGGTGCCGCTGACGCCGGTGATGCGCGAGGCGCTGGAGCGGGTCGGCCCGGAGCGGATCGGCCGCGTCGTGCAGCCCGGGGTGGTGGTGACGCCGCCCGGCCTGGACCTCGCCGTGCTGACACGGGCGGTCCAGGCGGTGCTGGAGCGGCACGAGATGCTGCGGGCACGGCTGGAGACCGAGCCGTATGCGCGACTGGTGGTGCCGGGACCCGGCACGCTCGACCCGGCGCGGCTGGTACGGCGGGTGGACGCGGCCAGGACCGGGTTGGGTGAGCAGGTACGGGCGGCCGTGGACCGGCTGGACCCCGCCGCCGGCGTGATGCTCCAGGCGGTGTGGCTGGACGCGGGGCCCCAGGACCGGGGACGGCTGGCCGTGGTCGCGCATCACCTGGTGGTGGACACGGTTTCCTGGCAGGTCCTGTTGCCTGACCTGGCGTACGCCTACGAGAAACTGGCGGCGGGCAGCGAGGCCGCGCTGGAGCCTGTACCGGTGTCGTACCGGGAGTGGGCACGGGAGCTGACCGCTCAGGCGACCCACCCGGACCGCCTCGCGGAACTGTCCGGTTGGCGAGAACTCCTCTCCGGCACCGAGCCGCTGCTCACACCTGAGCAGGCGTGCGCGGGCGGCCCGGTGTGGGAGGTTTCGGTGACCGTCCCGGCCGCGGTCACTTCGGCCCTGCTCACGGGCGTCCCGGCCGCCTTCCACGCCGGCATCGGCGACGTCCTGCTCGCGGGCCTGGCGATGGCGGTCACCCGGTGGAAGGGCCGGGCCCCGCAGGGTGGGTTTCTGGTGGACGTCGAGAGCCACGGCCGGGTGCCGACAGAGGACGAGACGGACCTGTCCCGGACGGTCGGCTGGTTCACCGGCGTTCATCCCGTACGGCTCGACCCCGGTGCGGACGCCGTCGACGGGCTGCGACCGGACCGGGTACTCAAGAGGATCAAGGAACAGGTACGGGCCGTGCCCGGCGACGGGTTGGGCCACGGACTGCTGCGTCACCTCAACCCCGAAACGGCGCCGCTCCTAGCCGAACTCCCCGCCGCCCAGATCGGGTTCAACTACCTCGGCCGTATGCCCCGCCGCGAGGGCGACTGGCAGCCGGTGCCCGCCGTCGGGATCGAGGGGGACGCCGCAGACGACCTCCCGGCCATGCACCCCCTGGAAGTCCTGGGGGTCGTCAGGGACCTGCCCGGTGGCCCGGAGCTGACGCTGACCCTGGCTCTGCCCGCACACGTCCTGGACGAGGCGTCGGCGCGGGCCCTGCTCGGCCATTGGGCGACGGCCCTGGCCACCCTGGCCACTGGCCCCCTCACAGGCGGCCACACACCCTCCGACTTCCCCCTCGTCGAGTTGGACCAGCAGCAGGTCGAGGAGGTGGAGAACGCCGTCCCGGACCTGGTGGACATCTGGCCGCTCTCCCCTCTGCAGCAGGGCCTGCTGTTCCACGCCATGTACACCGACGAGGGCCCGGACGTGTACACGGGCCAGCGGGCGCTGGCGTTCGACGGGCCACTGGACGCGGCCCGGCTGCGTTCCTGCTGGGAGGCGCTGCTGACCCGGCACCCCACCCTGCGGGCGAGTTTCCACCAGTGCGCGTCGGGCGCGACGGTACAGGTGATCTCACGCGACGTGGAGCTGCCCTGGCGCGAGGCCGACCTGTCGGGCCTGGGGCAGGCCGAGGCCTCGGCCGAGCTGGCCTGCCTGTGCGAGCGGGAACTCGGGGAGGGGTTCGATCTGACCACGGCGCCCTTGCTCCGGCTGCTGCTCGTGCGCCTCGCTGACGATCGTCACCGGCTCGTGATGACGACACAGCACGTCATCCTCGACGGCTGGTCACTGCCCGTGCTGTTCGACGAGCTTCAGACGCTCTACGCGGCCGGCGGCGACGCGCGGGCCCTGCGCCCCGCACCGTCCTACCGTGACTATCTCGCCTGGCTGAACCACCAGGACCCGAACGTTTCCCGGGCCGCATGGCAGGCCGCGCTGGCCGGCACCGAAGAGGCCACACGCGTGATGCCCGCCGCTCCGGGCGGACGACCGGTGCGGCCGGAGGCGGTGCACAGGAAGTGCAGCACGGATCTGACCCAGGCCGTGGCGGACCTCGCCCGCACCTGTTCGGTGACGGCCGCCACCGTGATCCAGGGTGCCTGGGCGCTGGTGCTGGGGCGGCTGGCACGGCGGGGCGACGTGGTGTTCGGCAGTACGGTGGCGGGCCGTCCCGCGGAAGTGCCGGGTGCGGAGTCGGCGGTCGGGCTGTTCATCAACACGATTCCGGTCCGGGTACCGCTGGTGGCCGGGCAGTCGGTGCGGGAGATGCTGGCCGGGCTGCAGGAGCGCCGGATCGGCCTGATGGCGCATCAGCATGTGGGGCTTGCGGATATCCGGCAGACCGCCGGTGCGGGGGCGGAGTTCGACACGCTGGTGGTGTACGAGAACTATCCGAGTCTTCCGGAGCGGCCCGGCGGCGCCGACGCGCTGCGTTTCCGTCCGGTGGGCCAGGCGCGGGATGCGAGTCACTATCCCCTGGCGCTGATCGTCGGCCCCGGTGAACGCCTGGAAACGCAGCTGGACTACCTTCCGGGTCTTTACGATCCCACCACCGCCGAGCAGATCCTCGACCGGCTGGCGCGCGTGCTGGAGCAGATGACAGCCGATCCCTCGACGCCCGTCGGGCGGATCGACGTACTGGCGCCGGGCGAGCGCGAGCGGCTGACGAGGGACTGGACCACCACGGCCACGACCGCCGCGAAACCGGACGCCACCGCTCCCTCGGTACTGGAGCTGGTCGCCGCGCAAACGGTCCGCAGGCCGGACGCGGTGGCGGTGACCGACGGGAAGCGCACGATCTCATACGGCGGATTGGATGTGCTGTCGAACCGGCTGGCCCGGCACTTGGTCTCTCTCGGTGTCGTCAGGGGCGACCGGGTGGCGGTGGTGATGGAGCGCTCGGCGGAGCTGCTGGTGACGCTCCTGGCCGTCTGGAAGGCGGGCGCCGCGTACGTTCCCGTGGACACCGGTTACCCGGCCGAGCGGGTGCGGCTTCTGCTGACCGATGTCGCGCCCGCGGCGGTGGTGTGCGCCCGGAGCACCCGGGGCTCGCTGCCGGAGGACATCGCGGCGCCCGTGCTGGTGCTCGACGACCCACGTGCGACCGCCGCCGTGGCCGCCTGCCCGGCTGACGGTGCACCCGTCACCGTGAGCGCGGAGGACCTCGCATACGTCATGTACACCTCGGGCTCGACGGGCGTGCCCAAGGGCGTCGCGGTGCCGCACGGCAGCGTGGCCGCCCTGGTCGGTGAGCACGGATGGCCTGCCGGTCCGGGCGAGTCCGTCTTGATGCACGCGCCGCACGCTTTCGACGCCTCCCTCTTCGAGGTGTGGGTGCCGCTGGCGGCGGGCGCCCGGGTGGTCGTCGCCGGGCCGGGAACCGTGGACGCCGAGCGGATTCGTACGGCCATCGCGGACGGTGTGACGGCGCTGCATGTGACGGCGGGACTGCTCCGGGTGGTCGCGGAGGAGGCGCCGGAGTGTTTCACCGGCCTCCGGGAGGTACTGACCGGCGGCGATGTGGTGCCTGCCGCGGTCGTCGCCCGCGTACGGGAGGCTTGCCCGGACCTTCCGGTCCGCCACCTGTACGGACCGACCGAGACCACGCTCTGCGCCACCTGGCACCGCCTGCGCCCCGGCGACGCCTCACCGGGGGTGCTGCCGATCGGCCGCCCCCTGACGGGCCGCCACGTCTACGTCCTGGACCAGTTCCTGCAGCCGGTGCCTGCGGGTGTGGCCGGTGAACTCCACATCGCGGGGAACGGACTGGCGCACGGCTACCTGGGCCGCGCAGACCTGAGCGCGGAACGGTTCGTGGCCTGCCCCTTCGCTGATGGTGCGCGGATGTACCGGACCGGCGACGTGGTGCGCTGGACCGACGACGGGCGGCTGGAGTTCGTCGGCCGGGCGGATGAGCAGGTGAAGATCCGCGGCTTCCGGGTGGAGCCGGGTGAGGTCGAGGCGGCGATGGCGGCGTGTCCGGGCGTGGCACAGGCCGTGGTGACCGCGTACGGGACCGGAGCCGGCGACAGGCACCTGGTCGGCCATGTCGTGCCCGACGGAGCGGCGGTGGACGCGGAATCCGTACGCGCGCACGTGGCGGCGGTGCTGCCCGAGTACATGGTCCCCGCCGCCGTGCTGGTTCTGGAGACGTTGCCGGTGACGGTGAACGGGAAGGTGGACCGGGCCGCACTGCCCTCGCCGAACTTCGCCGGGCGGACGTCGGCCCGCCCGCCCCGCACAGCGGCGGAATCGGCCCTGTGCGCCCTCTTCGCCGAGGTGCTCGGCCTGGACCGGGTCGGCCTCCACGACAGCTTCTTCGCGCTGGGCGGTGACTCGATCATGTCGTTGCAACTCGCGGCGCGGGCCCGGCGCGTGGGCTGGGCGGTCACGCACCTCCAGATCTTCAAGGAGCGGACTCCCGAGCGGCTGGCGCTGGTCGCCGAAGCGGTGGGCGGACCGGCGACGGCCGGGGCGAGCGACACCGGTGTCGGCGAGGTGCCCCGGACGCCCGCCATGCGGGTGCTCGGGGAGCAGGTGACGGAGTCGCGGTTCGCGCAGTGGACCGTGGTGGGTGCCCCGGCGGCACTGGGGCTCGATGTGCTCGCGGCGGGTGTCGGCGCGCTGCTGGACACGCATGCCATGTTGCGGGCTCGTACGCGCCGGAGTGCGGCGCAGGAGCCGGTCCTCGTGGTGGGCGAGCCGGGCTCGATGGATGCGTCGGAGCTGGTGAGCCGGATCGACGCGGCTGATGTCGCGAGTGCTGAGCTGGATGGTGTCGCGGGGGCGGCTGCGAAGGAGGCGGTGGAACGGCTGGACCCGGCGAGTGGCGTGATGGTGCGGGCAGTATGGGTGGATGCCGGTCCGGGCCGTGTCGGCCGGGTGGTGCTGGTCGTGCATCACCTGGCGGTGGACGGGGTTTCGTGGCGTGTCCTGCTGCCGGATCTGCAGGCGGCTTGCGAGGCGGTGGCGGCCGGGCGCGAGCCCGTCCTCGAACCGGTACCGACATCTTTCCGGCAGTGGGCGAGGGCGCTGGCCGCACAGGCCCGCAGCCCGCAACGCCTGGCCGAGCTGGAACAGTGGCGCGCGCTGCTGGAGGGTGCCGAACCGTTGCTGCACGGGCGAGCGCTGGACCCGGGCCGGGACACGGTGGCGTCGGCGCGGGAGCGGTCGTGGACGGTTCCCGTATCGCAGGCGGCCGTTCTGGCGGGCCGTACACCAGCCGCCTTCCACTGTGGTGTGCGTGAAGTGCTGCTGGCCACGCTGGCCGGTGCGGTGGCGCAGTGGCGACCAGGAGTCGGCCGTGGGCTGCTGGTGGACATCGAGGGCCACGGCCGCGAGCCGTCGCCGGCGGGAAGGGAACTGACCCGCACCGTGGGCTGGTTCACCGCCACCCACCCGGTCCGCTTGAAGACGACCGGTATCGACCTGCGCCGGGCCCGGTTCGGAGGCATGGCGGCCGGCGCCCTCCTGAAAACCGTGAAGGAGCAGGTGCAGGCGGTTCCCGGTGATGGGTTCGGCTATGGTCTGCTGCGCCACCTCAACCCCGGTGCGGGAGCGGTCCTCGCCCAGCTTCCCTCCTCCCAGATCGGTTTCAACTACCTCGGCCGGTTCACCGCTACCGCGCACACCGGCCCGGCAGAAGCCTGGCAGCCAGCTGGTGCGTCGGCCGTGGCCGGCTCGGCCGGCCCCGACATGCCGGTCCTGCATGCCCTGGAAGCCGGTGCGGTGATCCGGGACACGCCGGACGGGCCCGTTGTGACACTCTCCCTCAGCTGGCCCGACCGGCTCCTGTCGGAGGCGGACGCAGGGCAACTGGGCGAGTTGTGGCTGGGCATGCTGGCCGGCCTCGCCGCTCACACCGAAGACCCCGCCGCAGGCGGACGCACCCCCTCCGACTTCCCCCTTCTCTCCCTGACCCAGGACGAGGTCGACGACCTCGGCGACGAGTTCGCCGACGACATCAGGTGACCCCTGCTCCCTGCCCAGCGTGCCTATCCGCAAGCAAACCGTTGTGAGGAGACAGAACGATGACCCGATCCCCTGCCGACGTGTGGCCGCTCTCGCCATTGCAGGAGGGCATGCTCTTCCACGCCTCCTTCGACGATGACGGCCCGGACGTCTACCAGGGACAACATGCGCTGGAACTGGTCGGCCCGCTGGATGCGGGCCGCTTGCGCCGAACATGGGAAGCACTGCTGGCCCGGCACGCCGCACTGCGGGCGAGCTTCCGCCGCCGTAAGTCCGGCGGGGCGCTCCAGGTCATCGCGGGACACGTGAGCCTGCCGTGGCGGTACGAGGACCTGAGCGACCTCCCCGAAGCCGACGTCCCCAGCGCACTGGACGAGCTCACCGCCCGGGACCTGGCCGACCGCTTCGACCCCGCGTCCGCGCCCCTGTTGCGCCTGCTGCTCGTACGGCTGGGTGCGGAGCGGCACCACCTGGTGCTCACCCACCACCACATCCTGATGGACGGCTGGTCGCTGCCCGTCCTGCTCAACGAGATGGTCGCGGTCTACGCGGCGGGCGGCAGCGCCGCCGCACTGCCGCGCGCCACCTCCTACCGGGACTACCTGGCCTGGCTGGACCGCCAGGACAAGGACGCCGCACGGGCCGCGTGGCGGGCGGAGCTGGCGGACCTGGACGAACCGACGCTCGTGGCACCCGCGGACCGCGCCGGAACTGCCCGGGCGATCGATAAGCTGCGTACCCGCATCCCCGCGAAGCTCAGCGAGGACCTGGCGCACTGGGCCCGCAGCCGGAACCTGACCGTGAACACGGTGATGCAGGGTGCCTGGGCGCTGGTGCTCGCCCGGCTGACCGGGCGCAGCGACGTGGTCTTCGGCGCCACCTCGGCCGGCCGGCCCGCGGAGCTGCCGGGCGTCGAGTCGATGGTCGGCTTGGCCATCAACACCCTGCCGGTACGGGTGCGCCTGGCGGGCGGGCAGCCGATCGGGGAGTTGCTGACGCACCTGCAAGAACGCCAGTCCGCGATGATGTCGCACCATCACCTGGGGCTGTCGGAAGTCCAGAGGATCGCGGGCCCCGGAGCGGTCTTCGACTCGCTGGTGGTGTACGAGAACTTCCCCCGCCCCCCGGTCGAGGCGCCCAGCCAGGACACCTTCGCCGTCCGGCTCGCCGGCGGGCGGGACGCCGCACACTATCCGCTCACGCTGCTCGTGGACCCCGGCGAGCGGATCTCCTGCGAGATGGACTACCGGCCCGACCTGTTCGACCGCGACGCCGTCCAGTCCCTCCTGGACCGGCTGATCCGGGTGCTGGAGCGGATCGTGGCCGATCCGGCGGCGCGGGTCGGCGACATCGACGTGCTGGCGGAGGCCGAGCGTTCGCGGGTCGTGAGCCGGTGGAACGACACTGCCGGGCCGGTACCGCCGGGCACGGTGACGGACCTGATCGCGGCGCAGGCACGGCGGTCGCCGGGCGCGGCAGCGGTGCGATGCGGTGCGGACCTGCTCACCTATGGGGAACTGGAGGAACGCGCGAACCGGTTGGCGCGGTACTTGACACGTCAGGACGTGGGCCCGGAGTCGCGGGTCGGGCTGTGTCTGCCGCGGGGGGTGGACATGGTGGTGGCGCTGCTCGCGGTGTGGAAGGCGGGCGGCGCGTACGTCCCCCTGGACGCGGAGTATCCGGCGGACCGGCTGGCGTTCATGGTCGCCGACAGCGGTGTGACACCGGTGCTGGCGACCGTCGCCACCGCCGCGCGGGTGCCGGCCGGGGCCGCGGACGTGGTGGTGCTGGACGAGCCCGCCGTCGGGCGGGCGGCCGCCGCCGAGCCCCCGACGCCTCCGGACATCTCCGTACGTCCCGGCCAGCTGGCCGGCGTGATCTACACCTCGGGCTCGACGGGGCGGCCCAAGGGCGTGGCCGTGACACACGCCGGCGTACGGAACATGGCGCACACCGTGCGGCCTGTGCTGGGCGTGGAGCCGGGCACGGTGGCGTTGCAGTTCGTCTCGTTCAGCTTCGACGCCGCGCTGCTGGACGTGTCGGTGACGCTGGCCGGAGGCGGCACCCTCGCGATCGCGTCGAGCGAGGAACGCCAGGACCCGGAGGCGCTGGCGGAGATGATCCGGGCCTCGGGAGTGACCGTGGCCAACGGGGTGCCGGCCTTGCTGGACCTGCTCGATCCCCGATCCGTGCCCGGCGTGCGGAACTGGCTCGTGGGCGGGGAGCAGCTGACCGCGGAGCTGGCGGCCCGCTGGCGGCCCCGGTCCCGGGTGCGGAACGCGTACGGGCCGACCGAGGCGACCGTGATCGCGACGACCGGCCCGGTGGACCAGGACGGCCCGGCGCAGGACGCCCTTCCGACGATCGGCCGCCCCATCGGCAACACTCGCGTCTTCGTTCTGGACGCCTTCCTGCGCCCGCTGCCTCCTGGCATGACAGGTGAGCTGTACGTGGCCGGGGCGGGCCTGGCCCGCGGCTACCTCGGCCGCCCGGGCTGGACGGCGGAGCGCTTTGTCGCCTGCCCGTTCGCGGGCGGCGGGCGGATGTACCGTTCGGGCGACCTGGCGCGCTGGACGCCCGAGGGCCGGCTCGCGTTCGTGGGCCGGGCGGACGAGCAGGTCAAGATCCGTGGCTTTCGCGTCGAGCCGGGTGAGATCGAAGCCGTTCTCACCGGGCACCCCGATGTCGCTCAGGCAGCGGTCGCCGTTCGCGAGGACCGGCCCGGCGGCAAACGCCTGGTCGCCTACGTGGTCCCCGCCGACGCCGGGCGGCTCGACAGCGCACGACTGCGTGACTACGCGAGCGAGCACCTTCCCGGACACATGGTTCCCACCGCGATGGTGGAGTTGGAAGCACTGCCGCGTACGGCGAACGGCAAGGTCGACAAGACCGCACTGCCCGCCCCCGACTTGGCCGTCCGCGAGGGCCGCGCCCCGGCGACGCCGACGGAGGAGGTGCTGTGCGGCCTGTTCGGCGAGGTGCTGGGGCTGGAGCGGGTAGGCACCGAGGACGGCTTCTTCGCCCGGGGCGGAGACTCGCTGCTGGCCATGCGCCTCATCGGGCGCATGCGGGCGGTGCTGGGCACCGCGGTGACCATCCGCGAGCTGTTCGACGCCCAGACCGTGGCCGGTGTTGCCTGTTTGGTCGCCGGCGCTGCAGGTCGGGCTCGGGCCGCTCTGGTGCGGCGATCGCGCCCGGGACGGTTGCCGTTGTCGTTCGCGCAGTTGCGGATGTGGTTTCTGAATCAGGTGGAGAAGGGGCCGGCTGCGTCGGCGGCGTATAACTTGCCGATGGCGTTGCGGGTTTCCGGTGCCTTGGATGTGGCGGCGCTGGAGGCGGCACTCGGGGATGTGGCCGACCGTCACGAGAGTTTGCGGACGGTGTTCCCGGATGTGGGGGGTGTGCCGTACCAGGAGGTGCTGGAGGGCGTGGCGGGCCGCCCGCCGTTCGACGTGGTGGAGGTCGGTGAGGGCCGGCTTGAGGAGGCCCTTGCCGAGCATGCCGGGCGGGGTTTCGATGTCAGCGCCGAAGCGCCGTGGAGGGTTCGGCTGTTTGTTCTGGCGCCTGTGGAGCATGTGTTGCTGCTGGTGGTGCATCACATTGCGTCGGATGGCTGGTCCATGGGGGTGCTGGCGCGGGATCTGCAGGAGGCGTATGCGGCGCGGCGGGCGGGCCGGGCGCCGGGTTGGGGGCCGCTGTTGGTGCAGTATGCGGACTATGCGCTGTGGCAGCGGGACGTGCTGGGGGAGGCGGATGATCCGGACAGCTTGTTGAGTGAGCAACTCGGCTATTGGCGGCAGGCCCTGGCGGGTGCCCCGCAGGAACTGGTGCTGCCGGCCGACCGGCCGCGTCCGGCGGTCTCCTCGTTCCGCAGCGGCTCGGTCCCGGTGGGGGTCGACGCGGCCACGCACACCCGCCTGGTGGATCTCGCCAGGCAGGGCCGGGCGACGATGTTCATGGTCCTGCACGCCGCGATGGCGGTTCTGCTGGCCCGCATGGGCGCGGGCGAGGACATCCCGATCGGAACCCCGATCGCGGGCCGTGGCGACGCGCGGCTGGATGAACTGGCTGGGCTCTTCGTCAACACTCTGGTCCTGCGCGCCGACCTGAGCGGCGACCCGTCGTTCGCGGAGTTGCTGGGGCGGGTGCGGGAGACGGACCTGGCGGCGTACGCGCATCAGGACGTGCCTTTCGAGCGCCTGGTGGAGGAACTGAACCCGGCCCGCTCGATGGCCCGCAACCCGCTGTTCCAGGTCACGCTCACCCTCGCCAACGTCCCGGAACCGGCGTGGGAGCTGCCCGGCCTGCGGGTGAGCGAGGTGCCGCCGTACACCGTGCTGCCGGCGCGGTTCGATCTGTCGGTCACCTTGAGTGAGCGACGCGACGGCGACGGGTTCCCGGCCGGCCTCGACGGCGGCATGCTGTACGCGGCCGATCTGTTCGACGAGGAGACCGTCCAGGCCTTGGCCGCGCGGCTGGCCCGGGTACTCGAACAGGTCGCGGACATCCCCGGTATCCGCCTCAGCGAGATCGACATCCTGGGCCCGGTGGAACGCTCGCGGGTGGTGGCGGAGTGGAACGACACCGCCCGACCCGTACCGTCGGGGACCGTGGTCGATCGCATCACCGCGCGCGCATCGGCAGCACCGGATGTCCCGGCGGTGCGGTGTGGCTCCGAGGTCCTGTCGTACGGGGAGCTGGCGGCGCGTGCGAATCGCCTGGCCCGGTATCTGGTGGGTCAGGGGGTGGGCCGGGAGTCGTTGGTGGGGTTGTGTCTGCCGCGTGGGGTGGACATGGTGGTCGGTGTTCTGGGGGTGTGGAAGGCCGGTGGCGCGTACGTTCCGCTCGATCCCGAGTATCCGGCGGAGCGGTTGGCGTTCATGGTCGAGGACAGTGGTGCGTCGGTGGTGTTGGACGAGATTCCGGTAGACGTCGACGCCGAGTCCAGCGAGCCCCTGGGTATGGACGTCAGCCCCGGTCAGCTGGCGTATGTGAGCTACACCTCCGGTTCGACGGGCCGCCCGAAGGGCGTGGCCGTGGCCCACAGCGCAGTGGCGAATCTGGCGGAGGCCATGCGTCCCGTTCTGGGGGTGGAGCCGGGCACGGTGGTGTTGCAGTTCGCGTCGTTCTCCTTCGATGCGGCGGTGCTGGATGTGGCGGTCACGCTGGCTGCCGGTGGCACTTTGGCGATCGCCGCCGGTGAGGAGCGTGCGGAGGCCGGGGCGCTGGCGGACATGATCCGTGCGGCAGGTGTGACCGTGGCCAGTGTGGTCCCCTCGCTGCTGGGCGTGCTGGATCCCGAGTCCGTGCCCGGTGTGGAGAACTGGGTGCTGGGTGCGGAGCGGTTGAGCGCTGACCTGGCGGCGCGCTGGCGGGCCGGGGCGCGGGTGTGGAACACGTACGGGCCGACCGAGGCGACCGTGATCACGACGGCGACGCTGCTGGGCGAGGGCATCACGGTGCAAGACGGCCCGCCGGCGATCGGCCGCCCGATCGGCAACGTCCAGGTCTTCGTGCTCGACGAGTTCCTGCGGCCCGCTCCCGTCGGCGCGGTCGGTGAGCTGTACGTGGCGGGCGTGGGGCTGGCCCGCGGCTATACGGGACGTGGGGGCCTGACCGCCGAGCGGTTCGTGGCCTGCCCGTTCGCGGACGGCGGGCGGATGTACCGTTCGGGCGACCTGGCGCGCTGGAGGGCCGACGGGCAGTTGGATTTCGCGGGCCGGGCGGACGAGCAGGTCAAGATCCGCGGCTTCCGCGTCGAGCCGGGTGAGATCGAAGCCGTTCTCACCGGGCACCCCGATGTCGCTCAGGCAGCGATCGCCGTCCGCGAGGACCGGCCCGGGGACAAACGCCTGGTCGCCTACATCGTCCCCACGACCGGCCGTGAGCCTGACGCCACGGCGCTGTGTGACCACGCCCGTACCCGGCTGCCCGACTACATGATCCCGGCCGCCGTCGTGGTGCTGGACCGGTTTCCCCTGACGGCCAACGGCAAGCTCGACCGGGCAGCGCTCCCCGCGCCGGAGACGGCCGGCCGCGCGCTGGGACGGGCACCCGAGACCCCCGCCGAAGTGGTGCTCAGCGATCTGTTCGGCGAGGTGCTGGGCGTGGAGCGGGTGGGTGTCGAGGAGTCGTTCTTCGACCTCGGCGGAGACTCGCTGCTGGCCATGCGCCTGATCGCCCGGATCAGGTCCGTACTGGACGCCGAGGTGCGCATTCGCGACCTGTTCACCTCGCCGACGGTCGCCGGTGTTGCCTGTTTGGTCGCCGGCGCTGCAGGTCGGGCTCGGGCCGCTCTGGTGCGGCGATCGCGCCCGGGACGGTTGCCGTTGTCGTTCGCGCAGTTGCGGATGTGGTTTCTGAATCAGGTGGAGAAGGGGCCGGCTGCGTCGGCGGCGTATAACTTGCCGATGGCGTTGCGGGTTTCCGGTGCCTTGGATGTGGCGGCGCTGGAGGCGGCACTCGGGGATGTGGCCGACCGTCACGAGAGTTTGCGGACGGTGTTCCCGGATGTGGGGGGTGTGCCGTACCAGGAGGTGCTGGAGGGTGCGGGGGGCCGCCCGCCGTTCGACGTGGTGGAGGTCGGTGAGGGCCGGCTTGAGGAGGCCCTTGCCGAGCATGCCGGGCGGGGTTTCGATGTCAGCGCCGAAGCGCCGTGGAGGGTTCGGCTGTTTGTTCTGTCGCCTGTGGAGCATGTGTTGCTGCTGGTGGTGCATCACATTGCGTCGGATGGCTGGTCCATGGGGGTGCTGGCGCGGGATCTGCAGGAGGCGTATGCGGCGCGGCGGGCGGGCCGGGCGCCGGGTTGGGGGCCGCTGTCGGTGCAGTATGCGGACTATGCGCTGTGGCAGCGGGACGTGCTGGGGGAGGCGGATGATCCGGACAGCTTGTTGAGTGAGCAACTCGGCTATTGGCGGCAGGCCCTGGCGGGCGCCCCGCAGGAACTGGTGCTGCCGGTCGACCGGCCGCGTCCGGCGGTCTCCTCGTTCCGCAGCGGCTCGGTCCCGGTGGAAGTGGACGCGGCCACGCACGCACGCCTGACCGAAGTGGCCGGGCGGGGCCGGGTGACGCTGTTCATGGTCCTGCACGCCGCGATGTCTGCACTGCTGGCCCGGATGGGCGCGGGGAACGACATCCCTTTGGGCACTCCCATCGCGGGCCGTGGTGATGCGCAACTGGAGAAAATGTCGGGATTCTTCGTCAACACTTTGGTCCTCCGGGCCGACGTGAGCGGGAACCCGTCGTTCGCGGAGTTGCTGGGGCGGGTGCGGGAGACGGACCTGGCGGCGTACGCGCATCAGGACGTGCCTTTCGAGCGCCTGGTGGAGGAACTGAACCCGGCCCGTTCGACGGCCCGGAACCCGCTGTTCCAGGTCATGCTGTCCCTGGGGAACGTACCCGAGGCGCGATGGGAGCTGCCGGGCCTCCAGGTGCAGCCGATGCCGCCGCTCTCGGCGCCGCCGACCCGCTTCGACCTGGCGGTGGCGCTCGCCGAGCGGCACGGTGCCGACGGGGCTCCGGACGGCCTCGACGGCGGCATGCTGTACGCGGCCGACCTGTTCGACGAGGCGACCGTCCAGGCTCTCTCCGCCCGGCTG
Organism: Streptomyces sp. NPDC017056; assembly: GCF_044332485.1. Taxonomy (NCBI): domain Bacteria; kingdom Bacillati; phylum Actinomycetota; class Actinomycetes; order Kitasatosporales; family Streptomycetaceae; genus Streptomyces; species Streptomyces sp. NPDC017056. The sequence continues at coordinate 178,117 of NZ_JBIRPD010000014.1, read as the reverse complement.
GCGCGAGTGCTGCGACAGGTCGCGGCCGATCCCGGGACCCGTCTCTCCGACCTCGACGTACTGGGGGAGACCGAGCGCTCCCAGGTCGTGCGGGAGTGGAACAACACCGCGGGGCCGGTTCCGGCGGGGACGGTGGTGGAGCGGTTCGAGGAGCAGGTGCGGCGGCGGCCGCAAGCCCCGGCGGTGCGGTGTGGCTCCGAGGTCCTGTCGTACGGGGAGCTGGCGGCGCGTGCGAATCGCCTGGCCCGGTATCTGGCGGGCCAGGGAGTCGGCCGTGAGTCGCGGGTGGGGCTGCGTCTGCCGCGGGGCATGGACCTGGTCGTCGGCATTCTGGGGGTGTGGAAGGCGGGCGGCGCCTATGTCCCGCTCGATCCGGAATATCCCGCTGAGCGGCTGGCGTTCATGATCGAGGACAGTGGCGCGTCGGTGGTGCTGGAGAACATCCCGGAGGCGGCCGGGACCGAGTCGCCCGACGCGGTGGAAGCCCCTGCCGATACGGCCCAGCTGGCGTATGTGATCTATACGTCGGGTTCGACCGGCCGTCCCAAAGGCGTCGAGGTGGCCCATGAGGGAGTGGCGAATCTGGCGGAGGCTCTGCGCCCTGTCCTGGGTGTGGAGCCGGGCACGGTGGTGTTGCAGTTCGCGTCGTTCTCCTTCGACGCGGCGGTGCTGGATGTGGCGGTCACCCTCGCTGCCGGTGGCACTTTGGCCATCGCCACCAGTGGCGCACGTACCCAGCCGGAAGCACTGGCGCGGATGATCCAGGATTCCGGCGTCACCGTGGCCAGTGTGGTCCCTTCGCTGCTGGGCGTGCTGGATCCCGAGTCCGTGCCTGGTGTGGAGAACTGGGTGCTGGGTGCGGAGCGGTTGAGCGCTGACCTGGCGGCGCGCTGGCGGGCCGGGGCGCGGGTGTGGAACACGTACGGGCCGACCGAGGCGACCGTGATCACGACGGCGACGCTGCTGGGCGAGGGCATCACGGTGCAAGACGGCCCGCCGGCGATCGGCCGCCCGATCGGCAACGTCCAGGTCTTCGTGCTCGACGAGTTCCTGCGGCCCGCTCCTGTCGGCGCGGTCGGTGAGCTGTACGTGGCGGGCGTGGGGCTGGCCCGCGGCTACACGGGACGTGGGGGCCTGACCGCCGAGCGGTTCGTGGCCTGCCCGTTCGCGGACGGCGGGCGGATGTACCGCTCGGGCGACCTGGCGCGCTGGAGGGCCGACGGGCAGTTGGATTTCGCGGGCCGGGCGGACGAGCAGGTCAAGATCCGCGGCTTCCGCGTCGAGCTCGGAGAGGTGGAGTCCGCGCTCGCCTCCCACCCCGACGTCGCCCGGGCGGCGGCGGCAGTCCGCGAGGACCGGCCCGGCGACAGGCGCCTGATCGGCTACGTCGTCCCCGAGGCGGCGGACATCGATCAGCACGCGCTGCGCGAGCACCTGGCCGAGACCCTGCCGGACTACATGCTTCCGGCGGCGGTCCTGGCGCTGGAGGCGCTGCCGCTGACCGCGAGCGGCAAACTCGACCGGGCCGCGCTCCCGGCGCCCGACCGCGCCGAGCGGGTCTCCGGGCGGGCACCGCAGAGCGAGACGGAAAAGGCTCTGTGCGCCCTGTTCGCCGAGGTCCTCGGCCTGGAACGGGTCGGCGTGGACGACAACTTCTTCGACCTGGGCGGCAATTCGAACCTGGCCATGCGTCTCGCCGCTCGCGTACGGACCGAATTCGGCGTCGAGCTGAACATGCGACTTTTCTTCGGCGCCTCGACCCCCATCGGCGTGGCCCGCATGCTGGAGTCCAAGCTGCGCCCGGAACTGCGCCCCTTCGACCGCCCGGACACCATCCCCCTCTCGGCACACCAATTGCGCACCTGGGACCTGGCCCAGCGTGACCGGGCAAGGGCGGACCAGCAGCTGTCGCTCGCGCTCCGCCTGGTCGGTGAGCTGGTCCCGGCCGCTCTGGAAGCGGCGCTCGGGGACGTCGCTGCCCGGCACGAGATCCTGCGCACGGTTTTCCCGGGAACCAGCGCCGCTGACGTACACCAGAACATCCTGGACGCTGACAGCGGCCGCCCCGCACTCATCGTGGTACCGGCGACCGACGCGGACCTGCCGGACCTGTTGGCGACCCACGCGCAGCACCACTTCGACCTCACCCGGCACACACCATGGGCTCCGTGCCTGTTCCGCCTTTCGGACAGCGAACACGTCCTGCTCATCGTCGTCCACCGGATCGCCTCCGACGACTCCTCACTGGATGTCCTCGTCCGCGACCTGGCCGTGGCCTACGGCGCCCGAAAGGAGGGGCGGGTGCTGGAACGGGCTCCGCTGCCCCTGCAGTTCGCCGACTACGCGCTGTGGGAGCGCGAACTGCTCCAGGGCGATCGGGAAGCGGACAGCCTGATCGCCGACCAGCTCGCCTACTGGAAGGACACCCTGGCGGACGCGCCGGCGACGACAGTGCTGCCCGCCGACCGGCCCCGGCCTGTGCGGCCGTCCCACCGTGTGGACATGGTCCCGCTGCGCCTTGACGCCGAGACGCACGACCAGTTGATGGAGGCGGCGGAAGACCCCGGGAGCACCGCGTTCACGGTGCTGCACGCCGCGCTCGCGCTGCTGCTCACCCGGCTCGGTGCGGGCACCGACCTCACCCTCGGAACGCCGCTCCCACGGCAGGACGTGGAAGAGGGCCTGGACGGCATGGCCGGCCCGCTGACCGACAGGCTGGCGCTGCGCACGGACACCTCCGGCGACCCGACGTTCACCGAACTGCTCGGCCGGGCACGGGAGATCGCCCTGTCCGCCTCCACGCATAACGACGTGCCATTCGAACGTGTGATGGCGGAGTTGGAGCTGCCGTCCTCCGAAGCGGCCCACCCCGTCTTCCAGGTCCTGCTCGACGTGCGGGACGACATAACGGAGAAATGGAACGTGGTGGAGCTGCCGGGACTGAAGGTCACTCGTCTCCAGCGCGGCACCGGCACCTCCGAGATGGACCTGTCGTTCAGCATCGTCGTGCGGGAGGAGGACGGCACTCCGGCCGGGCTCGACGGTCACCTGTGCTATGCCACGGACCTCTTCGCCCGCTCGACCGCCACCGCGCTCGCGGACCGGTTTGTCCGAGTCCTGGAGCAGGTGGCGGCCGACCCCGGGCTGCGGCTGAGCGAGGTGGACATCCTGCTCGGCCCCGCCGAGCACCACGCGCTGGTGACGCCCGGGAACGGCATGGCCGCCCGGGCCCCGGACGGCACCGTGCTCGACCTGCTGGCCGGACAGGCGGCCCGCACACCCGACGCGGTCGCCGTGACGGATCCTGACGGCACGCTCACCCACAGTGCACTCCAGGCCGCATCCGACGCGCTCGCCCACCGGCTGGCCGAGCGGGGGAGCGGGCCGGAGGACGTCGTCACCGTCCCCCTGCCACCGGGCACCGGACTCGTCGTGGCGCTGCTCGGCGTCCTCAAGGTCGGGGCCGCCTGTCGCCTCACCGGTCCGGCCCGGTCCGCCGACGGGGCGGGCGCCGACCGTACGGTCCCGGTCCTGCGCGCGGACGATCTGGTGTGGGCCGTGACGACCGGTACGCCACGGACACCAGCCCCCGGCGGCCGGCCACTGCCCGGCCACGCGGCCTTCGTCTTCGACACCACGACACCGGACGGCGACCTTGTGAGCACGGTCGTCGAACACCGGGCGCTGGTCAGTCAGGTCACGCACCGGATGCGCACCTCGCCCGCCGTCGACGAGACAGAGCTGGACGTACGGACCCCCGCTCCCACCCTCGTCACACAGTTGCTCGCGGCCCTGTGCGCCGGGGGCCGGGTCCGCCTGGGCCCGCCCGGATCCGACGCCGCGATGGTGAATGGCCATGGCGCGCCAGAGACCCTGAGCCTCTGGCCCGGCCACCGCAGCGCCGCCGCCGCGTTCGTCCTCGACGATCTGCTGCGCCCGGTCCCGGCAGGCGTCAGCGGCGACCTCTACCTCGCCGGGGCCTCGCTGGCCCGCGGCTACGCGCACGCACCGGGGCTGACCGGCCGGCGGTTCGTGGCCTGCCCGTTCGGCACCGGCGGGGAGCGGATGCTCCGTACCGGCGAGCGGGCCAAGCGGACCTCCACAGGGCTGCTCACGGTCGTGGACTCGGACGGATCTGGCGGCGCCGGACAGGACGGAACGCTTTTGCGCCCCGTCCGCAACCGCGACGACCTGGGCGTGCTGCTGCCCCTGCGGCCGGAGGGCAGCCGCCCGCCGCTGTTCTGCGTGCACCACGGCAACGGCCTGGGCTGGGGGTACGCGGCGGTCCTGCCGTATCTGCCGTCGGACCAGCCCGTGTACGGGGTACAGGCGCGGGGACTGGCCGGTCCGGAGCCCCTGCCGCGCAGCGTCGAGGAGATGGTGGCCGACTACGCCGACCAGATCCGGTCCGTCTGCCCGTCCGGCCCGTACCACCTCCTGGGATGGTCCGTCGGCGGACTGTTCGCCCAGGCCCTCGCCACCCGGCTGGAGGAACTGGGCGCAGAGGTGGGACTTCTCGCGGTGCTCGACGGCTATCCCGGCTCCACGCGCGGCTTCACCGCGGACGGCGAGGCGGGGCCGGTGCGCGGGGATGCCGGCGACGCACCGGAAGACGGTGGCTTCCCTGCGGTCCATCACGCGGAAGTGACCCTCCCGGAGGGAGTGAGCGGCCCGCTCGTGACCAATATGCGAGAGATCGTGCGGAACGTGCAGCGCATGTCGCAGGGCCACACACCGCGTCGCTTCCGGGGGGACCTCACGCTCTTCGTCGCGACCGGGGGCGGGCCGGCGAGCCGGCGGGTACCGGACGCGATCGCGAGCTGGCGACCCTACACGGGAGGGGAGATCGTGGCGCACGACGTTGCCGCCGGCCATGAGGACATGCTCCAGGCGGCGCACCTGCCACAGATCGGTCGCATCATCGCGGACACCCTCAGTGCGGCAGGCGGGCGTGGGGACGACCGCACATGACGAAGTCGGAACATCCCTCCTCGCAACGGCGCCGCAATGAGCCCAAGCGGGTCGGAAACCCCTGGGTACATGCGACGGCAAGGGGGAACCCTTTGCCCGAGCTGATCCGGATGCGGGCGGAATTCCCGTCCGTCGACGAGGCCGGGGTCGGCAACTCCGCCGGCCGCTGCGCCCTTTCTCCGGACTGCGGCCGAACGTACCACGGGAAAAGTGCGCTTCCGGCCACTGGCGAAAAGCCCCTAAGGAGTCGAGAAGCTGCCGCTCGCCTGGTAAGTGCGCGGCGGATGCCCGATTTCTTCACGGCGAGGCACGTGAGGTACGAGCGAAAAGGTAACCGACTGCCATGACGGAACGAGAACAACTTTCCCCGCGACGGCGGCGGAGTGAGCCGAAGCCGGCGGACTTCCCCGTACACCTGCAGCGGAACGGGCTCGATCCCGTGCCCGGACTGAGCCGGATGAGCGTGCACACACCGCTCGCCAGGCACAGCGACAGTGGAGTGCACCACCGGATCGACTGGATCGCCACCGGCCTCGATGAGGTGCGGGCGGTCCTCGGCGACGCCGACCGGTTCAGCGTCAACCCGCCCGCGGACAGTGCCGAGGAAGCCCGGCGGCTGGCCCAGAACGGTAATCCGTTGCAGAACGACCCGCCGGAGCACACCCGGATGCGCAAGATGCTGACACCGCAGTTCACGGTGCGGCGGATGCGCCGGATGGAGCCGGTGATCGAGGAGATCGTGACGGAACAGCTCGACGTCCTGGAGCACGCCGGGCCGCCCGCCGACCTGATGCGGCACCTCGCCTGGCCCGTACCCGGCCAGGTCGCCTGCGCGCTGTTCGGCCTCCCTCGCGACGACCTGCCCCACCTGGCCTGCACCATGCTCCTCGCCCGGGGCCGCGACCGCTCGCGGAAATCAGTGCTGGCCGCGGAGCACGCCTTCACGGGCTACCTGGACAGGTTCGTGGCGCACAAGCGCCAGAACCCCGTGGGCGACGACATGATCAGCGCGCTGATCAGGGAGCACGGGCAGGACATCACCGACGCGGACCTGGTGGGACTCATCGACGCGACCCTGGCCGCCGGCCTGGAGAACATGGCCGGGATGCTGGGGCTGGGCACGTTGGTGCTGCTGGAACACTCCGACCAGTCGGCGCTGTTGCGGAAGCGTCCGGAGCTCATGGGCCAGGCGGTGGAGGAACTGCTGCGCTACGTGGCGGTCGTACCGATGGCGAACTTCCGTACCGCCCTGGTGGATGTGCCGATAGCGGACCACGTGATAAAGGCCCGCGAAATCGTGGGATGTTCGCTGCTCGCGGCGAACCGCGCCGCAAAACCCGACGACCCGCGCGATGTATTCGACGTCACCCGGGAGAACATCACCCACGTGGCGTTCGGGCACGGCATCCACTTCTGTGTCGGCGCGGCTCTGGCCCGTATGGAACTACGGATCGCTTTCGCGAAGCTACTGGACCGCTTTCTGGCGTTGCGGCTGGCCGTACCACGGGAGGAACTGCGCTTCCGGAACCTGAAGCTGCCCATTTACGGCATCGAAGAGTTGCCACTCACTTGGTGAACCACCCATGGTCTGTTCATGTACAACCGTTTCGCCGCGGTTTCCCCACCGGCCGGGAGAAGAAAGGGAACCAGAAATGCCGAAACCAGCGGACATACCCCTGCACCAACGCCGTGACGGACTCGATCCCGTGCCCGAACTGAGCCGGATGAGCACGCACGCCCCGCTCGCCGATGACACCGGCTCCGGAGTGCATCACTGGATCGCCACCGGCTTCGAGGAGGTGCGGGTCATCCTCGGCGACGCGGAACGCTTCAGCACCAAGCCGCCCGCCGACAGCCCGGAGATAGCCGCGCAGCGGGTCCAGGTAGGAAATCTGCTGCACTACGACCCCCCGGAGCACACCCGGCTGCGCAAGATGCTCATTCCAGAGTTCACCGCACGCCGTATGCGCAGGATGGAACCCCTTGTCGAGGAGATCGTGGCGGACCGGCTGGACGTGCTCGAAGGCGCCGGGCCGCCCGCCGACCTGATGCGGCACGTGGCCTGGTCCGTGCCCGGCCCGATCGTCTGTGCCCTGCTCGGCATACCCCGCGACGATCTGCCCGAGCTGATGCGCATCCTGGATGTCCGTGCCCTGGGCAACACCGGGAAGAAAAGGATCGCCGCGAGGGCGTTCGACAAGTACCTGCTGGGATGTGTGGCACACAAGCGTGCCGCCCCCGGCGACGACCTTCTCGGCATGCTCCTGCGCACCCATGGCGAGGAACTCACCGACGAAGAGCTGGCGGGTGTCGCCTCGTCCTTCGTGGCCGCCGCGCTGGAGAACACCGCCCAGATGCTGGGACTGGGCACCCTGGCACTCCTCCAGCACCCCGCCCAGCTCGCCCTGCTGCGCGAGCGCCCGGATCTGATGGACCAGGCGGTGGAGGAACTGCTGCGCTACGTCGCCGTGGTGACGCTCGCCTCACCTCGCACCGCCCGGGTGGACGTGGAAGTCGCGGGCCAGGTGATCAAGTCCGGACAGACCGTCGGCTGTTCACTGCTCGCGGCCAACCGCGCCCAGGCCGCCGGCGCCCCACGCGACACCCTGGACATCACTCGTGAGAACACCACCCACATGGCCTTCGGCCACGGCATCCACTTCTGCATCGGCGCCCTCCTGGCCCGCATACAGCTGCGATGCGCCTACAGGCAACTGCTGGAACGCTTCCCCAGGCTGCGGCTGGCCGTGCCGCCGCACGAGCTGCGCTTCCGGCCGCTGACTCCCCAGTACGGCGTGGAAGCCCTGCCCGTCGCCTGGTGAGACATCAAGGACCAATCGGCCACCGTCCCACCTGTTCACATGGCGAAGGCGGGCGGCCGGCCATCGAGCCGGCGAACCGCCGTAGTGGCAACCTGGCCCCACTGGCGTCCGTCGGTACCGTAACGCGGCCGGACGCCGGTTCGAACCGTGGCGGTGACCGCCAGGCCAACATCGCGCTTCGCCGGATCGCCCGCAGCCGCTCATGATGGGATGACCGTTCCCAGGGACCATCTGCGGTGACGGCTGGCCGAAGGCAGCACGCGCACGGCTTCCACGCCTTGCGCCACGTCTACGCCTCTGAGGAAATTGGAGGCTGGTGAGTCCGTCGTCTCCCTGGCGCGGTGGCTGGGGCACTCGGATCCCGGCTTCACGCTGCGGACGTACTCTCACTTCCTGCCCCGCGCCGGCGCGCGGGGCGCGGTCGCTATCGACGCGGTCTTCGCGTGGATCGGATTGGGGCGCACCGAGTGCGGCTTCGGCTTGGGGGAGAGGCGGCTGGTCTCGGCCGGTGAGTGAAGTCCCAGAGAAGTGCCACAGCTCCGTCACCCCTCAGGCTGCCCGGCGTTTGCGTTGGCGGTGGGTGGTGAGCTTGCGGCGCTCCTCCTCGTCCGTGCCGCCCCAGATGCCGTAGTTCTGGCCGGTTTCCAGGGCCCAGTCCAGGCACTCGGCGGCCACCGGGCATCGGTGGCACACCGCCTTGGCGTCCGCGTGTTGTTGGGCGGCGGGGCCTGTGACCCCTACGGGGAAGAACAGCTCCGGGTCCTCGTCCAGACATGCTGCTCGCTGCCACCACTCCATGATTGCCTTCCCTCGCCGAATCGCCGGGAGATCCTTGCCGGTATGTGTCCGGTATGTGCGGGGCCCCCAGGGCAGTGCGTCGCGGGGCCGGGCCCGCGCGCCGGACGGCGCGTCAGCCGGCCCGGCGCCGGAAGCGGCGGGCTGTCGGGTCCGGCTGTTGTGTCCCACTGTTGTTTCTGACGCCCGTGGGGACCTGGATGCCTCCCGGGTGCCCGTCTCACACGGGTTCAACCACGTGACGCAGGCGGCAATTCGCACACGGCCAGAGCGCTTTCGTGCAGGCTGCCCAGTACCAGTCGTCCTTCGTGTTCGAAGACGCTGGTCACCATGCGGTAGTGCGGGGTGCGGCGGCGCAGCGAGTGGACGACGCGGCCTGCCGCGTCGACCGCCAGGACGCCGGCGACCGGGGCCGGGCGCGGCCGGATGTGCCGGGCCACGCGCCAGGCGGCGCTGCGGAGCGCCGGGTGCGCGCGCTGGAGCCGTTCCAGGGCGGTGGAGCGCGGGCCGGCCAGCGCGACCCAGAACAGGCCGCCGGGCCCGCGTGACATGTTGTCGGGGTAGCCGGGCAGATCGTCGGCCAGTACGTCGCGTTCGCCGGCGCGTGAGCCGGCCAGCCACAGGCGGGTCAGCCGGCGGGAGCCGGTCTCCGCGACGGTGACGAACGATTCGTCCGCCGCCAGTGCGACACCGTTGGCGAACTGCAGGCCGTCCAGGAGCACCTCGGGTGTGCTGCCGGGGCGCATCCGGATCAGCCGGCCCGTGCCGGAGTGCTCGATGATGTCGCCGAGCCAGTGCTCCAGGGGGTAGCGGCGGCTGGAGACGCTGAAGTACAGCGTGCCGTCGGTCGCTGCCGTGACGTTGCTGCAGAAGCGCAGCGGGGCGCCTTCGACCGTGTCGGCGACCGTTCGCACCGAGCCGTCGGACGGGTCGACGCGCAGCAGCCCGCGCTGCGCGTCGCACACCAGGACGCCGCCGTCGGGCAGCGGTTCCAGTCCGAGCGGCCGGCCGCCGGTGTGGGCAATCACCTCGGCCGCCGGCCCGCCGGCGTCGCCGCCACCGCTGCCGCCCGCACCGAACGCGTCCAGTCGCAGGATCCGGCCGTCCTCGACCCCGGTCAGCACCCGCCCGGCCGCGTCCACGACCACGTCCTCCGGCCCTCTTCCGCTCAGGGGGACCGACCGCAGCGGGGGCAGGATCCCGGGCGTACGAGTCTCATATGCGTTGGCCATGGCTTCCTGACTACCCACACCCGCCGGCTCGTACCAGAAGGCCCGTACGTGAAGGTCCGCGTAAGCGGAGGTCCCGTACGTGAAGGGCCGTAAGCGAGGGTCCCTTACACGAGGACACGTGCGCCAGCACGAGGAACCGGGCCAGGGCCCGTCCGCCGGGTCAGCAGTCGCAGCATCCGTCGCAGCAGCAGCAGTCCGGGCAGCAGTCACAGCCCTCGCAGCTGTCGCAGCAGTCGCAGTCCCGGCAGCAGCCCTCGTGCTTCTTGCGCGACCACGGGCCTTCGTACTCCTTCGCACAGCACAGCTGGCAGGTGCAGCACAGCCCGATGGCGACTGCGCAACCGGCCAGGAAGCCGCGGGGCTTCTTCGGCGGCCGGGGGATCAGGTCCGGCATCCCGCCGTTCCCCGGCCCGCCGCCCCAGCCCCCCGAACCGCCCGAGCCGCCCCAGCCCCCCGAACCGCCCGAACTGCCCGAGCCGCCGTGGCCGCCGGGCGGTACGGGCCCGCCCGCGTAGGGGTTCTGCGGCCCGTTCAGGTGCTGCGGGCCGTGGGCGTACGGGCCGCCGGCCGGTGTCTGGCCGTACTGAGGGGCCGAGGGGTGGGGCTGCGGCTGCCCGTACCCGTTGCCGTACGGGTTCCCTGCCTGGCCGCCGTACGGCCCCGCCTCGTGCCCCTGGTGGGAGCACGAACCCGTACCGAAGGCGCGGTCCACCGACCGCCGCAGCTCGTGCACGAGCAGGGTGTGCACCAGAGCCGAGTCGGTGAACTCGACGTCGCGCAGCGCGAGACGGATGCCGCGCAGTGCGTCGTCGCACAGCCGGCGGGCCTGCGCGAGGTCGGCGCCGGTGGCGGTGAGCGGGTTCCAGGCACCCTCGGCGGCGTCTGCCGCGCGGTCTTCCACGGCGTCCAGGAGGTGGGCCAGGCGGCCGAAGAGCCGGCCCGCCTCGGCCAGCGGCGCGGCGTTGCCCGGCCGGCCGGCGATGGCCGCGGTGTGCGCGAAGGCGGCGGCGGTCGCCGTCTCGGTCGGTTCGGTGATGACGGTCAACGGCGTGCCGGGGCCCGCCAGTTGCTCGATGCCCACCTGCCGGTCGACCGCGTCGACGAGTACGGACGTGTCGAACCCGAGCGCAGCGCCGGTCCGCGCTCCGGCCCGGTCCCAGCCCGCTGCGACCTTGCGCGCGGCGGCGGCCACGGGCCGGCGGCGCAGCAGCCCGTTCCGGTCGGCGACGTGGTCCCGGATCTTCGCCGAGGCGAGGACGAGCGAGACCGAGGCGGCGAGCCGTGCGCCTTCCCCCTTCGCCACCGAAGCGGTCCGCATGCCGCGCAGCGGGCAGGGGCCGGCGGTGCGGCGCCGGGCCGCCAGCCGGCCGGTCTGCGCGTCCGTCAGGACCGACACGATCAAGCCATCGTAATTGGTGACGACCCGGGCGAACTGCCCGTGGTCGCCGCGCAGGGCGAGGCACAGGCCGCACAGGTGCGCCATCCATTCCGCCTTGAGTCCTTGGGACAGGCGATGGGTGCAGGGCCTGACGATTCCGAACACGTGAAACGAACCCCCGTAAGTCGTTGGTGGAGACCGGCTGTGGCGGAAATCGTATTACCCGGTGTGGCCTGGGCCGGGCGTGGCGGGTGGGGGCGGCCGGGACGGCCGGGCCCGGGCGCCGGGGTGCGGGGGCGAACCGGACGGGGCAAGCACGGGGCAGGACGAAACCAGCCAAGGGAGACATCATGAGGAATGCCGCAAGGAAACCGACCGGTTCCGCCCCGGTGTCCGTACGCTCCGCGCGGGCCTGCCCGTGTCCGGCGCGGGCCCGGCCGGTGCCCGCCGCCACGGGGCCGGGGACCCGATGAGGAGCCGCCGCGCCGGGCCACGCCCCAAGTTGCCGGTGTCCGAGAGCGAGCGGGTGCTGTTCGGCGGCGCCTTGCGCTACGACCTGTCGTTCACCCGCCACGAGATGCCGATACTGCGGATGAAGCTGTGGGCGATGGCCCGCCAGTTCCCCGCCATGATGAGCGCCGTGGCCAAGGGCGCCTGGCGTGAGGACCGCACCGCGCTGGTGGCGCTGCTCGGCGCGGAGATCGGCCAGGGCTTCATGCGCGCCTTCACCCTGGTGGCCACCAACCAGGTGCTGCTGGCGCTGTTCGCCGCCGGGCCCACGCCCGCACGGCTGAGCCAGGCGCTGCCCGCCCTCACGGCCATGGCGGTCGTCGCGGTGCTGTCCTCCCTCCTGTCCGCGGTGTCCACCGCGGCCTCCGGGCAGTTGGAGCCGAAGGTCGAGCGCGTCTGCACGGCCCGTTTCTACCGGGGAGTGATCCGCGTCGAACTCGCCGCCCTGGAGGACCAGCAGGTCCACCGGGCCCTGGACGCGGGCCGGTTCGGCACCGACTCCATCCGTATGATGCTCGGCTCCTCCATCCTGGTCCTCAACGCGCTGATCGGCCTGGTCGCCGCCGCGGGCGTGCTGCTCCTGTTGCACCCGCTGCTCGTGCTGATGCTGTTCCTGGTCGCCGCGCCCAAGGGGTGGGGAGCCGTGCTCTCGGCCCGCCGCCAGTACGAGTCCAGGCACACCTGGATCGAGCACCGCCGCGCCATCTCCGTGATCACCCAGAAGCTCACCGACCAGGCGTGCGCCGCCGAGATCCGGGTGCACGGCGCCGGCCGGCTGCTGGTCGACGCGTACGCCGACATGTCCAGGACGATGGAGCGCGAACAGCAGCGGCTGTCCCGCGCCGAGGCCGCGACGCAGACCGTCGCCTCGATGGGATCGGGACTGGCAGCGCTGGGCGCCTACGGAGTGCTGTGGCTGCTGCTGGCCGGCGGCGGCATGCCGCTGGCCGTGGCCGGTACCGCCGTGATCGCCGTACGGTCGTCCAGCGCCAGCCTGATGTCGCTGGTCATGCAGTTCAACCGGCTCTACGAGGAAGCCATGTACCTCAAGGACTGGGAGGACGCCTGCACCACCGCCCGGCGGCACGCCATCCCCGAAGGCGGCGTACCGCTGAAGGGGCCGCTGGAGGAGGTCCGCCTGGAACGGGTCTCCTTCACCTACTCGGGGGCCGCCGCTCCGGCCCTGCACGAGGTGGACCTGACCATTCCCCGGGGCACCGTCGTCGCCCTGGTCGGGGAGAACGGCTCCGGCAAGTCCACCCTCGCCAAGCTCGTCGCCGGCCTCTACCTGCCCACCGGCGGGCGGCTGCTGTGGAACGGCACCGAGGTACGCGAGGCCGACCGCGAAACCGTCTTCGACCAAGTGGCGCTGCTGGCGCAGGACTTCCCGCACTGGCCCATGACGGCCCGCGCCAACGTCCACATCGGCCGCAGCGATCGGCGGCTCGACCAGCGGCGCGTGGAACGGGCCGCCGACGGCGCGGACGCCACGGACGTCGTCACCTCCCTGCCGCACGGCTGGGACAGCCTGGTCGTCAAGGGCTTCGAGCGCGGCACCGAGCTGTCCGGCGGGCAGTGGCAGCGCCTGGGCGGCGCCCGCGCCCGCTACCGCGAGGCCCCGCTGATGGTCGTGGACGAGCCGACGTCCGCGCTCGACCCCAAGGCCGAGATCGAGACGTTCCAGGCCCTGCGCGACCTCACCGACCGGGGTATCACGGTCCTCCTGATCACCCACCGGCTCGCCGCCACCGCCACCGCCGACCTCATCTACGTCCTCGACGCCGGCCGGCTCATCGAGCAGGGCACCCATCCGGAACTCATGGCCCTCGACGGCGGCCACTACCGTTCTCTCTACGAGATCCAGGCAGCCCAGTACTCGGTCGTCGCGGCGGACGCAGGATCCGCGAGCCGGTGCGCGATGTCGGCCGAGGACGCGCAATGACCGCGCGCGTCCGCCCGGCCGGCGGTCTTGGCGCGGTGGCCGTGTTTGGCATACGCGGCCTGCCGTGAGAAACAATGACCGGGTGAACGATCTCGTAGCGCCGTCCGCCCTGCGCCCGGTCCGCACGGCGGCCCGCTGCGCCGTGGCCGCCCTCGCCCTCGCCGGTGCCGCCTGGGTGGCCCGGGCGCTGTGGCAAGTCAGGCTCTCCGCCGCCGGGTTGCCGGCTTACGGACTGCCGGACCAGGGCGACGGCCGGCACCGTCCGCCGACCGCGCTGGAGGACGCTTACCACGTCGTCAGCACCCTGGGAGACGGGGTCACGGTGCTCTGCGCGATCACCTTCCTGGTCTGGCTGTCGCGCGTCCGGGACAACGCCCGCGCCCTCTCCGGGCGGCCGCCGCGCTATGCCTGGCCGTGGGTCTACGCGGGGTGGATCGTGCCTGTCGCGAACCTGTGGGTGCCCCGCGGAATCGTCGCGGACGTCCACCGTGCGAGCGCCCCCGGGGAGCGGCTGCCGCGTTCCGTGAACTGGTGGTGGGGCCTGTGGCTCGCCGGGATGGTGAGCGGGGTGGGTTTGATGTACACGAGTTCTACGGACAACGTCATCGCGCGCGCCTACGAGAACGTGCAACTGCTCCTGGTGGCCGACGCGGCCGTCGTAGGCGCGGCGTTGGCCGCGATATTCGTCGTCCGTGACCTCACCAAGGCGCAGCAGTAACGCGTCGAACATCAACGGCGCGGCGCTGGTGGTGCCGTCAAGTGGCGTTCCGGGGGCGGCGGGTGGCCGTCTTGGGTGATTCATCCGCGTATTGCGGGGCACCCGCATGTGCATGACGTGCGGGGGACTGTCCGGCATTTCGCCCAGGAGGTCACAGTGAGTACAGTGAGAACACGTCCGCGTCTCTTAGCGGTGGCGGCAGCCGGGACGCTGTCCCTGGCCACCGTCGCCGGGTGCGGCGGTGCGGACGACAAGGCGTCCGGCAAGACACCGGACCAGAAGGGCAGCGCCCCCGCGGCGCCGACCGGGCCGCAGGCGGTGCGGGCCGCGCACCAGAAGACCACCGAGGCCAAGACCGCCAGGATGACGCTCACCACCGTGGCCCAGAGCGGCGGTGCCAACGCGACGGTCCGCGGCTCCGGCCTGGTGGACCTGGCGAAGGGCAGCAGCGATATGACGCTGCTCTCCGGCAACCAGCAGGTCCGCCAGCGCATGGTGGACGGCGTTCTCTACCAGCAGCCGCCCGCCCAGCAGCGGCAACAGCTGCCGCAAGGCAAGTCGTGGCTGAAGGTGGACCTGGAGAAGCTGGCGGCGCAGTCCGGCCAGAGCTCGCAGTACGAGGACCCGGCGGCCTCGTTCAACTACATCAAGGGCATCGGCGACAAGGACGTCACCAAGGTGGGCACCGAGACCATCGACGGTGCGGCCACCACGCACTACAAGGTGTCCGTCGACGTGGCCGAGCTGGCCAAGGGCAACAGCCGGCAGGCCGAGCAGCTCAAGAAGCAGCTCGGCGACCGGCTGCCGCTCGACATCTGGCTGGACGAGCAGGGCCGGCTCCGCCAGGAGAAGGTCTCGGTCAAGCCCCGGACCGGGCAGCAGGGCAACAGCGGCGCGCGGGCCGCCGTCACCACCACCTTGAAGTTCACCGACTTCGGCACGGACGTGAACGTCACCGCGCCCCCGGCGAAGGAGACGGTCGACATCACGGCCAAGGCCGCGAAGCAGGGGCAGCAGACGTCGAAGACCTGACGCGTTCCGCGGTCGTACGACTGACCAAGGCGGCTGACCAAGGCGGCTGACCTAAGGCGCCGGTCCGCGGACCGGCGCCTTTCCCGCGCACGGCGTCACTCCGCAGAGGCACGGGACATAGCGCCAGAGAGTGATGACGACTATGGCGCCGGGTCCGTAGATTTCCGTCGGCACGTCACCGACGGAACCTCTACGGAAGGAAGCCGATGCGCCGCATGTCGATACGGCACAGTTCGATACGGTACAACTCGGTACGGTACAGATCGATGCGCCACAGATTTCTGCCCACTGCGGCAGCAGCCATGGCCTTGGCCGCCACGGTCTGTGTTTCCGCCACCGCCACCGCGCACGCGGTAAACGTACCGCCGAGCCCGCCGGACGTTTCGTCCCAGCAGTCGGCGGAATCCGGGCCGGCCCTGCCCGTGCCCGGCGGCAAGCATCCGATCGGCATGGCCACGGTGCACTTGAAGGACACGAAGCGCGCCGACCCGTGGGTGCCCGGGGAGAACCGGGAACTGATGGTCTCCCTCTGGTATCCCGCCGTACGGCCCTCGAAAACCCCCGCGCCGTACATGACCGCAGCCGAATCCAGGGAATACCTGAAAGAATTTCTGGAGACCAGCCCCGTGAAGGTGCCGCCGGAGATTCTGGGCACCGTGGGCACCCACGCGACCGTGGACGCCGAACCGGCCGGGCGGCCCGGCAAGCTCCCCCTGGTCGTGGTGTCGCCCGGCTTCGGGATGCCGCGCGCCACCTTGACCGGGCTCGCCGAGGAACTGGCCGGACGCGGCTACGCGGTCGCCGCCGTCGGCCACAACTACGAGGCCAACGGCACCACCTTCCCCGACGGGCACACGACGCCCTGCGCCGCGTGCAAGGGCAGGGACTGGCCCAAGGTCGGCGCCGTCCGCGCCCAGGACGTCTCCTTCGTGCTGGACGAACTCACGAAGCAGAACCCGGCGTGGCGGGGCGGGAAACTCCTCGACACCGGCCGTATCGCGATGGTCGGGCATTCCGCCGGCGGTTTCAGCATCATCCCGGCCATGCTGCGGGACCCGCGCATCAAAGCCGGCGTCAACATGGACGGCAATTTCCACTTCCCGAACGACATCCCTGTGAACCGGCCGGTGCTGATGCTGGGCGCTTCCGACCACGTACCCGGCGGCCCCGACCCCTCCTGGGGCGACACCTGGAAAGAGCTGACCGGGTGGAAGCGCTGGCTGAGCGTCGACGGCACGGAGCACCTCTCGCTCACCGACCTGGCAGCGCTGACGAAGAAAATCGGCATCCCGTTCCAGCCCCTCGACGGCGACCGCTGCGACGCCATCACCCGCGCCTATGTGACCGCATTCGTCGACAAGCATCTGCGCGGAAAGGACAGCGCCCTGCTGAACGGGCCTTCGGCCCGGTACCCGGAGGTGAAGTTCCACCAGCCGTAGCCGGACGGGCGCTCCGGCCCTCCGGGGGCGGGCGCTTCGCCGTAGTGAGGCGCGTCACACGGCCGGGCCGGCTTGCCGCGTGCTTCGGGGCCGTCCCGGTGCGGATGGCAGACTGAGGTCGGTGAGGGGCGCGGTGCCCGGCGGTGCCGGCGTGGCCGGTGCGCAGTGCGGCGGTCGGCGAGGCCCGGTGCGCGCAAGGAGCGGAGGAGTATAAAAGTGCAGGTCGAGGCGGTCTCTTGAGATTTCTGCACACCTCCGACTGGCACCTCGGCCGCTCGTTCCACCGGGTGAACCTGCTCGACGCGCAGCGCGCCTTCCTCGATCACCTCGTCGGGGCGGTCCGGACGCACGACGTGGACGCGGTCCTCGTCGCGGGCGACGTCTACGACCGGGCCGTACCGCCGCTCGCCGCCGTGGGGCTCTTCGACGACGCCCTGCACCGCCTCGCGGAGCTGGGCGTGCCCACCGTCATGATCTCCGGCAACCACGACTCCGCCCGCCGGCTCGGCGTCGGCTCGGGGCTGATGCGGCAGGCGGGCATCCACCTGCGGACCGATCCGGCGGCCTGCGCCACCCCGGTCGTGCTGCGCGACGCGCACGGCGAGGTCGCCCTGTACGGGCTCCCGTACCTCGAACCGGCCCTGGTCAAGGAGGAGTTCGGGGCCGCGCGGGCCGACCACGCGCAGGTGCTGGGCGCGGCCATGGACCGGGTGCGCGACGATCTCGCCGGCCGCCCGGCGGGCACCCGCTCGGTGGTCCTCGCGCACGCCTTCGTCACCGGCGGCGCGCCCAGCGACAGTGAGCGCGACATCACGGTCGGTGGCGTGGAGTCCGTACCCGCTTCCGTCTTCGACGGAGTCGACTACGTCGCCCTCGGACACCTGCACGGCTGCCAGACGATCACCGACCGGGTCCGCTACTCCGGCTCGCCGCTCGCCTACTCCTTCTCCGAGGAACGGCACCGCAAGTCCATGTGGCTCGTCGACCTGGACGCCGCGGGCGCGGTGACCGCCGAGCGCCTGGACTGTCCGGTGCCACGGGCGCTGGCCCGGATCCGGGGCAAACTGGACGATCTGCTGGCCGACCCGGCGCTGGCCGTCCACGAGGAGGCGTGGGTGGAGGCGACGCTGACCGACACCGCCCGCCCGCACGAGCCGATGGCCCGGCTGGCCAAGCGCTTCCCGCACGTCCTTAGCCTCGCCTTCGAGCCCGAGGAGGGCGCCGGCCGCTCGCTGGCCTCGTACGCCCAGCGGCTGCGCGGCCGCAGCGACCAGGAGATCGCCGAGGACTTCGTGGAGCACGTACGGACCGGGCGCGCCGTGGACGAGGAGGAGCGGGCCGTGCTGCGCTCCGCGATCGACGACGTACGGGCGGGCGACGCCCTCGGAGAGGTGGCGCGGTGAGGCTGCACCGGCTGTCGGTCACGGCCTTCGGGCCGTTCGGCCGTACCCAGACCATCGACTTCGACCGGCTCTCGCAGGCCGGTCTCTTTCTCCTCCACGGGCCGACCGGCGCGGGCAAGACCTCCGTCCTGGACGCGGTCTGCTTCGCGCTGTACGGGTCCGTACCGGGCACTCGGCAGAGCGGGCAGGCGCTGCGCAGCGACCTCGCCGACCCGCTGACGCCCACCGAAGTGGTCCTCGAACTGACCGTGGGCGGGCGCCGGCTGGAGATCACCAGGCTGCCGGAACAGCCCCGCCCGAAGAAGCGCGGCATCGGCACGACCCGGGAGAAGGCCCAGAGCCGGCTGCGGGAGTACGTGACCGGTGACGGCGAGGCCGGCGGCGGCACCGGGGACGGCCGGGGCCACTGGAAGGCGCTGAGCCGGTCCCACCAGGAGATCGGCGAGGAGATCGGCCAGCTCCTCGGCATGAGCAAGGAGCAGTTCTGCCAGGTCGTCCTGCTGCCGCAGGGGGACTTCGCGCGCTTCCTGCGCGCCGACGCCGAGGCCCGCGCCCGCCTGCTGGGGCGGCTCTTCGACACCCGCCGGTTCGCCGCCCTCGAAGAGCAGCTCGCCACCCGCCGCAAGGCGGCCGCCGACCGGGTCGCCGCCGGTGACGACCGGCTGCTGGCGCTCGCCCACCGCATGGACCAGGCGGCGGGGGAGCCGGCCGACCTCGCCGATCCGTCGGTCCCCGCGCCGGGGCGCGCACCCGAAGCGGTGACTCCGGCAGCGGGCCGCCGTGGCGGCGCGGGACGGGCGGCACGGGCTGCCGGTACGGGCGCGGCCTCCCAGGGCACGGCGACCGTCACCGCGCTCGTACCAGGGCAGTACGGGCGGGGAACAGGCGCGTCGGCCACCGCGCAGGCGGTCGAGGCGCCGAGCCCCGGTGAGCCGGGCTTCGCCGAAGCCGTACTGGTACGGGCGGCGGTGGCGCGGTCCAGCGCGCGCGAGCGGTACGACATCGCCCGGCTCGCCGTACGCTCTGCCGAGGCGGCGGAGGCCGCCGCCCGGACGCGGGCGGACGAGGAACGTGAACGCGACCGCCTCCAGCGGCGGTACGCCGACGCGCGGCGGCGCGCGGCGGAGCTGGCGGAGCAGTCCGGCGAGCGGGACCGTGCCCGCGACCGGCTGGCGCGGGCCCGCGCGGCTTCCGAGGTCGCCCCGGCGCTGGCGCTGCGCGACGCCGCCTGGCGCGAGCACGAGACGGCACAGGCCGCCGAACGGCACGGCCGGTCCCAACTGCCGCCCGACCTCGCGGGCGCGGACGCCGAACGGCTCGCCGCGCTCGAACGCGAGCTGCGGCAGGACCTCGGCTCGCTGACCGCGGCCCGCCGCGCGGAGAGCCGCGCCGCCGACATCGGCCGGGAGCGCGCCGGGATCGAACGCGAGGCGCGCGCCGACGAACAGACACTGGTGGACGCGGCTGCCTGGCTCGCGGACTGGGAGCCGGCCCACCAGGAACACCAGCGGCGCATCGAGGCCGCCCAGGAGGCCGCGGCCCGCGCTGAACAGCTCCACGCGCAGCTCGATCCGGCCCGGCAGCGGCTGGAGGCCGCGCGGCGGCGCGACCGCCTCGGGAGCGACGTGCGCGCCGCCGACGAGGAGGCGCTGCACGCCAGGGAACGCTCGGCGGCAGCCCGTGAACACTGGCTCGACCTCAAGGACCGCCGCCTGCGCGGCATCGCCGCCGAACTCGCCGCAGGGCTGGAGGACGGCGCGGCGTGCGCGGTGTGCGGCGCCACCGAGCACCCCGCCCCGGCCCGTACCGAAGCCGGGCACGTGGACCGCAGGACCGAGGAAGCGGCGCTGGATGCCTACCGGCAGGCCGAGGCCGTACGCGAGGAAGCGGAGCGCGCCCGCCAGCCCCTGAAAGAGGAGCTGGCCGCCGCGACCGCCACGGCAGGGGACACGCCCGTCACCGAACTCGCCCTCGCTTACGAGGAGTTGCGCGAAGACTATGCGCGCGAGCGGGCCGCGGGCGCCGGACTGCACGCCGCACGGGAGGCGTTGTCGCGCGCCGAGCGGGAGCACGAACGCCGCCGCGCCGAACAACAGGAGGCCGAGCGCCGGGCTGCCGCGCGCACCTCCCACCGTGAGGCTCTCGACCGCGAACTCGCCGCACTGGAAACCGAGTTGTCGGAGGCGCGCGGTGACTGCGCGAGCGTCGCCGACCGTGCGCGGCGCCTGGACCGGCAGGTCGCGCTGCTGGCCGACGCCGCCGCCGCGGCCCGTACCGCCGAGGCGTGCGCCGAGCGGCTCAAGGAGGCCGACGCGCACCTGTCCGACGCCGCCTACCGCGCCGGATTCGACACCCCGCGCGACGCGTCGGACGCGCTGCTGAGCGACGCCGACTGGCGCGAACTGCAACAGCAAGTCGACCGCTACCAGGCCGAAACCGCCGCCGTGGAAGCAGAGTTGGCCGACCCGGAGGGGATCGCGGCGGCGAACCTGCCACCCGCCGAACCGGGCCGGGCGCACGCGGAGCTGGAGCACGCGGGCCGCAGGCTGCGCACCGCGGGCGCGGCACACGCGGCCGCCGAGGAACGCTGCGCCGAACTCGACCGGCTCGGCGCCCAGGCCCACGCCGACGCCCGCCGGCTGGCCCCGCTGCGCACCGAGTACGAACGGGTCGCCCGCCTGGCCTCGCTCGCCGCCGGCACGTCGGCGGAGAACGAACGGCGGATGCGCCTGGAGTCCTACGTCCTCGCCGCCCGGCTCGAACAGGTCGCGGCCGCCGCCAGCTCGCGCCTGCACCGCATGTCCTCCGGCCGGTACACGCTGGTGCACTCCGACGAACGGGCCGGCGGCGCCCGCCGCTCCGGCCTGGGCCTGCACGTCATCGACGCCTGGACCGGACACGAGCGGGACACCGCCAGCCTCTCCGGCGGCGAGACGTTCTTCGCCTCGCTGGCGCTGGCCCTCGGCCTCGCCGACGTCGTCACCGACGAGGCGGGCGGCACCCGCCTGGACACCCTCTTCATCGACGAGGGATTCGGCAGCCTGGACGAACAGACACTGGACGAGGTGCTGGACGTACTGGACTCGCTGCGCGAACGGGACCGCAGCGTCGGCATCGTCAGCCACGTAGCGGACCTGAGACAGCGCATCCCGGCCCGCCTGGAGGTCGTCAAGGACCGCGCGGGCTCGTCCGTACGCCACCGGGTACCGGACTGACCACGCGCCGCAGCCTGGTCCAGCCGGTCCAGCCGCGTTCCCTCAGGAGCCCGGCCAGGCGGCGGGCCGGCGGCGCGGTGTCGAACGCCAGCCTGTCCATCAGCTCGACGAACGGAAGCTCGATGTCGGCGTCGTCGACATAGTCCTCGCCCCGCTCCTCGGCCAACCGGCTCACGTAGGCGGCCAGTTCGTCGGCCAGCCCGACCAGCTGCGGATCGTCCTCGGCGCAGTCGAGTGCCCGGCCCAACGTCTGGTAGAAGTCGACGAGCTGCGGGTCGGCGAGCTGCTCCTGTTTGCGCGCCACCCACTCCGCGACCCGCCCGGGGCAGCGCGCGGCCAGCGGGATCCAGCCGTCACGTTCGATCCGGACGACGCGCTCGTCGACCCCCAGCTCCCGCAGCCGGCCGAGGAACCCGACCACCTCCGGGGGCAGCGCCAGGCTGTCCCCGGAGGCGAGGCGGGCGATCCGCTCGCGGTGGCGCTGCCGCTCCCGGATCTCCGCCCGCAGCTGCTCGTCGATGTTCGCGACCGCGGCGGCGAACTGTTCCTCGCCGGCCTGGAGCAGCTCCCGTACGCGTGCCAGCGGTACCCCGGCCCCGGCGAGGGTCCGGATCCTGATCAGCTCGACCACGGCGCCGGCGCCGTACCTCCGGTAGCCGGAACGGTCCCGCTCCGGCTCCGGCAGCAGCCCCTTGGCGTGGTAGTGCCGCACCGCGCGCACCGTGACTCCGGCGTACGACGCCAGCTCGCCGATGGTCAGCATCGGACCGGTCTCCTCCCGGTGGTTCAAGAAGCCGGCCCGTCGGCCGGGGGGTGTGCTCCCCGGATGATCCGGGCGATCTCCGGGGCGTGGGTGAAGACCAGCCGGTGATCGGCGTCGAGCCGGGACACGGCGACCTGCGGCCGCTCGCGGACGAGCCGCTCGACCCCGGCACGCCAGAGCCGGTTGTGCCGCGGCACCCGCCCCGCGGTGCCGCCGCCCGCGACCGAGGTCGACATGATCATGCTGATGGGGCAGCCGATCGCCCGGTACCGGGCGAGGAGTCCGGACCGCACCTCGTCGACCTCGATGTTCAGGTCGAAGATCTCCTGAGCGGTGAGCACGACCCGGTGCGCCGCGCCCCGGTCCGGCGCGGCAGCTTGCTGCGCCGCCGATTCCTCCCACATCGCGCGGAACCCCGCCCGGTCGGCGTCGGTGATGAACGGTTCGGGCAACGGGTTCGCCCCGTCGACGAGGACGAGCCCGGCGACCGCGTCGGGACGTCCGGCGGCGTAGTGCACCGCCAGGTCCGCTCCCAGCGAGTAGCCCACGAGCACGGGCGCCGAGGCCGGTCCGAGACGTTCCGACTCCGTCAGCACGGCGGCGAGATCGCTCAAGAACGCGTCGAAGGAGTACGGGCCGGTGGCCGAGGCCAGGCCATGGCCTCTGAGGTCGAAGGTCACCACGTCGTACTCGCGCCGGAGCAGCCCGGCCAGCTCGTGCAGATCGGCCTGTGTCGAGCTCAGCCCGGGGCAGAGGACCAGCGGCCGTCCCCGGCCGCCGCGGGACACCGGGATCGTGACGCCGCCGTGGCGGACCGTGAAGTGCCGCACCGTCCCGTCGCCGCCGCCGACCCGTATGCCGTCGTTACCGCGGTACGGCATGCGCGGTCCGGCGGCGTTGTTCGCGCTCGTTCTCGTTGTCATGCCGGCCATGCTGAGAGGCTGCCCCTGCGTCAGGGTCAACCGCCGTGGCGTCCGGCTTCCGCTCCCGGTGCCGGCTGGGGCGGATTCCGTAGACGCGTTTGAAGGCCACGCTCAGCCCGAAAGCGCTCTGGTAGCCGACCTGCCGGGCGATCGACTCCACGGTGGCCTCGGTGCGCGACAGCAGGTCGGCCGCCAAGGCCAGGCGCCAGTCGGTCAGGTAGGCCATCGGCGGCCGGCCGACCAGTTCGCCGAAGCGGCGGGCGAAGGTGGCTCGTGACACGCCGGTCTCCTCGGCAAGGGCGGACACCGTCCACGGGCGCGCGGGCCGGTCGTGGATCAGTTGCAGCGCCCGGCCCGCGACGGGGTCGCCGAGCGCCCGGTACCAGCCGGGCGGATCGGCCTCCGGACGGGCGAACCACTCCCGCAGCGTGCACAGCAGCAACAGGTCCAGGAGCCGGTCCAGGACGGCCTGCTGCCCCGGAGCGTCCCGGCTGATCTCCATGGCGGCGAGGTCCAGGATCGGTCCCGGCTTGCCGTCGTCGCGCACCACGAGGACCCGGGGGAGTGCGCTCAGCAGCCGTTCGGAGACCCGGCCGCCGACCTGGTAGCTGCCGGTGAGCAGCACGGTCTCGCCGTCCGGGCGGTTCCCGCAGGTGCGCGGGCCCAGGATGACGTCGCCGCTGACGTCCTCGCCGTCGGCCGCCGTACACCGGTCGGGGTGCACCACGTAGAGCGGCGGCTCTTCCGCGCCGGCGTCGTCGGCGACGGAGAACGGTTCCGCCCCGGTCACGATGGCCACGTCGCCGGGGCCGAGCGCGACGGGCGCGGTGTCACCGCCGGGGACGACCCAGCCGGCGCCGCGCAGCATGGTGACGACGGTCAGCGGCGTCCCGTCGGCGAAGCGGACCGACCAGGGCGGGGCCACGATGTTCCGGCTGAACAAGGCGCCGTTGGATCTCACCTCGTACAGAAGGCTCGCCAGAGGGTCCATGCGGCGAGTTTAGACGCTGAGACATCGAAGTGAGCGGATCGGCCATTCTCCGGCTCAACCGCCCCCGGTTGACTGATCACATGACGACGAAACCGATTTTGGTCCTCGGCGGTACGGGCAAGACGGGACGCCGCGTGGTCTCCCGCCTCCGGGAGCGCGGACACGAGGTGCGGGCGGCCTCCCGCAAGGGGCCGGCCCGCTTCGACTGGGACGACGAGAACACCTGGGAGCCCGTGCTCGACGGTGTCGGCGCGGCCTACCTGGTCGATTCCCTGCGCAGCGACGCCGCGACCCCGCTGAGCGCCTTCGGCAAGCTCGCCGCGGCCGGCGGTGTCGAGCGGCTGGTGCTGTTGTCGCACCGCGACTGGGTGGTGCCCGACGGTGAGGAGAAGCTGCCCTGCGAGCGTGCGGTGCGGGAGTCCGGCGCGGAGTGGACGCTCCTGAAACCGGCCTGGTTCGCGCAGAACTTCAGCGAGGAGTCCTTCTTCCGCCGGCAGCTCGTCGAAGGCGAGGTCGTACTGCCGGCCGGGGGCGGCCTCGAACCGTTCGTCGACGCCGACGACATCGCCGACGTCGCCGTGGCCGCCCTCACCGAGAACGGCCACGCCGGACGGGCCTACGAACTGTCCGGACCGCGGCTGCTGAGCCTGGCCGACGTGACCGGCGAGATCGCCCGTGCCACCGGCCGGGACCTCACCTACCGTCCCGTCTCACCGGCCGATTTCGCGGAGCACGCCGCGCGGCGCGGCCTGCCGGATGAGTTCACCGACCTGCTGAACCTGCTCTTCGGCTGGATCCGCGAGAACCGCTTCGCCCAGCTCGCCGACGGCGTCCAGCAGGCTCTGGGCCGCGAACCCCGCGACTTCGCCGACTACGTCAGGGCCACCGCCGTGACCGGGGTGTGGCACGGCTGACCGGGGCGCCCTCAGGCGCTGATCGGCCGCCGGGGGAGCGGCGAGGAGTACACGACGCTGGTCGTCACCGCGCCCAGGGCGCCCACCCGTCCCGACACCTCCTCCAGGTGCTTCATCGAGCGGGCGACGACCTTCAAGACGAAGCAGTCGTCGCCCGTGACGTGATGCGCCTCCAGGATCTCGGGCGTGCCGTCCAGGAGGTCGTGGAACGGCTTGTAGTCGCCGCTCGGGTAGCGCAGCCGCACGAAGGCCAGTACGGACAGGCCGATGCCTTCCGGGTCGACCACCGCGGCGTATCCGGATATCACCCCGGCCTCCTCCAGGCGCCGTACCCGTTCGGTCACCGCGCTCGCGGACATGCCCACCGCGCGGGCCAGTTCGGCGTAACCCGCGCGGCCGTCGCGCTGCAGGACGTCGAGGATGCGCCAGTCGGTGGCGTCAGGGGAATAGCCGGTCATGGGAGGTGTCTAGCAGTGGAATCCCCGGCGGATCAAGGGTTTTGCCGGGGGAGTGTGCCGTGGCACGGGGCGGCCGCCGTCCCGCCCCGTGCCACTGGCGGTGCCGTACGGCTCAGTCGTAGCAGAGCCCGTCGCAGGTCTGCGCCCACCACCATCCGCAGCCGCTGGACGAGGTCTGGCAGTTGCCGCCACGGCAGTGGTAGCCGATGCTGCACCCGTCTTCTATGTGGCAGGTGCACCCGCTGAACGGACTGGCCGCGCCTTTCGTGGTGGTGTCCGTCGGCCCCAGCGTGGAGACCAGTGCCCGGGTCTCTTCCTGGCCGAAGGCCGAGACCGTGGCCTTCTTGAGGTGCAGCGGAGGCTGGTACGGCGTGGCCCTGCGGGCGAAGGCCGACGCGCCGGCGACCTCGGCGGTGAGCTGGTCGAGCACCCTGGCCTGTTCCCCCGTCAGGCCGGGGCGGCCGCTGCGGTAGTGCTTCAGGTGCTCCTGCCAGATCCGGCTCGCTTCCTCCGGCGTCAGGCGCGCGTAGATGGCCCGCCGATAGGTCATGGGGTAGGCGATGAGCTCCGCGTACGTCCTGGGGAGCCGGTCCGTGTTCTGCTCCGCCCAGGCGCCGGCCTGTTCGGCGAAGGCCGGGGCCCGGCCGGTGAGCACCAGCCCTGCGGCCACGGCCGCTCCGGCACCCACGCGCAGGAACTGCTTACGGCCCAAGGTCTTGGTTTCCAGCGGATGTCCGTTGTACTGGTGCCGCAGCTGCCCCAGGGCCTGCAGGACCGTCACCGTGGAGCGCGGGCCCAGCCGGCGGGCCAGCGGCACGCTCATGGCCGCCTTGGTCCAAGCGCGTACCCGGTCGCCCTGGGTACGGAGCAGCGTCGGGGCCCAGGGCGCCGTCTCGCCCAGCGCCCGGCGGCGCCATTCCCGTACGTCGGGGTGGTTCAGCGGCAGCACTTCGAGTTTGCCGGCGCAGGCCCGCACGACGGCTTCGGACACCACCTGACACGTCTCGCACGATGCGTCGAAGGCGAGTATCCACCTCTCCTTGTCTCTTCTCATCGCTCCTCCTGGAATCAATGGACACCGTGGCGCTTGCCGGCGTTCGAGGAGCCTCGATCCAGACGAACCTGGCCAGTTCTCCGGTTGAGTCGCTGGAGAGGCGCTTCGTACGTTAGGGGCTCCAGCGCACTGGAGGTTCAAGAGATTGTGACTTCCGCCACATTCAGTGTTGGTGATCTGGCGTCCCGTACGCAGCTGCCCGTCAAGACCATCCGCTACTACTCCGACATCGGGCTGCTGCCGCAGAGCGACCGCAGCCCGGGCGGGCACCGCCGATACGGCCCCGCGGCGCTGGAACGCCTACGGCTGATCAGGCAGCTCCGTGCCCTGGAAGTGCCGATCGCCGGTATCGCCCGGGTGGTCAGCGGCGAGCTGTCGCTCAGCGGACTGATCTCTGCCGAACTGTCCGCCGCGACCCGCGGAATCCTGTGCCTGCGCTGGCGGGAAGCGGCGCTGCGCGCCCTGGACGAGGCGGTGGACGACGCGGAACGCGCCCGCCGCCTCCACCTGCTGGAGCGCGTGCAGCGCCTTCCCCACGTACACGCCGACCTCGCCGAAGCGTGGTCGCGCGTCATCCCCCACAGTGTGCCGGCCCGGCTGCGCGACGCGATCATCGCCCAGACGGCCCCCGAGCCCGGCCCTGCCCCCTCCTGTGAAGCCGTGCTTGCCTACGCCGAGTTGCACGTGATCGCCCACGACCCCGGATTCGGGTTCTACTGGGGAGCTTGGACGACCGCGGACAAGGCGTCCCTCTACGCCGGGATGCAGCACGCCACCGTGGCGACCGCGGAGGCATTCGCCCGCGGCGAGGCTCCTCCCGCGCAGGTGACGGACGACGTGGCGGCACTGGTGGCCAAGGGGCGCGGTGTGGACGACAGCCCGTGCTTCCGCGCCGCACTCGGTCCCGAACTGCGCTGGGCCGTCCATCATTTCCGCCGGTACGCCGCCCCCTTGGCAGTGCTCACCGGACACGCCGCCAATGTGGCGCACTCTCATTGCCTGCTTCTCGACGCCCTGCCCGGCCCTGCGAGCCCGGGTGACACCCAGCGCGCCGCTCTGGTCAGGCTGCACCGGAACCTGCCCATGCCCTTGCCCGAATGGCCGGCGTAGTCCCGGCACGGCCGACACGGATGGGGGATTCCGGCGCCGAAACAGTGCGCCGGCGAGGCTCCGGCTGGCATGGTTCCGGATGTGGGCAACGAACGCGAGGTCAGCGGGTATTACCGGCATCCGGGATCCCGGCTGGGATATCCCCTGTTCCTCAACGGCACCAAGCACTTCGGCTATTACCGCGCGGATGATTCCCCGTGGCTGTGGTCGAAGGCGCTGCGCCGTATGGAGGACAAGATGGGGAAGACGCTCGCGTTGCCGCCCGGCGCGCGCGTGCTGGACGCGGGCTGCGGTGTGGGCGATGTGGCCGGTCACCTGGCGGGCCGTTTCGGGCTGCGCATCCACGGCGTGGACCTGCTCGATTTCCATGTCGCCACGGCAGCGCGCCGGGCCCGCCGCCGGGGGCTCGGCCACCTGCTCTCCTTCTCCCGCGGTGACTACGCGGCGCCGGCCTTCCCCGAGGAGAGTTTCGACGCGGTCTACACGATGGAGACCCTGGTGCACGCGGCGGAGGCGGAGACCGCCCTGCGGCAATTCCACCGCGTACTGAAACCGGGCGGACGGCTGGTCATGTTCGAGTACGTCCGGGAATCCGACGACCGCCTGCACCCGTCGGCGGCCGAACTCTTCCGGCAGCTGAACACCTGGGCCGCGATGCCGTCGTTCCAGCGTTTCACTTACGGAACGCTGGAACGCCTGACCTCCGAAGCCGGATTCTCCGACGTCCGGGCCGAGGACATCTCCCGCCACATGTGGCCCATGCTCAAATGCTTCGCCGCGATCGCACGGGCGCCTTACGCGGCCGCCAAAGCCGCGGGCCTGCACCGGCACACGGTGAATTCCATGTCGGCGGTGGAATTCTGGCGGCTGCGTGCTTTCTGGCGGTACGAGGTGCACAGCGCCGTGAAATGAGACGGGACGCGGGGGCACGGCGCGCGCCCGGACACGGCGTGCGGCCGGACACGGCGTGCGGCCGGACACGGCGTGCGGCCGGACACGGCGTGTGGCCGGGCGCGCCGTCCCCGCGCACCCGGCCGCCGGCCCCGTCTCAGATGCGCGACAGTTCGTCCAGCAGATCGTCCAGCCCCAGCGAACCCTGCGACAGCGCGGCCATGTGCCACGCCTTGAGGTCGAAGTCCGCGCCGTGCCGCTGCCGCGCCGCCTCGCGTCCTTCGAGCCAGGTGCGCTCGCCCAGCTTGTAGCCGATGGCCTGGCCAGGAATGCCCTGGTAGCGGATGATCTCGCTCTCGACGAAGTCCGCCGGACGGCTGCAGTGCCGCCCCAGGAACTCCTGGGCCAGCTCCGGCGTCCAGCGCTCACCCGGGTGGAACGGCGATTCCGCCGGAATAATCAGTTCCAGGTGCATGCCGATGTCGATGATGACGCGGACCGCGCGCATCATCTGCGCGTCCAGGTACCCGAGCCGGCGCTCGGCGCTGGTCAGGAAGCCCAACTCGTCCATCAGCCGCTCCGCGTACAGGGCCCAGCCCTCGGCGTTGGCGCTGACCATGCCCACCGTCGTCTGGTAGCGCGAGAGGTCGTCGGCGACGTGCGCCCACTGCGCCAGCTGGAGGTGATGGCCGGGGACACCCTCGTGGTACCAGGTGGAGACCAGGTCGTACGCCGGGAAGCGGGTCTTCCCCATGGTCGGCAGCCAGGTGCGGCCGGGCCGGGAGAAGTCCAGCGAGGGGCTCGTGTAGTACGGCGCCGCGGCGCCGCCGGGCGGCGCGATGCGCGACTCGACGTGCTTGACCCGCTCCGCGAGGTCGAAGTGCGTGCCGTCCAGCGCCTCGATGGCCTGGTCCATCAGCGCCTGGAGCCACTGGCGGGTCTCCTCGACGCCCACCACGGCCTCGCCGTTCTCGTCCAGCCAGGCCAGCGCCTCCCACGGGGTGCGCGCCCCGGGCAGGACCTTCTCGGCCTCCTTGGCCATCTCGGCGTACAGCCGGTGGAACTCCGACCAGCCGTAGGTGTACGCCTCGTCCAGGTCGAGGTCGGTGCCGTTGTAGAAGCGGGCGCGAAGGGCGTAGCGCTCCCGGCCCACCACGTCGGGCGCGCCCTCGATCTCCGGCGCGTACCGGTCGCGGAACCAGTCGCGCAGCTCCACCAGCGCGCCGGTCGCCACGGACGCCGCCGCGTCCAGCTCGGCGCGCAGCGCCTGCGGGCCCGGCTCGGTCAGGTCGGCGAACCAGCTGCGGTCCGTGCCGATCCAGGTGTCCAACTGCCCGATGACGGTGGCGACCTGGCGCGGTCCGGCGGGCAGGTTCTGCTTCAGCCCGGCGTCCAGCGAGGCGCGGTAGCCCTCCAGTGCCGCGGGCACGGCACGCAGCCGCTGGGCGAGCGCCGCCCAGTCGTCGTCCGTGTCGACCGGCGTGATGGTCAGGACCTCGCGGACCGAGTGCAGCGGCGACTCCAGGTTGCTCACCGCGCGCAATCCCTCGCCCGCCTCGTGCACCGCCAGCTCGGCGGTCAGCCGCTCCCGCAGCAGCCGGGCGCAGCGCTGTTCGCTCTCGCTGTCCGCCCCGGGCCGCCGCTCGGCCTCGGCGAGCCGGTCCAGCGTCGTACGGGCCAGTTGGGCCACCGCTTCCTGGCCGGTGGGCGAGAAGTCGGGGAGCCGGCCCGAACTCTCGGCGACGCCGAGGAAGGTACCGGTGATGGGGTCCAGGTCGACCAGGGCGTCGACATAGGTGTCGGCGACCTGGCGGGGGAGCGGAGCGCTGTCGGAAGCAGTGGTGTGGGACATGGGCACCATCCTCGTACGGATGGCCCCGGTACGTCATCATCAGCGCGCCGCCCGGTGCCCGTGCGGGGCCCGCGTCCGCGGAGGGCGAACGGGACGGGTAACCGGACGCGGTCCGTCATTGGTCCGGACCGGACTATTGCCTGCTGTCACGGCGGAGCACCAAGCTCACAGGATGGACCTGGAACTGCGGCATTTGAAGACGATCCGGACGATCGCCGACGCGGGGAGCCTCACCAAGGCCGCAGCCCGGCTCGGCCTCGCCCAGCCCGCTCTGAGCGCCCAGCTGAAACGGATAGAACGTGCCCTGGGAGGCCGCCTCTTCGAGCGCGGCCGCTTCGGGGTGCGGGCCACGGCGCTGGGCGAGTTCGTGCTCGACCGCGCGCGCGTGGTGCTGCCGGCGATCAGCGAACTCCAGCAGGAAGCCGTGCGGTTCGGGCACGCCGGCGACCGGATGGCGGGCTTCCGGCTCGGCGGCACCCACGGCCCGCTGCTGGGCGGGCTGGTGGACCGGCTCGCGACCACCTACCCCGGGGTGCCGGTGACCACGTTCACCACCTGGTCCGAACGCGAGATCGCCGCCTCGGTGGCCGCGGGACGGCTGGACTTCGCCCTGATCGGTGCCTGCGGCGAGAGCCCGGCGCCGGAGCCCGAACGGCTCACCTGGCGGGAGATCGCGGTGGATCCGGTCTTCGTCATGCTCGCCGAGAACCACCCGCTGGCCGGCCGGCGCGAGATCGGCCTGGCCGAACTGGCGGCGGAGGCGTGGGCGGACGTGCCGGGGGACGGCTGTTTCGCGGACTGCTTCACCCTGGCCTGCGCCCGCGCCGGCTTCACCCCGGCCCGGGTGTACGAGACGGACACCTCGTCCTGCATCCACCTGGTCCAGGTCGGCCGCGCCGCCGGGCTGTGCCGGGCGACCTTGCCGACCACGCCCGGAATGGTGACGAGGCCGCTCGCCGGCACGCCGCTGACCTGGCGGCACCTGGTGGGCTGGCACCCGGGGACGCCCGCCGCCGACTCCGCGCAGGAGGTCGTGGCCCAGGCACGCGCCGCCCACGCCGAGGCGGCCGCGCGCAGCGAGAGCTACACGGCCTGGCTCGCCGACCGCCGCTCGACGGCCGACCCCGGGCCCCCGGGCGCCCTCGGCTACCCGTGATTCCGCCGAGGTATCCATATCACCGGGCAGAAGGACAACTGGCATCTCCCGCGGGACGGAACGCGGACCTACGGTTTCGGCACCTCCACCCCCCCCCGAGACCGAGGAGACCTCCCCCATGCGCCACAGACACGCCCGAACCAGCGCGTGTGCCGTCATAGCCGCCGTCGGCGCACTCGTCCTGACCGGGCTGCCCGGTTCCGGGGCGGCGCACGCCGACTCGACGACGCCGCAGGCACCCCGTACGGCGGCCGAGACCCTGTCCGTCGGCTCGACGTCCGACGCCGTGTTCCAGGCGATGCAGCGCGACCTGGGCCTGAACCGGGCGCAGGCCGAACGCCGGCTGGCCAACGAGGCGGAAGCCGGCGCGGTCGCCGGCCACCTCCGGAACGCGCTGGGCGGCTCGTTCGCCGGCGCCTGGGTCAGCGGCACCGAATCCGCCACGCTCACCGTGGCCACCACCGACGCCACGCGTCTCCAGGCCATCCGCGCCGCGGGCGCCCGCGCCGCGCACGTACCGAACACGCTCGCCCGGCTCGAAGCCGCCAAGGCCGGGCTGGACCGCGCGTCGACGCACCGGGCCGCCCCCACGGCCTCCTCCTGGGCGGTGGACGTCCGCACGAACACGGTGCAGCTGCGCGCCGCCGACCCGTCGTCGGCCAGGTCGTTCGTCGCCGCCAGCGGCGTGGACCGCAGCCTCGTGAGCGTGGGAGCGACCGCCGAGCGCCCCCGCCCGCTCTACGACATCCGCGGCGGCGACGCGTACTACATGGGCGGCGGTCGCTGCTCCGTCGGTTTCGCGATCACCCGCGGCTCCCAGCAGGGCTTCGCCACCGCCGGCCACTGCGGCCGCACCGGAACCTCCACCACCGGGTACAACCAGGTGGCCCAGGGCAGCTTCCAGGCATCCACCTTCCCCGGCCGTGACACGGCCTGGGTCGCCGCCAACGGCAACTGGACCTCCACGCCGTACGTCAAGGGGCAGGGCGGCCAGAACGTCCGCGTCGCCGGGTCCACCCAGGCGGCGGTCGGCTCCTCGATCTGCCGCTCGGGTTCCACGACCGGCTGGCACTGCGGCACGATCCAGCAGCACAACACCAGCGTCACCTACCCGCAGGGCACCGTCAGCGGCGTGACCAGGACCTCGGTCTGCGCCGAGCCGGGCGACTCCGGCGGCTCCTTCATCTCCGGCAGCCAGGCCCAGGGCGTGACCTCCGGCGGGTCCGGCAACTGCAGCTCCGGCGGCACGACCTTCTACCAGCCGATCAACCCGCTGCTCCAGGGCTACGGCCTCACGCTGAAGACCGGCACGAGCGGCTCCGAGGACCCCGGCCCGAGCGAGCCCGACGGCACCTGGTCCGCCGGCACCGTGTACGAGGCGGGCGCCCAGGTCACGTACGGCGGTGCCACCTACCGCTGCCTGCAGAGCCACCAGGCGCAGCCGGGCTGGGAGCCCTCGAACGCGCCGTCCCTCTGGGAGCAAACCTGAGAAACCACCGCGGTCACGGCTGCCGAGAAGCCCTGAGAACCGCTGAGGACCACTGAGGTACGGACCGATCCGCACCGGTCTCCGTACCGCCCGGGGCCGGTTGGTACGAGCGCTCGCGTACCGGCCGGCCCCACTTCCGCGCCCGTGCGGTCACGTCGCCCGGGGGCCGGCGTCCGGCGCGGCCCCGGCCGCCTCGGGACGTACGGGCTCCCGTCGCGCGGGCACCCCGGCGGGGCGGGCGGTGATCACCAGTGTGCCCTCCTCGACCTGGTAGTCCAGCGGCACCCCGAGGCCGCGCATCGCCGCCACCATCCCGGTGTTGGACGCCTGGGTGATCGCGTACACGCTCGCGCTGCCCGCGTCGGCCGCCATGCCGACCAGCCGGCGCAGCAGCTCGGCGCCGATGCCGCGCCGCTGCCACGCGTCCTCGACCAGCAGCGCCACCTCGGTCTCCTCGCCGTCCCACAGCAGGTGGCCGAGCGCCACCAGCCGCCCGGACGCCGTCTCGACCGCGAGCGTGCGGCCGAAGCGGGGGCTGAGCAGGTGCTCCAGGTAGCGTTCCGCGTCGGCGACCGGGCCGTGGTAGCGCATCGCCAGTGTCCGCGCCGAGCAGCGGGAGTGCATCTCGCGCGCCGCCGTCAGGTCGGCGGCGCCCGCGCGGCGGACCGTGATGGGGTTGCCCTCGGGCAGGGTCAGCACGTCGCGGCGCGGCGGTACGCGCTGGCCGAGCCGGGCGTCCAGCTCGACGAGCGCCCGTACCCGCGCGAACTCGGTGGGCGTGAAGGGAAGGTGCGGGCGTTCGATGGTGACGGTGCCCCCGGACGGGTCGCGGAACTTCATGGTGTGCTCTTCGAGGATGCCCTCGTCCGGCACCCGCTCGGCCCGGGGCCGCCCGTTCAGGGACCGCGCGGGCACCGAATGGATGGTGCAGCGCCCCAGCAACTGGCGTAGTGCGAGCGGCAGTTCGGCGGAATCCAGGGCGGTGCGGGTGGCCAGGCTCAGCATCCGGGTCGGCGCGTCCACCAGGTCGTGGGCGTCGGCCCGCTCCAGCCAGGTGTGCGCGCCGCCCGCGGCGGCGACCGTACGGGTCAGCTCGGCCGCGGGCAGCGGGGCGGGGGCGCGCAGCAGGAACTCGTCCACCGTCCCTTCCGACAGCGGGTGGGTCTGCAGGCTCAGGATGTCCACCCGGTGCCCGGCCAGCGCGGCGCACAGCGCGGCGAGGCTGCCCGGCTCGTCCCGTACGGTCGTGCGCATCCGCCACAGCGCCGTGTCCTGCCCTTCCCCGGCGGGGCGGGCGGGGGCCTCGGGCGCTGTGGCGCCCGTATCGGTCGGCGGCGGCGCGTGTTCGTGGCGGCGCGCCCACCAGGTGTGGAACGCGGCCGTGGCGAGCAGGGCGACCGCCGAGCAGCACAGCAGCACCGGCCCCGACGGGCCGTGCGCGATGGCGTTGGCGAGGGCGTCCGCCACGGACACGGCGGTGAACAGGGCCGCCAGCTCGACCAGGTCCCGCCGCCAGTGGTGGCGGCGGGAGCTCTTGGCAGATGTCGCGTCAGTCATGCAGACAGCCTCGCCGACCGGTGTTGCCTGATCGCGAACGCTCTGTGACCGATGAGTAAAGGACACAATCGCGTCAAAAGGCAACGGATTGCGCCGCGGACCCGACAGGTACGCAGAGCACGCTACCGTTCCGGCTGCCCCACCCGCCCCGGCTGCAACACCCGGCTGAACAGGACCTGCCCGCCCTCCTGCCGCAGCCGTACCGTCAACTCGCCGCTGTCCCCGTCGATGTCCACCTCGCCGAAGTACTGCGGACTCTCGGCGGGCGAGACGTTGGCCCGCTGCGGCGCCTTGACGAAGGGCTGCGCGGGCCCGAACGTGCCGTCCAGCGGCACCGCGGGGAACCCGCCCGCGTTCAGGGGCCCCGACACGAACTCCCAGAACGGCGCGAAGTCCTTGAAGGCGGCACGCGACGGGTCGTAGTGCTGGGCCGAGGTGTAGTGCACATCCGTGGTCAGCCACACTGTGCCGGTGACGCGGCGGTGCTTGATGTGCCGCAGCAGCTCCGCGATCTGGAGCTCCCGGCCCAGCGGCGCGCCCGGGTCGCCCTGCGCCACCGCCTCGAAGTCGGTCTTGCCGTCCGCGACCACGAGCCCCAGCGGCAGGTCGGAGGCGATCACCTTCCACACGGCGCGGGACCGCGACAGCGCCCGCTTGAGCCACGCCAGCTGTTCGGCCCCGAGGATGCCCTGCCGGTCGTCGGTCTGCCGGTTGGGGGAGTTCGCGTTCCGGTACGTGCGCATGTCCAGCACGAACACGTCCAGCAGTGGCCCGTGGTTGATCACCCGGTAGACCCGCCCGCCCCGGTCGGACCGGAGCGTACGGATGGGGAAGTACTCCCGGAAGGCGCGCAGCGAACGCGCCGCGAGCACGTCCACGTCCTTCTCCGTGTACCGGGCGTCGTCGAGGATCTGGCCCGGGTACCAGTTGTTGCGCACCTCGTGGTCGTCCCACTGGATGATGGTGGGCACCTGCGCGTTGAACTCGCGGAGGTTGGAGTCGAGCAGGTTGTAGCGGAACGCGCCGCGGTACTCCGCCAGCGTCTCGGCGACCTTCGACTTCTCCTCGGTGGTCACATTGCGCCAGATCCTGCCGTCGGGCAGTCGCACACTGGCCTCGATCGGGTTGTCGGCGTAAATGTTGTCACCGCTGCACAGGAAGAAGTCCGGGTCGCGGCGCCGCATCTCCTCGTAGATCCGGTAGCCGCCGTGGTCCGGGTTGATGCCCCAGCCCTGCCCGGCCAGATCGCCCGACCAGGTGAACCGCACGCCGTCGCGGCGCCTGGCCGAGGCGGTGCGGAAGGTCCCGGTGACCGGCTCGCCCGTACGCCGGTAGTCGTGCGGGTCGGCGAGCAGCACGCGATAGTGGACCTGCTCGCCGGACGGCAGGCCGTGCAGCGCGGTGGTGCCGGTGAAGTCCGTACCGGGGCCGAGCACCGGACCGTGCCAGGTGCGCGCGTTGCGGAACGCCTCGGTCGCCGCCGTCTGCACGATCATCCGGGCCGGCCGGTCCGAACGCACCCACACCAGCCCGGAGGAGGCCGTCACGTCCCCGGTCTGCACGCCCCACAGGGCGCTCGGCCGCCCGGCGCGCGCCTGGGCGGGCGCCCCCGCGATACGGGACGGGGCGGCCGAGGCGCCCGGTCCCGCTGCGTTGGCGACGGCGGGGAGGGCGAGCGCCGCGGTACCGAGCGCCGCGCCGTGCAGTACCGACCGCCGGTTGACGGCTCTGCCGGATCCCTGCGCCATGTGAAACCTCCCGTGGAACGACCGATCTTGGTGACGTTCTGTTCGTATCGTTGCCCGGTGCCGCGTGGGCGAACGCACGGTGAACTGCGGGGAGCGCCCTGGTCCTCAACGCGCCGTGTCGAGAATGACCCGGGCGACCAGCGCCGGGTCGTCATTCATCGGCACATGGCCGCAACCCGGCAGCCGGACGAGCCGGGCGCCCGGTATCGCATGCTTGGCCCGTACGCCCTGGCGGCGCGGCAGCAGCCGGTCGCGGCTGCCCCAGGCGATCGTCACCGGAACGTCCGGCACGTCGTCGGTGAACAGTACGGCCCGGCCCGCCGCCAGCGTGGGCGCGAAACCGGCCGCGCCGCGCAGCGCCTCGGTCTCGGCCACCACCGCCGACGCCGAACGACGGCCGGGATGGGCGTATATCGTGCTGGTGAGCGAGGCGCGCCCGACCGCGGAACGGGCCAGCAGCCCGACCGCCGGCGGCGGCAGCGCCTTGGCGCCGGCCCGCATGCCGCGCAGCACCCCGAAGGCGTACCGCCGCTCCGCCTGCGTCCAGAACCCGGCGGGGGAGAGCGCGGTCACCGACCGTACGTGCCTGCCGCGCCCGAGTTCGAGGGCCAGGAGGCCGCCGAGCGAGTTTCCCGCTATGTGCGGGCGGTCGAGCCCCAGCGCCGCGAAGGTGGCGGTCAGCAGCGGGGCGACCGAGCCGAGATCGTAGGCGGCGCCGGGCGGCAGCGCGGGCGAGGCGCCGAAGCCGGGCAGGTCCAGTGCGATGACCTCGTGGGAGGCGGCGAGGATGTCGGAGACCGGCCGCCACGCCTGGAGGTGGTGACCGATGCCGTGCAGCAGGACGAGCGGAGCGCCCGCGCCCTTGCGCTCGTAAGCGACGGTGAAGGCCGGTCGGCCGGCCGGGGAGACGTCGACGAAGGAGACCGGTGCGACCATGGAAAGCTCCTGGGGCGGGGGACGGGGGCGCTCTCGGCTGACGTGCAGGGACACACGATGACAGCGATAACTACTCAGCGGTAGGCGCGCCTTGCTTTCTTTTGTTTTTTTCTGACTCGAAGCACCGCTCTCGCATCGAAGCACCGCTCTCGTCTCGAAGCGCCGCTCTTGTTGAGCGTCTTGTGTCGAGCTGTGCCGCACACCACGTCCGCGGTTGTCGCTTTCCGGCCATCCGCGCTGGACAACGTGCGAGCGGCCCGCTGGGATGAACGCGTGCAGACGGACTCCGCAACCGATGTCTTCCAGGAACACCGCCCGGTGCTGCTGGGCGTGGCCTACCGCATGCTCGGCCGGGTCGCCGACGCCGAGGACGTGGTCCAGGAGGCGTGGCTGCGCTGGTCGGCCGCCGACCGGGGACAGGTCCGCGAGCCGCGCGCGTACCTGGTGCGCGTCACCACCCGGCTGGCCATCGACCGGCTGCGGCAGGTCCAGACGCGCCGCGAGTCGTACGTCGGCCCCTGGCTGCCCGAGCCGCTGGCCACGGACCTCGGCGCCACCGTCGCCGACACCGCCGAACACGCCGTCCTCACCGAGTCCGTCACCCTCGCCGTCCTGGTGGTCATGGAGTCGCTGTCGCCGCTGGAACGCGCGGTGTTCGTGCTGCGCGAGGCGTTCGGCTACCCGTACGCCGAGATCGCCGCGGTCCTGGACCGCGGCGAGGCGGCGGTGCGCCAGCTCGCGGGACGCGCCCGGCGCCACGTCGAGGAGCGCCGGCCGCGCTTCGAGGTCGACCCCGTCCGGCAGCGCGACCTGACCGAGCGCTTCCTGGCGGCGGCCGCGGGCGGGGACCTGGACGGGCTGCTGAACCTGCTGGCCGACGACGCGCGCCTGGTCGGCGACAGCGGCGGCAAGGCCAAGGCGCCGCTGCGGGTCATCGAGTCCGCCGACAAGGTCAGCCGGTTCGTGCTCGGCGTGATCAAGGGCGGCATCCCGGACGCCGGGTGGGAATTCCTGCAGCTCAACGGGGGCATCGCGCTGCTGGTGCGCTCCGGCGGCAAGCCGGACTCGCTCGTGCAGCTCGACGTGGCGGACGGCCGCATCCAAACCGTCTACATCATCCGCAACCCGGACAAGCTGGCCTCCCTCGGCAAAAACTGACCACTCCATCCGGTATGAGCGGACCGTACCGGCCGTACAGCCTGCCTTGCGCCTTGCGCTGCCTTGCCCTGCCCGCCCTGCCCTGCCCGAACGGATCCGTCGATTGGTCTTGACCAAGGGTGGGGGCGGCCATATCGTCGCAGGGATACTGCAACAACCTTTAATAAAGAAGCGCTCATATCAGGAGCGTGGGTGCGGGCCCGGAACCGGGCGCGCAGGCGACGGGGGCCAGCCCCGCCGCGAAGACGGCCATGGCGGAGGACAGGGTGGGGACCACGCAGCTCGAAACGGTGCCGGAGCCGAAGTACTGGCACCTCAAGACCGTGCTCAGCGAGGCTCTCGACTCGGAGTTCTCGGTCGGCGAGGTGCTGCCCAACGAGCGGGAGCTCGCGGCGCGCTTCGGCGTCGCCCGCGCCACGCTGCGGCAGGCGCTGGAGCAGTTGGAGCTGGAAGGCCGCCTGCAGCGCCGCCGGGGCGTGGGCACGACCGTCGCGCCGCCCCGCGTGGGCGTGGCCGTGGAGCCCGTACGCCACACCTGGCCGGGCGCGGCCGGTGACGACTGGCAGCCCGTCGACGCCGTCGAGTCGCAGTCCGTGCCCGCGGCCGTGGCGCGCCTGCTGGAGCTGACGCCCGACGAGCGGGTGCACATCGTGCACCGCAGCAGGGTCACACACGGCCAGCCGGTCGCCGCCGAGCAGCTGTACGTGCCCGCCCGCTGCGTCCCCGGTGCCGCCGCCGGCGTCGCGGTGGACGCGCCGGCCCGCGCCCGCGTCGTCCTCCGCGAGCTGCAACAGCTCGAACTGGAAGGCCAGGACCGGGCCGTGGAGCTGGGCTCGGCCCGCGCGGACGACGCCAGGGAGCTGGACCGGCTGCCCGGCGCCCCCGTCCTCGTCGTCACCACCCGCTACTTCGCGGGCGGCCGCACCGCCGCCGTGGCAGTGTCCACGTACCGCGCCGACACCTGCCGCCTCACCTTCGGCGACAACGAGGCCGAAACGGGCGTCACCGCCCTGGCGAGCTAGGACGCGGTGCAGCTAGGGCTCGGCGGACCGGGACAGGAACGCCTTCACCATCGGTACGACCAGGTCGGCGCGCCGCGGCAGGTTGTGGTGGGTGGTGCCGGGGAGCACGCCGAGCTGTGACCCCTGGATCAGGCCGTGCATCTCGACGGCGTGCTCCAGCCGGACGAAGTCGGTGTCGCCGACCAGCAGGAGGACCGGTGCCTCGATGCCGGCCAGTGTCTCCGCGGACCAGCCCTCGAACGCGTGCACCGTCGGCTGGAGCTTCTCGGCGAACGCCTCGAAGCGTCCCGGATCGGGAGCGACTTCCGTGTACGCCTCGTACATCTCCTGGAAGTCGCTCTCGGTGGGCATCCGGGGGGAGCCGGGGCGCGCGGAGGGGTCGCGGACCTCGGGGTGGTAGCCGTCGGGCCGGTAGTGGGTGGAGGCGAGCACCAGCCGGTCGACCCGCGCGGGCCGGGCAACAGCCAGCTGAAGGGCGGTCAGGCCGCCCAGGCTGAAACCGAACACGTCCGCCCGGTCGATCCCGAGGTGGTCCAGCAGCCCCGCCACGTCGTCGGCGAGGTAGGAGAGCGCGGGCTCCCGGTCGATGTCTCCCGTGTGCCCGTGTCCCTGCAACTCGACGGCGACGACCTGACGCGTCGCGGCGAGCGCGGGGAGTATGCCGCCGAAGGTCAGGTCGATGGTGAGCATTCCGCCGTGCAGCAGGACCAGCGGCCGTCCCGTGCCGTGGACCTCGTAGTACAGATTCAGGCCGTTGACGCTGGCGTACCCGGCGGACGACGGATACGTGGTGGAGTCCCGGTCCTCGCTCAACGCTCTCTCCCCGGTTCGGTACCGCGGCTGACCGGCCCCCGACCACTGCTCGGCCAGGCTCCGGACCATCTGCTCAGCACACTAGCCGGGGGGTCTGACAACGCCTCCGCGTCGCGCCGCGGCCCGGCCGCGAAAAGTTTTTCCGGGGAAGTGCCCCCGACGGGCACCCTCCCGGGCCCTTCTCCTCCGACCGACCTCAACCGGAGCAGTCGAAGGAGAACGACCATGAATCGGAGGCTCGTGCCGGGCGCGGTACGGGTGGCGCTGCTGGGCCCGGTGACGGTCCTGGCGAACCTGTTGCTGCCCCCTGGCACCCTCAGGGACCTGCTGGTGTTGTGCGCCGACGGGCTCATCGGAGCCGTCGCGCTCCGTCCGCGCCCCTTGCACCACCGTGCGCCGTGCGCGCCCACCCGTGCGCCACTGCCGTGGCGATTCGCCGTAGGATCCCGCGTGCGACGCTCGTACTCCGGCCGCGCGCCGGAGCACACGAACGGGGTGGGGCAGTGACCACATCGCCCAGCATCAAGTACACAACGGCCGACGTGGACACCGCCGCCCTGGTCAGGCGCTTCCAGTCCACCACCGGCCGATGGGCGCGCCGCGCCCTCTTCGACGAACTTTACGAAATCCACTACGCACGCCTGTACGGCTTCTGCCTCAAGCGGCTCCTGCCGGACCGGGACGCCGCTCAGGAAGCGCTCCAGGAGACCTTCCTCACGGCCTGGTCGAAGCTGGACCGGTTGGAGCACCCGGAGGCCCTGGAGTCCTGGCTCTACCAGATCGCCTGGCGGCGCTGCGCCCAGCAGAGGCGCAAGCGGGCCCGGGACGCCGCGGCTCCTTGGGCCGACTGGGAGGAGTCGGCCGGCCGGGAGACGGCCCGCCGCCTGCGGCAGATCGCGGAAGACGACGCCGACTTCACGTCCCGTCGCCGCCGCGCGCTGACGCTGACCAGGAACATCGCGGTGGCCCTGGGCCCCGGCACGCAGCGGTTCCACGACCTGTACGTCGGCGAGGAACTGACCGGAGCCGAGCTGGCCCGGCGCCTCGGACGCGCCACCGGGAGCACCAAGGACCACAACGAGGCGCTGCGGAAGGCCTTCCGGGCCAACGTGCTGGCCAAGGACCCGCGCAACCGGGAGGCGTGCGGCAGGCTCGCGGACATCCTGGCGGACGCGGTGGCATCCCGGGCGGCCGAGGCCGCAGCCGCCGCGGTGGCGGGAGACCATGCCGCAGCCGACCGGGCGCGGCGGGCCGTGGACGCCCTGGAGCGGTTCCTCGCCGACGCGGACAGCACCGATGCCCTGCCGGGCGCCGTGTGCCGCACCGTCACCCGCCACGCGGGCCAGTGCCGTACCTGCCAGGGCAGCGCCAAGCGCAGCGTCGCCCGCTGGTTCCCGGTCGTCGCGCCCTTCGCGTTCGGCGAACTCCTCGTGGAAGCGGGCAGGGACGACTTCGGCCTGGTCTCCGCGAGTTCCCCGGCCGACGGCGGACCGGCGACGGAGGTCAAGGGCCCGCCGGGGTCACAGGGCGGCAAGCGCGTACGCCGGAGCCGGGTACCCGCGAGGCACA
The DNA here is from genome assembly GCF_044332485.1 of Streptomyces sp. NPDC017056. Taxonomy (NCBI): domain Bacteria; kingdom Bacillati; phylum Actinomycetota; class Actinomycetes; order Kitasatosporales; family Streptomycetaceae; genus Streptomyces; species Streptomyces sp. NPDC017056. The sequence continues at coordinate 136,256 of NZ_JBIRPD010000014.1, read as the reverse complement.
GGCAGGGCGGGAGGCACAGCCAGGGCGGGACGCGCAGGCGGGTGGCCTCTTCCGGCGGTTTCGCCGGCGGTCGCCGTACACCGACGGCATCGCCGCGCATCGGACGCCGCATCGCGTGGAACTCCCTCGTGGCGCTCGCGCTCGGCCTGGGCGTCGTGTACGGGAACGGCGGCACCGACCTTCCGATGACGCAGCTCCCCTGGAGCGCCGCGGCCCCGCCGGAGGGGTCGCACGGCGCTCCGACGGCGTCCGGGGGCGACTCGTCAAGCGGTACGCCATCCGTGAGTACACCGCCCGGGAGCACGTTGTCCGGGAGCACGCCGTCCGGGCGTACGGGCACCACGTCCGCCACAGCGGCTCCCGCTCCCCGCTCCGATCCGGGAGCCGGGTCGGCGGCGAGCCCGTCGCCCGGCCCTTCGGGCAGTTCCTCGCTTGCGGGGGCGGGCCAGGCGGCCGCACCCTCGCCGCCGCCGAGTGAGCAGCCGCTCGAACAGCCTTCGGAGGGCGAGGGCGAGGGCCAGGGCGAGAATGCGGTTGCGGGGCCGTCGGAGTCCCAGACGCCGACTTCGCCGCCGGCCGAGTCGTCCGAGACCGACAACCCCGTGGAGCCGCCGGCCATCAAGCATCAGAACGCCCTGTCACGGGTGGTCGTCGGCTCGTTCCAGGAGGCGGAGGGCCCCGGCGCGGCGGGGGTGCCAGGCGAGCCGGGTTAGGGGTACGGCACGGTCGCGGCCGGAGTCACGTCCCTCAGCGCCGGGCGGTGACCGTCCCCTCGACCGCGAACAGCTCGCCCTCGACGTGGTCCAGCGCGAGCCGCAGCGCGCCCGTGGCCACCGCCGCTTCCCCCAGTGCGGACAGGGCCACCTGGGGCGGCCGCAGACAGTAGCGGGCCAGTTCGGCGCGGAGCGGCTCCAGTACGTCGTCCAGGCCCGCGGCCCAGCCGCCGACCACCACCAGTTCCGGGTCCAGCGCGAGCACCAGCGCCGCGACGTCGTGCACCAGCCGCCGGATGAAACGGTCCATCGCGTCCCTGGCCCGCGCATCACCGTCACGCGCGAGTTCGAACACCCGTGCCACCTGGGCCTCGTCCAGCGGGTGCAACGGCTGCCCGGTCGTGGAGAGCAGCTTCTCCGGGGTGGCCTCGCGGCCCAGCAGGTGCAGCGCGCCGATCTCCCCGGCGGCGCCGCCGAAGCCGCGGTGCAACCGCCCTCCGATCAGCGCGCCGGCCCCCGGACTCAGCCCCGCGAGGACGAACACGATGTCGTCCGAACCGGCTGCCGCGCCCTTCCAGTGCTCGGCCACCGCGGCGGTGTTCGCGTCGTTCTCCACGAGGACGGGGCACCGGAACGAGCGGCGCAGCCGGTCACCGAGCGGCAGCCCGGTCCAGCCGGGCAGGGCGGTTCCCAGCCGTACGGTGCCGTCCGCCTCCACGATGCCGGGGCTGCCCACGCCGACCGCCCGCAGCGAACTGCGGGCCACGCCCGCCCGCCGCAGCAGCTCGGCCACCGCGGCCCGTACCTTCTCCAGCCGTTCGTCCGCCGACGCGGTCTCCTCGACCGTGCGCTGGGCGGAGCCGAGCACCCGGCCGCCCAGGTCGGACAGGAGCGCCGCCACCCGGTGCGGGCCGATCTCGATGCCCAGCAGGTGCCCGGCCTCCGTACGGAAGCGGAAGCGGCGGGCGGGCCGGCCTTGACGGCGGGCGGCGCCCTCGTCGGCGGGCGCCTCGGCCACCAGGCCGGTCTCGATCAGCCCCTCGACCACTCCCTCGACCGTGGGCCGGGACAGGCCGGTCACTTCCACGAGGTGGGTGAGCGTGGGGGAGTCGGCGGCGCGCAGCGCGTGCAGCACCACCGCGGAGTTGATCCGTCGCAGCAGCGAGGGGTCCCCACCGGTTAGCCGCCCCAACGTCCGTCTCCCTCGCATTGCGTGTGTGGCGGATCGTAGCCGGTCAGCCGGTGTGCGGCGAGTCCCGGGCGGTGGACGGGGGACCGCCGGGAGGCGGCCGCCCGGCCGGGCGCCGGAGCCGCACGCGGGGCGGCCGGCCACCGCCGATGCGCTGACGCCGGGCCAATTGTCAGACCCGGGCGGTTTACTGACGGCATGACGAAAACGACCACAGCACAGCATCTCACCGCCATCGACCTCCTCCGCGGCCGAGCCTTCCCCGACGGCCCGGTCCGCTCCGCCATGGTCGAGAGCGGCCCCGGTTTCCACGTCGCCCAGCTGCGCGGCGACGAGCAGCTCTGGGAAGCGGACCCCGCGGTCGTCAAGGAGACGGCGCAGGAGTACCGAGCCGAGCTGGAGGGACTCATATCGGCTCTCTGCTTACGCTGGGGCGAGCCGGAGGTGCTGGACCTCGCGGGGCATCTGGAGCGGGTGGCCATGGGCATGCCCGTCCAGCCGCCGCTCGACGTGCTGTGCGGCCAGGTGCCGCGTGTGCACGCCTGGCGTGTCGAGGGGCGCTGGATAGCGGTGGGGCTGGGGGAGGGCGATCCCGAGATGCCTGTCTTCCAGCTGCTGGCGGCGGTGGGCCGCGCGGATGCCGTGGGCTGAGCGCGGGCGCCGGGCGCGGATGCGGTACGGACCGGCCGCCCCGCCGGCGCCGCCCGTTCCGGGACCGCTCGTGCAGGGACCGCCAGTGCCGGGACCGTGCCGAGCGGGGCCGTGCGGAGGAGCGGGGGCCGCGCGCGGACCGTGCCGGCGCGGCCGTCCCGTCGCTCCTGCGGTGCCTACTTGTTCTGGTTGCCCTGGTCGTCGCGGTGATGGCGGGCCCAGGGGTGGCGCAGGCGGATCCAGATGTCCCGGGCCTGGCGCCCGGCCTCGGTCCGGCTGTCGGCGACCAGCTTGCGGGCCTGTTCCGGGGTCTCGACCATCGGACCGGAGCCCCGCAGCGGCTTGCCCGCCGTCTCGTGCAGGAAGAAGGCGGCGATGAAGCCGATGACGCCCGCCACCATCAGGTAGTACGCGGGGATCATGTGGCTGCCGGTGGACTCCACCAGCGCGGAGGCGACCAGCGGCGTGGTGCCGCCGAACAGCGACACCGAGATGTTGAAGGCGATGGACAGCGCGCCGTAGCGCAGATGGGTCGGGAAGAGCGCCGGCAGCGTGGAGGCGGAGGTTCCCGCGAAGCACACCAGCAGCAGGCCCAGGATGAGGCAGCCGAGGGCCGGAAGCAGGATGCCGCCCTCGCGGATCAGCAGGAACGCCGGATAGGAGAGCGCCACCAGCGCGATGCTGGACGCGATGAACACCGGCCGGCGGCCCCAGCGGTCCGAGGTGCGGCCCACGGTCGTGATCGTCAGCGCGACGACGACCATGGTGCCGAGGACCAGCAGCTGCGCGGTCGTCGGATCCTCGCCGAGCGTCTCGGTCATGAAGGTGGGCAGGTAGGAGGTCACCATGTAGTTGGTGACGTTGTAGAGCAGCACCAGCCCCATGCAGATCAGCACGGCTTCCCAGTGCCCGGTGAAGATCTCCTTGAGCCGGCCCTTGCCCGACTGCCGGGCCTCCTCGACGGGCGTGTCGCCGGATTCCGACGCCTCGGCCTCCTGCCGCGCCGCTTCCGCCTCCTGCTTGAAGGCCGGGGTCTCCTCCAGTTTCAGGCGCATGTAGAGGCCGATCAGGCCGAGCGGACCGGCGATCATGAAGGGGATGCGCCATCCCCAGCTCTCCAGGCCGTCCGTGCCCAGTACGGCGGTGAGCACGGTGACCAGGCCCGAGCCGAGGGCGTAGCCGACGAACGTACCGAAGTCGAGCCAGCTGCCGAGGAAGCCCCGGCGCTTGTCGGGGGCGTACTCGGCGATGTAGGTCGTGGCGCCGGCGTACTCACCACCGGTCGAGAAGCCCTGCACCAGTCGGCAGACGAGCAGCAGCAGGGGAGCGGCGAACCCGACGGTGGCGTACGTGGGCAGGAAGCCGACCGCGAAGGTGCTGATCGCCATCATGATCATGGTCGCGGCCAGCACCCGCTGCCGTCCGATGCGGTCGCCCAGCGGTCCGAAGACCAGACCGCCGAGCGGCCGCACGAGGAAGGCCGCGGCGAAGGTGGCGAAGGTGGAGACGAGCTGGGCCCCGGGGGAGCTGGACGGGAAGAAGACCTTGCCCATCGTGGCCGCCAGATAGGCGTAGACCCCGAAGTCGAACCACTCCATCATGTTGCCGAGGGCGGCCGCCGTGACCGCGCGGCGTACCTGCGGTCTGTCGGTGACGGTGACTTCCTCGACGCTGAGCTGGCGTTTGCGGCGGCGCAGCAGGGTGCGCAGCAGCCGGTCGGTGTCGGAGTTGTTTCCTCCGTCCGACCGCTTGTTCCGCCGGAGGCGCGGCGGCTGAGGCTGACCGGTAGTCATCTCGTCCTGTCGCTAGGGGCTGAGCGGCACATTGGTTTCTCCGAGTATCAACGCAAAGATCGAAATCGGCACAACCAGCATAGGAACGAGACGGATGGGACCAAAGGGACGCTTGATGGCTTATCGGCTCACTGGCCGTATGTATACGGCGCAGATCTCCCGTACGGCCTACACGTCCCGCACGGCCCTTCCACCCCGTGCGTCCTACACATAACGCTCGCCTTACCCGAAACGCGCAGCTCACACGTCCGGCGTGGCACCGTCTTCGGCGAAGGCCGCGGCCCGAAGGCGCCCGTACTCCTCCGCCATGGTGGCGAGGGACCAGTGCGCATTCAGGCCACTCGGGTTGGGCAGCGCCCAGACGCGGGTGTCACCGATGGTGCGCTCCTGCGGCCCGACCTTCGCGTGCTTGTCGTCGAAAGCCACCCGATAGGCCGTCACCCCCGCCACGGCGAGCCACCTCGGCCGCAGCCGCTTCACCTTCTCGACCAGCCGCCGGCCGCCCTCGCGGAACTCCTTGGCGGTCAGCTCGTCGGCCCTGGCGCTCGCCCGCTCCACGACATTGGTGATGCCGATGCCGTACGCGAGCATGTCCTCCTGCTCGGCCGGCTTGAGCACCCGCGGCGTGAAGCCGGCGGCGTGCAGCACGGGCCAGAAGCGGTTGCCGGGCCGGGCGAAGTGATGGCCGGCGGCGGCCGACATCAGCCCGGGGTTGATGCCGCAGAAAAGCACCCGCAGGCCGGGCGCCGCCACGTCGGGGACGAGGCGGCCGCGCGCGGCCTGCAGTTCCTCGGGAGTGAATCCCATTTCAGCGGGGCCTCACAGAATCGAGCCCGGCGCGTACGCCGCGGCGTCGGGGTACTGCTTGGTGATCTCTTCGATACGGGACACGACGGCGGCCACCTGGTCGGCGGCGGCGCCCGTGAAGGACAGCTTGTCAGCCATCAGCGCGTCCAGCCCCGCCCGGTCCAGCGGGATCCGCTCGTCCGCGGCCAGCTTGTCCAGCAGCTCGTTGCGCTCCACGCCCTGCTCGCGCATGGCGAGCGCCGCGGCGACCGCGTTCTCCTTGATCGCCTCGTGCGCCACCTCGCGGCCCACCCCGGCCCGTACGGCGCCCATCAGCACCTTGGTCGTGGCGAGGAAAGGCAGGTAGCGGTCCAGCTCGCGCGCGACGACTGCGGGGAAGGCGCCGAACTCGTCCAGTACGGTCAGGAACGTCTCCAGCAGGCCGTCCAGGGCGAAGAAGGAGTCCGGCAGTGCGACCCGGCGCACCACCGAGCAGGACACGTCGCCCTCGTTCCACTGGTCGCCGGACAGCTCACCGGCCATCGAGGCATAGCCGCGCAGGATGACCATCAGGCCGTTGACGCGCTCGCAGGAGCGGGTGTTCATCTTGTGCGGCATCGCGGACGAGCCCACCTGGCCGGGCTTGAAGCCCTCGGTCACCAGCTCGTGGCCGGCCATCAGCCGGATCGTCTTGGCGAGCGAGGACGGCGCCGCGGCCAGCTGCACCAGCGCGGTGACCACGTCGTAGTCCAGCGAACGCGGGTAGACCTGGCCGACGGAGGTGAACGCCTGCCCGAAGCCGAGGTGACCGGCGATCCGCTGCTCCAGCTCGGCCAGCTTCGCGGCGTCCCCGCCCAGCAGGTCCAGCATGTCCTGCGCGGTGCCGACCGGGCCCTTGATGCCACGCAGCGGGTAGCGCGACAGCAGGTCCGTCAGCCGCCCGTACGCCACCAGCAGCTCGTCGGCGGTGGTCGCGAAGCGCTTGCCGAGCGTGGTCGCCTGCGCCGCGACGTTGTGCGAACGCCCCGCCACGACCAGCTCGGCGTGCTCACCGGCGAGCCGGCCCAGCCGCGCCAGCACGGCGACCGTACGGTCCCGCATCAGCTCCAGCGACAGCCGGACCTGGAGCTGCTCGACGTTCTCGGTCAGGTCGCGGGAGGTCATGCCCTTGTGGACCTGCTCATGCCCGGCGAGCGCGTTGAACTCCTCGATGCGGGCCTTGACGTCGTGGCGGGTGACCTTCTCCCGCTCGGCGATCGACGCCAGGTCGACGTTCTCCAGCACCCGCTCGTAGTCGGCGAGAGCCTCCTCGGGCACCTCGACCCCGAGATCCTTCTGCGCGCGGAGCACGGCCAGCCACAGCTTGCGCTCCAGCTTGACCTTGTACTCGGGGGACCACAGGACGGCGAGCTCCGCGGAGGCGTAGCGGCCGGCCAGAACATTCGGAATGCGGGGCTTGGCAGTCACGTAACCAGAGCTTACCTGCCGCCCGTCATATCCATGACGCCCAGGCGAGGCCCCTACGAACCAGGCCGGCGCACGATCACCGACGCCTCAGCCCTACGTATGCGAGACGTATGCGAGACGCCCCGGCCGCTCGCCGTCCTCAAAGACGGAAGACCGGAGACGCTCGGTACTTGCGTCCGAAGACCCGACGAGGCGGCCGCAGGGTAAGGAGACGCTTTCGCACATCACCGCGACGAGTGCCGACTGCGCCTGAGCACGACATCTCCCGCGTACCGCTGAAGGTGCTCACTGCTGCCAGCCGTCAGCTGCGCCGCTGACGGTGAGCCCGACACCGCTCCGATGGCCGTCGCAGAATATCGGAAAATTACCGATGGGTCTTGCGATTCGCCCATACTATGGCGACTGCCCACAAAACGGTGACACCGACGATGACCAAGGCAGCCGTTGTCGTGCCCTGATACACGCTCCATGCCTTGTGCTGCAGATCGGCACCTATGGCCTCGCCAGGCGTGTTGCTATCACTGTCGTGGTGCCCGCTTTGCATGTGATGAGAGGCGAGCACCCAGCACACGCCGCGTACAAGGGAGACGAGGAGCAGTAAAACCAAGCCTGTTGTGAACGCGGGCCACAGGCGCTTGGGGCGTTCTATCAACGCATGTTCCTTTCAACACCGCGCTGTGCGGTCAGAGTTCGACGAGCCAACCGGCCAGGGCGCCAGCACACATGTAGACCGTACCCGTCAGGATCAGCACACCAGACGTTGGGCAAACGCAGGCTGGCCGAGCGGCGGCGGGGCACTCGGAACCAAGGCACCGATCCGCTGCGGTATCGCCGACTCCCAACCATGCTGGAACAGATGATGACGGCCGCTGTATCGCACCCCCGAGGAGTTTCACCGCATCCTCGACGAGTCGTGGGCGTGCTCAGGGCCGTCCCCGCTCTTGCTTGCCTGGCCGGGGCGGAGACGTGGGGCCGCGCCGAGAAGGCGCCGTACGGCTCTGATCGAGCGTGGCCCACCGACCACCACATCTCCGGGCGCATCGCAGACCCGTATGCGTTCTGGGCAGCAGACCGGACCGTGGCCGATCGGCCACGGTCCTGGGGCTGACCGACTACTTCGCCCGCTGTAGCGCAATGTCCGACCTGCATGGAGTGCTGCACAGCAGCCTCTTGCCGACCTTCAACCCGCTGGGTCCGGACACCACTCCAAAGCGGCAGCGCCACGCAGTCGGCTGGATCTGGCAGCGCCTCACCAGCAGCCGAGCTCACGACGCCCCCACCTACGCTGAACTCCGACTCTGCGGCCTGCCCGTCCTGGTTCGCGCCGGCGCTGCGGCGTCGCCGCCTGGCCCGTAGGGCATATGTGGCCGGGGCGGGGTGGGATCGGCTGAACCGGACCCGCAGTGGCCTAGGCCGTGCTGAGGTGCTGCCAACCTGTGAAGAGGTGCGTGATGCCAGGAATCATGACGGAAGTGGATGATGGGACGCAGCAGGTGGTGCGTGCCGCGGCCGGTGGTGAGCTGCGCCCGGGGACGCAGCTCGCGGAAGTGGATTTGTGGGGCGTGCGGGTGGCGCTGGCCTATCGGCTCGATGAGGCCGAGCACGAGCGCCGCATCCGGTCGGGGGCGGGCTCGGTGGACGATCTGTGGGCGTTAAATGCGCTGCTGAAGCTGCCGGTGGGCGAACCAGCCCCTGCCTCGTTGCTGAACGATTACGAACATGGTCTGCTGTGCGGCTGCCCCCCGGGGGTGCTGCGGCGGCGCGGGAACACGGTGGAGCGGCTGGCGGTGCTGCCGCTGTGGGTGGATCTGGCAGTGGTACGCAGTGATCACGCTGGGCTTGACGCGCTGAACCGGATGCCGTTCGGGGCCTACGCGCCGCAGGCGGTCTGGCTGGGCTGTCCGGTTGAGGGTTCGGAACGGCTGGTGGCCGAGGCCAAGCTGTACAGCACCGGTGTGGTGCAGTGGCAGGGTGATGGCGTGCCGCGGGTGCTAGCCGCGCCGCAGCCGCTGCGCGACGTGCAGATCACGGCAGCCGGGTGGCGTTTCATCGAGCACGCCTACCGGCAGGTGCTGGGCGGCCGCGGGGGGCGGGCGGTGGTCAATCCGCTGCAGTGGCCCACACCTTGAGCGCGGCCGGCCAGGTCGGGCTCTGAGCGCTGCGCCACTGCCGCGAGATGGTCTCTCGGGCTTTGACGGCTTCCCAGCACTGGTCCTTCCACAGGCGGCGGCGTTCGGAACCGGGCCTCGCCGCCTGCAGGGCCTCGGCCCAGCGCAGCCAGGTGGCGACGTTGTGCCGGTTAGCCGCTACGACGTCGTCGGGGCTGTCGCTGAACCGGGCGAGATGCTGCCCGTTGCAGATACCGCAGTGGCATTGCGGGGCGCCGCCCCATCCGTAGAGGTGGGCGAGTTGGGCGCCATGGAAATACTCCATGAGCACGGGGTGGAGCACGCGGGCTTTCGCCCGGCCGCCCGGGTGTGTAGGGAGGGCGAAATGCGCGGCAGGAGGCCTGGACGCCGATGGAGACGAAGGCCGCGCCGTGCGCGAGCGCATCGAGGCCGGCAAGGTCGGTGCGTATCAGTGCGACGTGTTCGACGCCGGTGATGAGTCCGCGCAGCCGCAGAGCGGACCTCTCGTCGGGGAGCACTCCGTCGATGGCGCCGAAGGCGAGCGCTTTGATGTGTGGGATGCCGTTGAGAGAGCGGATGAGGAACCGGACGTCGTCGTCTTGTTGCAGCCATCGCGCGTCGAGCGGGACGACGAATACGGCCGAGGCGGGATCGTACTCCTGCACGCTCCTGACGGCTGTGCGGATGGCAGCCCGGTCGCCGTCCCGGAGGCAGAGGGTGGGAGTCAGCACCGCTGTCGCGCCGGCGGCGATCTGTCCCTGTCCGGGAGACGTGCTATCCGGCTCGGAGTACAGGGGTGAGGCGTCGCCAGGTGGAGGCTTCCAGAAGGTTTCGTCGGCGCTCGCAGTGTGCTGTTCGTAGTGGGACAGGTCGAAAAGCAGGCGGGCGGTCGGGAGCATCTGGGCGTCTTTTGCTGATCTGAGAGCGGTGACGCTGCACAGGATCAGACCGTCGGCCGTCTCACCGTCGTGCGACGGCATGCCTGTCGGCTTGGTATGGAGCAGGACGTGGTCGTTCAGGTTGGCCCAGAGGGGCTTCTGTGGTCCGGATACGCCGCCTGCTTGCTCTGTCATCCGCCTCTCCCCAGGTTGCAGATGCAGTCCTCGCTCGCAGCACGAGGGGCCCGCTAGCGATATGGCAGCCGCAATTGCCACCCCCGTGCTCACAGGGTGAGCATGACGCGGCGGTACTGCCAGGTGGCTCTTGGCCAGGCGCGCCGGAGCGTGGAGGCATCTGGTGGTGCACCGTGCGGCTTACGCGCCCTCTCGTGGCTCGTTCGACGTCTGTTGGCCCGGTTCGTAGCTGGCTGGGGCCCCGCTGGTCGTGATGTGTGGTGACGGCTCCGATGGCCGTGCCATGCCTCTGCGGGGGTAACGCTCGTCGACCAGTTCAGCGCGGCGGGCTCGAAGGTGCAGCAATTGCTCGACGAGCCGCCCTACAGGCCGTACTAAAGAAGCGAGATTCAGCCACTTGAGGTATCCAACAACGACTGTCAGTGGGCCACACTGAGACACAGGCGGACGCTGGCAGACGCCCCTGGACGGGCGGGAGGAGCAGCGTGCCTGGCCGAGGTACATTCGAGGCCCGCGCACTGCTCAGGCGAGTGCGCCAGTCTCCAGGCATGGCGAGCTACCAGCAGCGGAAAGCTACCGGTGACGCACACGAAAAACACGTTGCGCGCGAACTCACCCTGCGTGGTTGGGGCGTCAGTTTCTGGGAGCAGGGCACTCTTACTGCGCACGTCCGCCGGGCTCTACGGGCAACGGACACTTCGATCCGGTGGATGCCGGACCTGATTGCCGTGCGGGGCGAGGGCCTTGCCTTGGTCGACTGCAAGAGCCGCATGACCAGCGGCACAACTCACCGACATGCGGTGGAGCGCGCGGCGGTGCATGCTCACCTCCAGCTCACCGCGTGGACCTGCCTTCCCGTCTTCTATGTGTTCGACGATCACGGACCACGGGCGGCGCGGGGGTCGGGTGCGGCCTACTACCTGACAGCACTGCGGTCGCTGTGCCGTTCGATGCCGTCTTTGGCGTACGCGAACACTGTGACCAGCTGAAAACTGCTGCTTGACGAGCACTGCTTGTATGTCTCACCGTCCCGCCCGGGTGCCTGCCGCGAAAGGCGCCCCGGGTGAAAGCTGGCGGTATATGGGCCTCCCGTAAGAAAGGAGCCCGGTGTTCGTCATAACCGGCTACGCCCCGTTCGGCGATATTGGCTGCGGCGGCTGCCCAAGCCCGCGATGTCGTTGCTGTGTGGGTGCGTGGGCTGGCCGTGATGGCTCCGTCGACATCGACGTAGGCGAAGCGATGTTCGAAGAGTTCGTCGCAACCCAAGAGCCAGTCGGGAGGCTGGAAGAGGAGCCGCGTACCATGCTGCGTCATTCCGTGCCATGCACGTGGGTGATTCGTGCTCCCGGGACGCGGCACGCAAGTCGTTCCGGCTCTTTCCTTCTTACCCGACGGCTTCCAGGTGCTCACGCAGAATTGCTTCGACCGCTGTGGTGTCGCCGGTAATGGGGAGCTCCCAGTGGGATTCGTCTCCGGGTTCCAGGGCGGCTTCGCTGCTGAAGCGGATGAGGTCTGGCGAAGGGATGAAGGTGTCGCGCAGCCAGTGGGCGATGTGGGCGGCGTCGGTGGGCGATGCCTCGGTGAGGGTGATGCAGCCGCACTCTTTGACGGGGAGGGTGGCGATCCCGCGCAGGCCGGGGTTGTTCGGGGTCGCTACTTCGAATTCGAGGTAGCTGTCTCCCCGGAAGCTGGTGGGTATGAGGCGTGTGAAGGCGTCGGGGAAGGCTCGTTCCAGGGAGGTCCGGAAGCCGTCGAAGGTCATGTGCCAGGCGTTGGCCCGGTCGGTGGGCGGGTAGAAGAGGAAGGTGGCGCGGCGGTCGTTGCTCATCTTCGAGTCCCTGCGGTTTTACGGTACGTACCGTGTGGTTACCTTCACGCCGCTCATGGCCATCATGCTCTGCCGGTACGTGGGTGATTCCCGGTCGTTCGTAATGATCTCAAGGCCGCACAGTTGGGTGTTGCGGGGGTCGAACTTGACGTTACCGCGGTCATCGGCCTTGACGGGGGTGCCGAGGGTGGCATCGACCGCGTCCAGGCTGCGGAAGGTCTTTTTGCAGCCGGGGTCCCGGATGTACTTGGCATTCGGACGCATCGCCAACCATCCCGGCATGTGGTTGGCGGTTAGTGACGCGATAGCCGAGCACTGCTCCCGGGCGGTTCTCGGCGGGTTCAGGTTTTGTAGGGGAGCAGGTCGGGGCGTTTTGGGGGGCGGTTGTCGCCGCTGGAGCGGCCGGTCAGGCGTCTGCCTATCCACGGCACCAGGTGGCGGCGTGCGAAGCGTACGTCCGCGGTGCGCCGTGCGGTCCACCGCGGTGGTACGAACGCGGGGAGCGGTGCGTCCCAGTCGGACTCGGGTGGGAAGCCGAGGGCCTGCCAGACGGCCTCGGCCACCCGCTCGTGTCCGGCGCTGTTCAGGTGGAGGCGGTCGTCCGCCCACATCCGCGGGTCGGCCAGCGCGCGGGAGGAGAAGAGGTCCACGACGATGGCGTCGTGCTGCTCGGCCAGCGCGTCGATGTGCGCGAAGAGCTGTTCCATGCGTGGCCGGAAGCGTTCCAGGACCGGGCCCTGCCGTCCCGGGCTGCGCATCAGCACGAGCTGTCGGCAGTCCTTGGCCAGCCGTCCCGCGGCTTCCTCCAGGAGGCCGCAGACCCGGTTCACGTCGCACTTGGGCCGCAGGACGTCGTTCAGTCCGCCTACCAGCGTGACCAGGTCGGCGCCCATCGCGGCCGCCGGCCCGGTCTGCTCCGTGACGATCTGCCCGATCAGCTTGCCGCGCACCGCGAGGTTGGCGTAGCGGAAGCCGGGGGTGCGGGCCGCGAGCCGGGCGGCCAGCAGGTCCGCCCAGCCGCGGTAGGAGCCGTCGGGCAGCTCGTCGGACATGCCCTCGGTGAAGCTGTCGCCGACCGCGACGAAACTGGTGTACGTGGCACTGATCTCCATGGCGGGAGGAATCCTACCCGGGGCCGCCCCCGGCCGGCCCCGCCTTCTTGGGCTGCTGCTGGAGCACCAGCTCCCGCAGCACGTCCTCCATCGTGACCAGGCCGGCCAGGCGGCCGTCCTTGCCGATGACCGCTGCCAGGTGCGTGCGGGAGGCGCGCATCGCCGTCAGGACGTCGTCGAGCGGCGTCTCGGCCCGTACGCGGGCGATCGGACGCAGCGCCCGCACCGGAAAGGGAAGGTCCCGCGGCGCGGCGTCGAGAGCGTCCTTGACGTGCAGGTATCCCAGGATGCGCTGGGTGCTGTCGACGACGGGGAAACGGGAGAAACCGGACTGTGCGGCCAGTTTCTCGATGCCTTCCGGGGTGACGCCGAGCCGTGCCGAGACCACCTTCTCGGCCGGCAGCACCACATCGGTGACCGGGCGGCGGCCCAGTTCCAAGGCGTCCCGCAGGCGCTTCTTAGCCCGGTCGTCCAGCAGCCCGGCGGCCTGCGAGTCCTCGACCATCTTCGCGAGCTGGTCGTCGGAGAACGTCGCGGTCACCTCGTCCTTGGCCTCCACCCGCAGCAGCCGCAGCAGCGCGTTGGCGAACGCGTTGATCGCGAAGATCACCGGGCGCAGCGCCCGGGTCAGCGCGACCAGCGGCGGCCCCAGCGCCAGGGCCGTGCGCACCGGCTCGGCCAGCGCCACGTTCTTCGGGACCATCTCGCCGAAGAACATGTGCAGATACGTCGCCAGGGCCAGGGCGATCACGAAGGAGATCGGGTGGGTCAGGGCGCCCGGCACGCCGACCGCGTCGAAGAGCGGCTCCAGGAGGTGGGCGATGGCGGGCTCGGCGACGGCGCCGAGCACCAGGGTGCACAGGGTGATGCCGAGCTGCGCGGCCGCCATCACGGCGGAGACGTGCTGGAGCCCCCACAGGACGCTGTGCGCCCGGCGGTCGCCGTCCTCGGCGTGGGTGTCGATCTGGCTGCGGCGCACCGAGATCATCGCGAATTCGGCGCCCACGAAGAACGCGTTGACGACCAGCGTGAGCAGGCCGACGAAGAGCTGGAGCGCGGTCATCGGGCGTCCTCCCCGGTCGGGCCGGCGCCGTCGGGCAGCGGCGAGTGCAGCAGTACGCGTGCCGCGCGGTGCCCGGACGCGTCCACGACGTCCATCCGCCACCCCGCGACCTCGACGCTGTCCCCGGTGGCCGGGATCCGGCCCAGCTCGGTGGCGATCAGTCCGGCCAGGGTCTCGTACGGGCCGTCCGGCAGTTTGAGGCCGACCTGTTCCAGCTGGTCGGCACGTACGGCGCCGTCCGCGTCGTAGCGGATCCGGCCGTCCGCGTCCTCGCCGGCGGGCGCCAGGTCCGGGGTCTCCATCGGGTCGTGCTCGTCGCGTACCTCGCCGACGACCTCCTCGACGATGTCCTCCAGGGTGACGACGCCGGCCGTGCCGCCGTACTCGTCGATGACGACGGCCATCGTGCGCTTGCCGGACAGCCGGTCCAGGAGCTTGTCCACGGTCAGGGTCTCCGGCACCAGCAGCGGCTCGCGCAGCAGCTCGGACACCGGGTACCGGGAGCGGCGGTCGGCGGGGACGGCCAGGACGTCCTTGATGTGCACGACGCCCACCACGGAGTCCAGGCTGCCGCGGTAGACCGGGAAGCGGGACAGGCCGGTGGCGCGCGTCGCGGTGGCCACGTCCTCGGCCGTGGACTGCACGTCCAGGGCGGTGACCTGGACGCGGGGCGTCATCACGTTCTCCGCCGTCAGGTCGGCGAGGTTGAGGGTCCGGACGAACAGTTCGGCGGTGTCGTGCTCCAGGGCGCCTTCCTTGGCGGAGTGCCGGGCGAGCGCGACCAGTTCCTGCGGCCCGCGAGCGGAGGCCAGTTCCTCGGCGGGCTCCATGCCCATCCGGCGGATCATCCGGTTCGCGGTGTTGTTGAGGTGTCCGATGAGCGGCTTGAAGGCGGCGCTGAAGCCGCGCTGCGCGGTGGCGACGCGGCGGGCGATGGGCAGCGGGCTGGAGATCGCCCAGTTTTTGGGGACCAGTTCGCCGACGACCATCAGGACCACCGTGGAGATCGCCGTACCGAGGACCAGGGCCACGGAGTCGACGGCGGCCGGCGGCAGCCCTGCGGCGCCGAGCGGGCCGGCCAGCAGCGTGGCGATCGACGGCTTGGCGAGCATGCCGATGACCAGGTTGGTCACGGTGATGCCGAGCTGCGCGCCGGAGAGCTGGAAGGTCAGGCTGCGGACGGCTTTGAGCGCGCTGTCCGCGCCGCGCTCGCCGCGCTCCACGGCGCGTTCCAGGTCGCTGCGCTCGACGGTCGTCAGGGAGAACTCGGCCGCGACGAAAACGCCGCAGGCCAGGGTCAGGAGCAGGGCCACGGCCAGGAGGAGCAGCTCGGTCATCGGGTCACCTCCGTCCCATGATCGAACAGGACCGGGAGGTTCGCGCTCCGGGGGGAGACGCGGGGACGACTGGGAGGCTCGCCCATGGCTGGACGCTCACTCCTTTCGCTGGACGACGGTGGGAACGCCAATAGTAAAGGATGCGCAAAGCGGGTGGCGTGTGAGTGGTGCATAAGGGCATGGCGGTACCGGTGGGCGGAGGTGGGGCGGGGTGCGGCGGCAGGGGTGGGAGCGGGCCGTGATCAAGCCCGTACCAGTGGTTTCACCCACCGCCGCCAGTGGTCCTCCCGCTGGTACCCGGCGGCGGCCCAAGCATGCTGGGCCCGCTCGTTCGCCTCCAGCACCATGGCGTCGCCGCGCCGGCCGCCCACCGCCGCGAAGCGCCGCTCGGCCGCTTCGAGCAGCGCCGTCGCGATCCCCCGCCGGCGGTGCGCGGGCAGGACCGCCAGCCGGTAGAGGGAGCAGCGCCAGCCGTCGAAACCGGCGATCACCGAGCCCACCAGGGCCCCGCCGGACTCCGCGAGGATTAGTGCCTCCGGGTCCCGCTCGACGAGACGGGTCACGCCGTCCACGTCGTCGGTGATGGAGGTGCCCTCCGCGGCTTCCCGCCAGAAGGCGAGCACGCTCTCGGCGTCGCCCGGTACGGCCGTCCGTATACGTATGTCGTTCATGCCCGTGAGCCAAACACAGCTCCGGCGGCCTGTCAGTGCATTCCGGATACCGGACGCGGGCGGGTTCAGCTCCCCTTGAGCTCCTCGACGACCGGCGCGAACGCCTCCATGAAGGGGTCCAGCACGGTGATGTAGGAGAAGCCGTAGCGCTCGCGGTGCGCGCGGAGCTGTTCGGCCATCTGCGGAACGGTGCCGATGAGGAACGTCGGTACGTGCAGCGCCTGCTCCTCGTCGAGGCCGATGCCGTGCCCGGCGATCTCGCGTGCCGCGGCGCGCCGGTCGTCGGTGACCAGGACCCGCTGGACCAGGATGTTCAGCTCGGCGGGCCGCTCGCGCTCCGCTGCGGCCTTCCGGTAGGCGGTGAGCGTGTCGTCGAGTGCCTGCGCCGTCAGGAGTTCGAGCGTGCCCTCCGGCTTGCCGCGGGCCGCCCGGCCGCCGGTGAAGGCCGCGATGTCCGCGTGCCGGGCGGCGAGCCGCAGCATGCGCGGCCCGTTGCCGCCGATCAGCAGCGGCGGCCGGGGCTGCTGGGCCGCCTTCGGGAAGTGTTCCGGGTCGCCCAGCAGGCGGTCCAACTCCTCGACCGTACGCGTGAGATGGTCCACGCGCTCGCCGGGCGTCCCCCACGGCAGGCCCGCCTTGTCGTGCTCGTCGCGTACGTACCCGGTGCCCAGGCCCAGTTCGAGCCGGCCGTCGGTGAGGAGGTCGGTGGTGGCCACCTCGCGGGCGAGCAGCGCCGGGTTCCAGAAGCCCGCGTTGAGGACGAAGGTGCCCACGCGCGGGCGCTCGGTCGCCTCGGCGGCGGCGACCAGCGCGGGGAACGGGGCGGGCCAGCCGAGGTGGTCCGGCACGAGCACCACGTCGTAACCGAGGTCCTCGGCCTGGCGGCACTTCTGCCGCCAGGCGGGCCCCGACTCGATGGTGAGCATGTTGACGCCGAAGCGGAACGGACGCGGCATGGGGCCCCCTTGGAATGCGCACGGCAGCAGGCCGGCGCGTGCGCTGGTCGTGTGGTGCGGACAGCTGGTGAGTGTAGTGGAGGTTCGCCTTGCGTCGAACCATGGCGCGGGTGACCCGGCGTACGCGCGCGCCGGGTCACTCGTGGGCGATGGCGGCCAGTACGTTGAGCCGGGAAGCGCGCAGCGCGGGCAGCAGCGCCGCCAGCAGCCCGACCACCACGGACCCGGCCACCACCGCCACCACCGTGGGCCACGGCACCGCGAACACCGTCAGCCCCTCCAGTGCCAGTACCCGCTGCGTGGCGACGCCCCAGACCAGCCCGAGCCCGAGGCCGAGGACCGCGCCGAACAGGGCGATCACCACGGACTCCAGCCGGATCATCCGGCGCAGTTGCCTCCTGGACAGGCCGACCGCACGCAGCAGCCCGATCTCGCGGGTGCGTTCGACGACGGCCAGGGCCAGCGTGTTGACCACGCCCAGCACCGCGATGACGATGGCCAGCCCGAGCAGCCCGTACAGCAGGTTGAGCAGCCCCTGTATCTGGCCGCTGACCAGTTCCTTGTAGTCGGCCCGGTCGCTCACCTGTACCTGCGGGAACGGCGTGAGCGTCCGCTCCAGGGCCGCCCGCAGCTCGTCCGGAGCGGTCCCCTCGGCGGCGTTCACGTACAGCACCGAGTCCTCGCCGCGCGGGACGTACTTCTCCAGGGTCGCCATCCCCATGAAAAGCCCGCCCTCGGTCCCCGGCCCCGAACCGGAGTCCTCGGTCAGCGCGCCGACCGTGAACCGCGCGGGCCGACCCGACGCCAGCACCGCGTCCAACCGGCTGCCCACCCGCAGGCCGTGCTCCAGCGCGAACTTCCGCTGCACGGCGACCCGTCCGGGCGCCAGCGCCGCCGCGGTGTTCCCCGCCGCGTACTCCACCTTCGCCACCGCGTCGAAGTCCCGGTCGAACGCACCGGCCACGGTGGTGACCGACCGGCCGTCCGGCAGTTTCAGCCGCAGTGGCACGACGCGCTGGCGCACGACCGTGCCGGCCCCCGGCGTCGCGCGCACCCGGTCCGTGACCTCCCGTGAGAACGGCACGAACGACGGGTTCTGTACGACGAAGTCCGCGCCCAGCGTCCGGTCGATCTGCCGCGTGATCGACGCGGCGGCCGAAGCGCCGGCCACCGACAGCCCGGCCACCAGCGCCAGCCCCACCATCAGGGCCGCCGCCGTGGCGCCCGTACGGCGCGGATTGCGCAGCGCGTTGCGGCGGCCCATCCGGCCCACCGCGCCGAACGCCGGCTCCAGCGCCCGGCCGAGCAGCCGGATCACCGGGCGCACCAGCAGCGGGCCCGCGATCACACCGGCCACCAGCGTCAGCAGGACGCCCAGCGCCAGCAGGGCCCCGGCGCTCGCCGTCCGGTCGCTCAGCGCGCAGCCAGCCAGCGCGCCGGCGCCCGCGAGGCCCACCAGGACCGCCGCGACCGTGCGACGGCGCAACGAGTGCCCCCTGCCGGGCAGTTCCACGTCGGCGAGCGCGGCCATCGGGGAGACCCGGCCCGCGCGCAGCGCCGGGAGCAGGGCGGCGACGAAGGTCACGCCCACGCCGACGACATACGCGGCGACCGGCGTCGGCCAGCTCAGCACCAGATCGGCGGTGTCCAGCCGCAGCCCGAACCAGCCCATCGCGACGACCAGCAGCACCGCGAGCCCCACGCCCGCCGCGAGCCCCACCGTGGAACCGAAGACCCCCAGCAGCAGCGCTTCCAGCAGCACCGAACGGCGCACCTGGCGGCGGTCGGCGCCGAGCGCCCGCAGCAGCCCCAGCTCCCGGGTGCGCTGCGCGATCAGCATCGAGAACGTGTTGACGATCAGGAAGATCCCCACGAGGACGGCGACGCCGGCGAAGCCCACCATCATGTACTTGAGGATGCTCAGGTAGTCGCCCAGCTTCTCGGCCTGGCTCTTCGTCTGCTCGGCCCGCGTCCGGACGTCGTACGCGGCGGCGCCGGTGCCGAGCGCGGCGGTGATCCGGCTCTTGAGCACGCTGTCCGGCACGCCGGGCGCGGCGTCCACGGATATGCCGGTCGCCCGGTCGGTGCCGCCCAGCAGAGCGCGCTGCGCGGCCCTGGTCTCCAGGAAGACCAGCGAGCTGCCCGGATTGGTGGTGGTGAAGGCGGCGATGCCGACGACGCGTACGGACGTGGTGCCCGGCGGGGCGATGACGCGCAGCGTGTCACCGATGCGGATGCCCGCCCGGTCCGCGGTGTCCCGGTCGATCATCGCCTCGCCCGCGCCGCGCGGCGCCCGGCCGCCGGTCACCCGTACCGGACTGCGGTCGGTGGGATACCAGTTGACGGCGACGGACGGGGCGTTCCGCGTGGCGCCCACCGGCCGGTTGCGCGCGTCGGTGACGGTGACCGTCTCCACCCGGACGTCGAGGTGCGCGCCCGCCACCCCCGCGACACCGGCCACCCGGCCCCGCAGCGCGGCCGGTACGGTCGGCGTCTCGGCCGAACCGATGCCGCCCGGCGCGTCGAAGTCCTGCCGCGGCGCCACCTCCACGTCCGAGGCGGTGGAGGCGAAGAGCCGGTCGAAGGTGGCGCCGGTCGTGTCGGAGAAGATCAGGCTGCCCACCACGAACGCCACCGACAGCGCCACCGCGAGGGCGGACAGCAGCAGCCGCCCCTTGTGCGCGAAGAACCCGCGGAACGTGGCTCTGAGCACGGCGGGTCAGCCGTTCCGGCGGGGGCCGGGGTGCGGGACCGCCGCGAAGATCTGCATCCGTTCCAGCACGGCTTCGGCGGTCGGCCGCGCCATCTCGTCGACGATCCGCCCGTCCGCCAGGTAGAGCGCCAGGTCGGCGTGGGCGGCGGCGTTCGGGTCGTGGGTCACCATCACGACCGTCTGCCCGAGCGCGTCCACCGCTTCCCGCAGGAAGTGGAGCACCTCCAGGCCGGAGCGCGAGTCCAGGTTGCCGGTCGGCTCGTCCGCGAAGATCAGGTCGGGACGGGCGGCCAGGGCCCGTGCGCAAGCGACCCGTTGCTGCTGCCCGCCCGAGAGCTGGGCGGGCCGGTGCCGCAAGCGGTCGCCGAGCCCCAGCGTGCCGATCACCTCGCGCAGCCACTCCCGGTCCGGCGCGCGGCCCGCGATGTCCATGGGCAGCGTGATGTTCTCCTCGGCCGTCAGGGTGGGCAGCAGGTTGAACGACTGGAACATGAAGCCGACATGGTCCCTGCGCAGCCGGGTCAGCTGCCGGTCGTTCAGGCCCGTGATCTCCCGCCCGCCCAGCCACACCCGGCCGGCGGAGACCGTGTCCAGGCCCGCGAGGCAGTGCATCAGCGTGGACTTCCCCGAACCCGAGGGGCCCATGACCGCCGTGAACCGTCCGCGCCCGATGGTGACGTCGACCCCGTCCAGCGCGACGACCCGGGTCTCGCCCATTCCGTACGTCTTGACCAACGACACCGCTCGCGCGGCCGCCTCGCCGTCTTCGGTGACACCCTCCGCCGTACCCGCCACCGGTGTGGACACGTCAGCCTCCCCGACGTCGGCCCCGCGCGTCACGGGGCGACAACTCCCGCGTGGCCCCCGACAGTAGGGCAGCGCCCGGCGCCCGGGTATCCCTCTGCGGGTTCCCTAACGGGTCCGCCGCCTCCTCCCGGAGGAGGATCCGCCCCTGATACGCGCCTCAGGAGGGACGGTGGAACTTCACCTCCGGGTTCTCCTTGGCCGGGCCCTGGAGCAGGGGCTGCGGTATGTGGCGCAGATGCAGGTCGAAGAAGGCCCCTACGTAGGTGCGGGTGAGGTCGACCGACCGCTTGCCGGACAGGGCCGGCGGCGTGTCGGGCATGCCGAGCTGGTCGGCGAGGGCCGGGGTGTCGGTGAACGTGTAGTGGTCCGAGCCCGCGACGGTCAGCCAGCGCTTCCAGCCGTCCAGCCGGCTCCAGGTCTCGTCCCAGGTCTTGTCCGTGCCGCCGGGCCGGTGGACCTCGTTGTCGGTGCCCAGCATGAGGAAGGGGCGGGCACCGAGCCCGCCGGCCGGTACGGGGTCGTGGAACGAGCCGTCCATGTTGACGCCGGCCCGTATACGGCTGTCCAGCGCCATGGCGGAGACGGCGCTCGCGCCGCCGAGCGAGTGGCCTCCCACACCGATGCGGTTCTTGTCTATCAGGTGTGCGTACCGCCAGGCGGGCCGGTGTCCGGTGAGCCGGTCCAGGACGAACGAGACGTCCTTGGCCCGGCCCGTGACGGCGTACCGGCCGGTCTCCCTGTCGTGCACCTGCGGGCAGGCGGCGCAGGTCAGCATCCGGCCGCCGGGGAAGGCCGTGCCGACGCTCTCGTAGGCGTGGTCGACGGTGGCGACGACGTAGCCGCGGCTGGCGAGTTCCTCCGCGAGGCTGGTGAGGGTGTAGCGGGCGGCGGTGAAGCCCGGCGAGAGGACGAGCAGCGGGAACGTACCGGTCGCGGGGCGGGCGCCGGTGCGGCTGTGGGTCGCCGTGCCGCTCACCGTCTCGGCCGGGACCACGTCCTCCAGACCACGGTCCTTGAGCAGGAGCCGGATCTCCTCGGTGGTCGCGTACCGCGCGGGCGTGCCGGTGCCGGAGTGCGCCGGGTAGAACAGGTCGACCATCAGCTCCCTGGCCTTGGCCGCCGGCACCCACGGGTCGGGTCTGCTGTGGTCGGTGAGCGGCAGCGTGGCGCGGCCGACCGCGTACTGCCCGGTGGGGGCGGGGAGTTCCAACCGTGCGGCGGACGGCGGCGGGGACGCCGTGGTGGACGTGGGTGCGGCCGAGGCCGTGCCGGCCGCGGCGAGGGGCAGCGGGAGGCTGAGCGCGAGAGCGAAGGCGGCGGTACCGGCCGCGCGGAGCAGTCTGATCATGCTGATGACGTTAGGCTCCGCCGCGGCGCCCGCGCGTCAGCCGCGAGGTTGGTCATGCCGGTTGGCGCGCCCGCAAGGGCCGTGCGGAGACAGGGCGTTGACCTGCGGTCTCTTGTGACAGGTCGGTTGCGCCGACGAGGCGTCCGGCGCTGCGGACAGGATGCGTGTACGACCCCGGGATGACGCCGGGGCGGCTCCCGGGCGGCGGGAGCGAGCGGTCCGACCGCCTGTGACCAGGGCATTCGACCGGCGCCCGCGAGATCGGGCGCAGCCCGCGACACCGCCGGGCCTGCCCGTGTACGACCACGGTCTGATGGGCGCGTGAAAGAACCGGCGTGGTGTGCGCGAACCGGCGGATGGCACAATCACCGTCATGACGATGATCTGCCGAAAGGCCGATGCCGCGTAGACGGCCGGGCGCGCTACGCGCCGCGCGACGGCTCCGAGGACGCCGTCCTCCCTCCTGGGCCTACGACACCGGCCCGCTGGACCGTCTGTCCCCCGGCACCAGCGCCGCGATCCGGTACGCCGAGCACGGTGATCACGGCCACGACGTGTCACCCGGCCGTACCGAGGACTTCCTGCGCCGCTACCGCGCTTTCCTGCGCCGTCCGGGCGCCAAGCTGTGGTTGACCGCCTCGGAGTGCCCCGCGTGCCCCGGTTGCCGGTACGAGGACGTAGCGGTGGTCAGGGACGCGTTGCAGGCGGTGCTGTGCGTTCTTCCGCCGCGCCCCCGCGCCGAGCTACGGAGCCATCTGGCACGCCTGGACGCCGAGTTCCGGCGCCGTACACGGCCCGATCCCGACCCGCGCCACTGGGCGGACTGGAGCGGCGAGCCGTACCCGTGGTGGCACCGGCGGTTGTACGAGGGCGGGTAGCCGGGGGAGGGTCGGCGGTGCGGCTATCTCTCTCGCTGGTCCTCCGCCCGACGCGCGACGCCCACTACCGTCCACGGCGGTGCGGGCTTGGCGCCGTGCCCCAGGATGTGGCCCCGCCGGAACGCGCCGATCTCGAACCCCGCGGCCCGCAGCGCGCCGAGCGGATCGCGCGACAGGTGGCAGTTGCCCATCAGCAGTGGTCACACCGAGCGGTCCAAGGCCCGCTGGAGTGTGGCCGGTCCGTTCCGCCGGGAGCGTTCGTGTTCGAAGAAGCGCAGTTCGCCGCCCGGCCGCAGCACCCGCCGCAGTTCCGACAACGCGCGCTGTACGTCTCGCACCGAGCACAGCACCAGTGACAGCACCGCCGCGTCGAACGCCTCGCTCTTCACCGGCAGCGCCTCTGCCGTGGCCGGCACGACGTCCACCGGAATGCCGGCGCGGGCCGCCTCGGTCAGGGCCCGCCGCCGCAACGTGCGTTCCGGCTCGATCGCCACCACTTCCGAGACGGTGCCGGGGTAGTAAGGGAAGTTCGCCCCCGTGCCGGCGCCGATCTCGATCACCCGGCCCGAGAGCCCGGCGAGCAGGTCGCGCCGTAGGTCCGCGAGGCCCGCGTGGCGATCGGCGAACGGCGCATAGCGCGCGTACCAGTGGGCGAAGACCGGATGGTGCACGGCTCCCCGCTCGACCTTGCTGCGCTGCGGCATGGCTGGATCCTCTCGCCGGACGACGTTCTCCGGTTCGAGTGTCCCGCCGTGCCGTACCGCGGTACCACTGTGCGGGCACCGCCGGGATGCGGACACCGGCTGTTACGCCGTGCCTCCGAGCGCCGGTGCCAGCCAACCCGGCGCCTGCGCGCGGAACTCCGCGGGCGGCAGGCTCCCCGCCCCCTCGGGGACGCGGCCCAGAAGCGGCGCGCCGGCCGCCTCGGGGAGGTCGGTGAGGTTGCACCGGGCGGCCAGGCCGGGAGCGGCAGGCCAGCTGCCCACCACGACGCCCGGGCAGTCGACGCCGTACGAGCGCAGGGCGAGCGCGGTGAGCGCCACCGCGTTGAGCGTGCCGAGACCGGCCTGGGCGACCACCAGCACGGGTGCGCCGGCCAGGCGTGCCGCGTCGGCCAGGGTCGCGCCGCGCTCGTCGAACCGTACGAGCAGCCCGCCGGCGCCCTCGACCAGCACGAGGTCGTGCGAGGCTGCCAGCTTGGCCGCCGTCTCGGCGATCTCCTCGGGGCGCACCGGCGGCAGGCCGTCGCGGCGCGCGGCGGTGGCGGGCGCCAGCGGCTCGGGATAGCGGGCGAGTTCGGCGGTGCCGACCTGCGGCCCGGCGAGCCGTACGACCTCGGCCGTGTCGCCCGGTTCACCGGGGGCGACGCCGGTCTGGGCGGGCTTGAGCACCGCGACGGAGCGGCCTCGGGCGAGCGCCGTCGCGGCCAGGGCCGCCGTGGTGACGGTCTTTCCGATCTCTGTGCCCGTTCCGGTCACGAACAGCACCGACACGATGGGTTTCTCCTGACTTCGAGCGTGATGGGGCCGGGTTGTCTTCGAGCGTGATGGGGTTTGGTCGTCCCGGAGCGGGGCGGGGCCTGGTCGTCCCGGAGCGGGACGGGGCCTGGTTGCCGCCGCATTGGAGGTTTCGGGCCCCGGCTCCACCGCCGGGGCCCGGCCCTCACCCCGCGGCCGCCACCGCGCGCACCGCCGCGCAGATCCGGGCCACGTCCTCGTCCCCGGTGACGTACGGGGGCATCGTGTAGACGAGGTCGCGGAACGGGCGCAGCCACACGCCCTCCCGGGCCGCGGCCCGCGTGGCGGCCGCCATGTCCACCTCGTGGTCGAACTGGACGACACCGATGGCGCCCAGGACGCGGACGTCCCGTACGCCCTCGACGGCGCTGGCCCCGGCGAGCCCGTCCCGCAGCCCGGCCTCGATCCGCTTGACCTCGCGCGCCCAGTCCTGCGAGAGGAGCAGGTCGATCGAGGCGTTGGCGACCGCGGTGGCCAGCGGGTTGCCCATGAAGGTCGGCCCGTGCGCGAGCACCGGCACCTCGCCCCTGGAGATCCCGTCCGCCACGGCGGCCGTGCACAACGTCGCGGCCAGCGTGAGGTATCCGCCGGTCAGCGCCTTGCCGAGGCACATCACGTCCGGTGTGACCCCGGCGTGTCCGGCGGCGAAGAGGGAGCCCGTACGGCCGAAGCCGGTGGCGATCTCGTCGAAGACGAGCAGGACGCCGTGCTCGTCACACGCCTCGCGGAGCACCCGCAGGTACCCGGGGGAGTGGAAGGACATCCCGCCCGCCCCCTGGACCACCGGCTCCACGATGACCGCCGCCAGTTCGTCGGCGTGCCGCGCCACCAGGTCGCGCAGCTGCGCCGCGTACGCCGGGTCCGGCGGTGCGTCGAAGCCGGGTGGCGGCGCGTCGGCGAAGAGCTGGCGGGGCAGGGCGCCCTGCCACAGGTCGTGCATGCCGCCGTCCGGGTCGCACACCGACATCGGCTGCCAGGTGTCGCCGTGGTAGCCGCCGCGCCAGGTCATCAGCCGCTGTTTGCGCGGCCGGCCGACCGAGCGCCAGTACTGGAGGCACATCTTCACGGCGACCTCGACGGACACCGATCCGGAGTCGGCGAGGAAGACGTGTTCCAGGCCGTCCGGGGTGATCTCCACCAGCCGGGCGGCGAGGCGTACGGCGGGCTCGTGGGTGAGTCCGCCGAACATCACGTGACTCATCCGGTCCAGCTGGCAGCGGGCGGCGTCGTCGAGCACGGGGTGGCGGTAACCGTGCACCGCCGACCACCAGGAGGACATGCCGTCCACCAATTCGGTCCGGCCCTCGACCGGTTCGGCCAGCCTCAGCCGTACACCGGACGCCGACGCGACGACCAGCGGATCGACGCGGTTGGGCATCGGGCCGTACGGGTGCCAGACGTGCTGCCGGTCCAGCGCCAGCAGTTCGGCGGCGGTGAGCCGGGTGGCCTCAGGCATTCGGCGGCAGCTCCGTACCCGCGCCCCGGCGGCGTACCGCGACCAGGCCCGTACGGGACTCGCCGGCCGGTTCCGCCGCCGCCTCGGCTTCGCCGTCCCCGCACGGCCCGCAGCCGCCGCCCGCGCCGCCGTGGCCGCCGCAGCCGCCCGCGAGCGCGTCGGCGCGGTGCTCCGGCAGCGTGGTGGTCGCGGTGCCCTCCACCTCGAAGCCCGCATCGGCGATCATCGCCAGGTCGTCCTTGCCGGCCTGGCCCTCGCTGGTCAGGTAGTCGCCGAGGAAGATGGAGTTGGCCAGGTGCAGGGCCAGCGGCTGCATCGAGCGCAGGTGCACCTCGCGCCCGCCGGCCAGCCGTACCTCCACGTCGGGGCAGACGAAACGGACCATCGCCAGGATGCGCAGCGCGCGCTGGGGGGTGAGGTTCCACTCCTTGGCGAGCGGCGTCCCCTCGAAGGGGATGAGGAAGTTGACCGGAACCGAGTCGGGGTCCAGCTCGCGCAGCGCGAAGACCACGTCCACCAGGTCCGCGTCGCTCTCGCCCATGCCCGCGATCAGCCCGGAACAGGCGGACAGGCCCGCCGCCTGCGCCTGTTGGACCGTTTCGACCCGGTCCGCGTAGGTGTGCGTGGTGGTGATGTCCCCGTAGGTGGCCTCGGACGTATTGAGGTTGTGGTTGTAGGCGTCCGCGCCCGCCTCCCGCAGCCTGGCCGCCTGGCCGTCCGAGAGCAGACCGAGGCAGGCACACACCTCGACGCCCTCGTTCTGCTCCTTGATGGCGGCGATGGTCTGCGACACCCGGTCCACGTCCCGGTCCGTCGGCCCGCGGCCGCTGGCCACGATGCAGACCCGCTTGGCGCCGCCGGCCACCCCGGCCGCGGCCGCCTTGGAGGCGTCCTCCGGCTTGAGCCAGGTGTACTTGAGGATCTCGGCCTTGGAGCCGAGCCGCTGCGAGCAGTACGAGCAGTCCTCGGGGCACAGCCCGGACTTGAGGTTGACCAGGTAGTTGAGCTTCACCCGCCGCCCGAACCAACGGCGGCGCACCTTTCCGGCCGCGGCCACCACGTCGAGCAGGTCGTCGTCGGGCGTCGCCAGTACGGCGAGTGCCTCTTCGCGGGTCGGCAGTTCGCGCCGCAGCCCCTTGTCCACCAGCGTTGTCAGCAGATCCATGGCGACGATCCTGGCGTACGTCCGCCACGCGGGACCATGGAGGAACCCAACAAGGGCGCCAATCGGGGGTGTGTGCATTGCCACACCGTAGGAGCGAGTAACGACCGCTAACGTCTATCGACAGCCCACAAACGAGAAGGAAGCCGATGCATCAGGACGACCCAGCCCCGCCGCGGCCCCACGACGTGCCGGCCCTGCCTCGCGACGTGCCGGCGGCGCCGGGCGCCGACCGCGGGCCCGCCGGGCCCGGCGCCGGCGCGGGGGACGCCGCTTTCGGCTGGATCGATGCGGCCGGCGAACAGCGCCGCCGGGCCGGCCTCGTACGCACCCTGCGGCCGCGGCCGGTCGAGTCGCCGCTGCTGGACCTGGCCAGCAACGACTACCTCGGCCTGGCCCGGCACCCCGAGGTGACCCGCGGCGCGGCGCAGGCCGCGCACCGCTGGGGCGCCGGCGCCACCGGGTCGAGGCTGGTCTCCGGCAGCACCGAGCTGCACACCAGGCTGGAGGCCGAACTCGCCGAGTTCTGCGGCTTCGAGGCCGCCCTCGTGCTGTCCTCCGGTTACGCGGCCAACCTCGCCGCCGTCACCGCGCTCAGCGGCCACGGCGGCCTGATCGTCTCGGACGCGGGCAACCACGCCTCGCTCATCGACGGTTGCCGGCTCTCCCGCGCCCGCACCGACGTGGTGCCGCACGCCGACCCGGACGCGGTCGGCAAGGCGCTGGACGGGCACGGTGGCAGGGCGCTCGCGCTCACCGACTCCGTCTTCTCCGTGGACGGCGACGCCGCGCCGCTGCGCGCCCTCGCGGGCGCCTGCCGGACGCACGGCGCGGCCCTGCTCGTCGACGACGCACACGGGCTGGGCGTGCTCGGCGACGGGGGGCGCGGCGCGTTGCACGCGGCCGGGCTGGCCGGGGACGCGGACGTGGTCGCCACCGTCACCCTGTCGAAGTCGCTCGGCAGCCAGGGAGGCGCGGTCCTCGGCCCGGCCCGGGTCGTCGAGCACCTGGTCAACACCGCCCGTACGTTCATCTTCGACACCGGGCTGGCCCCCGCCGCGGTCGGCGGGGCACGCAAGGCGCTCCAGGTGCTGCGCCGCGAACCGGAGCGGGCGGCCCGGGTCCGCGAGGTGGCCGGCGAACTGCACCAGCGGCTGGGCGACGCCGGGCTGGCGGTCGTCCGCCCGGACGCCGCGGTGGTGTCGGTCCGGGCCCCCTCGCCGGAACTGGCCGTCCGGTGGGCCGCCGACTGCCGCACCGCCGGCCTGGCGGTCGGCTGCTTCCGGCCGCCGTCCGTGCCGGACGGCGTCTCCCGGCTCCGCCTCACCGCCCGCGCCGACCTGTCTCCCCGGCAGGTGCGGGAAGCGGTCCGCACGATCGTACGGACCGCGCCGCCGGGCTGAGGGTGGCGGGCGGCCGGGCGCGCCGGTTCAGCCCACCTTGGCGAAGCGGGCGTCGGTCAGCCCGTGGACGAAGGACGTCCAGGCGGTGGCGGTGAACAGCAGGGCCGGGCCCGCGGTGTTCTTGGAGTCGCGTACGGCGAGCAGGCCGCGGCTGATGCGGGCCGTCTCGACGCAGTTGTTCATGCCGGTGCTGTGACTGCTGCGCCGCCACCGCGTGTCATGGACCGCGGGGCCGCAGGGATCGTGCCGGAGCGGGACGGACATGGTGCCTCCTCAGGCGCCGGTGCCGGCCGGTCGGGCAGCGGCGATCCGGGCGATGAATTCCGATGACTTCTCGCATGAGAGGGCGTGCCCCCGCAGCATGTCGAACGCATCGCTGTACGCCCTGAGGTCTTCTTGCTGTTCGAGGTAGAGGCTACTCGTCAAATGGTCGAGAACAACCACATCTAGGTCAGCAATGAGCGGAAAGGAGAAGATAACGAAAGGACCCGTGATGCCAATGTGCACACCGGACGCAAAAGGCAGCACCTGTAGTCGCACGTGGGGCAATCGCCCCACGTCCAGAATGTGCCGCAGCTGCGCGGCCATCACCCCGGGCGGGCCCACCTCCCGCCGCAGCACCGCCTCGTCCAGCACCGCCCACAGCTCCAGCGGCCGCTCCCCGTGCAGCACCTTCTGGCGGGCGATGCGCACGTCCACCAACTTGTCGACCTGCTCCGCCGGCAGGCCCGACAGCGCCGCGCGGGTCACCGCTCGCGCGTAGTCCGGCGTCTGGAGCAGCCCGGGCACCACCGTCGTCTCCAGCGTGCGCGCCCGGCACGCCTCGTACTCCAGACTGATGAAGTCCCGGTACTCCGGCGGCAGCAGGTCGCGGTACGCCTGCCACCAGCCCTGCCGGCCGGCGCCGCCGCCCTGCCCTGAGCCGTCCCCGCACAGCGCCGCGAGCAGCGCGCGCGGTTCCGCTTCCCGGACGCCGTACGCGTCCAGCAGCCGTTCGACGTCGGCGGGCCTGACCCCGCTGCGCCCGGTCTCGATCCGGCTGATCTTGGACTGGTGCCACCCGAGCAGGCGGGCCGCCCCGCCACTGGTGAGTCCGGCCAGCATGCGCTGCCGCCGCAACTCGGCGCCCAGTTTGCGGCGGCGCACCGCGGGCCCGTACCGCATGCCGTGTCCTCCGTCCTGTGCGGCGAAGAACGCGCCGCGGGCGCGCCCTTCGGCCGATGGCCGATTCCGATCCGACAGTGTGCCGAGCAAATCCGGTCTCGCGTCGCAGAGTTCACTGCTTCGGGCGACAGATATATGCACACCTTGGTGGATGGCCCGTCACAGTTGCAGCATGAGTGGCACTCTGGCGCACAGAAGCAGTCCGAGGCCGGAGCCGAGGGGACCGAAAAGGCCGGACCGCGATGGCGGCTCCCTTCGGCGGAGGGCAGGATTCGAGCCTCGGTGGGAAAGGGACGGCATCGCGATGGCAGACCACCAGGAATCCTCACTCACCCTGTCCAGCGCACCGGCGTCGGTCGCCGAGGCCCGCAGGCACGTCATGGGCGTACTGGCCGAATGGGGCCTGCCGGACGGGACGGATACGGCCGACACCGTACGCCTGATCGTTTCCGAGCTCGCCACCAACGCCGTGCAGCACACCTTCGGACAGTCGCCGGCCTTCACCGTCGACGTCCGGCTCGACCGGCACGAGCGGCTGCGGATCGGCGTCACCGACGACCATCCGCGCTGGCCGAAGCGGCTGCCGGCCGCCGTCCAGCAGGACAACGGACGCGGCATGGTCATCGTCCGCTTCCTGACCGCCGAGTCCGGCGGCCGGCTGACGGTCGAGCCCACCGAGGCCGGGGGCAAGACCGTCTGGGTCGTCCTGCCCTGGAGGCTGTTCGTCCCGTAGCGGCCCTGCGGGCCCGCAGGGCGGCGCCCCGGGGGGACCCGGCGGCGCCTCAGGGCCTGGTGAGGAAACGTGACTTCCGACGCCGGCTCGCACCGCACGCGCAGTTCGCGCCCTCGTCCCGCACCTGCCGGTACGTGGGGCTGGACTCCCGGCCGCAGGAGGAACAGCGGCACGGCCAGGGCTCGTAGGCGCCGGGGCAGGGGACCAGCGGCGTGAGCCCGGCCGCGTACATGACCCGCTCGGCAACGGTGGCAGGGCCGGGGGCGACCGGCCCCGGCGGCGGCGGAATCCTCGGCGGCTCGGACGGTACGGCCGGAATGGGGACGACCGCGGCGGGCGCGGGGGCAGGGACGGCCGGGGCGGCGGGTGGCATGGGACCGGCCGGAGGCATCGGACCGGCCGGGACCGGCGGGACCGCAGGGACGACCGGTGCTACGGGAGCGGCCGGTGCTACGGGAGTGGCGGGGTTCGGGATACCGGCCGGTGTTACGGGAGCGGCGGGGCTCGGGATGCCGGCCGGTGCCGCGGGCGCGCCGGGAGCGAGGTCGCCGGGGTGCCACTGGTGCAGGCAGGAGGCGCACCACCACAGCAGTTCTCCGGCACCGTAGACGCCCTCGTCCTCCCACAGCACGTCCGTGCTGCCGCAGGCCGGGCAGGGGGTGGCGGGCGAGCGGCGGCGCAGCAGTCCGCGCAGGTTCACGAGTCGTTCCCGGTGGGCGTGGGCTGGGGCTTGAGCGTGTGCATGGGTCTCCTCACGTGCTAAGGAGACTTCATCGGTTCGCCGTCGCCAAAGCAAGGACGACCAGGTCACAAAACCGGGGCGCACAGGAGAACGAGCAGGTGGACCGGGTCAGGAGGAGGGGCCGCGCCCCACCGGCTTGACGTGGCCGTTGCGGTAACCCAGCACCCGCGGCAGCAGCGCCCACAGTCCGGCGCACGTCACCAGTGTCACCGAACCCGCCGTCACGCCCGCGCCCCGCCCCAGCACGACGTCGACGACGAGCAGTACGGCCCCGGCCAGCGCCAGTGCCAGCACCGCCATGCCGGCCGCCGTCAGCCGTGCCGAGACCTCCACGATCAGCGCCTTCGCGCGCCGCCTGAACAGCACCCGGTGCACCGCGGCGGGCGCCGTGAGCAGCAGGGTCGCCAGCACGGCGAGCAGCAAGGTGCCGACGTAGAAACCGCGTTGCGTGGCGTCCAGGGCGACGAAGCGCGGGGTGAAGGCCAGCGTCAGCAGGAACGCGAAGAGGATCTGCACACCGGTCTGCAGGACGCGGAGTTCCTGGAGCAGTTCGCCGAAGTTGCGGTCGTATCGCTCAAGAGGCGTCTCGTTGCGGTCCGCGCAGGTGGCGTACCGGGCAGACTTGGACGGCCGGGGCACTTCGGATGGTTCGGTGCGATCGTGGTCGGTGAAGGGGGCCATTGCGTACGGGTATCCGCCGACGCGCTGATCACTCCCCGTACGCGCGGGGCGGTACGCGAACCCGCACGCGTACCGCCCCGCGGACTCGCCCTACGGGTCAGCCGACCCGGCCGTAGGAGACGCCGCGTGACCAGATGCGCTCCAGGCGCACGACGGCCCCGGGCTTGGGCGCGTGCCAGATCCGGCCGTTCCCCGCGTAGATGCCCACGTGGTAGATGCCTCTGCGCGAGTGGAAAAAGACCAGGTCACCGAGGCGGCGCGAGGAGGCGGGGAGGTGCCGGGTGCGGTTGTACTGTGCCGATGCGGTGCGCGGCAGGCGCTTGCCGGCCCGCTTGAACGAGTACAGGGTCAGTCCCGAGCAGTCGAAACGGTAGGGACCGCTGGCTCCGTACTTGTAGGGCGCTCCCTTCTTGGAAGCGGCGATCCGCAGTGCTGCTGCCGAGGTCGTCGCGGCTTCGGCATCCGCGGCGGCTCCCGGTACGACCAGTGTCCCGCCGATCGTGGCGAGGGCGAGGAAGGAGGTGACTCCGGCTCGCGCCAGCATGGGGGAGATGGTGGTACGCGCAGTCATGCGCAACCCTTCGTCTGCCGCCTGCGAAGGAGTGCCTGTCGGGTTCGGGCAGGCGAAGATGCCCGGTCGCGGTCACGACTTCACCCCAAGGGCCCGTGCGGCCGTGGCGGCCGGCGGTCCCGTCGTGCTCGGGTCCTCCGCTCCTGCCGTCCAGGCGCATCGACCAGACGTCCGGAGCGGCGGCAGGATTGGGCGTCCGTCCGGACCGCCCCACCGCTGTGGCGGGGGCTTGTCGTCGAGGCGATCGTTACGCACCCGACGCCCGGATTCCGAGCGGAAACGGCATATGTGAGGTTGGTCACGTCTGCTCCGTTCGGGTGGACAGCGGCCGTTTCCCGAGAGGCGCGCGACGGGTGAGGACCCCCGCACCAGGCCCGGAACGCTGGGTTCCGGGTGGCACGTACACCCTTCGCGCAAGCCGTGTGGTGTGGTGCGTCGCGCGTGAATACGCCAATCGGGCGAGCCCGATCGGGCTTCGTGTCGGCACGCCGGGGCGCTGTGACAGGTGTGCCGGGCTTGAGGGGAGGGCGCCCGACCCCCGTACGGGCGCCCTCCGGCCGACGTGCCGTCAACCTCGTGGCGGCGGCACGGAAATGAGGCCGGCGCGGCGCTCGCCGTCCAGTACCCGCAGGGCCTGCGCCAGCGCCCCCGCGTGCAGTTCGCTCTCGCCCCGGTCGTGCATCAAGGCCAACGCGTCCCGCAGCGCGCGGGACTTGCCGACCAGTGCCTGCGCGGCGCGCAGGGCGCCGTAGGTGTCCGTACCGCGGGCCGGGTTGATCCGGCCCAGCAGGTCCAGCACCGCCAGGTAGCTGTCGACGACCTCACCCTCGGCGCGCGTCAGCGCGGGCAGCGGCGGCAGTTCGGGCGGAAACACCCCGGCTCACCTCGCACCGAGCGCCGTGGGGCGCTGCTTGCGGCTGCAGGTGAGCCCGTCGACGAGGCCGTACTCGACGGCTGCCTCGGCGCTGAACACCTTGTCGCGTTCGAGGTCCTGGGTGATCCGCTCGGGGGGCTGCCCTGTGTGCCGTACGAGCAGCTCCTCCAGCAGGGCGCGGGTGCGCAGCAGTTCGTCCGCCTGGATGCGGAGGTCGTCGGCCTGGCCCTGGACGGGTTCGCCGAACGCGGGCTGGTGGACGAGGATCCGGGCGCCGGGCAGGGCGAGGCGCTTGCCGGGCGCGCCGGCCGCGAGCAGCACCGCGGCGGCGGAGGCGGCCTGCCCCAGGCAGACGGTCTCGATGTCGCAGCCCACGAACTGCATCGTGTCGTAGATCGCGGACATCGCGGTGAAGGAGCCGCCCGGGGAGTTGATGTAGAGCGAGATGTCCCGGTCGGGAGCGTCGTGGTCCAGGTGCATGAGCTGCGCGATGACGTCGTTGGCGGTGGTGTCGTCGACCGGCGTGCCGAGGAAGACGATCCGCTCGCTGAGCAGCTTGGAGTACGGGTCCATGGTGCGGGCCCCGTAGGTGGTGCGTTCGGTGAACTCCGGGAGGACGTAGCGG
The DNA here is from genome assembly GCF_044332485.1 of Streptomyces sp. NPDC017056. Taxonomy (NCBI): domain Bacteria; kingdom Bacillati; phylum Actinomycetota; class Actinomycetes; order Kitasatosporales; family Streptomycetaceae; genus Streptomyces; species Streptomyces sp. NPDC017056. Next base: position 102,814 of record NZ_JBIRPD010000014.1, on the reverse strand, counting down.
GCCGCGGGGCGGTTCATGGAGGACTCCTCTTCCCTGTCCATCTGTAAAAAACGTACAGAACGTACGTAGAGCTAGATGGGAGCACGTTCTGCCGGTCGAAGCAATGTCCTGAACGGGAAAGGGGGCGGGTGATCGCTGAGGGCGAAATGCGCACGAGGCGTCAGGAGGTGGCGTATGGCGACGACTTGATGGGCCGTGAAGACTTGCCGACCTGGCGTGACGTCAGGTTGCGGAGGCGGGTGCGCCGGGCGCGCCAAGTCCTCCTGGCCGCCTCACGGATGCGACCGACTGCCACGAGTTACCGAGCGCATCCCCTGCGTCACGCAAATGCCCGATATGCCGTGCGCTGCGACCGTTCATCGGCTGCTCTGGAAGTACTTCGAACACCTCAGCAGGGAGAACCGCACCATGCGCATACGCGTCTTTCTGGGGGCCGCTGCCCTCACCGCGACCACGGTCCTCGGTGCCGCCGGCACCTCCGCCGCCGTGCCCGCCCCTCCGCCGGCCGGGCCGGCCGTCACCCACGAGGGCACCGAGCGGTACGACCACCAGGACCGGGCCGACGCCCTGTGGCGCCTCACGTACAGCCGGGCCACACACAAGGTGCGCGCCGTCTACCCCGGGGCACGGCTGGTGACGGCCTACGGGCACGCGCCGACGGGGCCCACCACGAACATGGCGAAGGTGACCCGCTGGCGGTTCATCTACGAGGTACCGCCGCGCGGGAACGGCCGGGCCAAGCCCGTGCTCGGCGCGTACGTCGACGCCGTGCTCGGCGGTGCCGTCGGCAGGCCGCAGCCGGGCCGGGGCGCCTGGCTGGACAACGCGCCGATCAGGGGGCCGCGACTGGCGCCGGCGCGTGCGTACGAGCACGTGAAGAACGTCGGGCACCGCGGCCACGGCTTCCAGTTCGTCGAGCTCGGCAACCCGCTGCACCCGCAGCTCAAGCAGCGTTGGATCTTCAGTAACCGGCGCGGTGTGTGCGACTCGTACTCCGTGAACGACGCCGACGGCAGGGTTCACAACCTGTGCAAGCGCGGCATGTCCGGCAGCTGAAACGTTTCGAGCGGGCCCCGGCTGCCGACGGCGGCCGGGGCCCGTCCGGCCGTCGGGCTCCGGCCTCTTGATCGGCTCGTTCGCCCGGCGTGCACAATGGCTGCCGTACGCCTGTGACGACCCGCAGAGGACGCCCCCGATGCCCGACCTGCCCCACCTCGCCCCCCTGCCGTCGGGGGCCGCCACCGACGACCGTCACGCACTGCGGGAGCGCATTCACGACGCGCTCGTCGGAGCACTCGTCAACGGCACCCTGGCGCCCGGCCAGGAGCACGGGGAGCCGTGGCTCGCCCAGCAGCTCGACGTCCCTCTGGCCCCGCTGCGCGAAGCACTGCTCCTCCTGGCCTCCCAGCGGCTTGTCGAGTACGCCGGGCCGGAGAACGTGCGGGTGACCTCGCCCGACGCCGCCTCCTGCCGGCACACTGCCGACGTTCTGCACGGCCTGTACCGCACCGCGCTCCTCGGCGCGCCGTGGCCGCTCACCGAAGACGACCTCGATGCCCTGCGCAACTGCGCGACCGCGTACGTCCGTGCCGCCGCACGCCGGAACGCCGTCGAAGCGGCCGCCGGCGAGCGTGCCCTGTGGAGCGTCTTCGTCCACGCCTGCCGCAACCCGCCCCTGTACGACGCCGTCACGCGCCTCGCCCCCGTGTGGCAGCGGGCCCAGCACCTCCGACTCGCCCTTCCCGCCGACTTCGAGAACGTCTGGGACGCCCTTCTGGACGCCTGCGCGGCAGGCGACCGGCAGCGGGCCCTGCGCTTCGTGGACGAGCACTGGCAGAGCCGGCTGCCCTGATTGCGCCGGCCCCTTCGCGGTCATATACCCGTGTGGTGAGAGCGGGGCGGAGGGAGCGGGCGAGTGGGCGACGAGCAGAGCATCCCGCTGCGGGTGGTCGTCACCCGGGTCGTCGCCACCGGTGCCGTGATCGTCGTCGCCGGCCAGCTCATCGACGATTCGCAGGTCGTGCTGCGCATGAAGGCCAAGGGACAGATCGCGCTGCGCCGCGACCATCTGATACTCGACCTCGCGGGACTGGAACGCTGCGACGTGGGCGGGCTGGGTGCCTTGATCTACGTACGCCGGCAGGCTCTCGCCCAAGGCGGCAGTGTCCGGCTGGTGGGCCTGAGCGGGTCGCCGCTGCGCAACTTCCTCCGGGCCGGTCTGTCCGTGATCTTCCCGCTCTACACGGAACTGAGCACGGCCAGCGCCAACTGGCCGCCGCAACCGGCGTCCTGACGGCGACGCCGGCGGAGCGCCGTGGTGCAGCGTTCCGGCCGAAGTCGCCCGCGCGCCCCGGCGCCTCCCCGGTGTGCGGCGTACCGGACTTCCTCCGGGGCCACACCGAGCCCGCACGGGAACCCGCAGGGCTGCACGAGGCGACTCCTGCCGCGCGGGCCCCTGGCCGGAGCGCGCCTTGTGGAACCTTCCCGTACGGATTCTGCCGTTCCGGCCGGGAGAGCCCGGGTACCCACCCGGCGGACCCGAGCCATCGGGCCGAGTCGAGTCCAGGAGGACGCGATGGCTACCGCTTCGTCAGCCGGATACCCGGAATCCGGCCGGTCCCAGGCCGCCCGTACCGAGCGGCGCATGAGCGCGGAGACCAAGCCCGCATTCAAGAGCACCGAGTTCTTCGTCTACCTCGCCGCCGTGGTGGCGGTCCTCGTCGCATCCGCCGTCGTCGGCAACGACTTCCGCGACGTGGACCGCTTCCCCGCCGACCAAGCGTGGCTCTACGTCACGCTGCTGACCGTGGGCTACATGCTCAGCCGCGGCCTGGCCAAGTGCGGCAGCCGCGAACCGACCGACCGCACCGGCGCCTGACCGCGGCCGGCGCGGGCGGCCCGGCATCCGCTGCCGGGCCGCCCGCACACGGCCGCTCCGCTAGGGTGACGGCGGGACCACCGTCAAGCGGTGCGGACGTCGGTCGCGGGAAGCCGGTGAGGGCGGTGAACGGCAGTGTGGACATGGCCACCGTCCTGGAGAGCCTTCGTCCCGTCAGTGGCAGCGGAGGGCTGGTCGGAGCCGACCCCGTGTTGTGCGCCCACGTGCTGGGAGTCGACGGCGTCGCTGTGTCCCTGACGGTCAACGGCGGGCTCGGCGAGCTCCTTTGGTGCACTCCGGACAGCGCGAGCGCGCGCCTGGAAGACCTGCAGTTCACCATGGGACAGGGCCCCGGCCCCGAGGCCGCGGCCTCGGGCCGCGTGGTGCTGGCGGCCGACCTGGCGCAGATCCCCGGCGACCGGTGGCCGGCCCTGCTACCCGAGGCCGAGGCGCTCGGCGTCCGCGCCGTCTTCTGCTTTCCGCTGCACGTCGGCGGGGCCTGCCTGGGGAGTCTGACGCTGCAACGCGCGGCGGCCGGCCTGCTGCCCGAGGCGGCCTTGGGCGACGCGCTGGTCCTGGCGACGGCGCTGACCGCGGTCGTCCTGGAGGGCGGGGAACCACGAGAGGCGTTCGCCGCGGCCGAGGACCACTCGGTGTTCTACCGGGCGGCGGTCCACCAGGCCACCGGCATGATCAGCGTGCAGGCCGGGGTGCCGCTCCCGCAGGCGCTGCTCCGCCTGCGGTCGCACGCCTACCGCTGCGGACGCTCCGTGGTGGAGGTCGCCGAGGACGTGGTGGCCCGGCGTGTGCACTTCCGAAACGACGGGGAAGAGCCGCCGGACGTGTCCGGACGGCGAAGGGGGTGAAGGCCGTGACCCGCGAGCAGCGGCTCCTGGAGGCCGTGGTGGAAGCCGTCGACACCCTGGTCGACGACTTCGACCTGATCGAATTCCTGCACCGGCTGTGCGACCGCTGTGTGAGGCTGCTCGACGTGTCGGCCGTCGGCGTCATGCTCGCCGACCCGGGCGGCGCGCTCCAGGTGATCGCCGCCTCCGACGAACACACCCGGCTTCTGGAACTGTTCGCCTTGCAGTACGAGCAAGGCCCGTGCGTCGAGTGCCACCGCGTCGGCGCCGCCCGGCTGAACGTCCGGCTGGACCTCCCCGAGCAGACGGCCGCCTTCCCGGTCTTCGCCACGCGGGCCAGGGAGGCGGGCTTCACCACCACCCACGCACTGCCGATGCGGCTGCGCCGGCAGGCCGTCGGGGCACTCAACCTCTTCCACCGCGACGCGCAGGACATCAGCGACGCCGAGGCGCGGGTGGCGCAGGCACTGGCGGACGTGGCCACCATCGCCATCCTGCAGCAGCGCGGCATCGAGCACGGAAACCTGGAACGGGCCCAGCTCCAGGCAGCCCTGTCCAGCCGCATCGTCATCGAGCAGGCCAAGGGCATCCTCGCCGAGCGCTGGCAGTGCGATCTCGACCACGCCTTCGACGCGCTGCGCCGGCACGCCCGTACGCACCGCGTCCGGCTGTCCGACGTGTGCCGTCAGCTGATCGACGGCGAACTGGAAGACCTGCCCCACCGGCCGGCCGATCCGGCGCCCGGCCCGTCCGGCACCGGCGAGCCGCCGTAGGAGCTCCGTGGACGACGGCGCCGGGGAGTGGACACGGGCTCTTAAGCTGGGTCCATGGCTTATGAGATTCCGGTGACCCAGGCCCGGGCAGAGTTGGCGGATCTGATCAACCGCGTCGTCTACGCCGGCGAGCGGGTGGTCGTCACGCGCCACGGCAAGCCTCTGGTAGGGCTGGTCTCCGCCGCCGACCTGGAGCGCCTGGAGGCGTACCGGGCGGCGGAGGAGGCAGCGGCGGAGGAACAGGTGATCAGTACGGTCTCCACGGTGCGGCCGTTCGCGGCACCGCCGGGTGAATGGCGCCGCTTCGGCATCGCGGCCGAGCACCGCGGTACGGCGGGCGACCGCGGTGCGACGGGCGAGCACGGCGGCCCGGGCGCGGGGGAGCGCTGACCGGGCCGCACGGCACGCGCGGTGGCCGCCGCCGGGTGGCGGGCCCGGCCGGGGCCGGTGTCAGGAGCCGAGCTGCCAGACCGCGTCGGCGATCGCGGCGGTGTTGTTGGCCAGCGCCGTGTCGTCGATGTTCTTCGTGGTGTCGCAGGACGCGTGGTAGCAGGCGTCGAACGCCTTGCCCGCCGTGCCGCCCCACTTCTTCGCCTGCTCCGCGGTCTTGATGTAGTCGGCGCCGGAGAACAGTCCGCCCACCGGGATGCCGGCGTCCTTGAACGGGGCATGGTCGGAGCGCCCGTCGCCCTCCGTCTCGATCTCGGTGGCGATGTTCTCGGCGGCGAAGTGGTCCTTGAAGACCTTCTCCAGACGCGGGTCGTCGTCGTAGACGAAGTAGCCCGGGTTCGGCGAGCCGATCATGTCGAAGTTCAGATACGCGTCGATCTTCGCGCGGTCGCCGGCGGCCAGCGTGTCCACGTAGTGGCGGGAGCCGGCCAAGCCGTACTCCTCGGCCCCCCACCAGGCGAACCGCAGGTGCTTGGCGGGCTTGAAGTGCGTGCGGGAGACGGCGAGCGCGACTTCCAGGATGCCCGCCGAGGCGGAACCGTTGTCGTTGATGCCGGGGCCTTCGGTCACCGAGTCCAGGTGGGCGCCGGCCATCACGGTCTGCTCCGCGCTGCCGCCCGGCCAGTCGGCGAGGAGGTTGTATCCCTTGGTGCCGTTACGGGTGAACTCCTGGACGGTGGTGGTGAATCCGGCCGCGTCCAGCTTGGCCTTGAGGTAGTCGACGGAGGCCCGGTAGCCGGCCGTGCCGTGGGCGCGGTTGCCGCCGTTGGTGTCCGCGATCGACTGCAGCCGGTCGAGGTGGGCCTTGACGCCGGCGACCGGGATCTCGGGGGCGGCGGCGGGTGCGGCCTCCGCCCCGGCCACCGGCCCCAGCAGCGCTGCGCCGAGGGCGGCGCACGCGCCCGCGGCGAGCGCGGTACGACGTATTCGCGCGGAACGCGCGGAACGAGGGGCGTGGGGGAGGGAAGAAGGCTGAGGCGTGGGGTGCACGCGGGTCACGGTGTGGCTCCGATGCTGGTGTGGGGGGAACGGCGCTGTGGGGGTGTTGTGGGGCATGCGCCGAGAGTTTTGATGTGGCCATGAGGATCGTGTCCGATCCGCGCCGAGTCAAGAGCGGATAACGGACTGCGGTGTTCGCGAAGAGGATGCGCGGGACGAAGGGGGCGTAAGCCGCCGACGCGCAGGGGGCACGCCCACAACGGTTCGCGGGACGTGTTCCGGACCGGCTCCGGCCGCACGTCGACCGCGTCGGCGAGCTTGCGCGACGGCTGGGCGAAGAGCCTGAGGAGGGCGGTGGCGCGGTGCCGGACGTCGACGAGTACGACATGTCGTTCGAGTGCGGCATGACGGGCTGACGCGCGTTCCGCGGTCGACCCGCCGATGTAACGCCGGTGAAATCGCGTCGAACTAGCCTGCGGACGGCGGGGCGTTGATGGAGCGGAGCTGGCGAGCAGTTTGCTCCGCCTTTAATCAGTGTGTGATACATCTGCTTTTGCGGGTGTATCCCACCCGTGACCTGGGCATTTGCGCCCAGCGTGAAGACGGTGAGGTGAAGGCATGCAACTGACCCCGCATGAGCAGGAACGCCTGATGATCCATGTGGCGGCGGACGTGGCCGAGAAGCGGCGGTCCCGCGGGGTACGGCTGAACCACCCGGAAGCCGTCGCACTCCTGACGGTCCACATCCTCGAAGGCGCGCGGGACGGCCGTACGGTCGCCGAGCTGATGTCGACCGGGCGCAAGGTCCTCACCCGTGACGAGGTCATGGAGGGCGTCCCGGAGATGATCCACGACGTACAGGTCGAGGCGACCTTCCCCGACGGCACCAAGCTGGTCACCGTCCACGAGCCGATCAACTGAAGCCGGGAGACCACCGATGATCCCGGGACAGATCCTCCACGCCGACGAGCCGGTGCACCTGAACCAGGGGCTCCCCGTCACCCGTATGACCGTGCTGAACGCCGCCGACCGCCCCGTGCAGGTCGGCTCCCACTACCACTTCGCCGAGGCCAACCCGGGCCTCGACTTCGACCGTGCGGCCGCGCACGGCAAGCGCCTCAACGTCCCCGCCGGCTCCGCCGTGCGCTTCGAGCCCGGCATTCCCACCGAGGTCGAACTCGTCCCCGTCGCGGGCAAGCGGATCGTCGCGGGCCTGCGCGGTGAGACCGGAGGCCCCCTCGATGGCTGACCTGACCCGTGCCGCCTACGCCGACCTGTACGGCCCGACCGCGGGCGACCGCGTGCGGCTGGCCGACACCGACCTGTTCGTCGAGATCACCGAGGACCGCTCGGGCGGTCCCGGCCACGCCGGTGACGAGGCGGTCTTCGGTGGCGGCAAGGTGATCCGCGAATCGATGGGCCAGTCCCGCGCCACCCGCGCCGAGGGCGCGCCCGACACCGTCATCACCGGCGCGATCGTGCTGGACCACTGGGGCGTCGTGAAGGCGGACGTCGGCATACGGGACGGGCGGATCGCCGCGCTCGGCAAGGCGGGCAACCCCGACACCATGGACGGGGTGCACCCCGACCTGGTGATCGGCCCGGAGACCGAGGTCATCGCGGGCAACGGCAAGATCCTCACCGCCGGGGCCATCGACACCCACGTGCACTTCATCTGCCCCCAGCAGGTCGACGAGGCCCTGGCCTCCGGTGTCACCACCCTGGTCGGCGGCGGTACGGGCCCGGCCGAGGGGAGCAAGGCCACCACCATCACGCCCGGTGCCTGGCACGTCGCCCGGATGTTCGAGTCGATGGACGGGCTGCCGGTCAACGTCGGGCTGCTGGGCAAGGGCAACACCATGTCCGCCGCCTCGATGCGCGACCAGTTGCGCGCGGGCGTGCTCGGCTTCAAGATCCACGAGGACTGGGGCGCCACCCCCGCCGTGCTCGACGCGTGTCTGCGCGTGTGCGAGGAGAGCGGCGCCCAGCTCGCCATCCACACGGACACCCTGAACGAGGCGGGCTTCCTCCAGGACACCCTGGCCGCCATCGCGGGGCGCGGCATCCACGCGTACCACGTCGAGGGGGCCGGCGGCGGCCACGCGCCCGACATGATCGCCATGGTCTCCGAGCCGAACGTGCTGCCCGCCTCCACCAACCCGACGCGCCCGCACACCGTCAACACTGTCGAGGAACACCTCGACATGCTGATGGTCTGCCACCACCTCAACTCCGCCGTGCCGGAGGACCTGGCCTTCGCCGAGTCCCGTATCCGGCCCTCCACCATCGCGGCCGAGGACATCCTGCACGACCTCGGCGCCATCTCGATCATGTCGTCCGACGCGCAGGCCATGGGGCGCATCGGCGAGGTCGTGCTGCGTACGTGGCAGACCGCGCACGTGATGAAGAAGCGGCGCGGCGCGCTGCCCGGCGACCTGCTCGCGGACAACGCCCGCGCCCGCCGTTACGTCGCCAAGTACACCATCAACCCGGCCGTCGCCCAGGGCATCGACCACGAGGTCGGCTCCGTCGAGGACGGCAAGCTGGCCGACCTGGTGCTGTGGGACCCGGCGTTCTTCGGCGTCAAGCCGCAGCTCGTCATCAAGGGCGGCCAGATCGCGTACGCGCAGATGGGCGACGCCAACGCCTCCATCCCCACCCCGCAGCCGGTGCTGCCCCGGCCGATGTTCGGCGCGTTCGGCAAGGCGCCGGGCGCCAACTCCGTCAACTTCGTCTCCGAGCAGGCCGTGGCGGACGGGCTGCCGGACCGGCTCGGGTTGGCCAAGTCCTTCCAGGCCATCCGCAGCACCCGCGGCGTGACCAAGGCGGACATGCGCAACAACGACGCGCTGCCGAGCGTCCACGTCGACCCGGACACCTTCACGGTGACCATCGACGGGGACGTGGTCGAGCCCGCGCCGGCCGCCGAACTGCCCATGGCCCAGCGTTACTTCCTCTTCTGAGCGGCCCGGACATGTACGAGAGGCCGAAGAAGGGGGTGCGGCGGTGAGCCGGGCGGCGCTGCTCGTCCTGGCGGACGGCCGGTTTCCGGCGGGCGGGCACGCGCACTCCGGAGGCGCCGAGGCGGCCGTGAAGGCGGGGCGGATCCGGGACGCGGCGAGTCTGGAGGCGTTTTGCCGGGGGCGGCTGCACACCGCCGGGCTGGTCGCCGCCGCCCTGGCCGCCGCGGCGGCCGCGGGGTGTGATCCGCTGGAGCTGGACGAGGCCGCCGACGCCCGTACGCCGGTGCCCGCGCTGCGGCTGACGGCGCGCAGGCTGGGGCGGCAGATGATGCGCGCGGCCCGCGCCACCTGGCCCTCGGCCGAGCTGGACGCGCTGGCCGCGGCCCGGCCGCGCGGCGCGCACCAGCCCGTCGTGCTGGGCCTGGCCGCCCGGTCGGCGGAGCTGGAGCCGCTGGACGCGGCCTACGCCGCCGCGTACGAGAACATCAGCGGCCCGGCCACCGCCGCCGTGCGTCTGCTGAGCCTGGACCCCTTCGACGCGACCGCGGTCCTCGCCCGCCTGGCCGCGCCGCTCGACCAGATCGCCGAGCAGGCCGTCGACGCGGCGCGACGCGTCCCGCTGGAAGGCACCGGCGCGCTGCCCGCCGCCTCCGCGCCGCTGCTCGACATCACCGCCGAGCAGCACGCCGCCTGGCCGGTACGGCTCTTCGCGTCGTAAGCCGTACCGCCCCCCGTACCCGCACCCGACACGATCACGGAGCCGTCATGCATCTCGATCACGACCTCGACGAGCGCTTCCCCCACCGCCACACCTACAGCGCCGCCGACCCGAAGCGCCCGGACGGCACCCGGCGCGCGCTGCGCATCGGACTCGGGGGCCCGGTCGGTACCGGCAAGACCGCCACCGTCGCCGCGCTGTGCCGCGCCCTGCGCGACGAGCTGTCCCTGGCGGTGGTCACCAACGACATCTACACCCGCGAGGACGCCGAGTTCCTGCTGCGCGAGGCGGTCCTGCCCGCCGAGCGCATCACCGCCGTCGAGACCGGCGCCTGCCCGCACACCGCCATCCGCGACGACATCTCCGCCAACCTCGAAGCCGTAGAGGACCTGGAGGACGCCGTCGGCCCCCTCGACCTGATCCTGGTCGAGTCCGGCGGCGACAACCTCACCGCCACCTTCTCCAAGGGCCTGGTGGATGCCCAGATCTTCGTCATCGACGTGGCCGGCGGCGACGACATCCCCCGCAAGGGCGGCCCCGGCGTCACCACCGCCGACCTCCTCGTCATCAACAAGACCGACCTGGCCCCCTACGTCGGCGTCGACCTGGAGGGCATGGCCCGCGACGCCAAGGCCCAGCGCGGCGACCTGCCCGTCGTCTTCACCTCCCTGAAGGCGGAGAACGGCGTACGGCCGGTCTCGGACTGGGTCCGCGAACGCCTCGCCGACTGGAGCGCAGGCCCCGCATGACCCTGGCGCCTCCCGAACGGACCCGGCCCGAGGACCCGGGTCCTGTACGGCTCCCGGACCACGTGCCGGTGCCGCACGGCCTGCGTGCCACGGCCCGCGTCACCGCACGGGCCGGCGCCGGCGGCGTCACCGGCCTGCCCGTCCTGGACGGCGAGGGCCCGCTCGCGCTGCGCCGTGTCCGTTCGCACGGGGCGCAGGCCCGGGTGTGTGTCGTCGGCGCCATGAGCGCCCCGCTCGGCGGCGACCGGCTGCGCGTCGAAGCCACCGTCGAGGACGGCGCCGACCTGTGCGTCACGGCGGCCGCCGCAACCGTCGCGCTGCCGGGTCACACCGCCGAACTCGCCACGTACGACGTGGAGTTGCACGTCGGCGACGGGGCCAGGCTGGCCTGGCTGCCGGAACCGCTCATCTCCGCCGAGGGCAGCGATCTGCGGATGGCGACGACCGTCCACCTCGCGCCCACCGCGCGCCTGGTCCTGCGCGAGGAACAGGTGCTGGGGCGCAGCGGCGAGCGGCCAGGGCGGCTGCGCAGCCGCCTGACGGTGCGCCGCGCGGGGCGGGTCCTGCTCGACCAGGAGACGGGGTACGGGCCCGGCGTTCCCGGTTGGGACACCGCCGCGGTCCTCGGCGGCAACCGCGCCACCGGCCAGCTCCTCGTGGTGGACCCGGCGTTCGACGACGACCCGCCCGGGGTGCGGATCCTGGGCACGGGGCCGGAGGAAGGGCAGGGGGTGCGCGGCCCGCTCGCCGGGCCCGCCGCGCTGGCCACCGCCGTCGCCCCGGACGGGCTACGGCTGCGCCGCCTCCTGGACGCGGCGGTTCCGGTTTCAGAGTGAGCGCGACGCCGCTCCGGGGGGAGGGAACGGCGCCGCGACCTACAAGACGGCGAACGCACGGGATCGGTGCCGCCGGGGCGAGGAAAAGCGGTAAAAAAACCGGGGAAGGCCGTCAGTGCTCCAGCATCGCGGCGAGCACCGACCGCCAGTCCTCGCCCGGCCGCCCGGCCAGTTCGGCGGCGAGCGCCCGCGAGGGGCGGTAGCGGCGGCGGTGGTGCAGGAGGAAGTCCGGTCCCGCGGGCCCGGTCTCCGCCGCCGGGCCCGCGCCCGCGTGCGTGGCGTGCACCTCGCCGGTGCCGCCGAGCAGGCGGATCAGCTCGGTGGCGAAGTCGCGCCAGTCGACATGGCCGCCGACCGCGTTCACCACGCCGCCGGAAGGCCGTTCGGCACAGCTGACCAGCGCACGGGCCAGCGCCCCTGCGTGCACCCAGGGCGCGCCGTACCAGCCGCGCTCCCGCGCGGGCAGCTCGATCGGTTCGCCACTCCGCGCGGCCTGGAAGAACTGGCCGGTGGCGCCCCAGCGCAGCTGGTCGCGCAGCCTGGCGTGCGGCCCCCACACGATCGGCACCCGCACCACGGCGGCCCCGCCGCGCCCCTCGGTCCCGGCGGCCGCCAGCAGCATCCGCTCGCAGTCCAGCTTGGCCCGCCCGTACGCGGTGAACGGCCCGGCCGGCGGCGTCTCCTCGGTCACGTCGGTGACCGGCGGCTGCCCGTAGGCGTCCACGCTGCTGACGAAGACGAAGGAGCCCTGCCGCCAGCCGTCCAGCACGGCCCGCATCGCCGCGAGGTCCACCTCGGGCGAGGTGAAGGTGCAGGCGGCGTGGATCACCGCGTCCGCGCCGGCGGCCGCCGCGCGCAGGCTGTCCGGGTCGCCGAGGTCGCCCTCGGCCACCTCGATGCCGTCCGCCGCGAGCAGGTGCGCCGACTCGGGGCGCACCAGCGCCCTTACCGGGCGGCCGCGGGCCGCCAGCTCGCGCAGTACGAAGGCGCCCACGCCCCCGGTGGCACCGGTGACCAGCACCGTTCCGGTGCGTGCCGGGGCGGGGCGGCCGCCGCGCGGGGCCGCGGCCCGCACCGCTGCCAGGGCCGTCGCGCGTTCCCGGTCACGGGCGTCGAGCAGGGCCGCGATCGCCCGCGGGCTGCGGTGCTCCATCACGTCCAGGCCCGTCAGCGGCAGCCCCAGCCGTTCGCGCAGCCGGTCGGCCAGCTGCACCGCCAGCAGCGAATGCCCGCCGAGCAGGAAGAAGTCGGCGTCCGGGGCGGGCCGCCGGCCCAGCAGTTCGGCGAACGCCGTCAGTACGGCGTGCTCGCGCGGACCGGCGGCCCCGGCCGGCGCGGCAGCCGCCGGGGCGCCCGGCAGCCGGGTCGGGTCCACGGCGCCGCCGGCCGTACGCGGCATCGCGTCCAGGACCGTCACCGCTGCCGGGACCAGCTCCGGCGCCAGTTGCGAGCGCAACGCGGCCCGCAGGCGCATCGGTTCGAGGGCGCCGGCGCCGCTCGGCACGACGTAGGCGAGCGGCTGCCCGCCGTCGGCCTCCACCAGCACGGCATCGGCCACTTCAGGCCGCGCCTTGAGGAACGACTCGGCCGGGTGGGCGGTTCCCTCCGGACGCCCGGTTCCCTCCGGGTGCCCGGTCCCGTGCGGCCGGTTCAGCGGGTGGCCGGGGTCGGCGGCCACCGCCGCCAGCAGGTCCGCGAACCCGCGCAGCAGCCGCCGGGCCGTCCGCTCGTCGAGCCGCGCCCGGTCGTACTGCACCAGGCAGCGTGGCGGCCCGTCGCCGCCCCGGCCCTCCTCCACATAGAAGCCGAGTCCGAACTTGGCGGTTCCCAGATCGACATCGACCGCTTCGCACGCCAGGCCGGGCAGGTCCAGGGCGGTGGGCGCGCGGAGCACGTCGGCCGTGACGTCCACCAGCGGCTGCCCGTCGGTGCCGCGCGCCGCCGCTCCCAGCCGCTCGACGATCAGGTCGAAGGGCACATCGCGATGCTGCTGCGCCTCCAGCAGCGCGTCCCTGGCCCGGTCCAGCAGGCTCCCGAAGTCCTCGGCGCCGCTCGCGTCCACCCGTACGGGAAGGGTGTTGACGCAGAGGCCGACCAGGTCGCGGACCTCCGCGCGGTCGCGGTGGCTGCTGGCGCAGCCGAGCACCAGGTCGGCATGGCCGGTCGCCTCCAGCAGTGTGGCGTACGCGGCGGCCAGCACCACGGTGAACAGCGTGCTCCGGTGCTCCCGGCCCACCGCCCGCAGCCCGTCGAGGACGGCGGCCGGCAGCGGTTCGGCGAGCAGTGCCGCCTCCCCGCGCCGGGCCGGTGCGCCGGAGCCGGCGGCCGGGGCGGGCAGCGGCACCGGCCGGGCGCCCGCCAGACGCCCGAGCCAGAACTCCAGCCCGTTTTCCAGGGCGTCCGCTGCGGCGTGCTCCCGGCGGGCGAAATCCGCGTACTGCGGAGCCGGGCCGGACAACGCTCCGGGCAGCTCGCCGGTCAGCGTGTCGGCACCGTCGAGTGCCGCCCCGTACAGCACGCCCAGTTCACGCGCCACGACGGCCAGCGAACCGCCGTCGATCGCGATGTGATGGAGCGTCAGCAAGACGGTGTGGTCCTCGGCGCCGTGCCGTACGACGAACGCGCGCAGCACCGGCCCGCCGGCCAGGTCGAAGGGGCGCGCCGCGGCCTGCCGCAGCATCCCGGTGAGGTCACCGTCCGCCGCCACCACCTCCACCGGCACCGGCGCGGCGGCCGCCACCTCCTGGTACGGCTCGCCGTCGCGCTGCCCGTACCGCGTGCGCAGCACCTCGTGACGGCGTACGAGCCCGGTCAGCGCCCGGCCGAGAGCCCGCGCGTCGAAGGGGCCGCGCACCCGGGTGGCGAACGGCACGTGGTACGCGGCGCCGCTGCCGCCGAGGCGGTCCATCAGCCACATCCGGCGCTGCGCGGCGGACAGGGGGGCCGGCCCGCCGGGTCCGGCCGCCGCCGTGGCCGTACGGCGCGCGCCCCCGCGGTTCGCGGCCTGCCGCTGCCGGGCGGTCCGGAGCAGCGCCGCCTGGCGGGCGGTGTCCGAAGCGGTGGTCATCGTCGGTCCTCCAAAGCGGCCGGAGCCGCCGGTTGGTCGTGGGGGGTCCCCGGGTCCTCGTGAATGTGCAGCAGTGCCTGTTCGACCAGGGCCGCCTGCGCGGCGACCGTGGGCGCGGCGAAGAAGTCGGCGAGCGAGATCTCCACGCCGAGGTCCTCGCGCAGGTCCTCCACGACGCACAGCGCCAGCAGCGAGTGCCCGCCGAGCGCGATGAAGTCCGCCCCGGCGTCGTCCACGGGCTGGTCGAGCGCCTGGCTCCACAGGTCGGCCACGACCTGCTGGAGGGGGGAGAGCGCGCCGGGCGCGGTGTCCTCGCCGGTCGCCGGCAGACCGCTGCCCTGCACCGGCCGCCCCGCCAGCGCCCGCCGGTCGACCTTGCCGACGCCGGTCAGCGGCAGCGCGTCCGTGAACGCCCACGCGTTGGGGACGAGGTGGGCCGGCAGGCGGCCCTCCAGGTGGGCGCGGAGCGCACCGGCTCCGGGCGCCGTGCCGCCGGCCGGCACGACGAAGGCCACCAGCCGGGCGTCGTCGGGCGCCGGCCGCTGCACGACGACGGCCGCGTCGGCGACCCCGGGGTGCTCGCGCAGCGCGTGCTCGATCTCGCCGGGCTCGATCCGGAAACCCCGGACCTTGACCTGGTCGTCGGTCCGGCCGTGGAAGTCCAGCGTGCCGTCGGGGCGCGCCGAGACCACGTCGCCGGTGCGGTACAGCCGCCCGGCCTCCGGATGGTCGACGAAGCGCTCTGCCGTCAGCGCGGGCTGCCCGACGTACCCGAGAGCGAGCCGCGGGCCGCCGAGCCACAGCTCGCCGCGGGTGCCGGAGGGCACCGGCGTGCCGTGCTCGTCCATGACGTGCGCGGTGGTCCCGGCGATCGGCAGGCCGATGGGCGGCGGCCCCTCGCAGTCGGCGTCCACGATCCGGTACGTGGTGGCGAAGGTGGTGGCCTCGGTGGGCCCGTAGCCGTTGACCAGCTCCAGCCAGGGGTGGGCGCGCAGCACGGTCCGCGCGTGCTGCGCCGACAGGGCCTCGCCGCCCACCAGTACGCCGCGCAGCACCCCGAAGACCGGGGACCGCCGGGCGGCCAGGTGGTGGAAGAGCGCGGTGGTCAGCACGGCCACGGTCGCGCCCAGGCGCTCCGCGTCCCGGGCCAGGCCCGCGGGCGAGAGCCGGTCGGCGGTGGACACCGCGACCGCGGCGCCGTTCGCCAGGGCGGCCCACACCTCGAAGGCGGAGGCGTCGAAGGTGACGGGGGAGTGGAACAGGACGCGGTCGCGCGGTGTGAGAGTCACGTACTGCGGCTGGTGCACGAGGCGCGCGATGCCCTGGTGGGTGACGGCCACGCCCTTGGGCCGCCCGGTCGAGCCGGAGGTGAACATGACGTAGGCGACGGCGTCCGGGGCGGGTTCGCAGTCGTCCTCCCGGCCGGGCACGCCGTCCCCGGCGTACTCCGCCCCGCCGGCGGGCGGCGGCAGGGCCCGGTCCCCGGGGATGCCCGCCGTCTCCAGCAGGTCCTTGCCGCCCACCGTCAGGCCGGCGCCGGCCGTGTCCAGCATGGCCGCGATGCGCGGCGCGGGGTGCTCGGGGTCGAGCGGTACGTAGTGCGCGCCCGCCCACCAGACGGCCAGCTGCGTGACCACGGTGGGCACCGAGTGCGGCAGCAGCACGCCGACCGCGTCACCGGGACGTACGCCCCGCTCCCGCAGGACCCCGGCGAAACCGCGGGCCGCTGCCGCCAGTTGCGCGTAGGTCAGGGAGGTTTCCCCGTCGGTGACGGCGAGGGCGTCGGGAGTGGTGCGGGCGAAGCGGGAGACGAGTCCGGGGACGCCGGTCGCGGTCGCGGTCATCTCACACCCCCGCCAGGTCGGCGGCGGCACGCCGCGTGTCCACCAGGGCCGCCACCGCCCGCAGGTCGGGCTGCCGCAGTACCTCGGGCGCCCGCAGGCGTATGCCGCAGTGCTCCTCGATCCCGGTGAGCAGCCGGGCGGTCGACAGCGAGTTGCCGCCGGAGGCGGCGAAGTTGTCGGCCGTGCCGAGCGCCGGAGTGCCGAGCAGGTCGCGGCACAGGCGCAGCACCAGTTCCTCGGTGGGCGTCCGGGGCGCGGCGCCGTCCGGGGCCTCGGCGGTCGCCGCCTCCTCGGCGGCCAGGAGGGCAGCGCGGTCGACCTTCCCGTTGGCGTCCAGCGGGAAGCTGCCGGGGAACCGTACGACGGCCGGGACCGCCTGTTCGGGCAGCCAGCCGCGGGCCTCGCCGATCAGCTCGTCCGCGGTCGGCACCGGCGCGCCGGGCACCGGCAGGACGAAGGCGACGAGCTGGTTGACGCCGCCCGCCGCCGAGCGGACCGCGACGGCGGCCCGCCGGACGCCGGGGTGGTGCTCGAAGGCGGCCTCCACCTCGGCGGGTTCGATGCGTACGCCGCTCACCTTGACCTGGTCGTCCAGGCGCCCGAGGAAGTCCAGCACCCCGTCGGCCCGCATCCGCACCCGGTCGCCGGTGCGGTAGACGCAGTCGGTGCCGGTGACGCCGGGCGGCGGCGGCACGAAGCGGGCCGCCGTCAGCTCCGCGTCCAGGTATCCCAGCGCCAGCACGCTGCCGCCGATGCGGAGTTCGCCGGGCTCGCCGCGCCGTACGACCCGGCCCGCCTCGTCGGTGACGCAGACGACGGCCCCGGTGATCGGCGCGCCGATCGGCGGGGGAGCGGCGGTGTCCGACGCGTGCGGGCCGAGGTGGTGCGCCGTGGTCGTCACGGTGGCCTCGGCGGGCCCGTACAGGTTGTGGACCCGGGCCGTGACCTCGGGGGCGGGCCGGCGGCGCAGCCGGTCGCCGCCCACCATGAGGTGGCGCAGCGCGGGGAGTTCGGGCCAGGGGCGTTCGAGGACCGCTTCGGCGAGCGGCGTCGGCAGGACGGCTACGGACACTCCGGCACGCCGCCACCAGCCGGTGAGGGCCTCGGGGTCCCAGCGGACCTCCTCGGGCGGCACGCTCAGCACGCCACCGGAGGTGAGGGCCGCCCACAGCTCCTTGACGTGCGGGTCGAAGGCGACGCCGACCAGGAGGCTGTGCCGGTCGCCCGGCACCGATCCGGTGTACGCGTGGTACCAGTCCAGCAGCGAGCCGAGCGACGCGCCGCCCACCGCGACGGCCTTCGGGGTGCCGGTGGACCCGGAGGTCAGCACGGCGTAGAAGGTGTCCGCCGGGGCGCTGTGCGGGGTGGTGCCGGACTCGGCGCGGAACGCGGCCACGACGCTCCCGGCCGCGTTGGCGCCCTCGGCGGGCAGTTGCAGCGATACCGCGTCCCCCGCCCGGTACGCCGCGGGCAGCAGCGCGGGGTCGCCGACGAGGCAGGGCACGCCCAGCCGCTCGGTGACCGTGGCCAGCCGGCGTTCGCCGGGGCGCGGCCCCAGCGGCAGGTAGACGGCGCCGAGCCGGGCCAGCCCGACCGCCACCGCGACCAGCGCCGCGGAGCGGTCCAGGCATACGCCGACCAGGTCGCCGGGGGAGACCCGGCCGCGCAGCGACTCCGTGACGACGTGCGACAGAGCGTCCAGCTCGGCGTAGGTCCACGCCAGCTCGCCGTCTTCGACGGCCGGCGCTTCGGGGGTGCTGCGCACCCAGTGTTCGTACCGGGCGAGGACGTCCGCCGGGCGGTCGGTGCGCGGTGTGCGCGGGTCGGTGCCGTACGCGATGCTGAGCTGCGCGTCCTGCGGGCTGTCGCCGGGACGCTCGTGCGCTGAAGTACTCATGATTCCTCTGCGGTTCGCAAGTTCACGCGTGCGTGGGGGCGGGGCCGGGGGAGTGGTCCGCCGGCCCCGGGGAGGGCAGCTCTAACCGAGCCCCATGGACCGGGCGACGATCACCTTCTGGATCTCCGAGGTCCCCTCGATGATCGTCATCATCCGGACATAGCGGTACAGGAACTCCAGCGGATGCCCGCGCACCCACCCCGTGGCGCCGTGCACCCGAAGGGCCCGGTCCACCACCCGCACCGCGGTCTCCGACGAGGTCAGCTTGGCCAGCGCGGCGTTCTCCGGCGCCTCCGTGCCGCCGTCCACCAGCCGCGCGCAGGCCAGCGTCAGCAGCTTGGCCGCCTCGATCTCCGCGCGGCTGCTCACCAGGTGCTCCTGCACGTGCTGGTACGCGCCGATGCGCTCGCCGAAGGCCCGCCGCTCACGGGCGTACGCGACGCCCTGCTCCAACGCGTACTCCGCGATGCCGTCGCACATCGCGGCGACGACCAGGCGGCCGCGCGACAGGCTGTCGATGCCGTTGCCGAGCGCCGAACCGACGCCGGCCGGGCCGCCGATCACCGCGTCGTCCGGCACCCGCGCGTCCTCCAGGAGCAGTTCGTACAGCGGCTCGCCCGACATGCCGTCGTAGCGCTGCCCGATCCGCAGGCCCGGGTTGCCCGCCTCGACGACGAAGGCGGTCGGCTCCCCCTCGGCGGCGGCGACGACGAGCGTGAAGTCCGCCCGGTCGGCGTTGCTGACGAAGGTCTTGCGGCCCTTGAGGACCCACTCGCCCGTCGCCTCGTCGCGCACGGCCGTGGTGGTGAGCTGGAACGCGTCCGACCCGGCGTGCGGCTCGGTCAGCGCCAGGCAGCGCACCGCCTCGCCGCGCACCAGCGGCTTGAGGTAGCGCTCGATCTGCTCCTCGGTGCCGTGCCGCAGCAGCGGGCTCGGGCCGTCCGAACCGGCGAGCGCGTACGGGGCGAGCGGGCAGCCGCTGCGGCCCGCCGCGTGGTGCAGCAGCACCACGGCCGTGAACGGCATGCCGGAGCCGCCCAGCTCCTCGGGGTAGTCGCCCGCGTAGAAGCCGAGGGCCGCCGAGCGGCGCCGTACGTAGTCGCGCAGGTCGGCCGGCGGCAGGTCGGCGTCCTCCGGCAGGTCGGCCGCCAGCGGGACCAGTTCCTTGCGGACGAACGACTCGAACGACGAGACCAGTTCGCGGTGGTCGGCCTCCAGGACCGACGAGGGGTAGGTGCTCACGCCGCGGCCTCCCCCACCGCACGGGCCTGGTCGGCCAGGACCGGGTTCTGGAAGAACAGCCGCAGCGGCGGCCGGGAGCCGAGCCGGGGCTCCAGCCACGCGGCCAGTTGCGCGGCCATCAGGGAGTGCCCGCCGACCTGGAAGAAGTGCGACGCCGGGGTGAAGTCGGCATGGCCCAGGACCTCGCGCCAGCCTTCGGCGAGCAGCGCCACCTGCGGATCGTCCGGCTCGCCTGCCGTCTCCGCGGCGCCGCTCGCGTCCGCGGCCTCCGGCAGCCCGGCCACCAGGCGGACCAGCGCCCCGCGGTCCGGCTTGCCGCCCGGCAGTGCCGGCATGGCGTCCAGGCGTATCCAGCGGGCCGGTACGAGCGCGGTGGGCAGCCGCAGGGAGAGCGCGGCGTGCAGCGCCTGCTCGTCGGGGCCTTCGCCGTCCTCCGCGCGGGCCTCCAGGAAACCGATCAGCCGCGGGCCCGCGGGGCCGCCGGGGTCGAGCACGACGGCACACGACCGCCCGCCCAGCTCGGCCGAGGCCGCGGCCTCCACCTCCTCCAGCTCGATGCGGTACCCGCGCAGCTTGACCTGGTTGTCGCGGCGGCCCAGGAAGCACAGCCGCCCCGCCCGGTCGCGGTAGCCGAGGTCGCCGGTGCGGTAGACCCGCTCGCCGCCCAGGGCGTCCGGCGCCACGAAGCGCTCGGCGGTGGCCTGCGCGTTGCCGAGGTAGCCGTCGGCCAGCCCGGCGCCCGCGACGGCCAGTTCGCCGACGGCGCCGGCGGGCAGCGGCCGCAGCCCGGTGTCGAGCACGTGCATCCGGGTGCCCGGCAGCTCCGTGCCGAGCGGCACCTCGGCGCCGTCCCGCAGGTCCTCGCGGGTCACCTCGTGGACGGTGCTGGTGATCGCGGCCTCGGTCACGCCGTAGGCGTTCAGCACGGTGACGGGGGAGGACCCCGTGGCGTCCGCGGCGTCGAACAGCTCGCGCAGCGCGCCGACGGGCAGCCGCTCACCGCCCAGGACGACCAGCCGCGGCGCCCAGCGCCCGTCCCGCAGGGCCTCGCCCAGCTCCTCGCGTACGGCCAGGAAGTAGCTGGTCGGCAGGTTGGCGACGGTGACGCGGCGGGCCGCCAGCACCGCGGTCAGCTCGTCGGGGGTGGGCACCTCGCGCTGCGGCAGCACCAGGCAGGCCCCGGCCAGCAGCGACGGCAGCACCTCCTCCAGCGCCACGTCGAACGAGGGCTGGGCGAAGAGCAGCACCCGGTCCTGCTCCGTCAGGCCGTACCGCTCCGCCGTCGCGCGGGCGTGCTGCGCCAGCGCCGCGCGGCTCACCACGACCGGCTTGGGCAGGCCCGTGGAGCCGGAGGTGTGGATCACGTATGCCGCGTCCTTGAGGGCGTCGTGGCCCGTCTCCTGGCCGAGCGGTGCCGCGGCGGGGAAGGCGGGCCCGTCCAGCAGCCCGACCGGCAGCCCTTCGGCGGGGAGGGACAGCGCGCTCTCCCGGGTGGCCAGGACCAGGGCGGGGTCCAGGCGGTCCAGCAGCGTCTTCAGGCGTGCGGCCGGGTCGTTGGGGGAGAGCGGGCAGTAGACGGCGCCGGTCCGCAGACAGGCGAGCAGCGTGACGACGGAGTCCGTGCCGCGCGGGAGCACGGCGGCCACCGCCCGGCCCTCCGTCACACCGGCCGCGCGCAGCCGGCGCGCCAGGTCGTCCACGAGGGCGCCGAGCTGACCGTACGTCAGGCGTTGCGTGCCGCTGACGAGGGCGGCGCGCGCCGGGTCCTGGCGTACGGCCGGGTCGAGCACCTCGTCCGTCGCGGGGACCGGGGCGGCGTCCGCCTCGTCCTGGCCGGTGTGCGCGGTGTCGGCGCCCGGGGAGCCCAGGGAGGCGAGCGGCGCGTCCGGCGTCTCCAGGTACGCGCGCAGCACACCGAGGAAACGTTCCGCCAGCAGCTGGACCACGTCCTCGGCGAACAGGTCACGGTCGTAGTCCCACACCAGCGTCATCCCGGCGGCGCCCTGCCGCGGGCCGACCACCCGCCGGTCGTCCGGCATCAGCACCAGGTCCAGGTCGAACCGCGTGGTGCCGGTGTTGAACCCCTCGTACAGCGACACCTCCAGCTCCGGGACCCCGATCTCCGGCAGCGGCGCGTCGTGCGCGCTGAACATCACGCTGAACAGCGGGTTGTCCGCGCCGGTGGTGTGCCGCCCGAGCGCCCGCGTCAGCTCCTGGACCGGCACCTCCTGGTGCGGCAGCGCCCGGATCAGCGTGTCGGTGACCTCGTCCACCGTCTCCACGGCGCCGGCCGCCGGGTCGAGCCGCAGCCGCAGCGGGATGGTGTTGACGAACATGCCCACGGTCTCCTCGAACCCCGCGGGACGGTTGCCCACCGCGGTGCCGACAACGATGTCGGCCCGGCCGCTGTGGCGTCGCAGCAGCTCCGCGAACAGGCTCAGCAGCGTGGAGAAGGGCGTGTGCCCCTGAGTGCGGCTGCACTCCCGCAGCCGCTCGGCGAGATCGGCGCCGATGGCCTGGCGGAACTGGCCGCCCGCGTGCCGGCGCTGCGCGCCCGCCCGCGCCAGACCGGGCAGCGGCAGGTCGAAGGCGGCATCGGACAGCTCGGCCGACCAGTACTCCAGGCTCGCCTGCCGGTCGGCGCCCGCCGCGGCCCGCGCGTGCTCCTCGTACGAGCGCGCCGGGGACAGCTCCACGGCCTCGCCCAGCACCTGCGCGCGGTAGGCGCCGAACACGTCACGCAGCAGGATCGCGAACGAGTGCCCGTCGTGGATCAGGTGGTGCTCGACGTGCACGACACGGTGGTGCCGCTCGCCCAGCCGGGCCAGGCACCAGCGCAGCAGCGGCGCGTCGGAGGTGTCGAGCGGGGTCTCGGCCTCGGTCCGCAGCAGCTCCTGGAAGGCGGCTTCCGGATCGGCCTCCTGCGAGAGGTCCACCGTCCGCATCCGCGGGCTACATCGCTCGCGCACCCGCTGCTTGGGTACGCCGCCCGGCTGCTCGACGAGTTCGAGGCGCAGGCCGGGGTGCCGGCCGAGGGACGCGGCCAGCCCGGCGCGCAGCGCTTCCTCGTCGAGCGGGCCCCAAAGGTCGATGGCGGCCGTGAAGTTGTAGGCGCGGCTGCCCGGCAGCATCTGCTCGTGCAGCCAGACGACGTCCTGGGACGGCGACAGTCCGAACATGGTCCATCCTTCTGGTGGTGGATGTGAGGTGGTGCTCGGCCCGGCGCCCGCAGTCGGTCGGACGCGGGGGCCGGGAGGGAGTGGTGCGTGGGGCCGGTGCCGGCCCGGGGTGTGGGTCAGGCCACCGGCGTGGCGGCGCCGGTACGGGCGTGCCCGTCGCCGGCGGTGGTTCCGGCGGGTTCGCCGGCCAGTTCGGCGGTGAGCGCGGCGAAGGCGTCGCGGGCGAGGCCGTCGGGGAACGCGTCCCGGTCCCACGCCATCCGCACGAGAAGATCGTTCCCGTACGAGACGGAGACCGCGAACGGCGCCTGGAGCGGCCGCCCGTCGACGTGCACCTCGCGTCCCGCGACGCCGCCCAGCCGCAGCGGCGGCCGGCGGTGCAGGTCCTCGAAGGTCAGCAGGCCGTCCAGGTTCCCGGTCCAGGGGGCGGCGGCCGACCGGGCCGCGCGGACCACCTCGTCGAACGGGGTGTCGGCGTGGTCGAGGTCGTCCCACCAGGTGGTGGTCAGATCGTCGGTGCCGCACGCGGTGGCCGGGTGGACGACGGTGTTGAGGAAGCAGCCGAGGACCGGCGCGGCCGCCGCGGGCCGGCCGCCCCAGGGGTAGCCGAGCAGCGGCGCACGGCCCGCGAGGCGGGTTCCGCCCAGGGTGCGTGCGAGGTTGCCGCAGGCGCCGAGCAGGACGGGGAAGGCGGTGGCCCGCCCGTCGTCGGTACGGATCGGCAGGCGCCGTTGCAGGGCGCCGGTGGGGCGCGGCGGCCGGGCCGGGTGCGCGGCCTGCCCGGCGGGCGCCTGCGCGCCGCCGACCGGCCGTTCCGGCGCCAGCCGGCGCGCCCAGTAGGCGAGCGATTCCGGCTTGGACGCACGCTGCTCGGCGGCGAGTTGCAGGCGTACGGCCTCGTGGTACCCGGCCGCCTGCGCCGCTGCGTGGTCCGGCGGCACGTCGCCGGGGCCGAGCCCCCGCTCGTACGCGTCGCCGAGATCCGCCGAGATCAGGCCGAGGGACTGCTCGTCGCACACGGCGTGGTCCAGGGCGAGCGCGAGGATCTCCGCGGGGCCCCCGGCACCGGCGACGCCGGCGTCCGTGCCGTCGCCCGCCGGGGCGTCGGCGAGGAACAGCCGCAGCGGCGGGCCCTCGGCCGACCAGTCCAGCAATGCCCGGCGCAGGGCCGCCGCCGCGTCCTCACCGGGGCGTGCCACCACGCGGCTCACCTGGGCGGCAGGGGCGCCCAACCGCTGTACGGGCGCGCCGCGCAGCACGTCGGGCCGGGTGCGGAGCGCGGGGTGCGCGGCAGCCAGGTAACCTGCCGCCGCGCGCAGCCGGTCCACGTCGACCGTGCCGCGCGGGAAGGCGAAGAACAGCGGCACGACGTCGGGCCGGCCGCCGGGCGCCAGCCGCCGGGCGAGCAGGAACCGCCGCTGCGCACCGGTGACGGGCAGCAGCCCGGCCGGGTCGGCCGCACCGGCGGCCGCCTTCTCGTAGCGGGCGAGGTACTGCTGCGTGATGCTGACGCCGGTGCCGGCCCGGACACCGGTGCCGAAGCGGGTACGGATGCCGGTGCCGGCCGGTGTGCCGGTGCTGATGCCGAGCGTGGTGCTGGGGTCCACGATGACCTCCCTTGTGCCGCCGCGGACGGGGCGTTGCCAATGAGACGTTCGAACGGTGGTGCTGCGTACGGTGGAGCGCGCTTACGGACACGGACCCGGCTCACCGATTACGGGACGACCTGCCGGAGGGCAGGGGGCAGCGCTTACGGCCGCGAAGTGCGAGGGCGCGCGGATCCGGGCGGGGGCCTGGATCAGCCGGCCGCGCCGGGCGCATCAACTGCCTCGGAAGCGGGCCCGGCGCCCGCCTCGGCTCCGGTGGCAGGCAGGTCGCGCAGCTTCCGCAGCGGCGACAGCAGCAACGGAACCGGCACGAGCAGGAACCCGGCCGCGCAGACCCACACGGCCGCCCGCGCGCCGGCCGCCCCCGCGATGGTGCCGCCGGCCAGCGCGCCGAGCGGCATGGTCCCCCAGACCATGAACCGCAAGGTGGCGTTCATCCGGCCCAACAGGGCGTCGGGGCACAGTAGTTGGCGGAAGCTGACCTGCGCCACGTTGTAGACGACGGCGCCGAAGAAGACGGCGCCCGAGCCCAGCGCGAACCACGCCGCGGCCGCCCCGTGCCCGGCCAGCGGCCACAGCAGGGCGAACGGCCCGGTGGCCACCGGAGCGAGCCAGATGATGCGGGCCTGCCCCAGCCTTCGCGCGACCGGCCCGGCGCACAGCGCCCCGGCCAGTCCGCCGACGGCGGCGGCGGACAGCATCAGGCCGAGCACTCCCGGCGGCAACTCCAGCTCCCGCGTCAGGAAGACGGTCTGTACGGCGACGAGCATCGCCGAGAAGAAGTTCGCCACCCCGGTCGTCAGGGCGATCACGCGCAGGACGGGGTGCCGCAGCACGAAGGCCAGGCCCTCCTTGACCTGTGCGCGCAGCGAGACGCCCGGCGTCACCTCGGGTTCCGGTTCGCGGACGCGAATCGCGCGCAGGAACAGCGCCGAGGCGAGGTATCCGGCGGCGTTGGCCAGGACGGCCACCGGCGGCCCCAGGAGCTGGACGATGCCGCCGCCCAGTCCGGGCCCGGCCACCTGCGCGGCCGAACGCGCCGTCTCCAGCGCCCCGTTGCCCGCGACCAGTTGCGCGCCGGGCAGCACCCGCGGCAGATAGCTCTGGTGGGCGACGTCGAAGAACACGGTCGCGACTCCGGTGACGAAGGCCACCACGTACAGCTGCGCCATCGTCAGGGCGTGGCACACCGCGGCGAGCGGCACGCTGCCCATGGCCACCGCGCGCACCACGTCCGTCCGGATCAGCAGCGGCAGCCGCTTGACCCGGTCCACCCAGGCCCCCGCCGGCAGGCCGATGAGCAGGAAGGCCGCGGTCTCGGCCGCCGTGAGCAGGCCCACTTCGAAGGCCGAGGCGTGCAGCCCGACGACGGCCACCAAGGGCAGGGCCACGAGGGCGACTTGAGTGCCTGCCTGGCTGGCCGCGGCCCCGGCGAGCAGCAGCCGGAAGTCGCGATGGCGGAGGAGCCCGTCGCCGGCGCGGCGGCCGGGGGCTCGTGTGGTGGTCACATGGCTGACATTTGGTGATGAAGAGGGGGCGGGTCAAAACGACCGGAGGTTTTCCGGACAGTCTGATCCGCATACCGGACGCCGGATGAATGTTTTGTCGTAAACCGTCCGTTCGATCCGGTCCATCCGCTCCTGGGGTGACCTGCTACGCACTCACCAAACGTTCACCATGCGACGGTATTTTCGGCCGTCGAGTGAATGTCTGATTAGTGCGGTTCTTTGCGTTCGGAATTCACATGCGTCACGTAGGGTGCCCGGCTCGCTCCGGTGCGCACCGGCACTCCGAGCCGGCACTTCTCCAGGTACCCCGCGATCTGCTCGTCGTCCCACCCGCCCGCCTCGCGCAGCCCCGACGCCAGGTGCGCCAGATAGGTGTCGGTCGGCCGGTTGTGCGCGACCTCGTCCGCGCTCCACGGCGCCGTGAACGTGAGCAGCGGCAGCCCGTCCAGGGTGCCGGGGTGCACCAGCGTCTCGTAGCGCCCGGGGCCGAGCTGCACCCGGCCCCGGGCCAGCACCTCCGCCAGGTCCAGATCCGCCACCGGCGCCCGGTACATCTCCTGCGCCGCGATGTCGGAGAACTGGCCGCCCGTCACCAGATGGGCGCGCCCCCACACCTCGCCGGGCCCGTCCGGGTCGTAGAACGCCACACCCCCTGTCCAGTTCCGCGACTCCAGCGCGAAGTACATGCTCCCCGGCAGTACGACGGGTACGGAGCGGGCCGGCGGCCGGGGATCACGGCACCCCGGACAAGTGCGCGCGCCGCCCGGCGGCCGCCCGCCCGCCAGGTAGTGGCGCAGCCGCGCGGCATGCATGTTGGAGCCGTACGACACGTACCAGACGTACACCGCTTCATCCCCTCTTCCGCGTGTGCGGGACAAGCGGCGCAACCTTCCTGATCCGCATGCAAAGCCGCACGTCAGGCAAAATGCCGACCCGTACGCCATGGTGCCCCCGCCGATACCGCAAAACGTTCATCGAATCCTGCGGTTTGGTAAAGAAAAGGCAGTGAGCCCTGTTCAGAGTGGGGTGGCAGAAGACAGGATCCCCCGTACAGCTCTGTGATCACCGCCGCCGCGCGCGGCGCATTATGCAGGGGGAACCACCTCGTGAGACGAACAGCAGCGCTCGGCGCTGCCGGCACCCTGGTGACCGGCACGCTCATAGCCGGAGCAATAGCCGCCACGCCCGCCACCGCGGGCCAGCAGCACCAGCGCGGACCGGCCGAGGCCCGCGGCGTGCAGGTCGCCGCCGCCCGTGCCGCCAAAACGGGTATCGACTGGCAGGACTGCCCTGCCGACTGGGGCCTGAAGGCCCCCATCCAGTGCGGCTACGTGACCGTCCCGGTCGACTACGCCAAGCCCGACGGCCGCACCATCAAGATCGCCGTGGACCGTATCGGCAACACCGGCGGCAAGAAGGAGCGACAGGGCTCGCTCCTCTACAACCCCGGCGGCCCCGGCGGCTCGGGCATGAAGTTCCCGAACCGCGTCACCGGCAAGAACGCCGTGTGGGCCAAGACCGCCAAGGCGTACGACTTCGTGGGCTTCGACCCGCGCGGCGTCGGCCACTCCGCGCCGATCTCCTGCGCCGACCCGCAGGAGTTCGTCAAGGCGCCCAAGGCCGACCCGGTGCCGGGCAGCGAGGCGGACAAGCGCGCCCAGCGCAAGCTGGCCAAGGAGTACGCGCAGGGCTGCAAGGAGCGCAGCGGCGCCCTGCTCCCGCACATGACGACGCCGAACACGGCCCGTGACCTGGACGTGATCCGCGCCGCCCTGGGCGAGAAGAAGCTCAACTACCTCGGCGTCTCCTACGGCACCTACCTCGGCGCCGTGTACGCGACGCTCTTCCCCGACCACGTCCGCCGGATGCTCGTCGACTCCGTCGTCGACCCGTCGCGCGAGAAGGTCTGGTACCAGGCCAACCTCGACCAGGACCTCGCGTTCGAGACGCGCTGGGGCGACTGGAAGAAGTGGGTCGCCAAGCACGACGCCGTGTACCACATCGGCAACACCGAGGCCAAGGTCCAGGCGAAGTGGGAGCAGCTGCGGGCCACCGCCAAGAAGAACCCGATCGGCGGCGTCGTCGGCCCGGCCGAGCTCACCAGCTTCTTCCAGAACGCGCCCTACTACGACTCCGCGTGGGCCTCGACCGCCCAGGTGTGGAGCGCGTACCTGGCCGGTGACGAGAAGCAGCTGATCCAGAACGCGGGCCCGGACATGAAGGACACCGCGGGCAACATCGCCTCCGAGAACAGCAACGCGGTCTACACGGCCGTCGAGTGCAACGACGCCAAGTGGCCCACCAGCTGGCGCAAGTGGGACCGGGACAACACCCGTGTCCACCAGAAGGCACCGTTCATGACCTGGGCCAACGCCTGGATGAACCTGCCCTGCGCCACCTGGCCGGAGAAGCAGCAGACCCCGGTGGACGTCACGTCCGGCAAGGGCCTGCCCAGCGTGCTGATCGTCCAGAGCACCCGTGACGCGGCCACCCCGTACGGCGGCGCCGTCGAGCTGCACAAGCGGCTCAAGGGCTCGCGCCTGATCACCGAGCAGGGCGCCGGCTCGCACGGCGTGACCAGCCTGGTCAACCCCTGCATCAACGACCGGGTCGACACCTACTTCCTGACCGGGAAGACCGACTCCAAGGACGTGACGTGCGCCCCGCACGCCACCCCGGAGCCGAGCAAGGCGTAGTCCGCAGCCACGGCGCCGAGCCCCGTGCTCCTGGGAAGTCCTGCCAGGAGCACGGGGCTCGTCGCTGTCCGTACGTGAGCGGCCCCGCGACCGGCGGTCACCCGGCCGCTGCCGGGGCGGCCCGGCCGGCGGTCCGCTGCTCGTCGAGGAACCCGGCGAGCACGGACACGAACCCGGCCGGGTCCTCGGCCGGCGCCCCGTGCCCCGCGTCGAGCTCCGCGTACCGGGCGCCTGCGACACCGGAGAGCAGGGCCTGTTGCTGGTGCGCGCCCATGACGCGGTCGTGGGCGCTGGCCAGCACCAGCGTCGGCGCGGTGATCAGGCCGAGCACCGGCCGCAGGTCCACGCCGAGGTTGACCTCCGTCTGGCGGACGGCACCGGGCGTGATCATCCCGGCGAGGGCGCCGACCAGCTCGTCGTTGGCCTCGGACGTGACGCTCTCCCAGTACCGGGGCCCGTGCGCCATCAGCGGCAGCATCCGCGCGAACAGCGACGTACCGTGCTCGGCGTCGGCCCGCAGCAGCTCCAGCCAGTACCGGAACTCGGCGGCCAACCGCACGTCGGTGTACGCCCAGCCGGCGTGCAGCGCGAGCGAGCGGACCCGGCCGGGGCGGGTGGCGGCGAGCTGCGCCGCCACCGCGGCGCCGAGCGAGTGCCCCACCAGGTGGAAGGTGCCGAGGCCGGCGTCCTCGGCCGCCGCCAGCACCTCGTCGGCCAGATCGGCCAGGGTGAGCGGCCCCCCGTGATCGGTGGTGGCGCCCGACCCGGAGCAGTCGGGCGCCACCACGGTGAACCGGTCGGCGACCGCCTCGGTCAGCGGCCGCCACTGCTCGCGGGTGGCCGCCGTACCGTGCACGAGCACCAGGCCGGGCCCGCTCCCCGTGACGTCGTACTCGACGTCGGCCTCGCCACCGCTGATCCGCAGCGTCGTCCTGGGCATGTCTTCTCCTTCGTCCCGCGCCGGTCCGTTGCGGCACCAGCCAACCGCGGCCAAGGGCGCCGGCCAACGGCCGAAGCGCGCTTACACTGATCACCGAAGGTGATCAATGGGAGCCGTTCGGACGGGGTGAGGACGACGGAGATCAGGCAACTGCGCTACTTCCTGACGGTGGCGGAGGAACTGCACTTCGGACGCGCGGCCGAGCGGCTGCACATCGTGCAGTCGGCCGTCAGCCAGCAACTGCGCCGCCTGGAACGCGAACTGGCCGTCACCCTCTTCGAGCGCACCACGCGCACCGTCCGGCTGACCGAGGCGGGCCGCCGTCTCCTGCCGCACGCCAGGGAAGTGCTCGCCGCGGAATCCCGCGCCCGGGCGGCCGTCGCCGACCTGCGCGCCGGACAGGACACCACCCTGCGGCTCGGTACCAGCGACGGGCTGGGGGCGCGGCTCGAAACCGTCCTCGCCGCCTTCACGCGCACCGCCCCAGCGGGGGCCCAGATCGAACTGGTCACCGGCAGCACCACCGACCGGCTCCACCGCGTACGCTCCGGCGAACTGGACGCGACGCTGCTGCGCGGCGACCGCAGCGAACCCGGCCTCGAACTGCTGCCGCTGTGGCAGGACGAGCTGCGGGCGGCCCTCCCCGCCGGCCACGAACTCGCCGTACGCGAGGTGATCGACATGGCGGACCTCGCCCCGCTGCCGCTCCGCCTGGCCTCCCGCGCCCGCAACTCCGCGCTCCACGACCTGGTGATCCGCTCCTGCCGCGAAGCGGGCTTCGAGCCGGTCCTGGGCGCGGAGTTCACCACCGCCCAGGACACCCTGGCCGCCGTCGGATACGGCAGGCCCTCCTGGACGGTCTTCTACGAGCCGCACGCCCTGCAACTGCCCGTACCGGGCGTCGTGTTCCGCCCGCTGCGCAACCCGGCCCCCACGATGCGGGCCTACCTCGCGGTACGCCCCGACCCGCCACGTCCCGCACTGCGCGCGCTCATCGAGGCGTGCCACGTCGCGTAGCGGTAGCGCCGCGCCCCCAAGCGCGTCACGGCCGGCCGGACAGCACAAAGGCAAGGAGTCCGCATACATACTCCTTGCCACTCTTAACTTATAGCGCACAGGGGGGCTTGCGGCAAGGCCCCGGTCGTCCCGCACAATCGGCGCCTGAAGCCAGGACCTGCGGAAATGGATGTAGTGATGATCGACGTGATCGTGGTCGGCGGCGGACCGACCGGCCTGATGCTGGCCGCCGAATTGCGGCTGGCCGGAGTGGACGTGGTCGTACTGGAGAAGCTGGCCGAGCCGACCGAGCAGTCCCGCGGGCAGGGCCTGCACGCACGCAGCATCGAGATCATGGACCAGCGCGGCCTGCTGGACCGGTTCCTCGCGGTCGGCAAGAAGTTCCAGATCGGCGGCTTCTTCGGCGGCATACACAAGCCGTGGCCCGACCGGATGGACACGGCCCACCCGTACAGCCTCGCCGTCCCCCAGCCGGTCACCGAGCGGCTGCTCAACGAGCGCGCCCTCGAACTCGGCGCCGACATCCGGCGCGGCTGCGAGGTGGTCGGGCTGAGCCAGGACGAGGGCGGGGTGACCGTCGAGCTGTCCCCCGCGGCAGGGGGAGAAACGCGCCTGCGCGCACGCTACCTCGTCGGGTGTGACGGTGGCCGCAGCATGGTGCGCAAGTGGGCCGGCATCGGTTTCCCTGGCGAGCCCGCCACGGTCGAGACGCTGCTCGGCGAGATGGAGGCGACCGAGGACCCGGCGACGATCACCGCCGTCGTCGAGGAGGTACGCAAGACCGAGCTGAGGTTCGGCCTCCACCCCGTCGGAGAGGGGGACGGCAGGAGGTACCGCGTCATCGTGCCGGCCGACGGCGTGGCCGAGGACCGGGCGACCGCGCCGACCCTGGAGGAGTTCAAGCAGCGGCTGCGCGCGTTCGCGGGCACCGACTTCGGCGTGCACTCGCCGCGCTGGCTGTCCCGGTTCGGCGACGCCACCCGGCAGGCCGAGCGCTACCGGGCCGGCCGGGTGCTGCTGGCCGGCGACGCGGCGCACATCCACCCGCCGACCGGCGGGCAGGGCCTCAACCTCGGCGTACAGGACGCGTTCAACCTCGGCTGGAAGCTGGCCGCCACGGTCGGCGGCTGGGCACCGGAAGGACTGCTGGACAGCTACCACGCGGAACGGCACCCGGTGGGGGCCGCCGTGCTGGACAACACCCGCGCGCAGATCACGCTGCTGGGGTCGGGCCCTGGGCCGACCGCGCTGCGGGGACTGTTCTCGAAGCTGATGGACTTCGAGGAGGTGAACCGGTACGTCACCGAGATGATCTTCGCGGTCGGGGTCCGCTACGACTTCGGCGAGGGGCACGAACTGCTCGGCCTGCGGATGCGGGACGTACAGCTGAAGCAGGGCCGCCTCTACGAGCTGATGCACGGCGGCCGCGGACTGCTGCTCGACCAGACCGGCCGGCTCTCGGTGGAGGGCTGGGCGGACCGGGTCGACCACGTCGTCGACGTCAGCGAGGAACTGGACGTGCCCGCGGTGCTGCTGCGGCCGGACGGCCACGTGGCATGGGCCGGCGAAGACCGGCAGGAACTGCTCGCCCGGCTGCCGCAGTGGTTCGGCGCCCCCGTCGGCTGAGCGAGCCCCACGGCCGGGGTCCTGACACGCCGCTGGGAACAGCCGCCCGCCGCCGGGCGGCTGTTCGGCTGTCAGCCGCCACCGCCGAGCCTGCCACGTGAGCCCGGCCGGTCCGCCGCCGACCCGGAATGATCGAACGTAGGTTCCTTTACTGCTATATGCTCCCGCTGACACCTCCCGACCGTTTTCGTCCCGCCGTGACACAGCACGGCGCCGGGCTGCGAAGCGCGTCGGCCACGCTCACGAACTGGGGGGCCAGTGAAGAGATCCACGACGACCGCTTTCGGGCTCGGTACGGCCGGTCTTGTCCTGCTCGCGGTGACGGCGCCCGGCGCCCAGGCCGCGCCGGCGCCCGCGCGTTACACCGAGGCGCAGATAGCGGCCATGGGCCCGGAGGAGCAGGGCAAGCTGCTCACGCCCCTGCGCAACATAGCCAACGCGGTCGACCGCGTCGGCTCGGGCGCTCAGGCGGGCATCTACGCGGGAGTGCGCATCGACGCTCCCCGCGGGACCGTATACGTCTACCTGACGGACACCTCCCGCGCGGCGGCATTCGTCAAGGCCGTCTCGGCGGCCGACCGCGGCATCGACACCCGCAAAATCACCACGGTGAAGGCCGCGCACACGCGGCGGGCCATGCACGACGCCCGCGACCGGCTGTTCGCGCAGGAAGCCGCGCGCAAACTGCCCTACGCGATTCATTCGGTGTCGATCGCCGCCGACGCGTCGGCCCTGGAAGTAGCCGTGGACAAGCCCGGCGTGGCCGCCAAGGCGGCCGGGGCGCACCGTCAGCCCAGCGCGCGGAGCCTCAGCCCGGCGCAGGACGTCCCCCTCGTCTTCAAGCAGGGGCAGCGTGTCTCCTCCGCCAGGTCCTGGGCGGACGTGCGGTGGAAGGACGGCACGCCGTTCATAGCCGGCGACGTCCTCACCGACGGCTCGGAATACTGCACGGCCGGACTGCCCGCCGTGCGCAAGAGCGACAACAAGCCGGTCATGGTGACGGCGGCGCACTGTTTCGCCAACGGCGCGAAGATATACACCGGGTCGGGCACCACGCCCGCCTTCGGCAAGTTCTACGACGGACTGAACGGCCTGACCGGCAATTACGTCGGTACGGTGAACGGCGTCTCCACGGCCTGGGACGCGGAACAGCTCATCGGCGCCGACAACAACGCCGACGTGAGCGAGACGGCCGGCTACAAGCCCGTCACCAGCGTCGCGTACTCGCACAACGGCGACTTCGTGTGCCAGAACGGCGCCGCGTCCTTCTTCATGAACCAGGGCACCGTCTGCGGCATCAAGGTGACCAACGAAGACATCACCTACAGGCTCGACACGGGCTGGAAGGTCCGCGGCGTCGAGGGAACGCGGCTGCCGAACAACCCGTGGACCGTCGCGCACGGCGACAGCGGCGCCATGGTGTACACGGCGAACGGTTCGGCACGCCAGGCGCGCGGACTCGTCTCGGCGCTGTCGGGTACGTACCAGACCAACGCCGGCAACTACATGTACTGGACCGAGGCGACGGACATCTTCAACCACTTCG
Organism: Streptomyces sp. NPDC017056; assembly: GCF_044332485.1. Classification (NCBI taxonomy): domain Bacteria; kingdom Bacillati; phylum Actinomycetota; class Actinomycetes; order Kitasatosporales; family Streptomycetaceae; genus Streptomyces; species Streptomyces sp. NPDC017056. Next base: position 69,473 of record NZ_JBIRPD010000014.1, on the reverse strand, counting down.
GTCTGAAGCTCAATCCCAAGACCTGAGAAACGGCGTCCCTTCGGGTTCCGTGACCACCGAATGCGGCAATCACCGGAACCCGAAGGGCCCCGCATACGTCCCATCCACATGAAACACCCCAAGAGCCGCACTCTCGCAGCCGCCGCCGTCACTCTTTCCGCCGGGTTTCTGCTCACCGCGTGCGGCCAGGAATCCCCGGGAGACGGAAAACCCGGCCCGTCCGCCCCGCCCGCGAATTCCCGTCCCCTCAGCAGGCCGGTGACCGCCGACGCGGACGGCCGGAAGCTCACCACGGTGGTGCCGGTCGGCGGCTGCCAGCACGCCGACTTCACCGCGTCCGAAACGGAGCAGGCCGTGACCCTCACCCTGACCCTGACGCGGCGCCAGCAAAAGGGAGAGGTGTGCACCGCGAACGTGAAACTGGAACACGTGCACACGGATCTCCGCACGCCGCTGGGACAGCGCAAAGCCATCGACGCGGCAACGGGTAAACCCGTCGCGGTGACAAAGGGCTGAACGAAGACACCGCTTCGCGGGGCCCGGTCGAACCCGCGCCGACCGCCCTTTGCCGCACTACCGGAAGCGCCGGGCAATACCTCGCTGCGACTGCTGCCGCGCCTTCGCCTCGTTCGCGTACATGTCCACGTATTCCTGCCCGGAGAGCCGCAGGATCTCGTACATGATTTCGTCGGTGACGGCGCGCAGCGCGGCGTGCTCGCCGTCCAGCCCCGCGAACCGCTCGAATTCCAGGGGCTTGCCGAAGCGGATCGTGATCCGCATGGCACGCGGCAGCCGCCGCCCGGTGGGCTGCGCCTCGAACGTCCCGATCATGGCGCACGGCACCACCGGCACCTGCGCCTTGATCGCCATTGCCGCCACGCCCGTACGCCCCTTGTAGAGGCGCCCGTCGTGCGACCGCGTCCCCTCCGGGTAGATCCCCAGGACCCGTCCCTTGCGCAACACCGCCAGCCCGGACCGCAACGCGGCCTGCGCCGCCTTGCCGCCGGACCGGTCCACCGGAATCTGCCCGATGCCCCGGAAGAACGCCGCGGTCAGCCGCCCGCGCAGCCCGGGCCCTGTGAAGTACTCGGCCTTCGCCAGAAACGTCACCCGTCTCGGCACGATCACCGGCATCACGAAGTGATCCGAGAACGACAGATGATTGCCCGCGATGATCGCCGCCCCCTCCGGCGGTACATGCTCCAGGCCCTCCACCCGAGGCCGGAAGACCAGTCTCAGCAGCGGCCCCAGGATGACGTACTTGAGCACTTGGTAGAACACAGCGGTTCTCCTCACTCTCCGGAACCGGCTCAACGGCGGTGTTTTCGCAGGTCATATGAGGTGTAGAGGGGAAACAGTGTAGGTGCAGGCGCCGTCTTGCGTCATCACTCGCGGGAGGGCCGGTGCCGGGCGGTCTCTCCGTCCGGGAGCATCCGGCCGGTGGCCGGTGAACGGCCCGCCCCGTGGTCCCTCCAGCACAGGACTTTGGGCCTGGTCAATCGGGCCGTTCGCCGCCGGTTTCCGTGAGATCAAGAAATAGGGTTTCGAAGTGACGGCCGAAGCCAATGGGATGTCGCGGGACTTCATGCATTCCCCTGTCGTCGCGAGAGCTTCGGGTTGCTCGAAGCGCAGGAGGTACGCTGGTGCGGGGCGAACATGGCAGTACCACGGCGGGGGATTTGCTGTTGCGCGCCGGACGGTATTTCACTCCCGGTGAGGTGTCCCCGGATTTGCACAGCGTGGAGCGGACCGGCGGCCGGGAGGCCGATGTTTTCTACCGGAAACGCTGGGCGCACGACAAGGTGGTGCGCTCCACACACGGCGTGAACTGCACCGGTTCCTGTTCCTGGTGGGTGTATGTCAAGGACGGCATCATCACCTGGGAGACGCAGGCCACCGACTACCCCTCCACGGGACCCGACCGGCCCGAGTACGAACCCCGCGGCTGTCCGCGCGGCGCCGCGTTCTCCTGGTACACCTATTCGCCGACCCGGGTGCGTTACCCGTATGTCCGCGGCGCGTTGCTGGAGCTGTACCGGGAGGCGAAGCGCCGCCTGGGCGACCCCGTCGAGGCGTGGGCCGACATCCAGCACGACCCCGAGCGCCGCCGACGCTACCAGCGGCAACGCGGCAAGGGCGGCCTGGTGCGGGCGGACTGGGACGAGGCCCTGGAGATCGCGGCGGCCGCCCATGTGCACACCATCGCCACCCGGGGGCCCGACCGGATCGCGGGCTTCTCGCCGATTCCCGCGATGTCGATGGCCTCGCACGCGGCGGGCGCGCGTTTCCACTCGCTGATCGGGGCGCCGATGCTGTCGTTCTACGACTGGTACGCGGACCTTCCGGTCGCCTCGCCGCAGGTGTTCGGCGACCAGACCGACGTGCCCGAATCGGGCGACTGGTGGGACGCGGCGTATCTCATCATGTGGGGCTCGAACGTTCCGGTGACCCGGACCCCGGACGCGCACTGGCTGGCCGAGGCCCGCTATCGCGGCCAGAAGGTCGTCGCGGTCTCCCCGGATTTCGCCGACAACACCAAGCTCGCCGACGAATGGCTGCACCCCCACCCGGGTACCGATGCGGCGCTCGCGATATCCATGGGGCAGGTGATTCTCAAAGAATTCTTCGTCGACCGGCAGGTCCCGTTCTTCGAGGATTACGTACGCCGCTACACCGACCTGCCCTTTCTCGTCACCCTGAAAGAGCGCGACGGCGCGTACGTTCCGGGGAAATTCGTCACCGCCGCCGACCTCGGCCACGAGACGGAGAACGCCGCGTTCAAGACCGTCCTCATCGACGACACCACCGACGCGCCGTTCGTTCCCCGCGGTACGCTCGGCCACCGCTGGGGCACCGGCGAGGGTGACTGGAACCTCGACCTCGGCGACGTGGTGCCGCGCCTGTCGCTGTACGGGTCCGGGACCGGCGCCGAAGTGCTCCTGCCCCGCTTCGACCTCGACGGCGGCAACGGTACCGGCACCGTGGCACGCGGCGTCCCGGTGCGGCGCCTGGCCGACGACGGCCCGCTGGTCACCACGGTCTTCGACCTCGTGCTCGCGCAGTACGGGGTCGCCCGGGAGGGGCTGCCGGGCGTGTGGCCGGACTCGTACGGGGACGCCGCGGCACCGGGCACCCCCGCCTGGCAGGAGTCCCACACCGGCGTCCCCGCGGCGCAGGCGGCCCGCGTGGCACGGGAGTTCGCGCGGACGGCGGAGCAGTCGCAGGGACGCTGCATGATCCTCATGGGGGCCGGCACCAATCACTGGTTCCACTCGGAGACGATCTACCGGGCGTTCCTGGCGCTGCTCACGCTGACCGGCTGCCAGGGGCGCAACGGCGGCGGCTGGGCCCACTACGTAGGGCAGGAAAAGTGCCGCCCGACCACGGGATGGGCCACACTCGCCGCCGCCTCCGACTGGTCCCGCCCGCCCCGGCAGATGATCGGCACCGCGTGGTTCTACCTGAACACCGGCCAGTGGCGGTACGACACCCTGCCCGCCGAGGCACTGTCCTCACCGCTGGCCGACGGGGCGTTCGAAGGGCTGCACGGTGCCGACACGCTCGCCGCGTCGGCACGGATGGGCTGGATGCCGTCGTACCCGACGTTCGACCGGAACCCCCTCGACCTCGCCGACGAGGCGGCCGGGAAAGGGCAGGACCCCGTCGCGTACGCGGTGGGGCAATTGAAGGAGGGGCGGCTCGGGTACGCCGCAGAGGACCCCGACGCCGAGGCCAACTGGCCGCGGGTGATGACCGTGTGGCGTGCCAACCTCTTCGGTTCTTCCTCCAAGGGCAACGAGTACTTCCTCAAGTACCTGCTGGGCACCCATGCCAACCTGCCCGAGGAGGGCGAGAACTCGCTGTGCCCGCCGGGCCGCCGCCCGCGTGACGTGCGCTGGGCCGAGGAAGCACCCGAGGGCAAGCTCGACCTGCTCCTCTCGCTCGACTTCCGGATGACGTCCACGACGCTGCTGTCCGACATCGTGCTGCCCGCCGCCACCTGGTACGAGAAGCACGACCTGGCCTCCACCGACATGCACCCGTACCTGCACGCCTTCACCCCGGCGGTGGACCCGCCCTGGCAGGCCCGTACGGACTTCGACATCTTCCACGGCCTGGCCCGGCGGTTCAGCGAGCTGGCCGAGCGCCACCTGGGCGTGCGCCGCGACCTGGTGGCCACTCCGATCCAGCACGACACCCCGGGCGAGATGGCCCAGCCCGGCGGCGTCGCCCTGGACTGGCGCAAGGGCGAGTGCGAGCCGGTGCCCGGCCGGACCACGCACCAACTGACCGTCGTCGAACGCGACTACACCGCCGTCGGCGAGAAGATGGCGGCGCTCGGCCCGCTGGTCGACACCCTGGGCGTCACCACCAAGGCCATCACCTACGACGTGGGGGAGGAGGTCGAACGGCTGCGGGCGGCCAACGGCACCGTACGCGAAGGCCCCGCCGCCGGCCGTCCGCGCCTGGACACCGCGCAGCGCGCCTGTGAGGCGATCCTCGCCCTGTCGGGCACCTCCAACGGGCGCCTGGCCACCCAGGGTTTCCGGACCCTGGAGAAGCGGACCGGGCAGAAGATGGCGCACCTGGCCGCCGAGCACGAGGGCAAGCACATCACCTTCGCCGACACCCAGGCGCGCCCGGTGCCGGTCGTCACCAGCCCGGAATGGTCGGGCTCGGAGTCCGGCGGACGCCGCTACACCGCCTTCACCACCAACACCGAGCACCTCAAGCCGTGGCACACGCTCACCGGACGGCAGCACTTCTTCCTCGACCACGACTGGATCCACGAGGTCGGCGAGGCGCTGCCGGTGTTCAAACCGCCGCTGGACATGTCCCGGCTGTACGGCGAGCCCGCCCTCGGCACCACCGCGCACCAGGGCGTCGCGGTGCGCTATCTCACGCCGCACAACAAGTGGTCCATCCACTCCCAGTACCTGGACAACCTGCACATGCTCGCCCTCGGGCGCGGCGGGCCGACGGTGTGGATGTCCCCGCGGGACGCCGCGTCGATCGGCGCCGCGGACAACGACTGGGTCGAGGCGGTCAACCGCAACGGCGTGGTGGCCGCGCGGGCGGTCGTCTCGCACCGCATGCCGCCCGGGACCGTGTACATGTACCACGCCCAGGAACGCACGGTCGGTGTCCCCAAGACCCGTAAGACCGGCCGGCGCGGCGGCATCCACAACGCGCTGACCAGGGTGATGCTCAAGCCCACCCATCTGATCGGCGGGTACGCCCAGTTGACCTGGGCCTTCAACTACCTCGGCCCCACCGGCACGCAGCGCGACGAACTCACCGTGATCCGCCGCCGCGACCAGAACGTGGAGTACTGAACCGTGCGCGTGATGGCCCAGATCGCGATGGTGATGAACCTCGACAAGTGCATCGGCTGCCACACCTGTTCCGTCACTTGCAAGCAGGTGTGGACCAACCGGGAGGGCGCCGAGTACATGTGGTTCAACAACGTCGAGACCCGGCCCGGACTCGGGTACCCGCGGTCCTGGCAGGACCAGGAACGCTGGCGCGGCGGCTGGGAGCGCACACCCGCGGGGCGCCTCCGGCTCAAGAGCGGAGGCCGGGCGCACAGGCTCGCGCGGATCTTCGCCAATCCCCGGCTGCCCGGGATGCACGACTACTACGAGCCGTGGACCTACGAGTACAAGAACCTCACCGATGCCCCGGCCGGTGAGGACATGCCGGTGGCCCGGCCGGTCTCGCAGCTCACCGGCGAGCCGATGGACACCATCACCTGGGGCCCCAACTGGGACGACAACCTCGGCGGTGCCCCGGAACACGCGCCCGGCGACCCGGTCGTACAGAAGATCCGCGAAGAGGTCGGCGAGAAGGTCCGGTTCGCCTTCGAACAGTCCTTCATGTTCTACCTGCCGCGGATCTGCGAACACTGCCTCAACCCGGCCTGTGTCTCCTCGTGCCCCTCGGGAGCGATGTACAAGCGCAGCGAGGACGGCGTCGTCCTGGTCGACCAGGACCGCTGCCGCGGCTGGCGGATGTGCGTGTCGGGCTGCCCGTACAAGAAGGTGTTCTTCAACCACCGCACCGGCAAGGCCGAGAAGTGCACCCTGTGCTACCCGAGGCTGGAGGCGGGCCGCCCCACGGTCTGCTCCGAGACCTGCGTCGGACGGCTGCGCTACCTCGGCGTCATGCTCTACGACGCCGACCGGGTGCCCGAAGCGGCCGCGGTGACGGACGAGAAGGACCTGTACGCCGCCCAGTTGCGGTGCTTCCTCGACCCGGACGACCCCGAGGTGGCCGCGGCCGCGAGGGCGTCCGGGGTCGGCGAGAGCTGGCTGGCGGCCGCCCGCCGCTCACCGGTGCGCGACCTCATCACCAAGTACCGGGTGGCGCTGCCCTTGCACCCGGAATACCGCACCCTTCCGATGGTCTGGTACGTGCCGCCGCTCTCCCCGGTCGTGGAGGAGGTCGCCGCCTCCGGACACGACGGCGAGGACGCGGGCAACCTCTTCGGCGCCATCGACGCGCTGCGCATCCCCGTCGAGTACCTCGCCGAGCTGTTCACCGCCGGGGACACCGGTGAAGTCGACCGGGTGCTGCGCACGCTGGCCGCGATGCGTGCGCACATGCGCCGCCTCAACCTCGGCGAGCAGCCCGACGAGAGCGCCGCCGGTGCGGTGGGCCTGACCGGGCGGGGCGTCGAAGAGCTGTTCCGGCTGCTGGCCGTCGCCAAGTACGAGGACCGGTTCGTGGTGCCCACCGCCGCCCGCGCCGAGGCCGAAGCACTCGCCGGTTCGCACCCGCTGCCCGACGCGTGCCCGGTCGGCGGCGTACCGGCCGAACAACCCTTGCTCACCATCCAGCGCAGGAAGGAACGGCGATGAAGCCACCGAACGGTCTCTCCGAGCGCACGTGCGCCCTGTTGCGCAAGGCCGCCGCCGAATGCCTGGCCTACCCCGACCCGGACCGGCTGGACGCGCGGCTCGCCCTCCTGCGTCCCGCGCTCGCCGAGGTACGCGGGAAGGCGCCGGGCCCCGTGGCGGACCTGGAGGTCTTCCTCACCTGGGCGACGGACACCCCGCCACTGGACCGGTGCGCCCACTACGTGGAAACCTTCGACACCCGCAACCGCCGCAGCCTCTACCTCACCTGGTGGGCCGACGGAGACACCCGGCGCCGCGGGCTGTCCCTCGTCCGCCTGAAGCAGCTCTACCGCGCGCACGGCATGACCTACGCGCACGAGGAACTGCCCGACTTCCTGCCCGCCGTCCTGGAATTCGCCGCAGTGACGGGCCGGCCCGGAGACCAGCTCCTCCAGGTGCACCGGGTGGGCCTCGAACTGCTGCGCCTCGCCGTCACCGATGTCTCCGCACCGTATGCGGCCGTCCTCGAAGCGGTCTGCACCACCCTGCCCGGCCCCTCGCCCAACACCAAGGAGCAAGCGCGCCGGCTGGCCGCGGCAGGGCCGCCGCAGGAACTGGTCGGCATCGGCGCCCCACCGGACGCCTACGGGCCCGCCGCCCTGCCATGGCCGGAGCCGCTCAGTCCCGAAGCCACCGGCTAGGAGCAACCGCACCATGTCCATCCTCTTGTGGGGGATCTACCCGTACGCCGCGGTCGTCGTCCTGATCGGCGGACTCGTCCTGCGCGCCCGTTACGACCGCTTCGGCTGGACCTCCCATTCGAGCCAGCTGCACGAGTCGAAGCTGCTGCGCGTCGGCAGCCCCCTGTTCCACTTCGGCATGCTCTTCGTCGTCCTCGGCCACGTCGTCGGCCTGCTGATCCCGGAGAGCTGGACCGCGGCCGTCGGCGTCAGCGACCACGTCTACCACCTGACCGCCCTCGCCACCGGCTCCGTCGCGGGCGCCGCCACCCTCGCCGGCCTCGGCATCCTGGTCTACCGCCGCCTGCGGAACCCCGGCGTACGCCGTGCCACGCTGCCCACCGACCCCTTGCTGTACCCGGCTCTCGTCCTGGTCGTCGTCCTGGGGCTGACGGCGACCACGCTCAACGCGAGCGGCTACTTCGGCACCTACGACTACCGCATCGGTATCGCGGAGTGGTTCCGCTCGCTGTTCGCCCTCCAGCCGGAGCACGCGCTGATGGCCGCGGCCCCGCTCGCGCTCCGGATCCACGTCTTCTGCGCGTTCCTGCTGATCGCGGTGGTCCCCTTCACCCGCCTCGTGCACATCTTCAGCTTCCCGCTGCTGTACATCGCCCGCCCGTACGTCGTCTACCGGCGCAACGACCCCGCCGGACGGACGCCCGCCGGCTGACGGGCCCGTCCGCGGCCCGCGGCTGGGAGCAGCCGCGGTGAACGGCGCCCCGGTACGCCCGCCTTCCCCCTCCCCGGTCTTCCCAAGGAACAACACACCCGACATGAGCACCATCGAACAGTCCCCCCGCCCCCTTCCGCCCCACCCCGCGCCTCCCGACAGCTACCGGCCCGGTACGGCCATCACCACCTGGAACCCCGAGGACGCCGCCTTCTGGGAGCGCTCCGGCAAGCGCGTCGCAGCCCGCAACCTGTGGCTGTCGACCCCCACCCTGCTGCTGGCCTTCGTCGTCTGGCAGGTCTGGTCCGTCACGGTCACCGAGCTCAACGACGCGGGCTTCCACCTGTCCACCTCGCAGACGATGTGGCTCACCGCCATACCCGGCCTCACCGGTGGCACCGCCCGCGCGGCCTACACCTTCATGGGGCCGATCGTCGGCAACCGCAGGTTCACGGTCCTGTCCACCGTCGTCCTGGTCCTTCCGCTGACCTGGCTCGGCTTCGCGGTCAGGGACTCCTCGACGCCGTACTGGGAACTGTGCCTGATCGCCGCGGTGAGCGGAATCGCGGGCGGCAACTTCGCGTCCTCGATGGCCAACATCGGCTTCTTCTACCCCAAGGCGAAGAAGGGCTACGCCAACGGCATCAACGCCGGCCTGTCCAACCTGGGGGTCTGCGTCGTCCAGTTGCTGGTCCCGATCGTCACCACCTGGGGATTCCTCGCACCCGTCCTCGGCGGCGGGCAGACCGGACCGGACGGCACGACCATCTGGCTGCAGAACGCCGCCTTCATCTGGATTCCGCTGCTGCTGGCCATGAGCGCCCTGTGCTGGTTCGGCATGAACGACCTCAAGGTCTCCGCCACCCCGTTCGCCCGGCAGAAGATCATCTTCCGGCGGAAGCACAACTGGCTGATGACGCTGCTGTACGTCGGTACCTTCGGCTCCTTCATCGGCTTCGCCGCGGCGTTGCCCAACCTGATCAACAGCACCTGGACCCCGCTGGACCCGGGCCACACCGCCGCCGCGTACGCCTGGACCGGCCCGTTCATCGGCGCCGCCACCCGCCCCTTCGGCGGCTGGATATCCGACCGGCTCGGCGGCGCACGGGTCACCCTGCTGTCCTTCCTGGGCATGGGCACCTCGCTGGTACTCGTCATCACGGCGATGCCCGAAGACGGCGCGGGCGGCAACTGGTGGCAGTTCTACCTGGGGTTCCTGGCGGCGTTCCTCTTCGCGGGCCTGGGGTGCGGCTCGACCTTCCGGCAGATCCCCGTCATCTTCACCAACAAGCATCTGGCCGTCGCCGCGGGACGGGGCGAGGCCGCCCTCGAACGCGCCCGCCGGCAGGCCGCCGTCGAGTCCAGCGCCGTCACCGGTTTCAGCTCGGCCGTCGCCGCCTACGGATTCTTCCTCGTCCCCGCGATGTTCGCCCTGTTCTCGGTGACCGGCGCGCTGTGGGGCTTCATCGGCCTCTACGCGGTCTGCCTGGTCGTGTGCCACCACTTCTACGCCCGCAAGGGAGCGGAAGCACCCAGCTGAGCGGCAGCGGCCTCCCACTGGGCCTCGCCGAAACGGACGAGCACCAGACGTGCCATGGAGGCTTGCGCACCGAGAGGGCCGGCCGTGCACATGCAGCCCGTGCGGCCGGCCTCCTCGGCGAGGTGGTCGAAGAAGCGGCCGGGTGTCATCAGGAAGGGGAGGACCGCGATACGCGTACATCCCGCGCCACGCAGGCCCTGCACCGTACGGGCCAAAGACCGCTCTTCCCCGCGGCCCGCACCGGCGCACAGCAGGACCGGCCGTACCGGTACGGGGCTCCCCCGCACGCCGCGCAGCACGGAAGCCAGGCTCCGGGCGGCGGCGTAACAACTGTCGTTGCCACCGGGCCGGCGGGAGCCCGCAGCGGCCAGGATCACCGCGTCCGCCGGGAGACCGGCCCGCGACTCGGCCTCCTGGAGGCGGTGCATCAGCGCTTGGGTCAGCAGCGGGTGCGGAGCCAGCGGTTTCGCGGCACGGGCAGGCCCGAGCGACGCCGGGAGGCCATGGGTGAAGTGGAAGCCCGCTCCCAGCAACAGTGGCACCACGATCGCGGGCGCGCCGTGCAGGGCGGACACGGCCTCACCGACCCCGGGCCGCTGCACGTCGAAGAACGCGGTCTCCACCCGCAGCGCCGGACGCAGGGTTCGCACGCGTGCCAGCAGCCGGTCCGTCTCCGTTTGCGCCCGGGGTTCGCGACTGCCATGGGCGGCAGCAATCAGTACGGGGGAAAAGGGGGCCATGGGGTCATGGTGAGTTCTTTCCACCGCGCGGGAAAGGCGCTACGGGTCCCGGTCGAACAGGGGCGACAGGCCCTGGTCAAGGGGCCGTTCGGCGCAGAGGGCGGGGGAGGTGCGGGCATACCCTGAAAGCGCTGAGGACCGGGCAAGCGCGGGCCCCGGACCCAGTCATCGCATACGTGAACAGCGTCCCGTCGCCACAGCAAGATGGCAGGAGTGCAACATGCTGTCGTCCACCGACCGGCCCACTCTCGTTCTCGTCGGTCACGGCATGGTCGGCCAGCGGCTGCTGGAAGAACTGGCCGCACGTGACGCGCTCGCCGGCCCGGACGGTACGGACGGCCCGGGCACCGCCGACGGCGTGCCCGAAGGCTGGCGGTGGTGTGTCGTGGTTCTCGCCGAGGAGGAGCGCCGCGCCTACGACCGGGTGCACCTGTCGTCCCTCTTCACCGGGACCACGCCCGAGGAACTGAGCCTCGCCGCACCGGACTTCCTCGAACGCCACGACATCACGCTGCGCCTGGGCGACCCTGTCACCGCCCTCGACACCACCGCCCGCACGGTGACCACGCGCACGGGTGCGACCTGGCACTACGACGCGCTGGTGCTGGCCACCGGTTCGTACGCCTTCGTCCCGCCCGTCCCCGGCCGGGACGCGCCCGGCTGTTTCGTCTACCGCACCGTCGAGGACGTCCGCGCCATCCAGGAAGCGGCCCGCGGCGCCCGTACCGCGGCGGTCATCGGCGGCGGGCTGCTGGGCCTGGAGGCGGTCGGCGCCCTGCGCTCACTCGGCCTGGACACCGGCGTGGTGGAGGCCGCGCCCCGGCTGATGCCCGCCCAGGTGGACGCGGGCGGAGCCGACGCCCTGGCACACACCATCGAGGCCATGGGCGTCCGCGTGTACACGGACACGGTGGTCACCGAGGTGCGGACCGGTACGGACGGACAGGTGCGCGGCCTGTCGCTCTCGGACGGCAGGAGCGTCCCGGCCGACGTCGTCGTCTTCTCCGTCGGCGTACGGCCCCGCGACGAACTCGCCAGGACGGCCGGCCTCGACGTCGCCGACCGCGGCGGCATCGTGATCGACGCCGGATGCCGTACCTCGGTGCCGGGGATCTATGCACTGGGCGAATGCGCCCGCGCCGCCGACGGCGAGGTCTACGGTCTGGTCGCGCCCGGCTACCGGATGGCGGAAGCCCTGGCCGACACTCTGACCGGCGGCGACGGCAGCTTCACCGGCGCGGACACCTCCACCAAGCTCAAGCTGCTGGGCGCGGACGTCGCCTCCTTCGGCGACCCCTTCGCCCCGGACGCCAGGGACTCCGTCATCTGGGCGGACTCCGGCTCCGGCGTCTACAAGAAGCTGGTGCTCGGCCCGGACGGCAGGCTGGTGGGCGGCATCCTCGTCGGGGACGCGGACGTCTACGGCACCCTGCGCCCCCTCGTGGGCACCCCGCTGCCCGGCCCGGCCGCCTCCTTCCTGCTGCCCGGCGAAGGCACCGGCCCGGCGGACACCACCGCGGTGCTCCCCGACGACGCGGTGATCTGCTCGTGCAACGGCGTCACCAAGGGCGCCCTGCGCGACGCCGTCCGTTCCGGCGCCCACGACCTGGCCGCGGTCAAGAAGTGCACCGGCGCCGCGACCCGGTGCGGCGGCTGCTTGGGCGCCGTCACCTCGGTCGTGGAGGCGCAACTGGCGGCCGACGGAATCGAGACGGGCACGGGCGGCCTGTGCCCCGATTTCACCCAGACCCGCCGGGAGCTGTACGAGATCGTCCGGGTGACCGGCATCAGCAGCTTCACCCGCCTGGCCCGGGAGTACGGCGTTCCCGGCCCCGACGGAACGCCGCCGCACGGCTGCGCGGTCTGCCGCCCCACCGTGGCGTCCCTCCTGGCCACCCTCGGGCCGGAACTCGGCCTCCACCACATCCTGGACGGCGAGCAGGCCGCCCTCCAGGACACCAACGACCTGTTCCTCGCCAACCTCCAGAAGGACGGCACCTACTCCGTGGTGCCCCGTCTGCCGGCCGGTGAGATCAGCCCGGAACACCTCGTCCTCCTCGGCGAGATCGCCCGCGACTTCGGCCTCTACGCCAAGCTCACCGGCGGGCAGCGCATCGACCTGTTCGGCGCCACCGTGGACCAGCTCCCGGTCATCTGGCGCAGGCTCGCCGACGCCGGCCTCGAATCGGGCCACGCCTACGGCAAGTCCCTGCGCACCGCCAAGTCCTGCGCCGGCTCCCGCTGGTGCCGCTTCGGGCAGCGCGATTCCATCGGCATGGCCGTGGAGCTGGAACTGCGCTACCGGGGACTGCGCTCGCCGCACAAGCTGAAGCTGGCGGCGTCCGGCTGCGTCCGCGAGTGCGCCGAGGCCCGGAGCAAGGACGTCGGCGTCATCGCCACCGCCAAGGGATGGAACCTCTACGTCGGCGGCAACGGCGGCAGCAAACCCCGGCACGCGGACCTGCTCGCCCAGGACCTGGACGACCGGGAGCTGATCCGGGTCGTCGACCGCTTCCTGATGTTCTACATCCGTACCGCCGACCGGCTGGAACGCACCGCGGCCTGGCTGGAACGGATCGACGGGGGAATCGGCCACGTCCGGGACGTGGTCCTGCACGACTGCCTGGGCCTGTCGGACGAACTGGAATCCCAGATGCAGCGGCATGTGGACGCCTACCGCGACGAGTGGCGGGCCGTGCTGGAGGACCCGGCGAAGCTGCGGCGCTTCACCAGCTCGCTCCCCGCTCCCGAGGGCCCGGCCGCTCCCGGGCACGTCCAGGTCCGCACCCGAGCGGGGGAGTGGACCTCGGTCTGCCTTCTGGAGGACCTGGAGCCGGGGCGTGGCGTACCGGTCCGCGTCGGGGAGGAGAAGGAAGCCGTCGCGCTCTTCCGCTCACCGGACGGCGAGATCTTCGCCGTCTGCGACACCGATCCCGCCTCCCACGCCGATGTCATCTCCCGCGGGATCTACGGGGCGGTCGACGGAATCCCGGTGGTGACCTCGCCCATGTACAAGCAGCGGTTCGACCTGCGGACCGGTGCCTGCCTGGACGACGAGAGCCGGCACCTTACCGTGCACGCGGTCCGGCTGCTGTGAAGAGCGAACTCCGGGCGGTCCGGGCGAAGCCGGCCCGCCCGGACCGCGAAGCGGCTAATCAAGTTTGACTAGACCGCTCCCGTGCCGTACTTTCTCCGCTGTGCAGTCACCTGTGACGACTGCGCCCGTACGCGGATGTGAGGAGCTGTGCGCGTGACCTTCCTGCCCGACACCGGATACGTACCGACCGACGAGGACCGTGCGAGCCTGGACGCCTGGTTCGCCGAGTACGACGCGCAGAGCGCGAAGCGCGACGTCGAGCGCATGGCCGACATGGCGGTGTTCCCCCTCAACCTGGTGAGCGACGACTCGGCGGGCAACGGCCGTTCGGCACAGTGGGACCGCGAACAGTTCGTCGCCACGATGACGCACGTGATGGGCGAGGGAAGCGAGGACATCACCTTCGAGTCCACCCGTACGCCGGTCTTCCTCTCGCCCTCCATGGCCGTCGTCTTCACGGACTCGGCCATGACGACGGACGGTCGGACCCAGCAGCTCCGGTACGCCGACATCCTGGTGCGCCGTAGCGGCAAATGGGCGTTCCAGGCCATGATTCAGGGGGGCTGGGGCGACAACCTGTAGGGCCGGCGGCGTGAAGGGGTGGCGGGCATGGCCGGGCTTCTCAAGTGGCTCGTACTGACCATGGGGGGCGTCTGCGCGGCGATCGGCATCGTCCACCTGGCCCTCGGTATCGATTCGGTGCCGGGGGAGGGCGCGGCCGGCGCCACCGTCGACAGCCGGGAGCGGTTCTACGGGGCGATTTTCCTCGGGTACGGCCTCGCCTGGATCCGGGCCGCCCGGCAGTCGCCGATCCCCGCGACGGCGGTGCGGTGGCTGGCCTTCGTTCTCCTGCTCGGCGGGATCGGGCGGCTGCTTGTCCATGGCCGTCCACGGCCGGCCGCACTGGTTCCAGGTCGCCCTGACGGTCACCGAATTCGTGCTGCCGCCAGTGTTCTTCTGGCTCTCGGGCGCCGCAGAAAAGGAGCAGTGTAGGGGGCTGTGACGGCGGAAGGGGGATATCCGGCGCATCGTGAGGAGCTCTGAGTCGGCACCGCTGTGCCGTCCGTAGAACTGGGTGCCCACCGTGCACGGAAGCCGACTGTGTCACCACGGCACCCCTCCCGTGCGCTCCCCAGTGGCCCAGTTGGAGGTCAGTGAAGTGAGCCACCGATACGTGAGCAAGAGTCACCGTCATGTGAACAAGCGGACCGGCGCCCTCGTGGCCGGGGCGGCGGCAGCCCTCGTGGCGGCGGCGGTCGTGCTCCCGCATGCCAACGCGAGCGCGGAGCGGTCGCGGCCCCCGCGTACCTTCTCCTCCGAGTCGGCCGCGCGGGTCGCGGCGAGCTTGAAGGCGGACCTCGGGGCCGACCGGACGGCGGGCTGGTACATGGACACCGCGACACGGCAGCTCGTCATGAACGTCCTGTCGGCGGACGATGCGAAACGGGTGGAGGCCGAAGGAGCCGTCGCGAAGGTGGTACGCAACAGCGCGAGCGAACTGGACGCGGCCACGCGGGCGTTGAGTGCCCACGCGGCCATACCCGGCACCGCCTGGTCGGTCGACCCGAGGACGAACCAGGTCGCCGTCCTCGCCGACCGCACGGTCACCGGCGCGAAACTGGCGGCTCTCACCACGGCCGTCGAGAAGCTGGGCGGCGGCATGGCGAGCGTCAAGCGGTCGCCGGGGGAGTTCCGGCGCTACGACGGGGGAGGCGGCCAGGGGCAGGGCGGGGGTGGGGGCACGGCCGCTTCGCCGCTCGGGGGCAGTGCCATATTCGGCGGGAACGCCCGCTGTTCGCTGGGGTTCAACGTCACGGTCCAGGGCGCCCCTGCCTTCCTCACGGCCGGGCACTGCGGCAAGGGCTCCGCGACCTGGTCGGCCGACCAGGAGGGTGGCCGGCCGCTGGGGACGGTGGCCGACGCCCGGTTCCCCGGGAGCGACTTCGCCCTGGTGGCGTACGGCGATCCAGGGGCCAGGCCGGAGAGCGCGGTCGACCTCCAGGACGGCAGCACCCAGCAGATCACGCGTGCAGCGGAGGCCGCCGTGGGGATGCGGGTGCAGCGGTCGGGCAGCACCACGGGATTGTCGGACGGGACCGTCACCGGCCTGAACGCCACGGTCAACTACGGCAACGGCGACATCGTCAACGGGCTGATACAGACGGACGTGTGCGCGGAGCCGGGCGACAGCGGCGGCTCGATGTTCTCCGGTGACGCGGCCGTGGGGCTGACCTCCGGCGGCAGCGGCGACTGCACGCAGGGTGGCGAGACCTTCTTCCAGCCGGTCACCAAGGCGTTGGAGGCGACGGGCGCGCAGATCGGGGCCGGGGCCGGGGCCGGGACCGGCGGTGCCGAGGGAGGCGGGGGCGGCGAGGCGTAGTCGCGGCTGTCCGTTGCGGCTGCCGTCCCGTTTCTCACCGCAGCTGCTGCCGGGCGTGCTCGCGGAAGCCGCGGGGCGGGCGTCCGGTCACCCGCTCGACCGTGTCGGTGACGCGGTCTTCCGCGCCCTCGGCGACGGAGCGGTCCAAGCCGGCCAGCAGCGCGGCGAAATCGGCGGGGAGGCCGGTGGCCAGGCGGTCGCGCAGCTGCTCGTAGGTGAGCTGCCGGTGGCGCACGGCCCGGCCCGTGACCTGGGTGACGATGGCCGCGACCGCGTCGTAACCCAGCGCTTCGGGCCCGGTGAGCACCAGGTCGGTGTTGGGCGCGGCCGCGTCGGTGAGGGCGTGCACGGCGACCGCCGCGATGTCGTCGGCGTCGACGAACCCGACGCGGCCCGCGCCGGTGGCGGTCGCGATGACACCGTCGTCGCGGATGCTTCGGGCGTGGACGTGGTCGCCGGTGAAGTTCTGCATGAACCACGACGGCCGCAGCACGGCCCACTCGTCGAACATCTCGGGGAGTACGTCGTGGACGCGGCCGACGGCGGGGCCTCCTCTGGGGATGGCCGAGGAGCTGAGGAGTACCGCCCGCCGCACGCCCGCCGCGCGGGCCTGGCCGAGGAACGGCAGCATGACGGCGGCCGGGTCCGGGTCGCCGACGGGCGGTACGAGGTAGACGCGGTCGGCGCCGTGCAGGGCTTCGGCGTAGGTGGCCGGGTCATACCAGTCGAACCGGACGGCCCGGGCGCCGTCCCGCGGGTCCGCGCGGCGGCTCGCCGCGCGTATGCCGCAGCCGAGCGCGGCCAGCCGGGGCAGGATGCGGCTGCCGGTGGTGCCGGTCGCCCCGGTGACCAGAACGGTGGGGCGCGGGCCGGGTGGTGGTGAGTTCGTCATGGGTGGGTCCGGTGCTCCTTACGATGCGGTGGGAGACGTCTTCGCCGCGCTCATGGACGCGGGGACGGCGAGCGGGTTCCAGTAGTCGCGGTAGCGGGTGATGCGGCCCTGCTCGGCCGTCATGACGACGACGTAGGACATGTCGTAGGGCTCGCCGGTGGCCACCAAGCGGCCGGTGGCGCGCATTTCGGCGATGACGGTGTCCGGGGCGTCGGTCAGGTGGACCTTGAGGTGCGGGATGTCGCGGAGGTCGATGTGCTCCGTGTAGTCGCTCACGTATGCGGCGAGCGCCGGCCTGCCTTCCAGCTTCGTCGGGTAGCCGTCCGGCGCGAAGGGCAGCTCGACGAGTACGTCCTCGGCGCACAGGGCCACCCAGCCGTCCATGTCCTTGTCCAGCAGCAGGCGCGTGGCGTGGCGGAACAGGTCGGCGGGGGCGAGGGGGCCGGATGTGCGGTCGGTTGCGATATCGGGCATGGGAGGGCCCTCCTCTATGATGTGAACAGATGCGGACCGTGAGTCCGGTTCGATGTGACCATAATATATGGACCGACGGTCCGCTTTGTAAAGGGTGGCGCAGTGACCGAGGGAGGCGCCGTGGGCGCACGCAAGGAGCGCGCGGACGCCGCGCGCAACCGGGAAGCCGTACTCGCCGCGGCCGACGACCTCTTCGCCCGCAGCGAGAGCCCCCGCAGCGTCTCCATGGAGGACGTCGCGGCGGCGGCCGGTGTCGGCAAGGGCACCCTCTTCCGCCGGTTCGGCGACCGCACCGGCCTGATCCGCGCCCTCGTCGAAGCGCGGATCGAGCCGCTGCGCGCGGCCGTGGAAAGCGGTCCGGCGCCGCTCGGGCCCGCGACCCCGCCGCGCGAGCGCGTGCCGGCCCTGCTCGACGCCGTCCTCGGCTTCAAGCTGGCCAACCGTCACCTCTCCCTCGCCCTGGAGGAGGCCGGCAGCGGCAGTCCGTACGAGGCCGGGCACTACCTGTGGTGGCACGCGACGCTCCGGCAGACGCTGGAGCGGATTCCCGGCCTCGGCGACAGCGGCTTCACCGCGCACGCCCTGCTGGCCGCCACCCGCGCCGACCTCGTGGAGCATCTGGCCGGCGAGGAAGGCATGACCGGCGAACAGCTGAGGGCGCACGTCGCCGCGCTCGCCGCCAAGGTGCTGGGCTCGCCGTAGCGGTGCCCCGGCCCCGGCTCCGGCCGGGCCTACGGCCTGAGGCAGGCCAGGGCCACCGCCGTGTGCACGGCGGCGCCCACGGCCAGGGCCTGTTCGTCGTAGACGACCCGGCTGGAGTGGTTGTCGGGCACTTGGCCCGCGGTGTGTCCTGGCGGGCAGGCGCCGAGGAACGCCATCGCCCCGGGCACGCGCTGCAGGACGAACGCGAAGTCCTCGGCGCCCATGATCGGGTGCGGCAGCAGCCGCACCCGGTCGGGCCCGAGCAGCCCGGCGGCCGCGCTCGTGACCAGCTGGGTGAAGTCCGGGTCGTTGACCACGACCGGTGTGATGTCCGGCAGGTCCACGTCGGCGGTCAGGCCGTGCGCCGCCGCCACGCCGTCGGCGACCCGGGCGACGCCCTCGCGGACCGCCTTGCGGCTGGCGTCGGAGAGGGTGCGGAACGTGCCGGTGATCTCCGCCGTGTCGGGAATGATGTTGGATGCCGTACCGGCCGTGACGCGGGTGACCGTGAGCACGGCCGGCTCGAAGACGTTGACCGTACGGGTCACCATCGTCTGCAGCGCCTGGACGATCTCGCAGGCCACCGGTACGGGATCCAGGCCCCGGTGCGGGGCGGCGGCGTGCGCGCCGCGGCCGCGGACGGTGATGTACAGCATGTCGGCGGCGGCGGACTGCGGGCCCGGCCGGAGGTGGACGGTGCCCGAGTCGTGCCGGGTGGTGATGTGCAGGGCGAACGCGGCGTCCACCGGCCCGCCTTCCGGGGTGTCCAGCACCCCCTCCTCGATCATGGGCTGGGCGCCCTCGCAGATCTCCTCGGCCGGCTGGAACATGAACACCACCCGGCCCGCCAGCCGGTCCCGCCGGTCGGCGAGCAGCCGGGCCGCGCCGAGCAGCATCGCGGTGTGCGTGTCGTGCCCGCAGGCGTGCATGACGCCCGGTGTGCGGGAGGCGAAGCCGAGCCCGGTCTCCTCGGTCTGCGGAAGGGCGTCCATGTCGGCGCGCAGCAGGAGGGTCCGGCCGGGTTTCGCGCCGCTCAGGGTGGCGGTGACGGAGGTGAGCCGGTCACCCGTTTCCACGGTCAGGCCGAGGCCGAAGAGTTCGCGCAGCACCTTCTGCTGGGTGCGGGGCAGCGCGGTGCCCAGTTCCGGCGCGCGGTGGATCTCGCGGCGTACCGCCGTGATGTGCGGCAGAAGCCGCCGGGCGTCGTCGAGGAGCGTGCGGTCGCTGTCGTCTCCCATGAGCCCCATGATGAGATCGCGCCGCCCGTGTGGCCAGGGCGCCTTGCCGTGCCCGGCCGGCGGGCGCGGGGCCGCCGGTGGCGTGCGCATGCCGTACGGACGGCACCCGCACGCCGTTCGTACGGCACCCCCGCACGCCGCCACGCGGATCAGGCCGCTGCCGCCCGCCCGCCGCGCAGGCGGGTCAGCACGAGGTGGGCCGTGACGCCGAACACCAGCCCCCAGAACGCCGATCCGATGCCCGCGATCGTCACCCCGGACGCGGTGGCGAGGAAGGTGATCAGGGCCGCCTCGCGGTCCTTCTCCTCCTTGACCGCGCCGGTCAGGCCCCCGGCCAGCGCGCCGAACAGCGCGACACCGGCCACCGCGGCCACCAGCTCCTTGGGGAGCCCGGCGAACAGCACGACGAGGGTCGAGCCGAAGGCACCGATCAGGAGGTAGAAGACGCCGCAGGAGACGCCGGCCACGTACCGGCGGCGCGGGTCGCGGTGCGCTTCGGGGCCGGTGCAGATCGCCGCGGTGATCGCGGCGAGGTTGATCGCGTGCGAACCGAACGGCGCCAGTGCCGTGGAGACCAGCCCGGTCGAGCCGATGAGCAGCCGGTCCTTGGGTTCGTAGCCGGACGCACTGAGCACGGCCATGCCGGGCGCGTTCTGCGACGCGAGGGTGGCCAGGATCATCGGTACGGCGATGCCGATCAGCGAGCCGGCCGAGAACGCCGGGGTGGTGAGTACCGGCTTCGCCAGCTCGACGTGGTCGATGTGGATGTCCAGCCGCGAGGTGACCGCGCTGAGCACCACGCCGGCGGCCAGCGCCAGCAGCACCGCGTACCGCGCGATCCAGCGCTTGCCCAGCAGGTACGCCACCAGGACCGCGCCGGCGATCCACGGCGCGGTCTTCAGCGACGTGAACACCCCGGTCCCGAAGGAGAAGAGGATGCCTGCGAGCATCGCCGACACCACGGCCGTCGGCACCTGCCGCATCAGCCGCCCGAACACGCCGGTCAGCCCGACGAGCGTGATGACGGCCCCGGTGACGACGAAAGCACCGATGGCCTCCGCGTACGAGTAAGCGCCCAGGCTGGTGACGAGGAGCGCCGCACCCGGCGTGGAGAACGCCGTGATGACCGGCATGCGGGTGCGCAGGCTGAGCGCGATGCACGTGAGGCCGCTGCCGATGGATATCGCCCACACCCAGGAGCTGGTCTGGGCCCGGTCCAGGTGCCCCGCGTTCGCCGCCGCGAGCACGATGACGAGCGGTCCGGAGTACGAGACGACCACGGCCACGAACCCGGCGAGCACGGCCGACAGCGAGGCGTCGCGCAGCAGCCCCGGCCGTGCCGCCGGCGGGCCGTCCGGCGGGTCCGGCGGGGGAGTGGTGCCGGGCGGCTGGATGTCGCGGGTGGTGTCCGAACTCAACGCTCTTCCTTTGCGGCGCGTTCCAGTGCCTGTTCCAGGTCGGCCACGAGGTCGGCCGGGTCCTCAAGGCCGATGGACAGGCGGATCATGTCTTTCGGGGACGTGCTGTCCGGCCCCTCGAAGGTGTACCGGTGTTCGACCAGACTTTCCACCCCGCCCAAGGACGTCGCCCGGATGAAGAGTTCGCAGTTCTCCGCCGTCCGCAGGGACCGCTGCCAGTCCCCGGCGACGTGCAGGGACAGCATGCCGCTGAAGCCGCCGCGCATCTGGCGGGCCGCGGCCTGGTGACCGGGGTCGGTGGGCAGGCCCGGGTACGCGACCCGGCTGACGAGCGGGTGGTCGGCGAAGTGCTCGGCCAGCGCCTGCGCCGTGGCCGATATCTGCCGCATGCGCGGGAAGAGCGTACGGATGCCGCGCATCAGCAGGTAGGTCTCCAGCGGGCCGAGGATCGGTCCGGTGAGCCTGCGGTGCAGCCGCAGCCGCTCCCACAGCTCCTCGCGCGTCTCGGCCGCCGCGCCGTCCCCGCCCTCGGACCGCGGCGCGAGGGCGAGGAAGCCGGCCACCACGTCCGTGTGGCCGTTGAGGTACTTGGTGCCCGAATGCATGATCAGGTCGGCGCCCAGCTCGAAGGGCCGGGTGTGCACCGGCGTCGGCACGGTGTTGTCCACCGCGAACAGCGCACCGGCCCGGCGCGCGATCCCGGCGCAGGCCGCGAGGTCCGTCACCAGCCAGGTCGGGTTGGCGGGGGACTCCGCCCACAGCAGCGCGGTCGGCGCCGCCGTCACCGCGGCCGCCACCGCGTCGAGGTCGTCCATCGGCACGCTGACGACGTCGAGGCCGCGCGGCCCGCCGAACTCGGCCAGCCACTTGGTGAGTCCGAAGTACATCGTCCGCGGCACCACGACCCGGGCGCCGGCGGGCAGTACCTGGAAGACCGCCGTCGCGGCCGCCATCCCGGAGGAGAAGACCAGGGCGTCCCGGCCGCCTTCGAGGCCCGCGAGGACCTGTTCGACCTGCTCGTAGCCTGGCGTGCCCTGATCGCGCAGATAGGCCAGCCCGGCGGGCGAGCGGTACTGCCCGTCGCGCGCGAACGTGGCGCCCAGCTCGATGGGCGGCGGTACCGACCCGGTGGCCGGCGAGCGCCAGCCGTCGCCCTGGGCGGCGCGGGTCGCCGGGCGGTACTCCTGCCGCCAGGGGGTGAAGGTGTCGCGGACGTTCATCAAGTCCTCGCAGTCAGCTGGTCGAGCGCGGTACGCAGGGCGAGTTCGGCGTCCATCAGCGCGCGCGAAGGCGCGCCGGGAGACGGTATGTAGTGGTTGTAGTAGCTGGAGCCCTCGGTGTGCGGCCCGAGGAAGAACAGCCGCGGCTGCACCGTTCCCGCAGGGTCGATGCCGCGACCGTCGCGGGCGACGTGCAGGCCCGTGGCGCTGCCGCCCCGGCGGGCGAGCGTGGCGACGCGGCCCGCCGCGACGAGCGTGCCGAGCAGGGAGCCGGGCAGCTGGTCGGCGGGTGGCTCGGTGACGTGCGCCGCCACCACGTGGTCGACCTCGACGGTCTCGGGCCGGGCCAGGCACGTCGATTCGAGCCGCCACGACGCGGCGCCGCCGGACGGCGCGAGGACCTTGGCCCGCGGCCCGGGCCCCAGCCGCAGCACGCCCGCGTCGAGCAGTGAGAGCAGTTCGGCGGAGCGGTCCAGCTGCGGCCCGATGACCAGCCGGTTGACGGTGGCGGTGAACTGGCCGAAGAACCGGTCCAGCGACGCGTCGTCGAGCCCCGGCGGGTCGACGACCGCCCGCAGCACGTCCCGGTGGTCGCGCGGCACCTCAAGGGCTTCCTTGACGGGGCTGCGGCCCAGCCCCGCACGGGCCTCGGCCAGGTCCTCCGCGACCTCGGCCGCGAACCACCGCGCGTACTCCTCCCGACCCTCCCACTGGAACTCCGTGGCCCGCGCGTCGAGCACGCCCCGCAGCGGGTACGGCCCGTAGTGCTCGCGGCACTCGTCCAGCAGGGACCGCCAGCCGACGCGCCCGGCGCGCCGGGCGAACGTGGCGCCCGCGGTGGCGAAGTCGTCCAGCTTGTTGCCCAGCACCGTCCGGTAGTAGGCGAGTTGCATCTCCGCCTCGACGAGCGGCAGCACGTCGGAGGAGAAGTCCAGCCGCCCGCCGGCGCGCGTGGCGCGCAGTTCGCCGAGCGCTTCCACGGTCAGCGCGAGGGGCGCGAAACGCAGCCGGCCGGGGTTCAGGTACGGGCGGCTGCGGGACGGCAGGCCCGTACGGTTGGTCAGGACGATGCGCGGTTCGCGGCCGCTGGGCACGTACCGCAGCCCGCCGCCCCGCTCCCCGGACCCGCCGGCCTTCTCGTGCCGGCCGCCGCGCCCCAGGGTCAGTGATGCGATGACGTCCATCGCGGTAAGGCCCGTGCCCAGGACGGCCACCCGCTCGCCCGGCGCGATGCCGTCGAGCACGGTGGGCAGCGGGTACGGCCGGGTCACCGGCCGCGGTTCCGCCATCGCCCGCTCGGGGCGGTAGAGGGAGTGGTGCCCGACGGTGACGAAGACCGCGTCGGCGTCGAAGGCGGTGCCGTCCGCGAGGACGACGGTCTCGCGGTCCGCGGGGCCCGGCCGTACGTCGAGGGCCGCGGACCGGTGCCACACCAGCCGCATGCACTCCGGGGCCGCGGCGCGGATCCGGTCGGCGGCCCAGGCGAGGTATGCGTGCAGCAGCCGCCGGGGCAGGTAGTCGTTCGGCTCGATCTCCCGGCCCCGGCCCGCTCGTACGGTGTATCCGTCGTCCCCGATACGGAGGCCCCGCGCATGGCACCACTCGTGGAGGCTGGGCCCCTTCGTCAGCGTCGGGCCGTCCACCATCCGCTCGTCGGCGAACGCCGTGACCTGCGTGCAGACCGTGTTCAGCAGCAGGTGGTCGGGCTGGTCGGCGACGTGGAACCCCGGGCCGGGCGGCCGCGGGTCGACGAGGTGGACGGTGACGGGTAACGGCCGCGCCGCACAGTGGCTGACGAGGCGCTCCAGGACGCCCAGCCCGCGCGGGCCGACGCCGACGACGGCGACGACGGGCGGGCGGTCCGTGTGCTCGGGGATCACCACCGGCGCGTCTCCCCGAAGAAGTTGGGGACGCTGACGGCGGTGCCCGCCTCGCGCGCCTTCCGCAGGGCGAAGGCGCCCACGGCCAGGTCCAGGACACCGAGGCCGAACGGCGAGAAGACCACCGGCCGGTCCGCGGTGAGCTTCACCCCTCCGTTGAGCACGCCGGCCAGCGTCCCGGACACGAAGTCGCGGTTCCCAGTGAGCTGTTCGGCCAGGTGGGGCGAGGTGTTGGCCTTCATGCAGTGCTCGACGTCGTCGAGGACGTTCTGCGCGCCCAGCACCACTTCGGGCGCCAGGTCGCGCAGCGAGACGTTCAGCACGACCTGGCCGGCGGCGAACGGCCGGTGCACGTACGGCTCCAGCGCGGTCGTCGCGAACACCACGGTCTCCGCCTCCAGCGCGGCACCCAGGTCGGACGTGACCGAAGCGGGCCGTTCCTGGGTGGCGCGCACATGCTCGGCGAGCGCATGCGCCGAGGGTTCGTGCAGGTCGTGGACCACGTACGCGTCGGGTGCGCAGCCGGCGGCGTGCAGGTAGTCGCAGATGTTCCGGGCGATGACGCCGCCGCCCACGACCGCGACGCGGGTACCGGTGCAGCCGTCGGGGCGCAGCGCCTTCGCCGCGACGGCGGCGGAGGCCGCGGTTCTGGCGGCGCTGATGTTCGCGGCCTCCAGGAGGGCGATCGGATAGCCGGTCTCGTAGTCGTTGAGGACCAGTACGGCCGAGGCGCGCGGTATGCCGCTCTCCGTGTTGCGGGGAAAGCTGGATATCCACTTAATGCCGGCCAGCCCGGCCTCCGCGCCGAGAAACGCGGGCAGCGCGATGATGCGGGAATCCGGCTTCTCGGGAAAGCGCAGGAAGTAGCTGTCCGGGTTGATCGTCTCTCCGGATTCGTGGCTGCGGTAGGTCCGCGCGACGATATCCAGGACGTCGCCGCGACTGCTTCGCAGGATGTTCAGTACGGAGTCGCCTGGCACCACGTCGAAATTGAACATGCCGAATGTCCTCTTCTCAGGCGTGCGCCTGGTCCATTTCCGTTTCCGGGTCGATGAGGTACGGCCATCGTTCGGCCACCCACGCGTCGTTGTAGACGGTCTCCAGGTAGCGCTCCCCGAAATCGGGGGAGAGCGCCGCGACGACGCTGCCGGCCGGGATGTCCTTCGCCGCTCTGCGTACCGCGGCCAGTACGGTCCCGGTGGACCCGCCGAGCAGCAGCCCGCGTTCCCCGGCCAGGACGCGGCACATTTCCACGGCCTCGTCCTCAGGGACCAGCACGATGTCGTCCACGTGCCGTTCGTCGAGGATCTCCGGGCGGCGGCTGGTGCCCAGCCCGGGAATGTGCCGCCGCGACGCCGCGCCGCCGAAGGTGACGGACCCCAGGGCGTCGACCGCGATGACGCGGGTGGCCGGGCTGTGCTCGCGCAGGTACCCGGCGCAGCCCATCAGCGTCCCGGTCGTCCCGGCGCCGATGAACGCGTAGTCGATGCGGCCGAGCGCCTGGACCAACGCGCGTCCGGTGCGCTCCCGGTGCGCGCGCGGCCCGGCCGCGTTGGCGTACTGGTTCAGCCAGTGCGTGTTCCGGTCGCGGCGCAGGCGTTCGTGGATGTAGTTGATGCGGGACTGGAGGTAGCCGCCGTTGCCGTCGCGTACGTCGATCACCACGACCTCGGCGCCGAGCGTCTCCATGAGGCGTACGGACCGGTCGTTGGCGTTCGGGTCGGTCACGCAGGTCAGCGCGTATCCCTTGGCCGCGCACACCATGGCGAGCGCCACCCCGAGGTTCCCGGAGGTCGACTCGATGAGCCGGGTCGCGGGAAAGGGGCGGCCGGAATTCTCGGCGTCGGCGACCAGGGCCACGGCGGTTTTGAGCTTCACCGAGCCGGCCGGATTGAGGCCCTCGATCTTCAGGAAGACGGAGCTTCCCGGGACTAGTCGGTCGACCCGGACGAAGAGATCGTCCAGGATGAGATCATAGACTTCTTCTGCTATCACTGGAATCCAAGGTGATGGAAAGTGGGCATGCGCAGCGGCCGCACCGGCCGGAAAAGCGCATGCGTTGTCGAACTCACGCGTGGTGAGCAAGGCATGCAGAAGAGATGGAAGCCCCCCGTTCCGTTCCCCCGTAGGTCGCGCCAAGTCCCCCGATTCGGCGCGACGGCGACACCCTCACGGAAAGATACCCGCTGGAGCATGATCCTTCCAGCATCCGGGGTAATTGAATGGTAAACCCGTGAGGGTAGGCCGCCGAAATTCGCCCGCCGTGTTTATTCATGCGTTATTGACGGGATGTTGCGCGCCGCGTGCCCGCTGCGCGTCAGAGCGGTGCGAGGCGGGCCTTGAGCAGGCAGAACTCGTTGCCTTCGGGGTCGGCCAGTACATGCCACGACTCGTCGCCCGTCTGGCCGATGTCGGCCGGGCGCGCGCCGAGCTTCAACAGGCGTGCCAGCTCGGCGTCCTGGTCGCGGTCGGTGGCGTTGACGTCGATGTGGAGCCGGGACTTCCCCTTCTCCGGCTCGTCCTGGCGGCTGAGGAAGAGCGTCGGCTGCGCGCCGCCGAACCCTTCGCGCGGCCCGATCTCCAGCGAGCCGTCGTCCTCGCGATCGAGCACGACGAAGTCCAGGACCTCGCACCAGAACCGCGCCAGCGCCTCGGGGTCGCGGCAACCGAGCACGAGTTCACTGATACGACATGCCATGACGAAACCTGCTCTCATTCCGGGAACCGCCGGGGAGGCCACACGCGTACCCCATGGGCTCCCAGCAGTGCGAACAACCCCGCGACCGTACCGGACGGAGTGAGCACGGGTGAAGCGATTTCGGCGCCGGGCCCGTCCTCCTCGGACCGGAATGCCCTCCACGGACCACCGGCCCCGGATCGCGACGAGGCGCGGTCCGGGGCCGGTGGCGTGCGGCCGTGCGGGGGCTGCTCGGCCCCGCCGGCTCAGCAGCTCAGGTTGCCGCCCGTGGAAGTGCCCAGGATCTGGGTGAACTTCTTGAAGTTGTTGATGCGGCTCTGCACCTGGCCGGGGTTGTTCCCGTTGCACTCCAGGCTGCCGTTGATGCTGCGGATCGTCTCGCCGAAGCCGCGGTCGTTGACGATCGCGTCGTGCGGCGTCATGGTGCCGGGGCCACGCTGGGTGTTCCAGTACCACAGGCCGGTCTT
The DNA here is from genome assembly GCF_044332485.1 of Streptomyces sp. NPDC017056. Lineage (NCBI taxonomy): Bacteria > Bacillati > Actinomycetota > Actinomycetes > Kitasatosporales > Streptomycetaceae > Streptomyces > Streptomyces sp. NPDC017056. The sequence continues at coordinate 42,475 of NZ_JBIRPD010000014.1, read as the reverse complement.
CCAGGCCACGGCCGCGTCGGTCTGCACCAGGTTGGGGTTGCGCAGCAGGTCGATGCCGAGTGCGTCACCCGCCGCCTTGTAGTTGAAGTTCCAGCTCAGCTGGATCGGCCCGCGTCCGTAGTAGGCCGCCTGGCCTGCCGGACAGCCGTACGGCTGGTTGCGGTCGCAGTAGTGCGGGTAGTTGGCGGTGTTCTGCTCCACGACATGGACGAGGCCGCCCGTCTCGTGGCCGACGTTGGCGAGGAAGGCGGCGGCCTCCCGCTTCTTGATGGTGTCGCTGCCCGTGTTGGCGAACCCGGGGTACGCGCTCAGCGCCGCCTTGAGCCCGTTGTAGGTGTAGAACGGGTTTCTGTTCGGGAACATCTGGTTGAACTGGGCCTCGCTCACCACGAAGCCCGAGGGGTTGGTGCCGCCACCGCAGTTGTACGGCTCCCAGAACCAAGTGCTGATGACCGGGTCGTAGCCCGGGTTGTCGTGCGTGGCGCGGTAGTACTGGCCGTTCGTGTACTTGACGATGTCTCCGGTGACATACGGCTTACCGGCGGTCCAGACAGTGAAGTTGCAGCTCGCGGCGGGGGTCGCGGTGCCGGGGGAGGGGGCCGCCGTGGCGGGCGGCGCCGCGACGGCGAGCGCCGTGGCGCAGGCGGCGGCCGAGAGCACGGCGGCGATACGCTGCTTGAGCAACACCTGATCACTCCTCAGTGCGGCGGGGCCGCGGGAGATTCGGCGACGGACGGTCCGGCGCGCGACGAGCACCACGGACCGCGCTCCGATTCGCAAGCGCGATCACGGGTGAGAGGTACTCAACTCGCCTGGTCTGTACCAGTCAAGAGGCTCTGGGTCCAGATCGGGGAACGGACAGCAATCGGTCAGCCCAGCGGACGAAACGGGCGGTGGCGGGCCCCCGGAGGGGCCCGCCCGCGGCTGCCGGCGCGCTCAGGTGAGCAGGCGCAAGAGGTGGGCGCAGGCCGCCGGTTCGTCCGGGTGCCGGGCGATGACATGGTGCGCGCCGCGCTCGTACGCACCGGTCTCCCACGCCCCGTCCGGAGCCTGCCGCAGGAACAGGAAGTCCGGGGGCGTGGGGGACGGTTCGTGGACGCCCTCGATGCGGTAGTGGCCGTCGGCCACGCCTGCCGCGATCAGCGCGGCACGTAGGGCGCGGCGGCCCGTGGGTGCGTTCATGGAGGCGACGTCGGCCGGACTGCGGCTGCCGGCCGTCACGTGCTCACGGGCTTGAGGAAGCCGTGGTCCAGGAGCCACTTCACGTTCAGCCGCTGCCCCTGGCCCGGGTCCAGGAACACCGCGTCCAACTTGATCTGCTGTCCGCCGCCGGGCTGCTCGAACCAGGGGGCGATGCTGCCCTGCCACACCCAGAACGGCTTCGCGACCTTGTAGACGTGGTAGTCGCAGGGTGCCGCGGGCTCGCGTGTGTTGAGGTTCTGCGGGGGCAGGGAACGTTCGGCGTACGGGTCGCCCGCCGGCGCCAGGTAGCCGCCGAACTCCGAGCCGAAGCGGTCCAGCCGCTGGCCGGGGCGCAGCTTCGCGGGCTCCTTGTCCACCGTGCCGTTGACCTCGCCGAAGCCGTCGTTGGGCGGGTACTTCCAGCCGCCCGTGTCCGCCGGGCCCTCCCAGTACTTCTTCAGGAAGGCGGACGGCGACAGCTTTCCCGTCCGCTTGTAGTCCTTCAGCAACGGTCCCACCGGCGCCTGCTGCTTACCGGGCAGCCACTTCGGGCCGAGCCGCGCGTCACCCTGGAATTGCCCGGTGCAGGGCTCGTGCCGCGGCGCGGTTGCGGCGACGGCGGCGGAGCGGTCGTCCGGCTGCGGCGCCGCGCTCGCGGCGGTCGGTGCCGTCGCCAGGCCGGCGGCGAGGCCGAGGGCGGCGAGTACGGTACGTATGCGGTTCACTCGGGAGTCCCTTCACGCGCTGATGTCCCCTCGGGACAGCGGAGCGCAGGGTAAACGTTTCGTCACCGGGGGCGCCACGGCCCCACCGGATTCCGGCCAGGCCCGCACACCGGCGCAGGCGAAGGCACGCGCCTCCACGTCGTCGGCGGCCAGGGCCGCGACCTGGTCGCCGGGCAGCCCGCTGATCCTGGCCGGCCCGTCACAACGCAGGCCGGCGTTCAGCCACAGCAGGTGGACCAGCGATTCCCCGGCACGTCCGGCGGGTCCCGGAGGCGGCCTCGCGCGGTCGGCGGAGCTGACGGCGGAGGTCACAGCACACCGCCCCGCTCCTTCCGGACGACCTGTAGCGCGTGCTGGGTCAGTTCCCACAGCGCGTGGTACACGGTCGTCTGCGCTTCCTGGATGCGGTGCACCGAGGGGGACGGGATGACGAACAGGTGGCCGAGCACGTCGAGTCCGGCCAGCAGACCGCCGTCGTGGCCCGCCAGCGCCACCGTCATCATGCCCAGCCGGGCGGCCTCCTCCAGCGCCTGTACGACATTGGCGGACCCGCCGCTGATCGACAGCCCGACCGCGATGTCGCCGCGCCGCCCGAACGCGGCGAGCTGACGCGCGAAGACCACGTCGAAGCCGACGTCGTTGGACAGCGCCGTGACCACCGCGGCATCGCTGGTCAGCGACAGCGCGGGCAGCGGTACGGCGTCGGGCACCGGCCCGGCCGGCGGGTGCAGGAAGGTGGTGGCCAGGCCCTGGGCGTCCGTGGCGCTGCCGCCGTTGCCGAAGGCGAACAGCCGGCCGCCGGCCGCGAAGCGCTCCGCCAGCTGCTCGGCGCAGGCGGCGATCCGGGGCGCGCAGTTGGCGGCGACCTCCCGCCGGAGTGCGGTGATCTCGGCGACCCTCTCCCGCGTCGAACGGGCCACCTCGTCGGCCAGGTCGGTGGCGGGCTCCGCAGCGGCCGTCGCCCGCTTCTCGTACAGGAACGGGTACAACTCCCGTACCGTGTCCGGGACCTCAGTCATCGGAGCCTCCCGGCCGCGGCGGCGCGGCGGTCTCGCCGGCCAGGGCGACGGCCTCTCCGGCGCGGACGAGGACGGCGGCGCCGGGGACGGCGTCGACGAGCGCGACGCTGATCTCCACGCCGTCGCCGCCCGCCGGGTCTTCCGCACCGTCTTCCGCCTCCTCCTCGCGGGCCAGTGCCATGCCACCCGGAAGCAGCCGCAGCACCCGCATCGGACGCGCCTTGTCCGAGTACGTCACGCACACGTCGCCCAGGGAGTCCGGACCGCCGGGCCGCGCCTCCTCCGGAGCGCTCCCCGCGTCCAGCTGGTCGAGGAAGACGTGCGTCAGCTCCCACACCAGGTGGTACGCCGTCACATGCACCTCCTTGACGACCAGCGGGTCCGTGCCGCCCAGCACCAGGACGTGGTCGGCGGGCGGCGCGTCCGCGCGGTCACCACCGCACAGCACGACGGTCAGCAGCCCCGACTCCCGCGCCTGGGCCAGCGCCCGGCGCACATTGGGGCAGCGGCCGTCCGGCGAGACGCCGAGCGCGATGTCCCCGGCGGCGGCGAACGCCCGCAGCTGGTGGGCGAAGACCTCGTCGAAGCCCTGCCGGGCGCCGACGCCGCTGAGCGTCGCCGAGTCGTTGCCGAGGGCCAGCGCGGGCAGCGCCCGCTTGCCCACCACGACCGGATGCATGAACTCGACGGCGATATGGCTCGCGTCCACGCCGGACTCGCCGTTGCCGAACACGATCAGCTGGCCGCCGCCCGCGAACCGCCCCGCCATGTCCCGGCACGCCGCCGCCACCCGGCCGGCCTCCCCGGCGAGGTCGCGGGTGGCCGGGACACGGCGGGAGAAGGCGTGGCGTACGGCCGTCTCGTCGACGTCCGGGCCGTTCATCGGCGTGCTCCCGGCGGGCCGCCGTGCGGCAGGTTGACGGGCATCGTCGCTCAACTCCCTACGTGGAGGACGATGACGCAGGTGTCGTCCTCCGGATTGGTGTGCAGGACGGACAGCAGGGTTTGCAGATGTTCCTCGGGGCTGCCGCAGGCGCCTTGGCGCGCGGTGGACAGCAGCAGGTCCTCCCGGTTGCCGGCCCGGTCGGCGCGGCGCTCGACCAGGCCGTCGGTGTAGAGGATCAGACGGTCACCGGCGTGCAGGGGAAGCGTCTTGAGCGCGTAGCCGGGGTCCAGGCTGGCGCCCAGCGTGGTCCCGTCGTCGTTGCTCAGCTCGGTGGCCCGGCCGCCGCGCACCAGGACGGGCGGCGGGTGCCCGGCGCGGGCCCAGGACAGGGTGCGCTGCTCCGGATCGAAGTGGCCGACGACGGCGGTCGCCGTCAGCGACTCGTCGTGGCCGTGGAAGGCGACCAGGTTCAGGCAGTCGAGGATCTGGGCCGCGTCGGCGCCGGTGTACGCGATCCCGAGCAGCGCGTTGCGCAACTGCGCCATGCCCGCCGCGGCCTGGAGGCCGTGCCCGAGCACGTCGCCGATGGCGATCAGCACCCGGCCGTCGGGCAGTGGCGTGGCCTCGAACCAGTCGCCGCCCACCCGGGCGCAGTTCTCCGCGGGCTGGTAGCGGACGGCGGCCCGCAGTCCGGGGAGTGTGGTGTGCACCCGTGGCAGGAGCGCCAGTTGCAGTTCCTCCGCCATCCGCAGCTGCCGCCCTTCGACCTCCCGGCGGGACGCCTCCAACTCCGCCTCCATGCGCCGGACCGTGGAGATTTCCTGGACGACACTGCGCAGCGCCGCCAGGTTGCCCAGGCTGTCGCGGTGCAGCTCGGCGTTGACGCTCACATGGCGCAACCCCTCGGCGGCGCGCGTACGGACCTCGAACCACACCGGCTCGGGGCTGCGGGACAGCGACTGTACGGCCCGCACGACGACCGGCAGGTCCTCCTCGACGACGTACCCGGGCAGGGCGTCCAGCGGCAACAGGCCGCTCCGCGGGTCGGCTTCGAGGATGTCGTACATCCTCCGCGACCAGGTGACGTCACCGGTGACCAGGTTCCACTCCGCCCAGCCCAGGCCGGCCAGCCGTTCGGCGTCGTCGACCCGGGCCGTCATCCGCGCCTGCTCGTCGTGGAACTGCCAGCTCACCAGCAGGCCGCCGCCCACCCGCTGGGCGCGTACGCTCAGCACGGCAGGGTGCAGTACGCCGTGAAACGGTTCCTCGTACGAGAACGGGCCCCGGTCCAGCGGCACGCCGGTCTCCAGGACCGTCACACAGGCGTCGAAGATCCCGGACAGGGCCATTCCGGGGAAGGCGTCCAGCAGGCGGCTGCCGGTGATCTGCTCGGGCGTGCGGCCCAGGAGGTCCGTGGCGTGCGCGTTGCAGCGGTCGATGGTGAACTCCACGACCCGGCCGAGCGGGCCGCGCACCGGGAAGAGCAGCGCGGCCGGAACGGGGATCGCGTCGATGGCCGCGGCCAGCCAGGTCGCCCGTGCGTCGTCGTCCGGCAGCCCCAAGGCGGCCAGGCCGCGCAGCCGCTGCCCGGCGGAGACGGCCAGCGCCTCCAGCCTCGCGCGGGCCGTGCCGGTCAGCGGTGGGGGAGCGGGCCAGCTGACGTTCACCACCCACACCACGGCCTCGGGGCCGGTGCCGGAGTCGCGCGTCCCGAGGGGGCACGGCGCGTTCGGCGCGTCGCTCCTGGCCGACACCCAGGTCAGGGTGCGCCCGCCGGCCTCGTCGTCGAGCCATACCTGCTGGTCCGCCCGGGCCATGCGGGCCAGCGGGAGTATGCAGTGCAGCGGTACCCGTGAGCAGTCGCTGACGGCTCGCGCGGCGGAGCCGGCGACGCCGCTCGTCCGCAGGACGCCCTCCATGTCCAGGACCGCCAGCACCACCGCGGCGGCGCCCCAGGGCCGGACCCGTTCGTGCAGCCGTTGCGCCAGTTCCGCCGGGCTGCGGGCGGTGGTCAGCTCGGTGGCTCCGTCGAAGGGTCCGGATTCGAGGGGGACCGTTACCTCACGGCCGTGGGCCCGTACGGTCTCGCCTCCGGTGCCGGGAGCCGGGCCACCGGCGGATCCGGGTGTTCCGGCCCTGGGGACGTCGTCGGCGGCGCCTGCCCGGGCGCCCGTGCCCGGGCCCACCAGCCCGCTCGCGCAGTCCCGGGCCTGGGGTTCGTCGCACCCGAGGTGTTTGATCAGGAGTTCCGCGACGCGTGCGGTGGTCAGCACGGCTCCGGCCGTGGAGGCGCCCTCCGCCGAGGGGCGGCCCTCCTCCGGCCGGGCACCGGCAATACCGCTCTCGCACCGGACCATGGCACCTCGTCGCTTCTTCGAAGGCACCTGCGCCCGCCCCGCACGTTCTCCGGGTGTCGCACGGGTGCCGTACACACACGACCGGTCGGGGGAGCCTGCCTCATGTTGGCCGATATCTATCAGTGCCTACTCGATCACCGTGGGGAGTGGCCGTTAATGTCCCATGCCTTTGTCGCGGCACGCTCGCGCGCCAGAAGGCGAGCGGCGGTTGACCGTAATTGATCAGCGAGGTGCCCTGCCCGACGGGTGGCGCTCCCTCGCTTTCCTCACGCATTATGTGAGATGAAGACCGGAAAACCTGATAACAAGGAACGGGAGCCGTGACCGGAGAATGACCGCCAACGCCCTGCCCGCGCACATCCCGGACACCATGCGCGCCGCCGTGCTGCACGCGCCGAAGGACCTGCGGACCGAGGAGCGGCCCGTCCCGCGCCCCGGGCCCGGACAGGTCCTGGTCCGCGTCGAAGCGGTCGGCATCTGCGGCTCCGACGTGCACTACTACGAGCACGGGCGGATCGGCGACTTCGTCGTCCGCGCCCCGATGGTCCTCGGACACGAGCCCGGCGGCACCGTCGTCGCCCTCGGCCCCGGCGCGACCAGGCACCGGCCGGGGCAGCTCGTCTCCCTGGAACCCGGAGTGCCGTGCGGGGCCTGTGCGCAGTGCCGCCACGGCCGCTACAACCTCTGCCCCGAGGTGTCCTTCTACGCCACCCCGCCGGTCGACGGCGCCCTGTGCGAATACGTCGCCATCGACGAGAACTTCGCCCACGCCGTACCCGGCACGCTGACCGCCGAGACCGCGGCCCTGCTGGAGCCGCTGTCCGTCGGCGTGTGGGCGGCGCGCAAAGGGCGGATCGGCCCCGGCTCGCGGGTGCTGGTCACCGGCGCGGGCCCCATCGGCCTGGTCGCCGTCCAGACGGCCCGCGCCTTCGGCGCCACCGAAGTGGTCGTCACCGACATCGCGCCGCAACGGCTCGACCTGGCGCGGCAGTTGGGCGCCACCGGCACGGTGGACGTCCGCGGCACCCGGCTCGCCGCCACCGGATACGCCCCCGACGTCCTCCTGGAGTGCTCCGGCGTCCCGGCCGTCGCCGACGAGGCGATCAGGACCGTCGGGCGGGCGGGACGGGCGGTGCTGGTGGGGATGGGCGGGGACACCGTGCCGCTGCCGCTGGCCCATGTGCAAAACTTCGAGATCGAGGTCACCGGCACCTTCCGGTACGCCAACACCTGGCCGACCGCCATCGCCCTGGCCGCCTCCGGGGAGGTGCGGCTCGACCGGCTGGTCTCCCACCGGTACGGCCTGGAGGAGGCCGGGCAGGCGCTCACCGCCGCGGCCCGCGACCGTACGACGATCAAGCCCCTGGTGTGCCCGCTGCCCGGCTGACCACCCGGGGCGAGGACCAGAGAGGGAAGGGACGCCGGATGCCCGCCAAGGCACGGCCCTCGCAGGCCGCCGTCGAACAGCGGCGGCAGTCCGTCCTGCGGTACGTCGCCGACCACGGGGACCTGCGCATCGACGCGCTCGCCGCCCGCTTCGACGTCAGCCTCATGACGATGCACCGCGACCTCGACGACCTCGCCGGGCGCCACCTGCTCCGCAAGGAGCGGGGGCGCGCCGTCGCCTTCCCCGCCCTCACCATGGAGACCGCCACCCGCTTCCGGGAGGAAGCGGGCCTGCCCGCCAAGACCGCGCTGTGCGCCGCGGTGGCCGGGCGCATCACCCCGGGCAGCACCGTGCTGATGGACGACTCCACCACCCTCTACCCGCTGGCCGGGATGCTGGCCCGGCACGAGCGGCTCACGGTGGTCACCAACTCCGTCGGCCTCGCCCAGCGCCTGGGCGCGGCGCCCGGCGTGGCCGTCACCCTGCTCGGCGGCCGGTACCGGAGCGAGTTCAACTCCTGCACGGGACCGGAGGTCACCCGCGCCCTCGCCCGGATCCACGCCGACCTCGTGCTGACGTCCGCCACCGCCGTACTCGACGGGCGGCTCTTCCACCCGCTGAGCGAGTACGTCGAGGTCAAGGAAGCCATGCTGGACTCCGCCGGCGAAGCCGTGCTCCTCGCCGACCACACGAAGTTCGGCAAACGCGCCACCTACGCGTACGGCACCGCCGCCCGCTACCGGACGGTGCTCACCGACACCGGCACCCCCGCCGCCGAGCTGGCCGCCCTGCGCGCCACCGGCACCGACGTGCAAACCGTCGAACCGGCCGCCGACTGAGGCGCGCGGCCCCGCTCACGTGCCGGCGGGCGGGAGAGCGGCGACCGTGTCGAGCAGGCCGTTGACGTCGCCCAGGGCCGCCTGCCCGTCGTCGGCGCCGGCCTGCCGCGGGTCGTCCAGGAAGTCGGCGGTGCAGGCCATCAGCTGGTACATGGCGCCGATGGGTTTCAGGCCGTAGGAGGCGTCCAGGAGGTAGCGCGTGATGATGCGGGCGGTGAGCAGGCCGCCGTTGTCGTCGCGGGCGAGGACCAGGGCGAGCGCGAGGTTGCGGTCGGCGTCGTCCGGCTGCCAGGAACCACCGAGGTCACGGGCGAGGGCGGTGGCCTGGGAACGGATGTCGGATGCCGCGTTCATGGTCCGACCGTGCCACACCGGCGGGCCGCGCGCTTCGAATGGGCCCACGGGCGCGTCACCCCGCCGGGTGAAGACGGCGGCCGTCCGGCGTAGGGCGGTGCCCTGGTGGGCAGTCCTTGGGCCGCGTGGGCCCGGCGGCCCTGAACCGGTCAGGGCGGCGCGGGGCCGGTACGCGGAAAGGGGAGTTCTGTGGAACCGGACGAAACCTATGAACCGCCCGTCGTGCAGGAGACCGGCGGCTTCACCGAGCTGACGCTGGGCTCGAACAGCGGCACCTTCTTCGAAGGCGGCTACGCCCCCTGGTACTGGCAGATCCCGCCGGCGGGCTGACGGACCTTGGCCGACGAGGTGTGGTTCGCGGTCTTCCCCGACGGCGGCCGCGGACCGGCCGCGGCGCGGCTGCTGCGCGCCCGGGCGACCGAGGTGGTCACGCACCACTCCGGGCGCCCGTGGCTGCTGGGCAGCTGGCCGGCCGGTCAGGTGGTGGTCGCCGCCGCGGGAAGCGCGCGGATGGCGGTGATCGGGCGGTGCCCGGTCACCGCGGAAGCGCTCGCGGACCGGCTGCGCGCCCTCCGGGACGTCTCCGACACCGAACGGGCGCTCGCCGGGCTGCCGGGCAGCTTCCACGCGGTCACCTCGGCGGACGGCCGGGTCCGGGTGCGCGGCAGCGCCTCGGCGGTACGGCGCGTCTTCCACGCCCGGGTGGAGGGCGTGACGGTGGCGGCCTGCCGCGCCGACACCCTGGCGGCAGCGGTCGGCGCGGGCGTGGACGAACGGCATGTGGCACTCCACCTCCTGGCGACGCCCCCGCCGTACCCGCTCGGCGACGGTCCCGGCATCTGGCGCGGCGTCGAGTCCGTGGCCGCCGGGCACTGCCTGCTGCTGGACGCGGACGGGCGGGCCGCCATCCGGCGGTGGTGGACACCGCCGGAACCCGAACTGTCCGCGGCCCAAGGGGCGGACGCGGTGTGCCGCGCGCTCACCGCCGCGGTGGACTCCTGCACCACCGGCCGCAAGACGGTGAGCGCGGACCTCTCCGGCGGCATGGACTCCACCAGCCTGTGCTTCCTCGCGGACCGCGGCCCGGCCCGCCTGGTCACCTTCGGCTGGGAGAGCGTGGACCCGGCGAACGACGACGCCGCCTGGGCCGCGCGGGCGGCCGCCCGGCTGCCCGGCGCCGAACACGTACGGCCCGAACGGACCCGCGCGCCCCTGTGGTTCAGCGGCATGACCGGTCTGAAAGCGGTGTCGGACGAGCCGGGCGTCTGGGCCCGTGACAGCGCCAGGCTCGCCACGCTCGCCGGCCACATGGCCGGGCGGGGGTCGGGGCTGCACCTGTCGGGCGGCGGCGGTGACGAGCTGTTCGGCGACCTGCCGCCGTACCTGCACGACGTCCTGCGCAGCCACCCCTGGGCGGCGCTCGGCCGCGTACGCCGGGCCCGGGCCGTCCGGCGCGGGCCGCTGTGGCCGCTGCTGCGCGGACTGGCGGACCGCAGTGCCTTCACCCGGTGGCTGACCGCCTGGGCCGACCACCTGACCCAGGACCGGGCGCGGCCCGCACCCGCCCGCTATACGTCCGGTACGGCCTGGGGCACGCTGTCGCCCATGCCGCCCTGGGCCACGCAGGAAGCGGTACGGGCGGCACGGGACCTGCTGCGCGCAGCGGCCGCCGAGGGTCCCGAACCGCTCGCGGAACGGCGCGGCCGGCACGCCGCGCTGAGTGCCGTGCAGACGTGCGGCCGCGCTTTCCGGCAGGTCGACCAGGTGACGTCCGGCCTGGGACTGCCGTACGCCGCGCCCTTCCTCGACGACGGCGTGATCGAGGCCGCGCTGTCCGTACGGGTCGCCGAGCGCAGCGCGCCGGGACGCTACAAGCCGGTCCTCGCCGAAGCCATGCGGGGCGTCGTCCCCGACCTGCTCCTGGCCCGGTCCACCAAGGGCGAGTACACCGCCGACTTCTACTCGGCCCTGCGCCGGAACCGGTCCGCCCTCGCGGAACTGTTCAACGACTCCCGCCTGGCCGGGGCGGGGCTCCTGGACACCACGGCCCTCGGCGCCGGCCTCGGCCGGCCCCAGCTGTCCGCGGACGTGCTGCGCGCCCTCGACAACACGCTGGCCTGCGAGGTGTGGCTGCGTTCGGTGCCCGGCGCGTTCAGCGGGCCGGTGCCCGGCGGCGGTTGACGCCACCGGCGAGCACGGCGTGTGCCCGCCGGTGGGTGTCTCAGCCCTTGGGCAGGACGCAGCCTGGCCGACCCAGGTCGAGCTTGTTGCCGGTGCCGAAGCACTTGGGTATCTCGTACGTCTCCTGTGCGTAGCCGATGCCGCGGCGCACACTCACCTGGCCGTTGGCGTCGACCTCACAGGGGTTGTTCATGGTGCAGCGCTGGCCGCTCTCGTTGATCGTGTTGTTGACGGCCGCCACCTTGCCGGAGGCGACGTCGATCACCGGTGAACCCGAGGTGCCGCCGATGACCTTGCAGGGGGCGGTGTAGCGGACCGAGTCCTTCCAGGTCCAGTTTCCTTCCTTCAACCGGTAGGCGAAGCCGTCCATGTTGCAGTTGTAGGTCTTCTTCCAGTAACCGGAGACGACGCTGATCGCGGCGCCCTTGGCCGGGTGGGTGGTGGCGACGTCCAGCGCGTTGATGCCGTAGCGCTGCTTGATCTGGGCGTAGGTGGAGGAGAGTTCGTAGAGCGAGACGTCGGTGTCGGTCATGGTCGCGTAGACGACCTTGGTGGCGCGGACCGTGCCGAGGTTGCCCGCCGAGGCGCTGAGGACGGTGAAGCTGCGGCTGGAGGGCTGGTCGACGACGACCTCGCCCGCGTCGGGCATGCCGCTCTCCAGGCAGTGCCCGTTGGACATGACCAGTGCGGGGTCGTTGTCGGTCGAGGTGGGCATGCGCACGATCGATCCGGAGCAGTTGCTGAGCGCCACCGTGCCGGCGAAGCTCACGGCTCTGGGAGCCGCCGCCTTGACCGCCGCCGGGTGCCCGGCGGCGTCGGAGACGGTGGCGGAGGTGGTGGCGGCACCGGCGGTTCCGGCGGTGCCCACGAGCGCCGCGGTACCCAGGACGGCCGTGGCCAGGGCACCGACGAGAGGGCTTTTCATGTGGGGGTCCTCTCAGAATCCGTAGCCGAAGGTCCTTCGGCTTTGACGTGCGCATTGTTGGGGCTCCTGAGGCTCCTGGCAACAACTTCGCCGTAACCGGCGGGAAGTCGGCCCGCGCGCGGGGTCGCGTGCCGGGCGGCCGCCGACGACGTGCGGCCGGGCGGCGGCGGCCCGCTCGCCGGGTGGGCGGCGGTGCGCGGGCGGGCCGGCTGCCCGGGGACACGGCCGGGCCCGGGGCACCGGTCCGCTTTTTTCATGTATTTCTCAGAAACGGCAGCGATGCACCACAGCAGCGCCCCTGTTGACCTGCACCGCCGTCGACTGTCGCGAACATCACGGATGTTGTGGACACAGGGCAGGTGAGGTGTCGTACCCTAAACTCCGCGATCCGTTCGCGCATTTTCCACGGTTTACCGCAAAATTCGGACAGAATGCCGCCGCACCGTCGTTAAGGACCCGGATGCTTTACGCCGCGCCCAAACACCCTCCCGTACCACAGGAGGGAGTGCGGCGGCCCAGACTCAGGGTCCTCGACGCGCTGAGACTGCTGGCGGCCCTGATGGTCCTGGCGTATCACTACATCACCCTGCGCGACGGCTGGGGCGAGGACCCGGACACGTTCTCCCCGGTCGTGTACCACCTGTCGGAGTACGGGTGGCTGGGCGTCGAAGTGTTCTTCTTGATCAGCGGATTCGTCATCTGTATGAGCACCTGGGGGCGTTCCCTCGGCGATTTCGTGACCTCCCGCGTTTCCCGTCTCTATCCCGCCTATTGGATTGCCGTACTGCTCACGGCGGCCGTCTTGACGGTGTGGCCGAACGTCCGCAGCGCGGACAACTGGGAAACCGTGCTGACGAACCTCACGATGCTCCAGCAGGGGCTCGGGGTGCCCGATGTCGACGACGCCTACTGGACGTTGTTCATCGAGCTGAAGTTCTACCTGCTGTTCGCGATCGTGGTGTTCCGCGGGGTCACCTACCGCCGGTGCGTGCTCTTCTGCGGCCTGTGGACCGTGGCCGGGGTGGTGGCGTTGAAGTCCAACAGCGACCTGCTCTCGGTGTGGGCCATCGCGCCGTACTCCCCGTACTTCATCGCGGGCATCGCCTTCTACCTCATGCACCGCTTCAAGCCCACCGCCCTGCTGTGGGCCATTGTCGCGGTCTCCTTCCTGCTGGCCCAGCACTATTTGCGCGGCCGGCTGGTGATGAATCTCGGCGCGAAGGCGGACGTGGCGCAGGGATGGCCGGTGCGGTTGGCCGTCCTGGTGGCTTTCGCCCTGATGGCCGCCATTGCCCTCGGCTGGTTCGACAGACTCCAATGGCGCTGGTTGTCCACCGCCGGAACGCTCACCTATCCGCTCTACCTGCTCCACATGTACGTGGGTTTCACCCTCATCGACCTGCTGCGCGACCGGGTGCCCGCCGGTGTGCTCCTGCCGGGCATCGTCGTTCTCATGCTGTTCCTCTCCTGGCTGGTGCACCGGTTCGTGGAACGGCCGCTGGGCAAAAAACTGCGGAACGCCATGAAGAAGAGCTTCGAGGAGATGCGGTACCGATCGAGAACGGAAATTCCGGCCCCGTCGGCGGAAAAGCAGCCAAAAATCATACGGGAGCGGGAGGAGCGGAAGCGGGAGGCGCGGAAGCCGGATCCGGAATTGCTGCATTGACGGACGCGGCTGCGGCTGCGGCTGCCGGCGAGGCTCCGGCGGAACTCTGGCCCCAGCCGTCCCGCGCGCCGTTTCGCCTCGCCTGATCGCTCGTTGACGTGTGTGCCGACCGGCACCGGAAGGAGAATTCCGGTGCCGGTCGGCATTTCACGCGCGACGGAGGGAAGACGTCAGGGATGAGCGGTGAGATGTGGGCGGTCGTGGTGATCGTGGCGGTCCTGCTGGGGGCGATGGTCGTCGCGGCGATCGTGCTGCTGGTCAAGGTGGTCCGCGCGCGCAGCGCCCTGCGTGACGCGGGCGTACCGCTGGAGAACAAGGTCGCGTACTGGGGAGCGCTGCTCTATCTGATCTCCCCGATCGACCTGCTGCCCGATCCGGTCCTGCTCGACGACATCGGTGTGCTCCTCCTGGCCCTGCGCTCGCTACAGGCAGCGGCCGACGCCTCGGGGGTGGGCAAGGGGAAGCGGTCCGCCTCGCGGGAGGTCGAGGCGGGCATGTGACACCCAGGGCGTGACTTTCGGATCACCCCGGGTCCGCGCCGCGGCTGTCCGAGGGGCCTACGGGCGCTGCGCGGCTTCGCACGCGTCCATGCGGGCCAGGACCTCGGCGTTCCTGGCCAGGTCCGGAGGCAGCCTGGTGGAACGGTGGAGGTTCGCCCGCAGGAGCTGGTCCACGGCCAGATAGCCGTGCTCCGACAGCGGGTACGTCCGCAGGCCGGTGCCGCCGAGGTCGACCCCGCGCAGGTCGGCCTGCCGGAGGTGCGCCCCGCTCAGATCCGTGTCCAGGAAGTTCGCGCCGCGCAGGTTCGCCCGCGTGAGCACGGCACCTTCGAGGACGGCCTCCGTCAGATCGGCGGCCATGAGATTCGCGCGGCTCAGATCCGCTTCCCCCGGCGCGGCTTCCCGCAGTTTCGCCCCCTGGAGATCGGCTCCCGCCAGGTTGGCGCCCTCAAGGCCGGCCTGGCGCAGGTTCGCCTCGCGGAAGTCGGCACCGGACAGGTCGGCACCCCACAGCGCGACCCCGCGCAGATCCGCTTCCCGGAAGTCCGCGCCGGCTAGGGCGTGTCTTTCGGATCATCCCGGGCCCGCGCCGTCTGGCACGGCACCTCGCGGCGTTGTCGCATCACCCACGGACACCCAGTCCGAGGGCAATGCTCCGCCTTGCGATGCACCGCACCAGACGGCGCGGGCTGATCCGGGCTGATCCAAAAGACACGCCCGAGGTCCGTACCCCGGAAGTTCAAGGCCCGCAGGTCCGCACGGCGGAAGTCGATGCCGCGCAGGTCCACGTGCTCGCGGGGCAGGTTGCGCAGCGGGTGGTCGGAGATCACGGTGAGGGCGGTGTGGATGTCCTCGGGCAGCGGGCGTGTGCGGTGCCGCTCGGCCGGGCCCCGGTCCTGGCCGGCCCGGGCACCGGCGTCGCACGGCCGCCCGCCGCCGTTGCCGGGGGTCGGGTGGTGCGTACGCACGTATGCGGCCAGCACGTTCACCACCGTGAGGTGGTCCTTTGCGTGAGTCGTGCATGATGTGCTGGAGCGCGTAGATGCCGCCCAGCCGTTCGGTGGGGCAGCTTGATCGCCGCCACGTAGCGGTCGGTGACCTGTCCCTCGCGCGCGATCTCCGCCTGCTCCTGGTCCTTCTCCCGGGTGTGCTGCAACGTGCGGTGGGTGTAGAAGAGGCCGGCCGCGGCGATGAGCCCGGCCCCGAGGGCGACCAGGGCGGTGCGGAACCCGGTGATGACGACGCCGTCGGCCGGCTGGAGGCCGCGGGTGCGCAGGTGGGCGCCGTCGATCCACCACGGCCCGTGCCAGAGCAGCAGGGTGTATCCGGCGGTGGCGGCGGCCAGGAGCGCGAGCAGGAGGTAGCGCTTGACCGGCTTCATGCCGTACATCATGTCCGCGGCGGACCGGCGGCGCCCCGAGGCCCCCGGAGATCCGCCCCCGGCCCCCGGCCCACCCGGCCCTACTCGCGCCCCTTCTTCCCCTTCGCCGCCCGCGCCACCGACTCGCGTGCGATGAACTCCGTGGGCAGCGTGGTGTGTTCGGGGCGGTGGGTGCCGCCCTGTACGCGGGCGATCAGGGCGTGCACGGCTTTGGCGCCCAGTTCCTGTACGGGCTGGGCGACCACGCTGATCCGCGGGCGTACGGCGCGAGCCCAGTCGGTGTCGTCGAAGGTGATCACGGACAGGTCCTCCGGCACGCGCAGCCCCAGCTCCCGGGCCGCGGACAGCACGCCCAGCGCGATCAGGCTGTCGGTGGCGAAGACGGCGGTGGGCGGCGCGGGGGAGTCCAGCAGGTCCGCGGCGAGCACGGCCGGGTCCTGGCCGTGGAAGGCGCCGGTGCGCAGGTAGCTGCCGGTGTCGGCGATGCCCGCCTCCCGCAGTGCGGCGCGGTAGCCGGCTATGCGGGCCAGGCCCGTGGAGCCGGGGTCCACCGGGTCGTCGGCGTCGTCGTTGCCCACCAGGCTGACCAGGGCGATGCGCCGGTGTCCCATGGCGATCAGGCGGCGTACGGCGTCCTGGGCCGCGCCGTGGTTGTCGACGGCGACGGAGTCCATGTCGAGGCGGGGCACGCGCCGGTCGAGGAGGACGACCGGGCAGCCGCCGGCGTGGGCGGCGGTGAGGTGGCCGGTGTCGGTCGTGGAGGCGGGGGCGACGATCAGGCCGTCGACGTGCTTGTCGCGCAGCATCTTCACGGCGGCCCGCTCGGCCGCCGGGTCCTCGTCGGTGTTGGCCAGCAGTACCTGGTAGCCGGCCGCGCGGGCGGCGTCGGTGATGCCGCGGGTGACGCCGGCGAAGAACGGGTTCTGGATGTCGGCGATCACCGCGCCCAGGGTGTGCGTCCGCCCGGTGATCATGGACCGGGCGAGCTGGTTGGCGCGGTAGCCCAGTTTCTCGGCGGCGGCTCGTACGCGCTCGCGGGCCTCGGGGCTGACGGAGCCGTAGTCGGCGAGGGCCCGGGAGGCGGTGGAGCGGGAGACGCCCGCCTCGCGGGCGACGTCGGGGATCGTGGCGGGCCGGTGCGGGCCACTGCGTCGGTTCGTCGTCATGGCGTCGCCAGGCTATCGGCTGTGCAGGGGTATTGACGCCCTGCCGGCGGCGGTGGGAAGGTTCCCGACATCCCCGCTGGGAACGTTCCCAACTTCGCGCCGACGGGCGCTCTCATGCTGCTTTGGGAACGTTCCCAGCGCGCCATTGGGAACGTTCCCAACCTGCTCGGAGAGGACCCGCGTGACCACCGCAACCCTGCCCCTCAAGCCCATCACCGAGGACTTCAAGGAGGCCGTGGCCTTCGCACTGAGCCAGAACGAGACGGCCCGCGCCTTCGTGGACGACGTCGTCGGCGCCGGACTGCGCAACGTCTTCCTGGTCGGCTGCGGAGGCTCGCTCACCGCCTCCTACCCGGCGCACTTCCTCCTGGAGACCCGCGCGGGCTTCCCGGTCTTCCACATGAACAGCGACGAGTTCAACCTGCGCAAGCCCGCGCTGCTGGGCGAGGGGTCACTCGTCCTCGTCTCCTCGCACACCGGCACCACCAAGGAGACCGTCGCCGCAGCCCACTACGCGCGCTCCACCGGCGCCAGGGTCGCCGCCCTCACCCGCGACGCCGACAGCGCGCTGGCGCAGGCCGCAGACATCGCCTTCACCTACCGCAGCGAGGACACCGTCGTCGCCCCGAAGGGCGTGCTCTTCGGACAGCTCGCGTACGCGCTGCTGGAGAAGACCGGCGCCCCAGACGACTACGCGACGATCCGCAAGGCGTACGAAGCGCTGCCCGACGCCCTGTACACCGCGCAGGAGGAGGGGGAGGCGCTCGCCCACTCCATCGCCACCGCGCTCGCCGACGAACCGGTGACGTACGTGCTCTCCGCGGGCCCCAACTACGGCGCGGGCTACGGCTTCACCATGTGCTACCTGATGGAGATGCAGTGGAAGCACGGCGGCAGCTACCACGCCGGTGAGTTTTTCCACGGTGCCTTCGAGGTCGTCACCGAGGACCAGCCGGTGATCCTCTTCCTCGGCGAGGACGCCACCCGCCCGATGGCCGAACGCACCAAGACGTTCCTGGACACGTACACCCGCAAGGCCCACTACGTCGACTCCCGGATCTTCACCCTGCCCGGTGTGCCCGGGGCGGTGCGCGGCGACATCACCCCCATCGCGCTGGACGTCTTCGGCACCCGGCTGGCCCGCCACTACGAGTCCGTACGCGGCCACGACCTCGACAAGCGCCGCTACATGTTCCAGGTCGACTACTGAGCCCGCGCCGCCGCGTTCGCCCGGCCCGGTGCCCGTCGGCGCACCGGGCCGGCCCCCACCGGAGCCAACTGGAGGAAAGAGCGGTATGCGCATCTGCGGACTCGGCGACAACGTCGTCGATCGCTACCCACGGCGCGGACTGATGTACCCCGGCGGCAACGCCCTCAACGTCGCGGTGCACGCCGCGCGGTGCGGCGCCGAGGCCGCGTACCTCGGCGTCACCGGCAGCGACGCGGCCGGCCGGCACGTACGGGCGGCGCTGGCAGCCGAAGGCGTTTCGACGGAACGGGCCCGTATCGCCGAAGGGCCCAACGCCTACGCCACCGTCCACCTCGACGACGAGGGCAACCGGACCTTCGGCGACTGCGACGAGACGATCTCCCTGTTCACGCCGGACGACGCTGACCTGCGCTGGCTCCGCGGCTTCGACCTGGTGCACACCGGCGACTGCAGCGGCATGGAGGAGCAGCTGCCGCGGCTCGCCGCCGCCTGCCCGGTCAGCTTCGACTTCTCGGACCGGCCCTGGAGTTACGCCGAACCGCTGCTGCCCGACGTACGCAGCGCCGTCCTCTCCCGGCCCGACGCGGACGAGGACGAGGCCGCCGGGCTGCTGGCCCGCGCGCACCGGCTCGGCGCGAAGCTGGCCGTGGTGACGCGGGGCGCCCGGGGCGCGGTGCTGTCGTACGAGGGCACCGCGCACCACCAGCCGGTCGTGCCCGTCCGCGCCACCGACACCCTCGGCGCCGGCGACTCCTTCATCGCGGCACTGCACCTCGCCCTCCACCAGGGGCGCCCGCTCGCCGACGCGGCGGGCTACGCCGCCACGTACGCGGCAGCCGTGTGCACCCTGCCAGGCGCCTTCGGCCACCCCCTCGCCCTCGAAGACCCGCGGCCCCGCACCGCGTCCCGATGTCCCTGACCCATCCCCGCCAGGAGAGAGCCGATGCGCCGCACTCCCGCCGTCGTCGCCGGCCGCCTGCTCGCCGCCCTGCTGACCCTCGTGGCCGCCGGGTGCGGGCAGGCCCCCGTCCGCGTCACCCCGAACGACTTCGCCCTCGACGGACCCCCGCGCGGGCACCTCACCATCCTGGAGAAGTGGGCCGACCCGGAGTACGCCCCGTACTTCAAGGACGTGGTCCGCGACTACGAGCGCCGCAACCCGGGCGTCACCATCGACCTCCAGGCCGTCGGCGACCAGCCGTACAAGGACCGCATCGCGGTCCTGGCGGCCTCCCGCGAGCTGCCCGACATCTATTTCTCCTGGCCCGGCCGGTACGCGCGCAAGTTCGCCGACGGCAAGCTCGCCGCCGACCTGTCGGCGCCGCTCAAGAACACCGGCTGGGGCCGCACCTTCGAAGCCGACGCGCTCGACGCGTTCACCTTCGACGGGCGCACGTACGGGGTGCCGCTGGACGTGGACGCCAAGGTCTTCGCGTACAACACCGAGATCTTCGCCAAGGCCGGGGTGCGGCGGGCACCGCGTACCTTCCCCGAGCTGCTGACGGCCTGTGACCGCATCTCCGAAGCGGGCTACACGCCCCTCGCGTTCGGCAACCAGTACGGCTGGCCCGCCGGTCACCTGCTCACCCAGTTCAACGCCATGGAAGTGCCGGCCGGCGTACTGGCCAGGGACTACGACGGCGACGGAGGCGGCAGCGCCTTCACCCACCCCGGCTACGAGCGCGCGTTCGAGGACCTCGGGCAGCTCGCGTCACGCTGCATGGGACCGTCCGGCACGAGCGTGAGCCACGAGTCCGCACAGACCCGGCTGCTGTACGGCAAGGCCGCGATGCAGTACCTGGAGACCCTGGAATTCTCCTACTTGAGCACCAAGGGAGGCGCCCCGGGCACATTCGCGAAGAGCTGGGACTTCTTCACCATGCCCGCCATCCCGGGTGCGGCGGGCTCGCCCCGCGCCGTCGCCGGGGGAGCGGATGGCCTGCTCGTCGCCAACTCTTCCCCCAACAAGCCGCTCGCCGTCGACTTCCTCAAGTACCTCACCAGCCGCGACCAGGCCCGCAAGATGGTGCGCGACCTGGGCTGGCTGAGCGCGGTCAAGGGCACGGCGGACGCCGCGCGGTTGAAGGGGCTGTCCAAGGCGCAGCACACGCTCGCGGACAGGGACATGGCGCTCTGGCTCGACACCCGCGCCGACGACAAGATCGTCAATCCGTACCTCTCGGCGGCCGAAGCCGTCCTGGGCGGCCGGACGACCGCCGCCCAGGCGGTGCGCCAGGTACGCGAGGGCGCGCGGCAGGCCCACCGCTTCCGCGTCCGTGACTGACCCCCGTACGTCACCCACCCCCCGAAGGAGGTGCCGCCGCCATGCAGCGACGCCGATGGAGCCATGCCCTGTACGCCGCCCCCGCCCTCGCCCTGATCGCCCTGTTCGTCTACTACCCGATCGTGGAGAACATCCGGCTCAGCCTCTTCAAGTTCAGCGTCTTCCAGCCCGGCATGCGCTACGTCGGCCTGGAGAACTACCGGCAGGCCCTCCAGGACCCCGTCTTCTGGAAAGCGCTGGCCAACAACCTCTGTTACGCCGTCACTTCGGTGGTCTTCCAGGTGGGGGCGGCGCTCGTGCTGGCCGCGATCCTGGAGGCGCTCATCGGGCGGCGGCTGCGCGGACTGCTGCGTACGGTCTACTTCATCCCCGCGGCCGTCTCCATGACGGTCGCCGGCCTGCTCTTCCAGTTCCTCTACCAGCCCGACGCGGGGCTCATCAACAGCGCGCTGGACGCCCTGGGCCTCGGCCGGTTCGCACACGACTGGCTCGGCGACCCGGCCACCTCCATCTGGGGCGTCGTCAACATGAGCCAGTGGCAGTCCTTCGGATACACCACCATGCTGCTGACCGTCGCCGTCCAGCGCATCCCGCGCGAACTGTACGAGGCGGCGACGGTGGACGGCGCGGGCCGCGTCCGCACCTTCTTCGCCGTCACCGTCCCGATGGTCCGCGAGATGACCACCCTGCTGGTCATCCTCACCGTCTCCGGCGCGTTCCTGGTCTTCAACGAGGTGATGGTGATGACCGGCGGCGGCCCCTCCAACTCCAGCCAGACGCTGGGCACCTGGCTCTACGCCAGCGCCTTCACCGGGGACGACATGGGGTACGCCGCGGCCATCGGCACCGTCATGTTCGCCATCACCTTCGTGGCCGGCGCCGTCCAGCTCCTCCACTCGCGCCGGAAGGCGGCAGCGGCATGACCCTCACCCTGCACAAGCCCGCCCCGGCGGACGCCCCGCCGGCCACCACCGGCCGGCGCCGCGGTCCCGCCCGTTCCGGCTCGGTCGTGCTGCGCGTGCTCACGTACAGCGGCCTCGCCGCGCTCGCCGTCGCAGTGGTCTACCCGCTGTGCTGGATGGCCCTGTCCGGCCTCAAGACGAACGGCGAGATCTTCTCCGACCCGTGGGGCCTGCCCGCGCGCCCCGACTGGGGGACGTACGCCGACGCCTGGCACCAAGGAGTGCTCGGCTACCTGCTCAACAGCGCGCTCGTCACCGCCGCCAGCGTCCTCGCCGTCGTCCTGGTCAGCGCCTGGGCCGCGTACGGGCTCACGCGGCTGGCCCTCCCGTGCTCCCAGCCCGCCCTGCTGCTCGTCCTCGGGGCCATGATGCTCTCGCCGACCGTGGCGCTGGTCCCGCTGACCCAGCTCCTCCAGGCGCTGCACATCTACGACACGTACTGGGCGCTCATCGTCCTCTACACCGCCTTCAAGGTGCCCTTCACCACCTTCCTCGTCCGCGCCTACCTGCTGGGCCAGCCGGTGGAGGTGGAGGAGGCGGCCCTGATCGACGGGGCGAGCCGGTGGCAGACCTTCTGGCGCGTCGTCGTCCCGATGGCCCGCCCGATCCTGGTCTCCGCCGCCCTCCTCCAGGCGCTCTTCGCGTGGAACGAGTACGCCTTCGCGCTCGTCTTCATCACCGACGACCACCTCAAGACGCTGCCCGTGGGCCTCGCGGACATGGCGGGACGGCTCAACTCCGACTGGCCGATGCTCTTCGCGGGCCTGACGATCGCCGCGCTGCCGATGATCGTGATCTTCCTGGTCGCGCAGCGGCACTTCGTCCGCGGCCTGTCCGAGGGCATCGGAAAGTGAGCGGGGGAGGGGCCCGGGGCCCGCGGTTCTGGTGAGTGCCCGGGGGCGCGTGCGGCGCCGCCGGTGCAGGATGGCTCCATGCTGCTGGCCCGTCTCGCACGCGTGTCCGGGGAGGTCGCCGCCACCTCGGCGCGCTCCCAGAAGATCAAGCTGCTGGCCGAACTGTTCCGCCAGGCCGGCCCGGACGATGCGCCGATCGCCATCGCCTACCTGGCCGGGCGGCTGCCGCAGGGCCGCATCGGGGTCGGCTGGAGCGTGCTGCGGGACCCCGTCCCGGCGGCGGGCACCCCCACCCTGACGGTACGCGGCACCGACGCGGCGCTGACCGCCCTGTCGTCCGTCGGGGGCCCCGGGTCCCAGGCCGAGCGGCGCCGCCTCGTACAGGAGCTGCTGGCCGCGGCGACCGAGGAGGAGCAACGCTTCCTCGTCGGCCTGCTGACCGGCGAGGTACGGCAGGGCGCGCTGGACGCCATCGCCGCCGAAGGGATCGCCGCGGCGGCGGAGGTGCCCGTCGCGGACGTACGGCGGGCCGTGATGCTGGCCGGATCGCTGGAAGAGGTGGCACGCCCCCTGCTCGCGGAAGGGCCGGCGGCACTGGCGGACTTCCGGCTCACCGTGCGGCGGCCGATCGGCCCGATGCTGGCGCACAGCGCGAAATCCGTCGCCGAGGCGATCGACAAGGCCGGCGCGTGCGCCGTGGAGGAGAAGCTCGACGGCATCCGGGTGCAGGTGCACCGCGACGGCGCCGAGGTACGGGTCTACACCCGCACCCTCGACGACGTCACCGACCGGCTGCCCGAGATCACCGAGGCCGCGCTCGCCCTCCCCGAGCCGTGCTTCGTCCTGGACGGCGAGGCGATCGCGCTCGGCGGCGACGGGCGCCCGGTGCCGTTCCAGCAGATCGCGGGCCGGTTCGGTTCGCGGGTGGACGTACGGGCCGCCCGTGCCGCGCTGCCGCTGTCCCCGGTCTTCTTCGACGTCCTCGCGGTGGGGGACCGGGACCTCCTGGACCTGCCGGGCGACCGGCGGCACGCGGAGCTGGCCCGCCTGGTCCCGGAGGAGCAGCGGGTGCGCCGGACGGTGGTCGGCGATCCGGCCGACCCGGCGGCGCGCCGGGCCGCCGAGGACTTCTGGGCCGAGACGCTGCGGCGGGGCCACGAAGGGGTCGTGGTCAAGGCGCTGCACGCGCCGTACAGCGCGGGCCGCCGCGGCGCCGCCTGGCTGAAGGTGAAGCCGGTGCACACGCTCGACCTGGTGGTGCTGGCCGCGGAGTGGGGCCACGGCCGCCGTACGGGCAAGCTCTCCAACCTCCACCTCGGGGCGCGCGGCCCGGACGGCACGTTCGTGATGCTGGGCAAGACCTTCAAGGGACTCACCGACGCCCTGCTGACCTGGCAGACGGAACGTTTGCGCGAGCTGGCGGTGGACGAGAGCGGCTACGTCGTGACCGTACGCCCCGAACTCGTCGTCGAGATCGCCTACGACGGCCTCCAGACCTCGACCCGCTACCCGGCGGGCGTGACCCTGCGCTTCGCCCGGGTGCTGCGCTACCGCGAGGACAAGACGGCCGCTGAGGCGGACACGGTGGAAGCGGTCCTGGCGGCACACGCGCGCCCCGGCCCGCCCGCCGGGCCGGCGGACCCGGACGCGACGGGCTGACGCCCCGGAGCACCCGGATGCCCTCGGCGGCCGTCCGCTCTGGCACTATGACAAGACAGGGCCTCGATCGCAGGTCAGCGCCCTGCCATGACGGCACCGCCGCCATGAAATCGATTTCCCGATCCGTGTCGAAGGGGAGGTGTCCGGTGGCACCAGCCATGGTGGGCCTCACCCGCCCGGTCGGCGCACCGCCGTCCGTCCGTGCTCTCCGGTAACAGCCCTTCTGCTGTGCACCCAAAGATCCACTTCAACACCTTCAGCTGAGCAAAGGGGCTCTTCCGTTGGCCAGAAAGATCATTCTCGACTGCGACCCCGGGCACGACGACGCCATCGCCATGCTCCTGGCGTACGGCAATCCCGACATCGACCTGGTCGCCGTGACCACCGTGGTCGGCAACCAGACCCTGGAGAAGGTCACCCGCAACGCGCTGTCCGTGGCCCGGATCGCCGGCATCACCGGCGTGCCCTTCGCGGCCGGCTCCCCGCGGCCCCTCGTGCGGACCATCGAGAACGCACCGGAGATCCACGGCGACACCGGACTGGACGGCCCGGACCTGCCCGAGCCGAACTTCGAGCTCGACCGCCGGCACGCCGTCGACCTCATCATCGACACGGTGATGTCGCACGAAGCGGGCGAAATCACCATCGTGCCGACCGCCGGCCTGACCAACATCGCCCTGGCCGTGCGCAAGGAGCCCCGGATCGCCGAGCGCGTCCGCGAGGTCGTGCTGATGGGCGGCGGGTACCACGAGGGCAACTGGAGCGCGGTCGCCGAGTTCAACATCGTCATCGACCCGCACGCCGCGCACATCGTCTTCAACGAGCGCTGGCCCGTCACCATGGTCGGCCTCGACCTGACGCACCAGGCGCTGGCCACGCCCGAGGTCACCAAGAAGATCGCCGACGTCGGCACCAAGCCCGCCCGGTTCGTCCTGGAACTGCTGGACTTCTTCCGCGACGCCTACCGGGAGAACCAGGGCTTCGAGTACCCGCCGGTGCACGACCCCTGCGCCGTCGCCTACGTCATCGACCCGGACGTCATGACCGTGCGCAAGGCCCCCGTGGACATCGAGCTGACCGGCGGCCTGACCATGGGCATGACCGTCACCGACTTCCGCTGGCCCATCCCCGAGGACTGCCGCACCCAGGTCGCCGTCAAGCTCGACCACGAACGGTTCTGGAACCTCGTCGTGGACGCCCTCGAGCGCATCGGCGACGTCGAGGCATGAGCGCGCCGCACACCGCCCGGGCCGCCGAGACGGCGGGCCCGGGCCGCACCGTACGGATCGGCGTGCTGGTCACCGCGCTGCTGACGGCCTGCGTCGCCTTCCAGCTCAACGCCAGCATGCTCAGTCCCGCACTCAAGAGCATCGAGGACAGCCTCGGCGCCACCTCGGCCGAGATCGGGCTCACCCAGACCGCGTTCTTCACCTCGGCGGCCCTGTTCTCGCTGTTCCTGCCGCGGCTCGGCGACATCGTCGGCCGCCGCAAGGTGCTCGCCGGGATGATGGCCCTGATGGTCGTCGGATGCATCGTGGCGGCGCTCGCGCAGAGCGTGCCGATGCTGTTCGTCGGCCGCGTCATCCAGGGCGTGTCGGGACCGACCGTACCGCTGTGCCTGATCATGCTGCGGGTCGAGGTCACCGAGCCGAAGCGGTACGGCACGCTGCTGGGCGTGATCACCGCGGTCAACGGCGGCATCGCCGGTATCGACTCCCTCGCCGGCGGCTACCTCGCCGACCGGCACGGCTTCGCGGCGGTCTTCTGGGCCATGGCCGTCGTCGCCGCGATCGCCGCCGCCTTCGTCGCCGTCATGGCGCCCGAGTCGAAGGCACCCGACAGCCACCGGATGGACTGGCCGGGCGTCCTGCTGCTGGTGGTGTCGGTCGGCTCGCTGCTTGTCGCGCTCAACGAGGCGGGCAAGCTGGCCGCGGCGAACTGGCCGCTCATCGCGGTCCTCGTGATCGTGGCGGCGGCCGCGTTCTGGCTGTTCTGGCGGACCGAGGACCGCTCAGGGCACCCCCTGGTCGCCACCCGGCACCTGCGGCAGCGCTCGACCTGGGCGACGCTGCTGACCACCATGCTGACGATGACGGGCGTCTTCGCCGTCATGAACGGACTCATCCCCGCCTTCGCGCAGGACGCGCAGGCCGGGCTCGGCATGTCGGCCGAGCAGTCCGCGTGGTGGACGCTGACGCCGTACGCCATCGCCGGTCTGGCCATGGGCCCGATCGCCGGCCGGCTCGCGGCGACCTTCGGGTACGGCCGGGTCCTGCGGCTCGGGCTCGTCGGCGCCGCGGCGACCGTCGTGCTGATGATCGTCACGCTCTCCGCCCACTCGCGGGGGCTGCTGCTGGCCGCCTCCATTCTGGTGGGCATCACGTACGCGGGCGTGGCGAACATCGTGCTCAACGGGCTCGGCATCGTCCTGTCGCCCAAGGAGAACCCGGGCTTCCTGCCCGGCCTGAACGCCGGTGCCTTCAACCTGGGCTCCGGCCTCAGCTTCGCCGCCCTGTACGCCGTCAAGACCGCCGTCCCGGCCGACGACCCGGCGTCCGCCTCCGGCTACACCGCCGGAATGATCGCCGGCGTCGTCATCATGGCCGTCGCCCTCGCGACGTCGTTCCTGATCCCGAAGCCGGTGGAGGCCGAAGCGCACGAGTGAGCGCCGCACGCCTGCCGGACGGCCCGGGGCCCTCGCGGAGGGACCCGGGCCGTCCGGCGTGCACGGCGCGTCAGCGGCCCGCCGTGGCGTCGTCCACGACCATCGCGACGAAGTCCATGGTGGCCCTGCGCCGGGCCGGCGGATTCCGCAACCGGGGCGAGACGCCGGGCGGCGCCGTCACGACGCTCGACCGGTGCAGCCGCAGCGCCTCACCGATCACCGGACGCCAGGGCGCGCCGAACGTCTCCAGCGCGTACCGTCCCGCCCCGCCCTTCGAGGTGATCCCGCCGGTCGCGAGCGTGTAATGCAGACGGCTGACCCCCAGCACACCCCAGGCGGTCGCCCAGCCGTGCAGCGCCAGAATCCCCGCCGGCGACAGTGACGTGCGGCGCGCTGCCTGCCATGGCCGCCAGTAGCTGCCGAGGTTTTCCAGCGTCCAGTCGCGCAGGGCGGCGGCGTCCACGCCCACGGCGAAACCGCCCGGAGCGGGACCTCGTACCGCGACGGCGTTCTCCGCCAGTACGGCCCAGGTAACCGGATTGACCTCGAAGCCACTCCCGGTGTGGAACCTTCCCCGCAAGGTGTGCGGAGCGTCGGAGCAGGAGGCGTATCCGCCGGCGAGATCGTCCCACGTGACGTGAGTGCCGTCGAAGTACGGCCGCCGGTACCGCTTGCGCGTCTCGGCGTGCACCCGCTCCAAGGCCGCGACGTCCGCCGCCGTGAGGCGCCGTGCCGTGACGGCCACGAAATCGACGTCACTGCGCCCCGGCCGGAAATCCCCCAACGCGACGGACCCCGTCAGATACAGCCCTTCGACGAGCCCGGGACACAACCGGTCCGCACTCGTGAGGAATGCGTCCACCACCCTTTCCACCGAAGAATGCACAGCCCGGTCCCCTCCGCTTCCCGATTCGGATACGTGCCTTCTTCCTGGCACGCGCCCAAGGGGCGGCCGGTTCCGGCGTGCGGCCGGTGCGTTCACGGAAACGGCTCCTGCATAGGGTGACCCGGTGACCGAGAAAACGATGACCCGATTCGCTCCCACCA
This sequence comes from Streptomyces sp. NPDC017056, assembly GCF_044332485.1. Taxonomy (NCBI): domain Bacteria; kingdom Bacillati; phylum Actinomycetota; class Actinomycetes; order Kitasatosporales; family Streptomycetaceae; genus Streptomyces; species Streptomyces sp. NPDC017056. The sequence continues at coordinate 15,226 of NZ_JBIRPD010000014.1, read as the reverse complement.
CGATTCCGCTGCTCGCCACCGGCGAGCGGCTGCTCGACATCGCGCCGGTGGTCCCGGTCTCCGGGGTGAAGGGGGTCGGCGGGGTGCCGGGGGCAGGGGTCGGCAACGCGCTGGCCCGGGTCGGCGGCGTGGGCGGGAACGCGGAAGGGCTGGCCCGGCAGTTGCCCACGGAAAGCCCTGCCGGATTCATCCGCAAGCTGTTGTGGGTGAGTGACGCACGGGTCGGCCTTACCGCGGCCGACCCGCACGGCAACGGCCAATTGCTGTGGGCGGTTTCCCGGGAGCAGGTGGCAGCGGTCCGGCGAAGTCCCCGGCTACAGCTCATGGCCCGTTTCCGTCTGCACTTCGCGGACGGGTCGTTCTTGGCGTTCATGACGATGCGGCGGCGGAATACAGAGGCGTTGGCGGGCGCGGTCGGGGAATGACTCGGCCGGTGCCGCCGGCCGCCGTACGAACGCGCCCCGGTCAGCGGTGGCAGTACGAGTCGGACGACGCGTCGCCGCCCTGAAGGCGGGTCTGGTGGACGCGCAGGCCCTGGAAGTCCTCGCCGTGCGGGAAGAAGCGGGGGTCGAGGGCGAGGCCGCCGTGCTCGGGGTCGGCGTCGAGTTTGGCGAGCCAGGGGTGGATGCCGTCGGGGTAGAACTGGTCGTCCCATGAGCCGTACAGGCTGTTGGTGAGGTACACCCGGCGTCCGTCGCGGCTGAGTTCGACCATCTGCGGGCCGCCGGTCAGGGGCAGCCCCGGCACCGCCGGGTGGGGCTGCCGGGCGGTGATGCCGCCGAGGCGGACGGACGCGGTGCGGCGGGGGTGGAAGGGGTCGCTGACGTCGTACTGGAACAGTTCGCCGGTGCCCCAGGCCGACACGTACAGCCAGCGGTCGTCCACCGACAGGTTGATGTCGGTGACCAGTGGCGGGACCGCGCCGAACGGCTTGAGCACCGGCGGCAGTTCGTCCTCCTTGGCGGGCTCCGCCGGGATCGTGAGGACCTTGCGCGCGGCGAACCGGCCGTCGTCCTCGCGGTGCCACAGCCACACCGACGCCGACAGGTCCGCCACGCTCACCACGACGCCGGCGAAGCCCCACGTCGCACTGGGGTCGTGGGCCGGCCGCAGTTCCAGGACCATCTGGTGTTCGTCGCCCAGGTCGACGCGTTGCAGGTGGCGGCCGGAGTCCAGCTCCCAGAAGTGCAGCGCGTGGCCGTACGAGCGGCCGAGCAGCAGCTCGGGGTCGACGCCGTTCTCGACCATCGACGGGGTGCCCCACTCGCTGGTCACGGCGACGTTCCGGTTCAGGTGCCACCAGACGTCGTAGGCCAGGCGCTGCGGGCCGCGGTCCGTCTCCCAGGGGCGCAGTACGTCGAAGGTCTCGTGGTCCAGGAGCGCTACGCCGCCGGGTCCGTCGTTCCCGTGTGCGCCGCCGAGGCAGGACAGCAGGACGCCGCCGGGCCCGCAGTGCAGTGTGTGCGGCCGTGAGTAGCCCGCCCGGTCGGCCAGTTCGGCGGGTTCGATCACCTTGACCAGGCGGGGGCGGGCCGGGTCCGGGTGGGTGTCGAAGACGTGCAGCCGGGAGGAGCGGAGTCCCGGCGTCAGTAAGTAGCGCCGCTCCGGGGCGTGGTGGCCTTCGTGGGCGAGCGCGCTGGAGCAGGCGTTCCAGCCGAAGTGGTGCAATTCGTCGCCCAGGCCGGGGACTTCGGCGAGGTGCAGCACCCGTCCGTAGGAGTCCGACCCGGGGTCGGCGTCGACCACGATGAGCGCGTCGGGGCGCTGGGCGGCGCGGTCGAAGCCGACGAGGTAGGCGAGCTTCTCCGGGGGAGCGGCGATGGCCTCGGCGGGGGTCCGGTAGAGGGTGGGGTCGAGGTGCGCGGCGTGATCAGAAGTGGCGCGGTCAGAAGCAGCGTGATCAGAAGTAGTCATCTTCTGGCTCTCCTTGGCTCTTCGCGGCCCGTGGCCGGCCCCTGGGCCGCCGTGAGGGCGAGCCTCGCACAGGGTGTTTTTCGCCGCCAAGAGCGCACCGCCGCCGGACGGCACGGGCAGCGGCCGAAAGTCGTTGCCCGGCTGCCGGATTGTCATACCCGTACGCGATGATCGCAGTACGGTCCGGCCGGATCCGACCGGCGGGACCGCGCACAGGACGAACCACCGGGCACCCGGTGGAGCGCACCACGCAACGAGATACGGGGTATCACTCAATGCGACGATTGGGCACTGGACTGACCGCACTCGCGCTGGCGGGCGCGGTGGTGGCCGCGACGGCGGTGTCGGCCACGGCCGCACCGGCCGCCGCGCCCCCGGCGAAGTGCGACACGGGCAGCTGGGGGAGCGCCCCGAAGTCCGCCGAGGCCAACGACTACAAGCCGCTGACGAAGGTCAGGGCCGGGCAGCACGCCTGCTACGACCGGCTGGTCTTCGAGGTCCCGTCCGCCGGCGGCAAGCCGGTCGGCTACCGGGTCGGCTACGTCGACGCGCTGCACCAGGACGGCTCGGGCGACCGCATTCCGGTCGGCGGCGGCGCGATCCTGGAGATACGGGTGGCGGCACCGAGCTACGACCCGGAGACGGGCAAGGCGACGTACCCGGGCAAGGCCGGCAAGTCGCTCCCCGGGGTGGACGTCAAGGGCTTCAAGACCTTTGAGGACACCCGCTTCGCGGCCAGCTTCGAAGGTGACACGCAGCTGGGTCTGGGCGTGCGCAAGCGCCTCCCGTTCCGCGTCGTCCAGGAGAAGAACCAGCTCGTCGTGGATGTCGCCCACTCCTGACGCGTGATCCGGTCCGTAAGGACACGCGGGTGGGTCGCGACCGGTTCGCACCCGGTTCGCGACCCACCGTACGGTCAAGGGCGTCCCGTCACGCCTCCGGCACGACGCGCGTGACCACCGTCTCCACCAGCTTGTCCAGCTCGGTGTCGGAGAGCATGCAGGGCAGCGTGAAGTGCTCCAGCAGCACCCCTGTCATGGCGAGGTAGAGGATCAGCACGGTTTCCGCGTCGCCGGGCAGCCCCGCGTCCAGATGGAACTGGACGCTCTCCTCGAAGGCGGCGCGCACGGCGCGGGTCAGTTCGGCCTGGAGGGCCGGGCGGCGGGTGGCCTCCAGGCGCAGTTCCAGCATCGCCAGATAGCCGGTGCGCTCGTCGCTCATCCGCTGCACCAGCCACCGCATCAGCTCGGTGACCAGCTCCCGGCTGGGCGCCGGGCGCATCGCCTCGCCGACCTTGACCGGGTCGGGCGTCATCCGTACGTGGATGCGGCTGCCCGCCTGGGTGAACAGGTCGTCCCTGCTCGCGAAGTAGTTGGACGCGGTGCCGACGGGGACGCCGGCCTGGGCGTCGACCGCGCGGAAGGTGAGCCCGCGCGCCCCTTCCCGCGCCAGTACCTCGATGGCGGCATCGACGAGGGCGGTCCTGCGCTCCGGGTTCTTGGCCATCCGTTTCGCTCCTCAGAAGGGCTTGCTCAAAAAGGGCTTACTCAAAAAAGGGCTTGCTTAACCACTACACGTGAAGCACTATAGGTGAAGTGGTCGCGCCGGGGAACACGCCCGCGCCCCACCATCCCTGTCCCAGGCCCGTGATGCGCCCACCGCATCGCCCGCGGAAAAGAGGACCACCTTGCGAAAGCTCACCTACTTCGTGGCCTGCTCGATCGACGGCTTCATCGGCGACCCGAACGGTGACGCCTCGTCGATGTACCAGTTCGTGACCGAGGAGTTCCTGGACTTCCTCAAGACGGAATACCCGGAGACCGTCTCGGTCGAGGGCCGCAACGCCCTCGACTTCCACGGCGCGCCGAACCGGCAGTTCGACACGGTGATCCAGGGTCGCGGCAGCTACCAGGTGGCGCTGGACGTCAACGTCACCAGCCCGTACGGCCACCTGCGCGAGTACGTGGCCACCCGCTCCCTCAAGGAGTCGCCCGACCCGAACGTGCACCTGATCTCGGACGACCTGGTCGGCGCGGTCCGCGCCCTCAAGGCGGAGGACGGCGACCTGGGCATCTGGCTCTGCGGCGGCTCCCGCCTGGCCGGCGAACTGCTCGACGAGGTCGACGAGCTGGTGATCAAGACTTACCCGCAGGTCTACGGCACCGGCATGCCGATGTTCGGCTCGGACTTCGCCGTCACGGACTTCACCCTCGACTCGGTCCGCGCCTTCGACAACGGCGTCCTGGTCAGGAAGTACACCCGCAAGCGGTGACCGCCGGGCGGGTGACGCGCCGGGCCCGGGCGGACCGCGGCGGCGTACGCTCAGGACGGCCGTGCCGCGACGATTCCGATCGTGGCCAGGGCCAGCACCACCCAGGCGAACCACAGCCACCCGCTGCCGCCCAGCGCCGCGGTGTAGGCCGTCGCCACGACCAGTCCGCCCACCGTGCACGCCGCCATCGCCTTGCCGGATCCGGGCATCCCCGCACCTCCTCGTGGCAGCCCGGTGGCGCAACGCCACGGGCCGCGGCCTTGGGGACATCGTCCCCGGCCGCGGCCCGTACCGCCAGCTCTCGTGCGCGACCTCCGGTCAGCGGCCCGTCACCCCGCGCGTCCTCCCTGGCCACGCGCCTGGAGGGAGGCGAGGTACGCGTTGTACGCCGCCAGCTCCTGGTCGCCGTCCCGCGCCGCCGCGCGGTCCTTGCGCTGGTTCTGCCGCTCCTCGGACTTGTACCACTGGTAGAGGAGGGCGACGAGGACCAGCACCGACGGGATCTCGCTGAACGCCCAGGCGATGCCGCCCGCCGCGCTCTGGTCGCCGAGCGCGTCGATGCCCAGGGACGCCGGCGGATTCTCGAACGTCTTGATCATCGTCTCGGTGCCCATCATCAGGGCGATGCCGAAGAACGCGTGGAAGGGCATGCCGGCGAACAGCTCCAGCATCCGCATCACGTGGCCCGGCCGGTGCGGTCCCGGGTCCACGCCCATGATCGGCCAGAAGAAGACCAGGCCCACCGCCAGGAAGTGCACCATCATCGCGATGTGCCCGACCCGGTACTGCATCAGGAAGTCGAAGAGCGGCGTGAAGTACAGCGCGTAAAGGCTCGCGATGAACATCGGGATGGTGAACGCCGCGTGCGTGATCACCCGCATGTACCGGCTGTGCAGCAGCGCCACCAGCAGCTCGCGCGGCCCCTTGCGGCCGCGCCCGGCGGCGGGCAGCGCCCGCAGCGTCAGCGTCACCGGCGCGCCGAGCAGCAGCAGGATCGGCGACAGCATGCTGATCACCATGTGCTGCACCATGTGCACGCTGAACATGACCATGCCGTAGTCGTTGAGCTTGGTGCACATCACCAGGGCCACGGTCAGTACGCCGACGACCCAGGCCACCGTCCGGCCGACCGGCCAGTGGTCACCGCGCCGCCGCAGCCGCAGCACCGCCCAGCCGTACAGCACCAACCCCAGCAGGCAGCCGATCAGGAAGAACGAGTCTCCGCCGAACTCCATGCCACGCCCCAGCGTGAACGGCGGCAGATCCATGTTCATGCCGTGCCCGCCGTGATCCATCCGCTCGCTCCTGATTCGTACCGATACTCCGCGACCAGACTAGAACCGCCCCCGGCCGGAGCCACGGCCGGGGGCGGTCCGGAGCGTCGTACGGCGCGCCGGGAGGGCTACAGCACGCACTCGGCCTCGGCGTAGCGCTCCTCGGGCACCGTCTTGAGGGTTTCCACGGCCTCGGCCAGCGGCACCAGTGTGATGTCCGTCCCCCGCAGCGCCGTCATCATCCCGAACGCCCCGCGGTGCGCCGCCTCCACCGCGTGCCATCCGAAGCGGGTCGCCAGCACCCGGTCGTAGGCGGTCGGCGTGCCGCCCCGCTGCACGTGCCCCAGGATCACCGCGCGGGCCTCCTTGCCGAGCCGCCGCTCCAGCTCCAGCGACAGCTGCCGCGCGACACCGGCGAACCGCTCGTGCCCGTAGACGTCGGTGCCGCCCGAGTCGAAGGCCATCGTGCCCTCGCGCGGCTTGGCGCCCTCGGCGACCACCACGATCGCGAACTTCTTGCCCGCCTCGAAACGCTCACCGACCTTGCGGGACAACTCCGCCACGTCGAAGGGGCGTTCCGGTACGACGATGGCGTGCGCGCCCGCCGCCATCCCCGAGTGCAGCGCGATCCACCCGGTGTGCCGGCCCATGACCTCGACGATCAGCACCCGCTGGTGCGACTCCGCGGTGGTCTTCAACCGGTCCAGCGCGTCGGTGGCCACGCCCACCGCCGTGTCGAAGCCGAAGGTGACATCGGTCGCGGCGATGTCGTTGTCGATGGTCTTGGGCACGCCGACGATCGGCAGGCCGGCGTCGGACAACAGCCGGGCCGCCTTCAGCGTGCCCTCGCCGCCGATCGGGATGATCGCGTCCAGGCCCAGTTCGGCGACGTGGCCGCGGGCCAGCTCCACGCCGTCCCGCAGGTGCGCCGGCTGCACCCGGGACGAGCCGAGGATGGTGCCGCCGAGCGCCAGGATGCCGCCGACGGCGTCGAGGTCCAGCTTGCGGTAATCGCACTCCAGCAGGCCCCGCCAGCCGTCCCGGAAGCCGATGACCTCGTCGCCGTGGTCGGCGGTGGCGCGGTGGACGACGGACCGGATGACGGCGTTCAGCCCGGGGCAGTCGCCTCCGGAGGTGAGCACACCAATACGCATTGCTTCGAAGACCCTCTGCACATCAGAGTCCGTCTGCCGCACCCCGTCCGGGCGCGGGCACGGACTCTCAACCGGACGCCCGGACCCCGTCGTCCGGTTGGATTGCGCTCACCCTACAAGCGCGAGGCGTCCGGCACACCTACGCCCGCAGTGCGGACACCGCGGGCGCAGGTGAGCGGAGAATCGTTACGCGGGCTGTGTGGCCGCGGCGATGCGTTCCTGCCGCAGCGCCTCGTACCAGCGGTCGTCGGCCGGCGGCAGCGCGTTGACGTCCAGCGCCAGCTTGATCAGCAGGTCCGCGATGTGCGGATTGCGCGCCAGGACCGGACCGTGCATGTACGTACCGAAAACGGTGTCGTTGTACGCGCCCTCGTAGCCGTCGCCGACGCCGTTGCCCTTGCCGAGACGGATCCGGGCGAACGGGCGGGCCGTCTGCCCCAGGTGCGTCACGCCCTGGTGGTTCTCGAACCCGGTCAGCGGCGGCAGGTTCAGCTGCGGGTCGATGTCGCCCAGTACGTCACCGACGCACCGCTCGCCCTCGCCGCGGGTGCTCACCACGTCCAGCAGCCCCAGGCCCTGTTCCCGCTCCCCGAGGTCGTTGATGAACTCGTGGCCCAGGATCTGGTAGCCGGCGCACACCGAGAAGACGATCGCGCCGTTGGAGACCGCGCGGTTCAGGCCGCCGTCCCGGCGCAGCCGCTCGGCCGCCAGCCGCTGCGGCCGGTCCTCGCCGCCGCCGATCAGGTAGATGTCGCCGGAGGTGGGGATCTGCTGGTCGGAGCGGACGTCGAGACGCTGCACGTCCAGTCCGCGCTGGCGCGCCCGGCGCTCCACCACCAGCGCGTTGCCCTGGTCACCGTACGTGCTCAGCAGGTCCGGGTAGATCCACACCAGGCGCAGGCTGTTGTCACTCATGCTCGCTCGTCCTTGTCGTGAAGGTCGCTGGTTCACGTCAGTTGCCCACGCGCCGACGGAGGTCCTGGAAGGCCGTGTAGTTGGCGATGACCTCGATACGGCCCGGAGGGGCCAGCTGCACCGCCTCGTCCACCGTGTCGCACACCCGGAAGTCCAGGTTCGCGACCTCCAGGCGGACCGCCATGTCCAGCTTGCGGTCACCGATCACGAAGATCGGGTGCCCGGCCAGCCGGGTGTAGTCGACGTCCCACAGCCAGGAGGTGTCCGTGCCGTCCGCGCCGCGCGCGTTCACCGAGAGAATCACCGGTGCCGGCGGCGGGTCGATCAGCGAGAACGTCTCCAGCCAGCCCGCCGGGTTCTTCGCCAGCAGCAGCCGCAGTTCGCGCTCCATGAAGGAGACCACGTCGTAGCGGCCCGCGACCGCCTGGACGGAGTACATCCGCTCCAGTGCGACCTGCGGCGGCACGCCGAACGCCGCGGCGACCGCCGCCGACGTCGTCGCGTTCGCCTTGTTCGCCCGGCCCGGCAGCTGGAGCCGGATCGGCCAGGCGCTGCCGTGCGGGTCCAGCACATGGTCACCGGAGAGCGCCCAGCTCGGCGTCGGCCGGCGGAAACCGCACTCGGCGCAGAACCAGTCGTCGCCGGGGCGCTGCATCACGCCACCGCACGACGGGCAGGACCAGGCGTCGTCCTTCCACTCCTGGCCCGCCGCGACCCACACCACGTTCGCCGACGACGAGGCCGCCCACACGATCAGCGGGTCGTCGCAGTTGGCGATGATCAGCGCCTTGGAGCCGGCCAGCCCCTCCCGCCAGTGCTCGGCCAGCATGCGGGTCTCCGCCGCCCGGTCGAGCTGGTCGCGCGAGAGGTTCAGCAGCGCTATGGCCTTGGGCGTCACGTCCCGGGCCACACCCGACAGGTACTTCTCGTCCACCTCGATGACGCCGAAGCGGGCGTCCGAGCCGCCGGCCAGGGCGGAGGTGATGCCCGCCGGCATGTTGGCGCCGAGCGCGTTGGAGACCACCGGGCCGCTGGCCCGCAGCGCCTCCGCGATCAGCCGGGTCGTCGTCGTCTTGCCGTTGGTGGCCGACACCAGCACCACGTCCAGGTGCCGGGCGAGCCGGGCCAGCAGGTCGGGGTCGAGCTTGAGCGCCACCTTGCCGCCGATCACCGATCCGCTGCCGCGGCCTGCCGCCCGCGACACCGCCGCCGCGGCCCTGCCCGCCGTCACGGCCAGCTTGGCCCGCGGCGACAGCGGCTCCGTGTTGCCTGCCATCGTCCTTGATCCTCCTTGCATCCGGCGCCCTCCCGCCCTTAGGGCTGCCGGTGGAACGCCTCCTCCGGAGCCGATGACCGGCCGGAGGCTTCGGTCGGGGATCAGCCTATCGAGATCCGGCGGCGGCCCCGAATCCCGCTACCCGTGGCGCGGCCTCGGCAACCCGCGACGACCTGCGTCGTCACACGTTCCAGAACGTACGCTTACCCCCATGCGTTCCCGCTCGATCCCCGGCAGCTCCGGCCGCCCGCGCCCCGTGCGACTCCTCGGCGACCCCGCCCTGACCGGCGCCTGCGAGGAGGTCACCGCCTTCGACGCCGGGCTCGCCGGACTCGTCGAGGACATGTTCGCGACGATGTACGCGGCCCGCGGCGTCGGCCTGGCGGCCAACCAGATCGGCGTCGCCCTGCGGGTGTTCGTCTACGACTGCCCGGACGACGAGGACCGCCGGCACCTCGGACACCTCGTCAACCCGCGCCTGGTGGCGGCCGACGGCGTCCTGGTGTGCGGCCCCGAGGGCTGCCTGTCGGTGCCCGGCGTCGAGGCCGGCACGCCGCGGTACGACCACGCCGTGGTGGAGGGGGTCAGCGTGACGGGCGAGCCGCGCACCGTCTCCGGCACCGGCTTCTTCGCCCGCTGCCTCCAGCACGAGTGCGACCACCTCCAAGGCGGCCTCTACCTCGACCACCTCACCGGCCTGCGCCGCCGCCGTGCCCTGCGGGCCGCGGCCCGCGCGCCGTGGGCGGGCCGGGAGCGGGCGGCGGGGGAGTAGCGGCAGGGGCCGGGGCCCCGAGCCTAGAAACCCGGCCCGCCCAGCCGGTCGCCGGCTGCTGCCAGGCGGCCCCACAGCAGGTCGGCCAGGTGTTGCACCAATTGCGCTCGCGGGCAGGGGCGTTCCCGCAGCCACCAGTCGCCGGCCGCGTGCATCATGCCGACTATGCCGTGGCCCCAGACCCGGGCCAGTTCCTCGCCGCCGGGTCCCAGGTCCAGCCGCTCGCCTATCACCTTCGCCAGTTCCTCGCCGAGCCGGCGCAGCAGCGGGGCGGAGTGCCGGCCGACGTCGAACCCGCCGTCCTTGTCGGCGGCCTGCCCCTCGTCGGCCGGATGCATCAGGAACCGGTAGACCTGCGGCCGGGCCTCGATCGCGCTCAGATACGTGTCGAGCGTGGCCTCGACGCGGTCCCGGCGCGGTACGGGGGAGTCGAGCGCGGCGCGCAGCCCGTCCAGCAGCGCGTCGGTGTGCCGTACGGCCAGTGCCCGGTACAGCCCGCCCTTGTCGCCGAAGTGCCGGTAGAGGATCGGCTTGGTGATGCCCGCCTCCGCCGCGATGGCGTTCATCGAGGCGTCCGGGCCGTCGCGCAGCACCACCCGGTCCGCGGCCTCCAGAAGCTCGCGGCGCCGCCGCTCGGTGGCCGTCTGCTGCCGCCGTGCCGTGTGCCGCGCGCCTGCCGCGGCGCCGTGCTCCGAGGCAGGCTGTTCCACCGCTGTGGCCTGGTGCCGGCCGTCGTGCTGGGTGTTTTCCATGTCCCACTCCCCGCCCTTGTGAATCCGTGACGCTCGCGCAACGTAACACCCGCACTGCGGGGTGATGGGAGGCCCGGAGGAGTTGACATCTCTTACTGGCGGGTAACAGACTCGTGTTACCGCAAGTAACATTCCTGGGGGCGCCACCCGGGAACGCAGCGCTGGAGGGGTCATGGCCGAGTTCACCATGGAGCTCAACGACGAGCAGAAGGAGGTCAGGGACTGGATCCACGGCTTCGCGGCCGACGTCATGCGCCCCGCGGCCGCCGAGTGGGACGAGCGCGAGGAGACCCCCTGGCCGGTGATCCAGGAAGCCGCCAAGATCGGCCTGTACTCCCTCGACTTCTACGCACAGCAGTTCTTCGACCCGACCGGCCTGGGCATCCCCATGGCGATGGAGGAACTGTTCTGGGGCGACGCCGGCATCGGCCTGTCGATCGTCGGCACCGGCCTGGCCGCCGTCGGCGTACTGGCCAACGGCACCGAGGAGCAGATCGGCACCTGGATCCCGCAGATGTACGGAGACGCCGCCGACGTGAAGGTCGCCGCCTTCTGCTCCTCCGAACCCGACGCCGGCTCCGACGTCTCCGCCATGCGCACCCGCGCCGTCTACGACGAGGCCAAGGACGAATGGGTGCTCAACGGCACCAAGACCTGGGCGACCAACGGCGGCATCGCCAACGTCCACGTCGTCGTGGCGGTCGTCGACCCCGACCTCGGGCCCAAGGGCCACGCCTCCTTCATCGTCCCGCCGGCGACCCCCGGGCTGACCCAGGGCCAGAAGTTCAAGAAGCACGGCATCCGCGCCTCGCACACCGCCGAGGTCGTCCTGGAGGACGTACACATCCCCGGCCACTGCCTGCTCGGCGGCAAGGAAAAGCTGGACGAGCGCCTGGCGCGGGCCCGGGAGCGCGCGAAGAACCCCGGCGGCGAACGCGTGAAGAACGCCGCCATGGCCACCTTCGAGGCATCCCGCCCGGCGGTCGGCGCCCAGGCCGTCGGCATCGCCCGCGCCGCGTACGAGGTCGCCCTCGACTACGCCAGGACGCGCGTCCAGTTCGGCCGCCCGATCATCGACAACCAGGGCGTCGCCTTCCAACTGGCCGACATGCGCACCCAGATCGACGCCGCCCGCCTCCTGGTCTGGCGCGCCTCCTGGATGGCCACCGCCGGCAAGCCGTTCACCTCCGCCGAGGGCTCCATGTCCAAGCTGTTCGCGGGCGAGACCGCGAAGAAGGTGACCGCCCAGGCCATGCAGATCCTCGGCGGCAACGGCTACACCCGCGAATACCCGGTCGAGCGGATGCACCGGGACGCCGCCATCTACACGATCTTCGAAGGGACCAGCGAGATCCAGCGCCTGGTCATCGCGCGGACACTGGCGGGAGTGCCGATCCGCTAGCGGCGGCGCCGGCTCTCGCCACCCTGCGCGCCGCGCCCGGCCGCAGACCGGCGAACCGCCCGGACCCGACGCGGTACGGGAGCGCCCGGCCAGCCGCAGACCGGCCGCCGCTCCCGCCCGCTCAGGCAGCGGCTTCCTGGCGCGGCACGACCTTGAACACGTCGCCGTGCGCGGAGTACACCACGTGCACGTCCTCACCGGCGGCGCGCAGCACCTCCACCACCGCGTCCAGCATCGGCAGCGACCGGGCGCTGCCCGCGGGCAGCTGGCGCGGTAACGCCACCGCGGACTCGCGAAGCGGTTCCTGAACGACGTTCATGACATCAGCCCCATCTCGGCACGGAACATCCCCCGTCGGCACCACCGCGCCGTCGGCGTAGCCAGCTTCCGGCACGCCGATGAACGGAGGGTCAACGGCCAGTTCAGCGGCGTCGTTCCGGCTCCGGGGACAGGGCCGCCGCGACCGCGTGGACGAATGCCTCCGGGTTGTCCAGCATGATGTTGTGCCCGCAGTCGGGCACCGCCACGACCCGTACCCCGGCCGCCGTGAGTTCCCCGGCTCCGGCCGGCGGCCCGTCGTCAGCGGGCAGCAGGAACGTACGCGGAATCGCCAGCCCCATCAGCAGGTCCCGCATGACCGGTTCGCTGCCCCGGTTGAGGTGTACCGCGCTGCGGTGCAGCGCCTCCAGGCCGGCCAGCCGCATCGTGGACCACCAGTGCGCGCCCGCGGCGTCACGTATCCGCTCCCAGCCGCCCGCGAGGAACTCCTCCTCGGAGAGCGCGGCGATGCCGCCGCTGCCCGGCCCGCCCCGGCGCGGCTCGATCCGGTCGAGATTGGCGTCGACGAGGACGAGCCGCGCGACCAGGTCCGGATGCCGGGCCGCCAGCACGATCGCCACCGAGCCGCCCATGCTGTGCGCGATCATCTCCGCCGCGCTCACCCCGGCGGCGCGCAGGGCCCCGGCGACGGCGTCGGCATGCGCCTCCAGGGTGTACGGGAAGCCCGTGGGCCGGTCGCTGATACCGAACCCGAGCAGGTCGAGCAGCAGCGAGCGGCGGCCCGCCAGGAGTGGGTGGGCGGCCGTCTCGGCGAAGTAGGCGGGCGAGGTGGCGCCGAGACCGTGCAGGTATACGCGGGCCGGTTCCGCGCCGGGCAGTTCGGCCCAGCGGATACGGTCGCCCTCGGGCGTCACCACGGCGTTGCGCACGATCGTCTCTCCCACTCGTCGGGCCCGGGCGGGGAGCCCGGGACAGCGCGGACGCGGGCCCGGCCGGGGCTCGTCGCACCCGGGCGGCCGAGCCCCGGCACACCCTCTCAGGCCCGGGAATCCGCTGGCGAGGCGGGTACGACCGGCCCACCAGCTCGGCCGGCGGGTGCCCCGCCGTGCCGTCGGCTCCCGTGTCCACTCCGTGGCAATCCCTTGACGGCTGGAAGGGGGCGCTCTACTTTCTTCCGTACTTCCGCAGAGTAAAACAAAGATTCCACAATGCGGAAATGGCGCAGCTCGCTCTTCCGCCTCCGGGCCGGAACGCGATCCCCGACAGGCCGACGCAGGAGTACTCGATGCCTCGAATGACCGCCGCTCGTGCGGCTGTGGAGATCCTCAAGCGCGAGGGTGTGACCAACGCGTTCGGCGTGCCGGGCGCCGCGATCAACCCGTTCTACGCGGCACTCCGCGCCGGCGGCGGCATCCACCACACGCTCGCCCGCCACGTCGAGGGCGCCTCCCACATGGCCGAGGGCTACACCCGCGCCACGCCAGGCAACATCGGCGTCTGCATCGGCACCTCGGGCCCCGCCGGCACCGACATGATCACCGGCCTGTACTCCGCGACCGGCGACTCGATCCCGATCCTGTGCATCACCGGCCAGGCGCCGACCTCGGTGATCCACAAGGAGGACTTCCAGGCCGTCGACATCGCCTCGATCGCCGCCCCGGTCACCAAGGCCGCGACCACCGTCCTGGAGGCCGCCCAGGTTCCCGGCGTCTTCCAGCAGGCGTTCCACCTGATGCGCTCGGGGCGGCCGGGACCCGTCCTGATCGACCTGCCGATCGACGTGCAGCTGACGGAGATCGAGTTCGACCCGGAGACGTACGAGCCGCTGCCGGTACACCGGCCGAAAGCGACCCGCAAGCAGGTCGAGAAGGCCCTCGCCATGCTGAACGCGGCCGAGCGCCCGCTGCTCGTCGCGGGCGGCGGCATCATCAACGCCGACGCCTCGGACCTGCTCGTCGAATTCGCCGAGCTGACCGGCGTCCCCGTCGTCCCCACCCTGATGGGCTGGGGCGGCATCGCCGACGACCACCGCCTCAACGCCGGCATGGTCGGCCTCCAGACCTCGCACCGCTACGGCAACGCGACCTTCCTGGAGTCCGACTTCGTCCTCGGCATCGGCAACCGCTGGGCCAACCGCCACACCGGCAAGCTGGACGTCTACACCCAGGGCCGCACCTTCGTGCACGTCGACATCGAGCCCACCCAGATCGGCAAGATCTTCGCCCCCGACTACGGCATCGCCTCCGACGCCAAGGCGGCCCTGGAACTGTTCGTCCAGGTCGCCAAGGAGCAGAAGGCCGCGGGCGAGCTGCCCGACCGCGGCGAGTGGGCCGCCTCCGCCCAGCACCGCAAGGCCACGCTCCAGCGCCGTACGCACTTCGACAACGTGCCGCTCAAGCCGCAGCGGGTCTACGAGGAGATGAACCGCGCGTTCGGCCCCGAGACCCGGTACGTCACCACCATCGGCCTCTCGCAGATCGCGGGCGCGCAGCTGCTGCACGTCTACAAGCCGCGCCACTGGATCAACTGCGGTCAGGCCGGGCCGCTGGGCTGGACCATCCCGGCCGCGCTGGGCGTCGCCACCGCCGACCCCGACGGCAGCGTCGTCGCGCTCTCCGGCGACTACGACTTCCAGTTCATGCTGGAGGAGCTGGCGGTCGGCGCCCAGCACAACATCCCTTACGTGCACGTGCTGGTGAACAACTCCTACCTGGGCCTGATCCGCCAGGCGCAGCGCAACTTCGCCATGGACTACCAGGTCACGCTGGAGTTCGAGAACATCAACAGCCCCGAGCTGGGCGTCTACGGCGTGGACCACGTCAAGGTCGCCGAGGGGCTCGGCTGCAAGGCCATCCGCGTCACCGAGCCGGACCGGCTGCTGCCCGCCTTCGAGGAAGCCAAGAAGCTGGCCGCCGAGCACCGGGTCCCGGTCGTCGTCGAAGCCGTCTTGGAACGGGTCACCAACATCGCGATGAGCGGCACCGACATCGGCAGCGTCAACGAGTTCGAGGACCTGGCCACCGAACCGGGCCACGCGCCGACCGCCGTATTGCCGATGAGCTGAGGGAGCCGGGGCGCCGCGGCTTCCTCCACCACCCACGTTTCACGAAAGGACGGTTCATCCCTCATGGGTTTCTCGGACGCGCGTTTCAACGTCAACCTGTCGATCCTGTTCACCGAGCTGCCGCTGCTGGAACGGCCGGCGGCGGCCGCCGC
>NZ_JBIRPD010000013.1:0-259002 GCF_044332485.1 Streptomyces sp. NPDC017056 | reverse complement strand
CACGTCGCAACACCAGGTTCAGCTTTCCAGACAAGGCTTCCGCGACTGCGGTGAGGAGAGACCCCTGCGGGGCCCCGGCCCCCCACCCACCGGACGGAACGCGCAATCGCGCGCAGCGCGACCAGGCAAGCGCAAAACCGCGCGCCAGCGCGCAACGGCACGTCACCGGCAGGGTCGACCGCAACCACCCCCACACAAGCGCGTACGCTCGTTGTTCGTGGAGATGGGCGCGAAGCGGGTGGAGCGCGGCGAGCTGGTGTGTGCCGTGCGGGACCTGGTCAAGACGTACCCCGCGGTGCGCGGGCGACGGGGAACGGCGGGAGCGCCGGCCGTGCGGGCCAGTGACGGGATCAGTCTGGACGTACGGCGTGGAGAGATTTTCGGGCTGCTCGGGCCCAACGGTGCCGGCAAGTCGACGCTGGTGCGGCAGCTCACGGGGCTGATGCGGCCGGATTCGGGCGGGGTGACCGTGCTGGGCCACGACCTCGTCCGGTACCCGGAGCGCGCTGCGCGCTTGCTCGGGTATCTCGGGCAGGAGTCGAGCGCGCTGGACGAGATGACGGTTGCGCTGGCCGTGGAGACGACCGGGCGGCTGCGCGGGCTGGCGGCGCGGGAGGCGCGTGCGGAGCGGGACGCGGTCGTGGAGGAGCTGGGGCTCGGGGATATCGCCGGGCGTCCGCTCAAGCGGCTTTCGGGTGGTCAGCGCCGTCTTGCGTGCTTTGCCGCGGTGCTGGTCGGCGAGCGCCCGCTGCTGGTGCTGGACGAGCCGACCACCGGTATGGACCCGGTGGCGCGGCGCGCGGTGTGGGCGGCCGTGGACCGCCGGAGGGCGGAGCGTGGCGCCACCGTGGTGCTGGTGACGCACAACGTGATCGAGGCGGAGAGTGTGCTGGACCGGGTCGCGGTGATCGACCGGGGCCGGGTCATCGCCTGTGACACGCCCGGCGGTTTGAAGGACCTGGTGGGCGAGGAGGTCCGGCTGGAGCTGGTGTGGCGGGAGCGGGCGCCGCTGGATGTGCCGGAGGTGGCGGCGTTGGAGGCGACCGCCCGGGTGTCGGGGCGGCGCTGGACGCTGCGGTTGCCGCCGGACCGGGCGCGGGGGGCGGTGGCCGCGGTGACGGCGGGGCCGGCCTTCGCCGCGCTGGACGACTTCACGCTTGCGACGCCGAGCCTGGAAGATGTGTATCTCGCGCTGGGGGGCCGTACGGAGGAAGGCTTGGTGAAGGCGTGAGTGTGGTTCCCGCGGAAGCGGAGGCGGTGGCGCGGGCCGCGGCAGGGCCGGAGGGTGCCGTTCGGGTGCGGCCGGAGGGCGACGGGATGCCGGTGGCGCCGCTGGCTGCGCGTGCGCGTCTGCTGCCGGCGCTCGCCGCCGTGTACCGGGCCCAGCTGTCGCGGGCCAGGGTCGCGCGTATTCCGCTGTTGTTCGTGGCCACTTTCCAGTCGGTCGGGATCATGGTTCTGATGCGGGGGGTGGTGGACGGGGGCGATGCCGCGCGGGCCGTGGTGGCGGGTTCCAGTGTGCTGGTGGTGGCGTTCGTGGCGCTGAATCTGCTGGCGCAGTACTTCGGGCAGTTGCGGGCGAGCGGCGGGCTCGACCACTACGCCACGCTGCCGGTGCCGCCTGCCGCCGTGGTGCTCGGCGCGGCCGCCGCGTACGCGTCGTTCACCGCGCCCGGCACGGTGGTCACGGCGGTGACCGGCTGTCTGCTGTTCCAGTTGCCGATGGGGAACCTGTGGGTGCTGGTCGCGGTGATCCCGTTGGCCGGTGCGGCGCTGGCGGGGCTCGGCGCGGCGCTGGGGCTGCTCGCGCCGCGTCCGGAACTGGCCACGTTGTGCGGCCAGTTGGGTATGTCGGCGGCGCTGCTGCTGGGTGTGCTGCCGGCCGGGCGGCTGCCCGCGCCGATCTCGTACGCGCGTGATCTGCTGCCGTCGACCTATGGGGTCGAGGCGCTGGCGCGCGGGTTCGACGCCCGTACGGACTGGCTGGCGGTCGTCGCCGACCTGGGGGTTTGTGCGGCTGTCGGCGTGCTGTCGCTGGCCGTGGCGACCTGGGCGTACCGCCGGGCGGCCGTGCGGTGACGGGGCCGGCGGGAGAGAATCGGCCAGGCCGCCGTCCTGCCGACGGTGGCGCGGTGCCCACCTGGCACGATGACGGGGTGACCGCACCGCAGACGCCGCACGACAATCAACCGCCCGAGCGTACGTACAACCCCTGGGCCGAGCCCGCGGGGGCGTCCGCCGACCCGACCACCGGGGGGTCCGCCGTGCAGGACCGGGCCGCATTCCGCCGTGAGCTGCTGGAAGCGGCGCTGATCGCGATCGTGGTGACGGTGTGCGGTGCGCTGCTGGGTGTCCTGTGGGCGTGGCTGGCGCCGCACGTGCCGCTGGTCGGCGACGGCCGCGGCAATGTCTACCTCAAGAACACCGAGGGTGAGGAGGCGATCGGCGGGGACGGCACGTTCGTCCTGCTGGCGCTCGGTTTCGGTGTGCTGTGCGCGGCGGTGGCTTTCCTGCTCCGCAGGGCGGGCGGCATTCCGCTGGTGGTGGCGCTGGTGGCCGGCGGGTTGCTCGGGTCCGTGGTGGCGTGGCGGCTGGGTGTCTGGCTGGGCCCGACGTCGGATCTGGCCGCGCATGCCGCCGAGGCCGGCAAGGGCGTGGTCTTCGACGGGCCGCTGCGTTTGCAGGCGAAGGGCGCGCTGCTCGCCTGGCCGGTCGCCGCCATGTTCACGCATCTGTTCCTGACCGGCTTGTTCGGGCCGCGCGACCCGGAGCCGCCGGAGCCGGAGTGGGTGGCGCCGCAGCCGGTGCCGCCGTCGGAGGGCTGACGGTCCTGCCGGCCGGGCCCGGTGCCGTGGCGCCGGGCCCGCGCCGGCCGGTCAGGCGGGGCGCCGCCCGTGGTTGGCCTTGCCCTTCTTGATGCGCCACTTCCGCTTGCGGGTCTTCTTCGACATGGCGTACCTCCCCTACGGGTGGTAGCGGAGGAACCGCGAGCCGTAAAGCCCTTGCGCCGGTCTCAGTCGCGCGCGATCGCGGCGAGTGTCGCCTGCGTGAGCTGCTGGAGGTCGGCGGGGGCCAGCTCGACTTCCAGGCCGCGGCGTCCGGCCGAGACGCAGACCGTCTCGTGCGCGGCGGCCGACGCGTCGATGACCGTACGGAGCCGCTTGCGCTGGCCGAGCGGCGAGATGCCGCCGCGTACGTAGCCGGTGCTGCGTTCGGCGGCGGCCGGGTCGGCCATCGCGGCGCGCTTGCCGCCGGCCGCGGCTGCCAGGGCTTTCAGGTCGAGGGAGCCGGAGACCGGGACCACGGCGACGGTCAGGGCGCCGTCGACTTCCGCGAGGAGTGTTTTGAAGACCTGGTGGGGGGAGACGCCGAGGGCTTCGGCGGCTTCCTCGCCGTAGGAGGCGGTGGCCGGGTCGTGTTCGTAGGCGTGCAGGGTGAAGTCCACGCCCGCTTCGGTGAGCGCCACCGTCGCCGGTGTGCCGCCGGCGCCGGGCGGCTGCTTCCCGTTCTTCTGCTGTCTGGTCTGCTTCGGCTTCTTGGACAAGGTCGTCGGGCCTCGGCTCGTTACGGGGTCAGTTGGGGCTGGTGGGGTGCCGGGTCAGGTCCACCGCGGGCAGCGACGGGAGCTTACCGATCACCGCGGTCTCCTGGCGAAGCAGTTTCAGCTCCTGCGTGAGCCGCGCCGCGGTGTCCGGCGCCTCCAGGAGCCGCTGCTTGGCGGGGATGTCGAGTACGGCGGCGGCCGCCACCAGGTAGGACAGCACCGACGGCTCGTCCGGCAGGTCCTGCCCGCTGGCCAGGGTGCGCTCGTTCGCCCAGGCCAGGCGCTTCTGGTAGGTGCGGAAGGCCCGTACGACGCCGGAGGCCAGCGCGCCGGCGCCCTCGCCCTCGGTCTCCTCCAGCTCCTCCACCTCGCCCATCAGGTACGGGCCCGAGGCGTCGACCGACAGCAGCTTGAAGCGGGTGGTGCCGGTGGCCAGCACCTCGTAGCCGGAGGCGTCGGGCCCGGTGCCGGGGGCGGCAGCGGGCGGTGCCGCCTCGGCGTCCTCGTCGGGCGTGTGGGGGGAGCCGCTCTTCTCGCGGATGGTCGCCGCGTCCGCCACGCAGCCCACGGTGTGGAAGGCGCTGACCGGGTCGGTGCCGAAGCCCGCCGCGGGGCCGCCGGCCGGCAGCGCCGTGGCGTCCGGCAGGCCGGGCGCCGAGGGCGCGACCTCGCGGCCGTCGCGGATCGCGACGACCCCGAAGCGGCGTTCGTCTTCGGGCAGGGCGAGGAGGTCGCGCATCATCGCCCGGTACCGCGCCTCGAAGACGTTGAGCGGGAGGACGAGTCCCGGGAACAACACCGAGTTCAGCGGGAAGAGCGGTAGGCGCACGGAGGTCACAGCCCGTAAGCCTAGAGCCTGTGGAGGCGGAAGTGGTTCCCGGGCCGTGATCCACCGGGCCGTGCGGGGGGCGGCGGCCCGCCTGGTGGGGCCGTCCGGCACGGCCACCGGGGCCCGTCCGCCGTCCGGTAGCTCGGACGGCGGCTCGCGCCCCCTCGTGCTCCTACTGCCGGCGCAGCAGCCGCGAGGCGCCCGCCGCGACCGTCGTCGCCAGGACCCAGCCCGCCAGGATCATGACCGCGGCCACCCACTGTGCCCCGCCGACCGGTTTCCAGAAGGTGTCCTGGTTCAGGTCGATCACCGGCAGCAGGAGGTCGAGGGAGTAGAGGTACGGGTTCCAGGGCGGCGATTCGCCGGGTTTGAGGGGCGATGGCGGGGACCCGGCGAAGTAGGCGGTGCCGAGCGCCCACAGGATCGCCATCCACACCGCGGCCCGCCCGGGCCGGTAGCCGTACGCGACCGTCCAGTCCTGGAGGACGCCCCACAGCTTGGCGGCCAGCGGCAGCGTCTCGCGCCGCCGCCGCTGCTTGGCCAGCAGCACTTCGCGCGCGTCGGAGTCCTCGCCGCTGCCGCGCAGGGCGGTGGCCAGCATCTCGTACGGCTCCGGCGCGTACTCCGGCGTCGCGGCGGCCACCCACTCCAGCCGCCGCGACAGCGGGAAGTGCCCGCGCGGGATGAGCGTCTCGTAGTTGAAGCCCGCCATCCACAGGCCGCCGAGGCCCGGCCAGCTCGCCGCCTTGTCCACCAGGTTGACGACCCGTGCGCCGGAGAGGATGACCCGCCCGCGCTGCGGCCGCTCGCCCAGGAAGCGCAGCTCCGGGGTCTGGATGCGGCGCAGCGACAGCTCCTGGTCGGCCTCCATGATGAAGCGGGCCTGCTCGAAGTCGACGGCGTCGCCGAACCGCCCGTCGTCCAGCCGCATCCCGCCCTCGCACTCGAAGCGCTGCATGCGGGTGCCGCGGGTGGGCGTGTGGGCGATGCCGTACGGGGGCGTGGCCGCGCTGGAGAAGGGCGAGCTGGCCAGGCCGGCGCCGGTCAGGTACAGCGTGCGCTCGACCGTCATCTGGGGGGCGTTCAGGGCCCGGCGCCCGTACGGGTTGCTCAGCCGGCTGCCGCGCAGGCTCAGCGACACGCCGATCGTCGCGCCGCGCAGCGACAGCTCGCCGTAGGACTCCATCAGCTCGGCCTGGAGGTCCTGCGCGACGGTGAGCCCGTCGGCCATCACCGACCTGCCCTGCCGGTCCTTGTGCACCACCGTCTGGTTGAGCAGCAGGTCCGTGCCGATGTGCGCGTCGGTCAGCCGGATGCCGGAGCGTACGACGCAGCGCGGCAGGTGCAGGTCGCCCTCGGTGTGCAGCCGGGCCGCCTCCACCCGGGGTATCGCGCAGCCGACCATCCGCAGCGTGGTGAAGCGGCTCTCGGGCAGCACGACCTCGTTCTGGAAGCGGCAGTCGCGCAGCTCCACGAATGGCTTGATCGTGCCGCCCGCAAGGTCGAGAGTGTCGGTGATGTACGCACCCGCGAGTTTCAGCGCCGACACCCGGCCGGGCTGTGCGGGCGGCCCCTCCAGGAGCAGGAGCGCCACGATCCTGGCGCGCACCCGCCGCTCCGGGCCCCACCGGACCTGTCCGTGCGGGTCGTCCCTGGCCGGATCGCCGGTGCGCAGGTCGCAGGTGCTGCCGTTGCGGAACGCCTGCCACATGCTCCATTCGGCAGGGTTCAGCCGCAGTTCCGCGGGCGCGTCGCCCTCCTCCGGCGTGGTCACCGTGCTGTCCCCCTTTCCCCGCTCCCCCGAGCGGGTTCGTACGGTCCCGCGTGCGCGGTGTCCGCGTCCAGCGGTTTCCGTACGTCCGTTTTCGTACGTCCGGCTCGTCCCTCCGTACGCCCGTACGGGCCCCTTTCCCGCTGTGTCATCGCGCGAACACGGACGGTGAGCGTCAAATCGAGACGACCGCCCGGTGTCCGGGCGGCACCGGCCTCATCAGGTGCGACGCGGTCCCGGTGCTGTGTATCACCGACTGATACGGGCGCTCGGGCCCGGGAACGGGTCTGAGACACTGGAGGGGTGATCTCCCGAATCGATCTGCGCGGTGACGCCCTCCCCGAGGGCGGCGCCCTGCGCGACCTGCTGCCCCGTGCCGAGTTCGACGTGGAAGCCGCCCTGGAGAAGGTGCGGCCCATCTGCGAGGACGTGCGCCATCGTGGGACGGCCGCGCTGATCGAGTACGCCCATCGGTTCGACGGGGTCGCCATCGAGCGCGTACGGGTGCCCGCCGAGGCGCTGGAGCGCGCGCTCGCGGAGCTGGACCCGGCCGTGCGGGCCGCCCTGGAGGAGTCGATCCGGCGCGCCCGCATCGTCCACCGCGAGCAGCGCCGCACGGACGTCACCACCAAGGTCGTCCCCGGCGGCACGGTCACCGAGCGCTGGGTCCCGGTCGAGCGCGTCGGCCTGTATGTACCCGGTGGCCTGGCGGTTTACCCGTCCTCCGTCGTCATGAACGTGGTTCCGGCGCAGGAGGCGGGCGTCGAGGGCGTCGCCGTCACCTCACCGCCGCAGGCGGAGTTCGGCGGCCTGCCGCACCCGACGATCCTCGCCGCCTGCGCCCTGCTCGGCGTGGACGAGGTGTACGCGGCCGGCGGCGCCCAGGCGATCGCCATGTTCGCGTACGGCACCGAGGAGTGCCGCCCGGTCAACCTGGTCACCGGCCCCGGCAACATCTACGTCGCCGCCGCCAAGCGCCTGCTCAAGGGCCGCATCGGCATCGACGCCGAGGCCGGCCCCACCGAGATCGCGGTCCTCGCGGACGACACCGCCGACGCCGCGCACGTCGCCGCCGACCTGATCAGCCAGGCCGAGCACGACACGCTCGCCGCCGCCGTCCTGGTCACCGACTCCGCCGAGCTGGCCGCGGCCGTCGAGACCGAGTTGAAGACCCAGGTGGCCGCCACCAGGCACACCGAGCGGATCAGCACCGCGCTGGCCGGCCGGCAGTCCGCGATCGTGCTGGTGGACGGCGTGGACGAGGGCCTCAAGGTGGTCGACGCGTACGGCGCCGAGCACCTGGAGATCCAGACCGCCGACGCGCCCGCCGTCGCCGCCCGGGTGCGCAACGCCGGCGCGATCTTCGTCGGCCCGTACGCGCCCGTCTCGCTCGGCGACTACTGCGCCGGCTCCAACCACGTCCTGCCCACCGGCGGCTGCGCCTGCCACTCCTCGGGCCTGTCCGTCCAGTCGTTCCTGCGCGGCATCCACGTCGTGGACTACAGCCGCGACGCGCTGGCCGAGGTCGCCCACCATGTGGTGACCCTCGCCGAGGCCGAGGACCTCCCGGCCCACGGCGCGGCGCTGAAGGCCAGGTTCGACTGGAAGATCCCGCAGGGCAAGTGAGCGAGCACGTGACGAAGATCGACGACCTTCCCATCCGGGACGAGCTGCGCGGCAAGTCCCCGTACGGCGCGCCGCAGCTGGACGTCCCCGTACGCCTGAACACCAACGAGAACCCGTACCCCCTGCCCGAGCCGCTGGTGCGGCGCATCGCCGAGCGGGTCACCGAGGCCGCCCGCGAGCTGAACCGCTACCCCGACCGGGACGCGGTCGAGCTGCGCACGGCGCTGGCCGCCTACCTGACGCGCACCGGCGGCCACGAGGTCACGACGGCCAACGTGTGGGCCGCCAACGGCTCCAACGAGGTCATCCAGCAGCTGCTCCAGACCTTCGGCGGGCCCGGCCGCACCGCCATCGGCTTCGAGCCCTCGTACTCGATGCACGGCCTGATCTCGCGCGGCACCGGCACCGGCTGGCTCTCCGGACCGCGCCACGACGACTTCACCATCGACGTCGAGGCGGCCGTCGCCGCCATCGGCGAGCACCGGCCCGACGTGGTCTTCGTCTGCTCGCCCAACAACCCCACCGGCACCGCCGTCGCCGCCGAAACGGTTCTCGCGCTCTACGAGGCCGCGCAGACGGCCCGCGCGGACACCGGCGGCGCGCTGGTCGTCGTGGACGAGGCGTACGGCGAGTTCAGCCACCGCCCCTCGCTGCTCCCGCTGATCGAGGGCCGCCCGAACATGGTCGTCTCGCGCACCATGTCCAAGGCGTTCGGCGCCGCCGGACTGCGCCTGGGCTACCTGGCCGCCGACCCGGCCGTGGTCGACGCCGTCCAGCTCGTCCGCCTGCCGTACCACCTCTCGTCCGTCACCCAGGCCACCGCGCTCGCCGCCCTGGAGCACACCGACACGCTCTTGAAGTACGTCGAGCAGCTCAAGGCCGAGCGCGACCGGCTGGTGGACGAGCTGCGCGCCATCGGCTGCGAGGTGGTCGACTCCGACGCCAACTTCGTCCAGTTCGGCAGGTTCGAGAACCAGCACGCGACCTGGCAGGCCATCCTCGACCAGGGCGTCCTGGTCCGTGACAACGGAGTACCGGGCTGGCTGCGGGTCACCGCGGGAACCCCGGCCGAGAACGACGCGTTCCTCGACGCGGTCCGTGCAGTACTGAAGGAGAACCGATGAACCGCGTTGGGCGCGTGGAGCGCACCACGAAGGAGACCTCGGTGCTGGTCGAGATCGATCTCGACGGCACCGGGCAGGTCGACGTGTCGACAGGCGTCGGCTTCTACGACCACATGCTCGACCAGCTCGGCCGGCACGGCCTGTTCGACCTCAAGGTCAAGACCGACGGCGACCTGCACATCGACACCCACCACACCATCGAGGACACCGCCCTCGCGCTGGGCGCCGCCTTCAAGCAGGCCCTCGGCGACAAGGTCGGCATCTACCGCTTCGGCAACTGCACCGTCCCGCTGGACGAGTCGCTGGCCCAGGTGACCGTCGACCTCTCCGGACGCCCCTACCTGGTGCACACCGAGCCGGAGAACATCGCGCCGATGATCGGCACGTACGACACCACGATGACCCGGCACATCCTGGAGTCCTTCGTCGCGCAGGCGCAGATCGCCCTGCACGTCCACGTCCCGTACGGGCGCAACGCCCACCACATCGTGGAGTGCCAGTTCAAGGCGCTGGCCCGCGCGCTGCGCTACGCCAGCGAGCGCGACCCGCGCGCCGCCGGCATCCTCCCGTCCACCAAGGGAGCGCTGTGAACGGCCTGTCCACCGTCTTCATCGTCCTCGGCCTCTTCCTGCTCGGCGGGCTCTACTCCTTCTGGAAGCAGGGGATGGGCAAGAGCGTGCTCGTCCTGCTGGGCATCGGCTCGGCCATGTGCCTGGTCGCCGGCATTCTCCGTCTGGATGTGTGGAATTGAGTACCGCACCCGCGAAGAAGGTCGTCGTCTTCGACTACGGCTTCGGCAACGTCCGCTCCGCCGAGCGCGCCCTCGCCCACGTCGGCGCCGACGTGGAGATCACCGGTGACTACGACAAGGCCATGAACGCCGACGGGCTGCTGGTCCCCGGCGTCGGCGCCTTCGCCGCCTGCATGAAGGGCCTGCGCGAGGCCCGCGGCGACTGGGTCATCGGCCGCCGGCTGTCCGGCGGCCGCCCCGTCATGGGCATCTGCGTCGGCATGCAGGTCCTCTTCTCCCGCGGCATCGAGCACGGCGTGGAGACCGAGGGCCTGGACGAGTGGCCCGGCACGGTCGGCCCGCTCAAGGCCGACGTCGTCCCGCACATGGGCTGGAACACCGTCCGGGCGCCCGAGGACACGCGCCTGTTCGACGGCCTGCCCGCCGACGCCCGCTACTACTTCGTGCACTCCTACGCCGTGGGCGACTGGGAACTGGAGGTCGGCAACCCCAACATCCGCGCGCCCAAGGTCACCTGGGCCACCCACGGCGAGCCGTTCGTGGCCGCCGTCGAGAACGGCCCGCTGTGGGCCACCCAGTTCCACCCCGAGAAGTCCGGCGACGCCGGCGCCCAGCTGCTGTCCAACTGGACCAAGACCCTCTAGGACCCTCCGCGATGAGCAAGCTCGAACTCCTCCCCGCCGTCGACGTCCGCGACGGCCAGGCGGTCCGCCTCGTCCACGGCGAGTCCGGCTCCGAGACGTCCTACGGCGACCCGCTGCAGGCCGCGCTGGCCTGGCAGCGCTCCGGCGCCGAGTGGCTGCACCTGGTCGACCTCGACGCGGCGTTCGGCACCGGCGACAACCGCGCGCAGATCGCCGAGGTCGCCCGGAACATGGACATCAAGGTCGAACTCTCCGGCGGCATCCGCGACGACGCCTCCCTGGAGGCCGCGCTCGCCACCGGCTGCAAGCGCGTCAACCTCGGTACGGCGGCCCTGGAGACCCCCGAGTGGGTCGCCAAGGTCATCGCCGAGCACGGCGACAAGATCGCGGTCGGCCTGGACGTCCGCGGCACCACCCTGCGCGGCCGCGGCTGGACCCGCGACGGCGGCGACCTCTACGAGACGCTGGCCCGCCTGGACTCCGAGGGCTGCGCCCGCTACGTCGTCACCGACATCAACAAGGACGGCACGCTCCAGGGCCCCAACCTGGAACTGCTGCGCAACGTCTGCGCCGCGACCGACAAGCCCGTCGTCGCATCCGGCGGCGTCTCCTCCCTTGACGACCTCCGGGCGATCGCCACCCTGGTACCGGAAGGCGTGGAGGGCGCGATCGTCGGCAAGGCGCTCTACGCCAAGGCATTCACCCTGGAAGAGGCATTGGAGGCCGTTTCGTCATGACCATAGAGCGCGCGCAGACCGACAGTCCCTGGGAAGAGATCATCGGCTTCGCGCGCGCCGTGGCGGCCGGCGACCGCGTCCTGGTCGCCGGCACGATGCCACTGGTCGGTGGCGTGCTGTACGGGGAGGGCGACCCGTACGAGCAGACGAAGGTCGCCTTCACCAGCGCGCTGGAGGCCCTGGAGCCGTTCGGGCTCGGGGCCGGGTCGGTCATCCGCACCCGCATGTACCTGACCCACGCGCGCGACGTGGACGAGGCGGCCCGCGCCCACAAGGAACTCTTCGACGCCGTACGGCCCGCCGCGACCCTGGTCGTGGTCTCCGGCTTTGTCGATTCGCGCGTACTGGTCGAAGTCGAACTCGAAGCATTCAGAGAGGCCACGAGCACATGACCCTGGCGGTCCGAGTCATCCCCTGCCTGGACGTCGACAACGGCCGGGTCGTCAAGGGCGTCAACTTCCAGAACCTCCGCGACGCCGGCGACCCCGTCGAAATGGCCAAGATCTACGGCCGGGAGGGCGCCGACGAGCTGACCTTCCTCGACATCACGGCCTCCTCCGGCAACCGCGAGACCACCTACGACGTGGTCCGCCGCACCGCCGAACAGGTCTTCATCCCCCTCACGGTCGGCGGCGGCGTACGCACCCCGGAGGACGTCGACAAGCTCCTGCGGGCCGGCGCCGACAAGGTCGGCGTCAACACCGCCGCCATCGCCCGCCCCGACCTGATCCGCGAGATCGCCGAACGCTTCGGCAGCCAGGTCCTGGTCCTGTCCGTCGACGCCCGCCGCACCGAGACCGGCTCCTTCGAGGTCACCACCCACGGCGGCCGCCGCGGTACTGGCATCGACGCCGTCGAATGGGCCCACCGTGCCGCGGAACTCGGCGCCGGCGAGATCCTCCTGAACTCCATGGACGCCGACGGCACCAAGGACGGCTACGACACCGAGATGATCGCCGCCGTCCGCAAGCACGTCACGGTCCCCGTCATCGCCAGCGGCGGCGCGGGCCGCCTGGCCGACTTCCCGCCGGCGGTCGCGGCGGGCGCGGACGCGGTCCTGGCCGCGTCCGTCTTCCACTTCGGCGACCTGCGCATCGGCGAGGTGAAGGAGACGCTGCGGGGGGCGGGGCATCCGGTGCGGTGAGGGGCGTGCGCGGGGCGCGGGTGGGGCGGCGCACGTCCGGTTCACTCCTGGTAGTGAATCTGGTAGTGATCAAGGTGGCGCCAGGTCTAGCCTGCGCATATGCCAGGAATCACGATTGAGTTCACCGAGGAAGAGCTGTCCGAGCTGCGCGCCGAGGCCAAGGAGCAGGGCGTCGCGATCAAACGGCTGGCGCACGGAATACTGACCGAGAGCGTGGTGCGGCGGCGGCAGCGGCAGAAGTTCGTCGAAGGCGCGAGCGACAAGTTCGCGGCTCTGGCGCCCGAGTTCCTCGACTCCTTCGAGGAAGGGGACCGATGATCCTTGCCATCGACGCCGGCTGGATCCTGGGAATCCAGGCCAGCCACGTCCCCAGCGACCCGCGTCTGCGTGACTGGGGCGCGCTGCACGCCGTCGTGGAAAGGCACCGGTTCGAGAGGTTCGCAGGCGAGGTCTATTACGAGGAGACTCCGACACGAGCCGCCACGCTACTGGAAACCATGGTGCTCCTGCGGCCGTTCGAGGACTACAACGGCATCATCGGAGCTGCGTGCGCCTGGACGTACATGGAGGATTCCGGCGAGGACATTGCGCCACCCCCAGGCGCGATGTCGCAACTGGTACGCGACCTCCGTGAGAAGCGGACGGACCTGCTCGATGCCGCGCGGCGGCTGCGGAGCTGGAAGTCTTAGGAGGTGCGGCCCGCGTGGCAAGTGACCGCACGGGCCGCCGCGCGTATCGGGCCTATCGGGACAGTCGCTGTCCGATTCTCCCGTGGTGCTTGTGTTCATGGACGGGGCCTCCATACCGTGCTGGCGTTCGGATCCCGGATGCCCACCGGAAGGACGCCCCGCCATGATGTTCTCCCCGACCGGCCGTCACCGAGCACCCCGTCGCCGTAGTGGCGCGGGGCGATTACTCACCCGCGCCTCGACGGCGGCGGCCACCCTGGCACTGCCGGTCGTCGGCGCCTCCGTCGCCTCCGCAGCGGACGGCGGTACGTACACCGTCGCCCCAGGCGACAGCCTCTCCGGGATCGCCGCGAAGCAGGGGGTCAAGGGCGGCTGGAGCAAGCTGTACGCGAGCAATCGCGCAGCGGTCGGCGGCAATCCCGACCTGATCAAGGTCGGTACGAAACTGAAGCTGAGCGGTACGGCCGCCACCCCACAGCGGCACGTCTCGCGCTCCGCCGCCCGGCCCTCCGTGCGCGCCGCGGCCGGTGACGCCGTGCGGCCCGTGCGCGGTGGCACGCTCACCGCCGGCTTCGGGGCCGGCGGTGGCCACTGGGCGCACGGGCACACCGGGCAGGACTTCGCCGTGCCGGTCGGCACCGCCGTCCGCGCCGCCCGCGGCGGGACCGTCGTGAAGGCCGGCTGGGGCGGCGCGTACGGGTACGAGGTCGTGATCCGGCACCACAGCGGGTCGTACACGCAGTACGCGCACCTCTCGCAGATCCGGGTGGGCGTGGGGAGCACCGTCGGCGCCGGCGAGCGCATCGGGCGGTCCGGCGCGACCGGCAACGTCACCGGTCCGCATCTGCACTTCGAGGTCCGGGCGACGCCGGACTACGGGTCGGCGGTCGACCCGATGGCCTGGCTGCAACGGCACGGCGCGTTCGACTAGGCGGTGGCTCTCCGCGTCACCGCCTGCCCTTGCGGGCCGCCCGTACGTACTCGCGGTTCATCGCGGTGATGCTGAACAGCGGGATGCCCTTCGGGCAGGCGGTGGCGCACTCGCCGGTCAGGGTGCAGCCGCCGAAGCCCTCGTCGTCCATGGTGGTGACCATGTCCAGGACCCGGGTCTCGCGTTCCGGCGCGCCCTGCGGGAGGACGTTGAGGTGGTTGACCTTCGCCGAGGTGAACAGCATCGCCGAGCCGTTCGGGCAGGCCGCCACGCACGCGCCGCAGCCGATGCACTCCGCGTGCTCGAACGCGAAGTCGGCGTCCGGCTTCGGTACGGGCGTGGCGTGTGCCTCGGGCGCGGCGCCGGTCGGCGCGGTGACGTAGCCGCCGGACTGGATGATCCGGTCGAAGGCGGAGCGGTCGACGACCAGGTCCCGTACGACGGGGAAGGCCGCGGCGCGCCACGGCTCGACGTCGATGGTGTCGCCGTCCCGGAACGAGCGCATGTGGAGCTGGCAGGACGTGGTGCGCTCCGGGCCGTGTGCTTCACCGTTGATGACGAGGCTGCACGCGCCGCAGATGCCTTCGCGGCAGTCGTGGTCGAAGGCGACGGGGTCGTCGCCCTTGAGGATGAGTTCCTCGTTGAGGGTGTCGAGCATCTCCAGGAAGGACATGTCGGGGGAGATGCCGTCCACGTCGTAGGTGGACATGCCGCCGTCGGCGTCGGCGTTCTTCTGCCGCCAGACGCGCAGGGTGAGCTTCATGCGTAGCTCCGCTGGGTGGGGTGGACGTACTCGAAGACCAGGTCTTCCTTGTGCAGGACGGGCGCGGCGCCGGTGCCGGTGAACTCCCAGGCGGCGGCGTAGGAGAACTCCTCGTCGCGGCGTTCGGCCTCGCCGTCGGGGGTCTGCGACTCCTCGCGGAAGTGGCCGCCGCAGGACTCGGCGCGGTGCAGCGCGTCGAGGCACATCAGCTCGGCCAGTTCCAGGTAGTCGACGATGCGGTTGGCCTTCTCCAGCGACTGGTTGAACTCCTCGCCGGTGCCGGGCACCTTGATGCGGCGCCAGAATTCCTCGCGGATCTGCGGGATGCGGTCGAGCGCCTTGCGCAGGCCGGTTTCCGTACGGGCCATGCCGCACAGCTCCCACATCAGTTCGCCGAGTTCGCGGTGGAAGGAGTCGGGGGTGCGGTCGCCGTCGACGGACAGCAGGAGGTTGAGCTGGTCCTCGGTCTCGGCCAGTGCTTCCTGGACGGCGGGGTGGGCGGCGGTGATCTCGTCGTGGTGGGGGTGGCGGGCCAGGTAGTCGTTGATGGTCGAGGGCAGGACGAAGTAGCCGTCGGCGAGGCCCTGCATGAGGGCGGACGCGCCGAGCCGGTTGGCGCCGTGGTCGGAGAAGTTGGCCTCCCCGATGGCGAACAGGCCGGGCACGGTGGTCTGGAGGTCGTAGTCGACCCAGAGGCCGCCCATCGTGTAGTGCACGGCGGGGTAGATCCGCATCGGGACCTCGTAGGGGTTCTCGGCGGTGATCCGCTCGTACATGTCGAAGAGGTTGCCGTACTTCTCCTCGACGGCCTTGCGGCCCATCCGGGCGATGGCGTCGGCGAAGTCCAGGTAGACGCCCTGGCCGCCGGGGCCGACGCCGCGTCCTTCGTCGCAGACGTTCTTGGCGGCGCGGGAGGCGATGTCGCGGGGGACGAGGTTGCCGAAGGAGGGGTAGATCCGCTCCAGGTAGTAGTCGCGCTCCGCCTCGGGGATCTCGGCGGGCGGGCGGGTGTCGCCCTTGGCCTTCGGTACCCAGATGCGGCCGTCGTTGCGCAGCGACTCGCTCATCAGCGTCAGCTTGGACTGGTGGTCGCCGGTGCGCGGGATGCAGGTGGGGTGGATCTGGGTGAAGCAGGGGTTGGCGAAGTAGGCGCCGCGCCGGTGGGCGCGCCAGATGGCGGTGGCGTTGGAGTTCATGGCGTTCGTCGACAGGTAGAACACGTTGCCGTAGCCGCCGGTGGCGAGGACGACGGCGTCCGCGAAGTACGTGTCGATCCGGCCGGTGATCAGATCGCGGGCGACGATGCCGCGCGCCCGGCCGTCGACGACGATCAGGTCCAGCATTTCCGTACGCGGATGCATCTCGACGTTGCCGGCGGCGATCTGGCGGGAGAGCGCCTGGTAGGCGCCGAGCAGCAGCTGCTGCCCGGTCTGGCCGCGGGCGTAGAACGTACGGGAGACCTGGACGCCGCCGAAGGAGCGGGTGTCGAGCAGGCCGCCGTACTCGCGGGCGAACGGCACGCCCTGGGCCACGCACTGGTCGATGATCTCCACGGAAATCTGCGCCAGGCGGTGCACATTGGACTCGCGCGCCCGGAAGTCGCCGCCCTTGACGGTGTCGTAGAACAGGCGGTGTACGGAGTCGCCGTCGTTGCGGTAGTTCTTCGCGGCGTTGATGCCGCCCTGCGCGGCGATCGAGTGGGCGCGGCGCGGGGAGTCCTGGTAGCAGAACTGGACCACGTGGTAGCCCTGTTCGGCGAGGGTGGCGCCCGCCGAGCCGCCGGCCAGGCCGGTGCCGACGACGATGACGGTGTGCTTGCGCCGGTTGGCCGGGTTGACCAGCTTGGCCTGGAAGCGGCGGGTGTCCCAGCGGTCGGCGACCGGGCCCTCGGGCGCCTTGGTGTCGGCGACCGGCTCCCCGGTCGCGTACGCGGTGTAGGAGGTCATGTCAGCTCACTGCTCCGGTCACGACGGCCACCGGTACGGCGACGAAGCCCGCCGTCAGCACCAGGGCGAGGAGGTTGGCGACGGTCTTGAGCACCCGGTCGCGGGCGGCGCTGCCGACGCCCAGCGTCTGCGCGGCGCTCCAGAACCCGTGCCGGATGTGCAGGCCGAGGGCGAGCATCGCCACGATGTAGAGCGTGGTGACGGGCCAGCGGTCGAAGGACGCGATCAGGTTCTCGTACGGGTGGCCGGCCTCGGCGCGCGGGTTCACCGTCAGCGTCGTGAGGTCCAGGATGTGCCAGACGATGAACAGCGCGAGGATGACGCCGCCCCAGCGCATGGTGCGGGTGGCGTAGCTCTGCCGCGGCTTTTTGTGCACGTACTTGCTCGGCCGCGCCTTGATGTCGCGGCGGCTGAGCTGGAAGGCGGCCACGCCGTGCGTGACGACGGCGGCCAGCAGCACCACCCGGGCGATCCACAGGAACCACTCGTGGTGCAGGAAGG
Organism: Streptomyces sp. NPDC017056; assembly: GCF_044332485.1. Classification (NCBI taxonomy): domain Bacteria; kingdom Bacillati; phylum Actinomycetota; class Actinomycetes; order Kitasatosporales; family Streptomycetaceae; genus Streptomyces; species Streptomyces sp. NPDC017056. The sequence goes on along the minus strand of NZ_JBIRPD010000013.1, from coordinate 242,002 downwards.
GTTCGCCGACGGTGCGCAGCCAGTGCGCGTAGCCGTTGAACTCGTCGGGGCCGAAGAAGATCTTGAGGTTGCCCATCATGTGCGCGACCAGGTACAGCAGCATCACCACGCCGCTGACCGCCATCGCGGTTTTCTTGCCGACGGTCGAGTGCCACAGCAGGCCCGCGAAGGACGGCCGTCGTTCCGTCCGGGTGTCCAGTGCCATGGGTCCCGACGGTAGGTACCGCCCGGCCCATCAGTCCAAGACATGGTGCGGCTCATCTCCATAGGCTCTGCCTATTGACCCATGTCATGTGGGGAATGCAGCATCGGACCATGCAGCTCCAGCAGCTCCGCTATTTCGCGGCGGTCGCCGACACCCGCCACTTCACCCGCGCCGCCGAGCGCGAGCACGTCGCGCAGCCCTCGCTGTCGCAGCAGATCAGGGCACTGGAACGGGAGCTGGGCGCCGACCTCTTCCACCGGGCGCGCGGCCACATCACCCTCACCGACGCGGGGGAGACGCTGCTGCCGCTGGCCCGGCGCATCCTGGCCGACGCCGAGACCGCGCGGCGCGAGGTGCAGGAGGTGGCCCAGCTGCGGCGCGGCCGGCTGCGGCTCGGCGCCCCGCCCAGCCTGTGCGCGAGCCTGGTCCCGGACGTACTGCGCGTCTTCCACGCCGCCTACCCGGGCGTGGAGCTGGTCGTCCACGAGAACGGTTCGCAGGACCTCGTACGCACCCTGGCGGACGGCGAGCTGGACCTCGCGCTCGTCATCACGCCGCTCCCGGAGCAGGCCCCGGCCCTGGCCACCGCCGAACTGCTGCGGGAGGAACTGGTCGTGGTCTCGTCGCCGGACCATCCGGCCCCGGTGGGGCGCGGGCGCCGGATGCGCGTCGAGGATCTCCGGGACCACCCGCTGGCGATGTTCCGGCGCGGCTACGACCTGCGGGAGTTCACCACGGCGGCGTGCCGGGCGGCCGGGTTCGAGCCGGTCTTCACCGTCGAGGGGGGCGAAATGGACGCGGTGCTGGGCTTCGTACGGGCCGGGCTGGGCGTCGCGGTGGTGCCCAGCATGGTCGCCGAACGCTCGGGGCTGCGCGTCACCCGCTTCGCCACCCCCGGCATGCACCGGGTGATCTCGGTGGCCCACCGGGGCGACGTCTCGCCGCCGCGGGCCGCCCGCGAGCTCCGGCGCATCCTGCTGGCGCACCTGGGACTGGAGCGGCCCGGCGGGTGACGGCCCCGGCGCGTCCGCGACCCCGCCGGGGCCCGGGAGGACGGGCGGTTTTCGGCCAGAGAGCCGCCGGGGCGCGCGGGCCCGCCGGGAACGGTGCCCAGGTGGCGGCGGGCGCGGAACGGCTCCCGGCACAGTGGCCCCAGGGCGAACAGGCTGTTTCCGGGCAGAAACCCGGCGGCCATTGCCTTTTCTACTTTTGGGGCGATAAAAAAGCTGCACTTGCTCGGTAAACGGCACGGCAATGGGCGCTACGGGGGAAAGATCGAGGAATGCCGATGTTGCTGGAAGAAGTATACGCGGGAGCGCCGACCGTAAAATCGGGGCGACACCTCACCACGGTCAACGAATTCACCGACCAGTCGCCCGCGCTCCGCCCGGAAGTGCTCGCGGAGGCGACCAGGCGGCTCGTCGAACTGGGGGACTTCGAAGCAGGGAAGATCCTGGTCGAAGAGGACAAGGGAGCCATCCTCGGCAGCGCGGTGTCACTGGCCGTCGGCCTGCCGCTCGCCGTCGCCCGCTGGTACACCTACGACCTGGGCGGCCACGGCATCTCGGTGCCCGTCGACAGCGAGTACTTCACGGGCACGCTCTACGTCAACGGCGTCGAGCCGGGCGACCGGGTGACGATCGTCGACGACACCATCAGCACGGGCGGCACCCTGATCGCCCTGATCGAAGCCGTCCGGGCGGCCGGGGCCCAGGTCGGCGAGGTCCTGGTGGCGGTGGAGAAGCCGGCCAACGGCGGCCGGGAGCGGATCGCCGGCCGCTTCGGCATCGACGTCCGCTCCGTCATCCGTATCGCCGTCGACCCGCGCTCGGAGCGCGTGGTCGTCCTGGGCTGACCGCCGCGAGGAGTTTTGTGTGAGCACGACAGAACCCGGCGCCGGCCACGGCCGCACGGAATTGTACGAACTGCGGCACATCGCCGATCCCAAAGCCGCCCGTATATTCGCCAAATGCGAATTCCGCAATCCCACCGGAAGTCACAAGGACCGGGTCTTCTCCTACATGATCGACGAGCTGGAGAAGGCCGGAACGATCAGCCCGGGAATGACCCTGGTCGAATGCTCGACCGGAAATGGCGGCGCCGCACTGTCCCGGGTCGGCGCACAGCGCGGATACCGCATTGTCATCGTCATGCCGGAGGGCATGACCGAAGAACGCCGTAAACAGATCGCGTCATGGGGCGGCACGGTCGTGGAAACCTCGGCCGACGGCTTCCTGCTGGAGGGCGAGGAAACCGCCAGGCGGTACGTCGCCGGGCACCCCGGCAGCCACTTCCTCGACCAGTCCACCAACGAACTGAACTGGCGCGCCTGGCGTGCCTGCGGCCGCGAGATCGTCGCCGACCTGCGCGCGGCGGGCGTGGTCCCCGGCCACTTCGTCTGCTCCATCGGCACCGGCGGCACGTTCACCGGCATCGCCGACGTCCTCAAGGACACCCACCCGGGGCTGCGCACGTGGGCCGTCGAGGTGGACCGCTCGGCCGCCCTGTACGCCAAGCGCAACGGCCTGCCCTTCGAGCACCACACCCACAACATGATGGGCCTGGGGCCCGGCAAGGTGCCGTCCAACCTGCGCGAGGAACTCGTCGACGAGGTCGGGCTGATCACCGGCGACGACGGCTGGACCACCATGAAACGCCTCGTCTCCGTGGAGGGGCTGCCCGTCGGGCCCACCGCGGGCGGCAACGTCTTCGCCGCCCAGCGGCTGGCCAGGACGCTGCCGCCCGAAGAGGTGGTGGTCACCGTGCTGTTCGACTCCGCCTGGAAGTACTTCAGCATCTGGGACGGCCGGTACGCGCAGTACGGCACGGAGGCGGAGACGTGACCGCCGGGTGCCCGCCCGCGGCGGAGCCGGACATCGCGGGGCGCCTGGCCGCCGTCGGCCGCCGCATCGGCCTGGCCTGCGCGCGGGCCGGGGCGCCGCCCGGGGGCGTACGGTTCGTCGCCGTCAGCAAGTTCCACGGCACGCCCGCGCTCGCCGCGGCCCTCGAAGCCGGGCACCGGCACTTCGGCGAGAGCCGGGTGCAGGAGGCGCAGGGCAAGTGGCCGCCGCTGCTGGAGCGTCACCCCGGCACCGCGCTGCACCTCATCGGCCCGCTCCAGACCAACAAGGCGGCCGCGGCCGTCCGCGTCTTCGACGTCGTACACAGCCTGGACCGGCCCCGCCTGGCCGCGGCCCTGGCCGCCGCCATGGAGCGCACCGGGCGCCGCCCGGACTGCTTCGTGCAGGTCAACACCGGTGGCGAACCGCACAAGAGCGGAGTGCCCGTCGCGGAGGCGGAGGCGTTCGTCAAGGAGTGCGTGGGCACGTACGGGCTGCCCGTCGTCGGCCTGATGTGCATCCCGCCGTACGGCAGCGACCCGCGCCCGCACTTCGGTCTGCTGCGGGCGCTGGCCGCCGAATACGGCCTGCGGGAGCTGAGCATGGGCATGAGCGCCAGCTTCGAGGCCGCGGTGGCCGAGGGCGCGACCACGGTCCGGGTCGGCGAGGCGGTCTTCGGGCCGCGCCCGCGCCCCTGAGGAGACGCCGTGACCGCGCTGTTCGTGTTCAGTCTCTTCTCCGCCCTGGTGGACGTCTTCGCCTCCGAACGCCTCCAGCATGTGGACCCGGGGAGCGTGGCCGCGGTCTCCTTCACCCTCACCGGAGCGTTCTTCTGCCTGCTGACCGCCGTCCGGCTGCGCCCGGCCCGGCTGCTCGCGGTCGTCCGGGCGCACGCCGCCGACCTGGCCGTCCTCAACGTCACCACCGCCGTGACCTGGCTGGCCCTCCTGTACGCCCTCAAGCTCATGGAACCGGCCGTCACCAACGTCGTGTCGATCGCCATCGGCCCCGCCTTCACCGTCCTGCTCCAGGCCCTGTGGTGGAAGCGGGATCGCGTCCTGCCGGGCGAGCTCCTGTCCGCCGCCGGCATCCTGCTGACCCTGGCCGGCCTGGTCTGGGCGTCGCTGGACGGCCGCAGCGGCGTGGGCGACCGCGCGGCCCTGGCCATGACGCTGGGCCTGTGCGCCGCGGTCGCCTCCGGCGCCGGCGGGGCCGCCAACGTCGTCTTCTCCGCGCGCCTGGGTGCGGCAGGGGTGGACGTGCCCACCGTCATGGGCCTGCGGTTCGGCCTGGTGGCGGCCGTCGGCTGGCTGCTGGCCGGCTTCTCCGGCGCCGGGCAGCTGGGCCGGGCGCTGGTGCCGGGCGCGGTGGTGGCCGTCATCGGCGTAGCGATCCCCGCCTATCTGGTGCAGATCGGGGTGCGCAAGGTGACCCCGATGACCGCGTCCATGATCTGCGCGCTCGCCCCCGCCATGACCCTTCTCATCCAGTCGGCCGACTCCCGGCTGACCTTCTCGGTGCCGTCGACCCTCGGCATCGCCGTGATCACCGTCTTCATCGCGGCCGGGCTGCTGGCCCGCCGGGGCGCGGCCCCGGCCGCGGTGGTCCAGGAAGGCAAGACCCATGCAGTGTCTGATCGTTGACGCCTACTCCTCCGGCCGCTTCCTGCCCGCCGCCCTCGCCGAACGCGGCGTCAAGTGCGTCCATGTGCAGAGTTCGCCCGCCATCTCCGACCACCTGCAATGGACGTTCCCTGAGGGGGCGTTCACCGAGACCCTGACGTACGACGGCGACCTGGAAGCGCTGCTGGCGGCGGTGCGCCCGGCCGCCCCCGCCTTCGTCCTGCCCGGCAACGAGACCGGTGTCGACCTCGCCGACACCCTCGCCCGCCGCCTCGGCCTGCCGGGCAACACCCGGTACGAGCGGCGGGTGCGGCGCGACAAGTACGACATGGCCATGGCGGTCCGGGCGTACGGGCTGCGCGCCCCCGACACCCTGCGCACCGCCCGCTTCGACACCGCCCTCGCCTGGGCCAAGGCACACGGCCGCTGGCCGCTGGTGGTCAAGCCCGCCGACAGCGCGGGCACCGACAACGTCTTCTTCTGCGCCGACCCGGTCGAGCTGTGTACCTCGTTCGGCCACATCCTCAGCTCGGCAAACATCGAAGGCGCCCGCAACGAGACCGTCGTCATCCAGGAGCACCTGACGGGCACCGAGTACTTCGCCAACACCGTCAGCGTCGCCGGGCGCCACCACATCGCGGAGATCTGGCGCTACCACAAGCGGCGCGGCCGGGGCGGGGCGGCGGTCTACGACTACGAGGAGCCGCTCGCCGCCGGCGACCCCGCTGCCGCCGCCCTCAAGCCGTACCTCCTGGGCGTCCTGGACGCGCTCGGCGTGCGGTACGGGCCCGCCCACTCGGAGGTCATGCTGACCGCAGAGGGGCCCGTCCTGATCGAGACCGGCGCCCGGCTCGCCGGCAGCATCCTGCCGCACGTGGTCAGCCGCTGCTTCGGCACCAACCACGTGGAGCTGACCGCCCTGGCGAGCAGCGACCCGGCCGCCTTCGCGGGCCGTACCGCGCGGCCGGCCGAGCCGCGCACCGGGCTGCGCTACGTCTCGCTGATCTCCCCGTTCGCGGGCCGGCTGAGGTCGCTGGCGGGTTTCGAGCGGCTGCGCGAGCTGCCCTCGTACGCCGACCACTTCCTCGGCGTCCGGGCCGGCGAATACCTCAGCCCCACGGTGGACGCGGCGACGTCGCCCGGCGTCTGCTACCTCCTGCACGAGGACGAGCGGCAGATCGAGGCGGACTACCGGCGGCTGCGCGCGCTGGAACGCGAGGAGCCCGGCGGCCTTTACGAGATCGAGCGGACGCGGTGAACGCCCGGGGGCCGGCCGGCCACCGGCCTACAGGCCGAGCTTGGCCTCCAGCGCCTTGGCCACCGCGTCCTTGTCCCCGTCCAGCTCGGTGTCGGCCACCGCCTGCCGGCCAAACGCGAACAGGAGCAGTTCGCCCGGCTCGCCGGTGACCGTGACGACCGGGGTGCCACGGTGGGCGACCACCGTCCGGCCGTCCGGGCGGCGCAGCACCAGCCCCACCGGCGACCTGCGCCCCAGCAGCCGTGCCATCTTCTCCAGGCGCGACCACAGCACGTCCGAGAAGACCGGGTCCAGCTCGCGCGGCGCCCAGTCGGCACGGGCCCGCCGCACGTCCTCGGAGTGGACGAAGAACTCCACGGTGTTGGCCGCCTCGTCGACCTGCTTGAGCGCGTACGGCGAGAAGCGGGGCGGGCCGGTACGCACCAGCCGCAGCAGCTCGTCGTACGGCTTCGCGGCGAACTCCCGCTGCACCCGCTCCAAGCGGCCCGCCAGCGGCTTGAGCACCAGGCCCCCGGCGGCGTCCGCGCGCCGCTCGCGCACCACCACGTGGGCGGCGAGGTCCCGGGTGGCCCAGCCCCCGCACAGCGTCGGTGCGTCGGGCCCGGCGCCCTCCAACAGGTCGGCAAGGAGCAGCCGTTCACGCTTCGCATGGGTCGACATGCGCCCAGCCTACGGCCGGGGCACGGCGGGTGCCACGGCGCCGCGCGGCAGGCCGTCCGTCAGCCGCGCAGCAGCAGTACCGCGGCGACCACCAGCCCCGCGGCGAAGATCGCGAGCAGCACCACCGACGCGACCTTCGCCGTGCGGTCGGCGTCCGGAGGCGGCGGCTGGCGGGTCATGGGTGCAGCATGCCGTACGCCGGCCGCACCCGGCGCACCAGCGGTCCCGCGCACGGCACGCCCCGCGCACGGCACAATGGAGCCATGAGCAGCCGCGTCCTGGATTCCCAGCTCGACCCCGCCGTCGCCGCCCGCCTCAAGCGCGACGCCGACGGCCTGGTCCCCGCCATCGCCCAGCAGTACGACACCGGCGAGGTGCTGATGCTCGGCTGGATGGACGACGAGGCGCTGCACCGCACGCTCACCACCGGCCGCTGCACGTACTGGAGCCGCAGCCGCCGGGAGTACTGGGTCAAGGGCGACACCTCCGGACACGTCCAGCACGTGAAGTCCGTCGCCCTGGACTGCGACGCGGACACGATCCTGGTGCAGGTCGACCAGGTCGGCGCGGCCTGCCACACCGGCGCCCGCACCTGCTTCGATGAGGATGTGCTCACCGAAGGGCAGTAGGCTCCGCGCCATGACCTCGGGAACCACCGGCACCGCCACACCGGACCTGGAGAACTTCCGCACGCTCGCGAAGGACCGCAGGGTCATCCCCGTGACCCGGCGCCTGCTCGCCGACGGCGACACCCCGGTGGGCCTCTACCGCAAGCTGGCCGCCGAACGGCCCGGCACCTTCCTGCTGGAGTCCGCCGAGAACGGCCGCACCTGGTCCCGCTACTCCTTCGTCGGCGTACGCAGCGCCGCCACCCTGACCGTGCGCGACGGGCAGGCCCACTGGCTGGGCACCCCGCCGGTCGGCGTGCCCACCGAAGGCGACCCGCTCGCCGCGCTGCGCGCCACCGTCGAGGCCCTGCACACCCCCAGGGACCTGATCGAGGGCCAGGGCCTGCCGCCCTTCACCGGCGGCATGGTCGGCTACCTCGGCTACGACATCGTGCGGCGGCTGGAGAAGATCGGCGACAGCACCGCCGACGACCTCGGGCTGCCCGAGCTGACCATGCTGCTCACCTCCGACCTGGCCGTACTGGACCACTGGAACGGCACGGTCCTGCTCATCGCCAACGCCATCAACCACAACGACCTGGAGACGGGCGTGGACGAGGCGTACGCGGACGCGGTGGCCCGCCTGGACGCCATGGCCTACGACCTGGCCCGCCCGGCCCCCGCGAGCGCCGCGGCCCTGCCGCCCTCCGAACTGCCCCCGTACACCGCGCAATGGGGCGGGCCCGCCTACCAGGAGGCGGTCGAGGACGTGAAGGAGCGCATCCGCGCGGGCGACGCCTTCCAGGTCGTGCCCTCGCAGCGCTTCGAGACCGAGTGCACCGCCTCGGCACTGGACGTCTACCGGGTACTGCGCGCCACCAACCCCAGCCCGTACATGTACCTGCTCCGCTTCGAGGACGGCGTCGACATCGTCGGGTCCAGCCCCGAGGCGCTGGTCAAGGTCGAGAACGGGCAGGCCACCCTGCACCCCATCGCCGGCACCCGGCCGCGCGGCGCCACCGTCCCGGAGGACCAGGCCCTCGCGGACGAGCTGATGGCCGACCCCAAGGAGCGCGCCGAGCACCTGATGCTCGTCGACCTCGGCCGCAACGACCTGGGGCGGGTCTGCGAGCCCGGCAGCGTCGAGGTCGTCGACTTCATGTCCGTCGAGCGCTACAGCCACGTCATGCACATCGTCTCCACGGTGACCGGGCGGCTCGCGCCGGGCCGCAGCGCCTTCGACGTGCTCACCGCCTGCTTCCCCGCCGGCACCCTCTCCGGCGCGCCCAAGCCGCGCGCCATGCAGATCATCGAGGAGCTGGAGCCGACCCGGCGCGGCCTGTACGGCGGCTGCGTCGGCTACCTGGACTTCGCCGGCGACTCCGACACCGCCATCGCGATCCGTACCGCGCTGCTGCGGGACGGCACGGCGTACGTCCAGGCGGGCGCGGGCGTCGTCGCGGACTCCGACCCGGTGGCGGAGGACACGGAGTGCCGCAACAAGGCGGCCGCCGTGCTGCGGGCCGTGCACACGGCCAACGGCCTGGGTGCCTGAGCAGGGCCTTCGCGGGACGGAGGCACCGCGCCCGGCGGGTACGGGCGCGGCCTCCGTACAGTGGTAGGCGTGACTGCCGTAGACCACCCCAGCGCCGACGTGATCGCGACCCCGTCGGCCAAGCCCGCGCGCAGCGGGAAGAGCCTGGCACTCGCGCTGATCTCCGGCGCGGCCGGGGCAGCCGTCGTGCTGCTGGCCTCCGGCCGCACCTGGGCCAGGGCCACCGCCGTCGTCGCCCAGGGAGAGCTGCCGCAGACCGCGTCGGGCCAGGACGTCACGGGCGTGCCCGGCGCGCTCGCCATCGTCGGCCTGGCCGCCCTGGTCGCCCTCTTCGCGGTGCGCGGGGCGAGCCGTACGGCGGTCGCCGCGCTGCTCGCCCTCAGCGGCCTGGGCACGGTCGTCGGCGCCTACCTGGGCATTTCCGACACCGCCGCACTCCGCGAGAAGGCGGCCACCGCGACCGGCCTGTCCGACGCGGGCGTGCAGGACGTCTCGCACACCTTCTGGCCGTGGACGGCGGTCGCGGGCGGTGTCCTGCTGCTGGCCGCCGGCGTGCTGGCACTGCTGTACGGGCGGTACTGGCCCGCGATGTCGGGGCGCTACGAGCGCGCCGGCGCGGCCCCCCGCGGCCCGCGCCGCGCCGCCCCCGCCGACCCGGACCGCCCGGAAGAGATGTGGAAGTCCCTGGACCGGGGCGAGGACCCGACCCGGTAGTGGCCGGGCCCCGGCCATCGGGGACAATGGACGGCGAGGGATCACCGCGCCCGACTCAGGCGCGAAAAAGCTACGAGGAGCACTCATGTCGAGCAGTGGCCACGGACACACTCCCGCCGCCTGGACCGGCGTCATCATCTCGTTCATCGGCTTCTGCGTCGCCGGCGCCTTCATCGTGCTGGCGAACGTGCCGGGGTTCTGGGCGGGCATGGTCCTGATCGGCCTCGGTGCCGTGGTCGGCGGCGTGATGCGCGCGATCGGCATGGGCCAGAGCGGCAAGAAGGGCGCGACGGCCCACGGCCAGGCCAAGGCCCGGCCCCAGGAGGGCTGAGGCGGCGCCGGGCCCCGGCCCGGCAGCGGATCCTGTGACGGCGCGGCTTCCCGGCCCGCACGGACGAGGTGCCCGGCGGCACCACCCGTACGGCGGCCGGGAAGTCGCGCCGTCGTCCGTCCGGCGCCACCATCGGCACCGTGAGCGAACCGGTGGCCCCCGTCCGTGGACCGGCATCCGTGTCCGGCCCCGTCCGGCGGCTGGCGGCGCCGCTCGGAGCGCTGGCGGCCGCCGCCGCGGCCTTCGCCGTGGTGGGCCTCGTCGATCCCAACGAACCCGGCCACTACCCGGTCTGCCCGCTCCTCCACCTCACCGGCATCTACTGCCCCGCCTGCGGCGGGCTGCGCAGCGCGCACGCCGTCGTGCACGGTGACCTGGGCACGGCCGCCGGTGCCAATGTGCTCGCGGTCGCCGGGTACGCGGTGTGCGCGCTCTTCTGGGCGGTGTGGGCCGTACGGGCCGCGCGCGGCCTGCCGACGGCGGGGCCGCGGCCCAGGGCGGTTCACTGGTGGGCGCTGGGCGGGCTGCTGCTCGTCTTCACGGTCGTGCGCAATCTCCCCTTCGGGGCGTGGCTGAGCCCGTAGGGCCGCTCTGTTTCCGTCTTTTTATTCGCCCCTTATCTGTCCAGGTAGTGGGACCGCCGTCAACCGGATGCGAGACCTTCGGCCCTCGCCGGATACCATCGGAGAGCCTGACAGGGCGACACGCGCCCCGAGGGCGACTGTCCCCTCCACCGCTCAAGAAGGAGGCCGCTCGCGTGAGTGTGCTCGACGAGATCATCGAGGGAGTCCGCGCAGACCTTGCCGAGCGGCAGGCGCGGGTCGGCCTCGACGAGCTCAAGGAGCGGGCCCTCAAGGCGCGCCCGGCCAAGGACGGGGTCGCGGCCCTCAAGGGCGACAGTGTCACGGTGATCTGCGAGGTCAAGCGCTCCAGCCCCTCCAAGGGCGCGCTCGCCGCCATCGCCGACCCGGCCGGCCTGGCCGCCGACTACGAGGCGGGCGGCGCGGCGGTCATCTCCGTACTGACGGAGCAGCGCAAGTTCGGCGGCTCGCTGGCCGACCTGGAGGCCGTCCGGGCCAAGGTCGACATCCCCGTACTGCGCAAGGACTTCATCGTCACCGCCTACCAGCTGTGGGAGGCCCGCGCGTACGGCGCCGACCTGGCGCTGCTGATCGTCTCCGCGCTGGAGCAGGAGGCGCTGGTCTCGCTGATCGAGCGGGCCGAGTCGATCGGGCTGACGCCGCTGGTCGAGGTGCACGACGAGGAAGAGGCCCAGCGGGCCGTGGACGCCGGCGCGCGGATCATCGGGGTCAACGCCCGCAACTTGAAGACCCTTGAGGTCGACCGCGGGAACTTCGCGCGGATCGCGCCGGAGATCCCGGACCACATCGTCAAGATCGCCGAGTCCGGTGTGCGCGGGCCGCACGACCTGATCGCCTACGCCAACGACGGCGCCGACGCCGTACTGGTCGGCGAGTCGCTGGTGACCGGCAAGGACCCGAAGACCGCCGTCGCCGACCTGGTCGCGGCCGGTTCGCACCCCGCCATCCGGCACGGGCGGGGCTGACTCCTCCCATGACCGCCGCCCGCCTCCACCGCCACGGCCCCGGGCCTCTCCCGGGCCCGTCCGGCGTGCTCGCCGCGGCCGGTGCCGCGCGCGATCCGCACGCGGCGCTGGGGCGCGGCTGCCGGCCGCGTGGCTGCCGGGCGCCGGCGCGCCGGGTGCACGGGCGGCGGGTCAGGTATCACATCGGCGCGGAGCCGGGCCAGATCAACGGCAGGCGATGGCGCCGTAACGGCGCGCTGTAACCGCTCGTCGCCGGGCGTGGGCCAGGGCTTCCTGCCGGGAGTCGCGCCCCGCCGCCCGCACGCGCAGCGCTCCGTCACGCCACACTCCGCTCCGCCGTTCCCTCTCGGTACGGGAGGCACGCGGGGTGGTCGAGGCGTACCGCATGCTGTGATGCCCGCATATCCATACTTCCGGGGCCTGTGCCCCGATCGAGGAGTACGTCGGATGTCTTCTGATTTCTTCATCCCGGACCCGGAGGGCCAGGTCCCGGACGCCGGTGGGTACTTCGGCGCCTTCGGCGGCAAGTTCATCCCGGAGGCGCTGGTCGCCGCGGTGGACGAGGTGGCCGCCGAGTACGAGAAGGCCAAGGCGGACCCGGCCTTCGCCGCCGAGCTGAACGACCTGATGGTCAACTACACCGGCCGGCCCAGCGCCCTGACCGAAGTGCCGCGGTTCGCCGGACACGCCGGCGGCGCCCGGATCTTCCTCAAGCGCGAGGACCTGAACCACACCGGCTCGCACAAGATCAACAACGTGCTGGGGCAGGCGCTCCTCACCCGGCGCATGGGCAAGACCCGCGTCATCGCCGAGACCGGCGCGGGCCAGCACGGCGTGGCCACCGCCACCGCCTGCGCCCTCTTCGGCCTCGAATGCACCATCTACATGGGCGAGATCGACACCGAGCGCCAGGCCCTGAACGTCGCCCGGATGCGGATGCTCGGCGCCGAGGTCATCGCCGTGAAATCCGGCAGCCGCACCCTCAAGGACGCCATCAACGAGGCGTTCCGGGACTGGGTCGCCAACGTCGACCGCACCCACTACCTCTTCGGCACGGTCGCCGGGCCGCACCCCTTCCCGGCCCTGGTCCGCGACTTCCACCGGGTCATCGGCGTCGAGGCGCGCCGCCAGATCCTGGAGCGCGCCGGGCGCCTCCCCGACGCCGCGGTGGCCTGCGTCGGCGGCGGCTCCAACGCCATCGGCCTGTTCCACGCGTTCCTCCAGGACGCCTCCGTACGGCTCGTCGGCTGCGAGCCCGGCGGCCACGGCGTCGAGACCGGCGAGCACGCCGCCACCCTCACCGAGGGCACCCCCGGCATCCTGCACGGCTCCCGCTCCTACGTCCTCCAGGACGAGGACGGCCAGATCACCGAGCCGTACTCGATCTCCGCCGGGCTGGACTACCCGGGCATCGGCCCCGAGCACTCCTACCTCAAGGACAGCGGGCGCGGCGAGTACCGCGCCGTCACCGACGACGCGGCGATGCAGGCGCTGCGGCTGCTGTCGCGGACCGAGGGCATCATCCCGGCCATCGAGAGCGCGCACGCGCTGGCGGGCGCGCTGGAGCTCGGCCGCGAACTGGGCGAGGACGGGCTGATCCTGGTCAACCTGTCCGGGCGCGGCGACAAGGACATGGACACCGCGGCCCGCTACTTCGGGCTGTACGGGGCGCCCGCCGACGACGTGGTCGAGGCGGACGACACCGACGCCACGGACACCGCGCTCGGCGCGCACGACGAGGGGAGCAAGTGATGGCGGGCAACCTCCAACTGCTCGGCAGCACCCTGGCCGCGGCCAAGGAGGAGAACCGGGCCGCGCTGGTCGGCTACCTGCCGGCCGGCTTCCCGACCGTGGACGGCGGGGTACGGGCCGTCACGGCGATGATCGAGGGCGGCTGCGACGTCGTCGAGATCGGGCTGCCGCACAGCGACCCGGTCCTGGACGGCCCGGTCATCCAGACCGCCGACGACATCGCGCTGCGCGGCGGCGTCAAGATCAAGGACGTCATCCGCACGGTCGGCGAGGTGCACGCGGCGACCGGCGCGCCGGTGCTGTGCATGACGTACTGGAACCCCGTGGACGCGTACGGCGTCGAGCGGTTCGCCGCCGACCTGGCCGCCGCGGGCGGCGCCGGGTGCATCCTGCCCGACCTGCCGGTCGAGGAGTCCGGGGTGTGGCGCGCGGCCGCCGGGCAGCACGGTCTGGCCACCGTGTTCGTGGTCGCGCCGAGCAGCCGGGACGAACGCCTGGCGAAGATCACCGCGGCGGGCAGCGGGTTCGTGTACGCGGCCTCGCTGATGGGCGTCACCGGCACCCGCGAGTCGGTCGGCCGCGAGGCGCAGGACCTGGTCGCGCGCACCAGGGCCACCACCGACCTGCCGGTCTGCGTCGGCCTCGGCGTCTCGAACGCCGAACAGGCCGCCGAGGTCGCGCAGTTCGCGGACGGGGTCATCGTCGGGTCGGCCTTCGTCAAGCGGCTGCTGGACGCCGGGGACGACCTGGAAGCCGGCCTCGCGGGCGTCCGCGAGCTGGCGGGCGAACTGGCGGCCGGGGTGCGCAAGCGGGGCTGACGCGCGCCGGTGTCCCTCGTTAGGACGAAGAACGCGGCGGAGGGGTGCGACGGCGCCCCTCCGCTTCGTTGTTCAGGGGCGTGAGCCAGAACAATCAAGACAAAAAGAACAGTGCCCGTGAGCGGCTGCAAGCCCAGCGGGCGAAGGAAAAGGCGCGCGAGCGGCGCAGCCGGCAGTGGAAGGTCGGCGGGGCCGTGGTGGCCGTGCTGGTCGTGGCCGGCGGCATCGGCGTCTGGGCGGCCTCCTCCGGCGACGACTCCGGCGGCACCGGCGCGGTGGCCGTGCCCAAGGGGGCGCAGGACAGCGACAAGCCCGCGGTGCCGGTCGGCAAGAAGGAGGCCCCGGCCACGCTCACCGTGTGGGAGGACTTCCGCTGCCCCGCCTGCGCCCAGTTCGAGAAGGGCTTCCGCGGCGCCATCCACGAGCTGGAGGACTCCGGGCAGCTCAAGAGCGACTACCACCTCGCGACGATCATCGACGCCGGCATGGGCGGCAAGGGGTCCGTCACCGCCGCCAACGCCGCGATGTGCGCCCAGGACGCGGGCCGCTTCCGCGAGTACCACGACGTGCTGTACGACAACCAGCCGCCCGAGCAGCAGGACCGGTTCGCCGACAAGAAGTACCTGATCGAACTGGCCGGTAAGGTCCCCGGACTGGCCGGTGACGCCTTCACCCGGTGCGTCAACGACGGCAAGTACACCGACTTCGTGCACAAGTCCAACAGCGCCTTCACCAACACCGGGTACCGCGGGACACCGACGGTCCTGCTGGACGGCAAGAACCTGGCGGACGAGAAGAACCTCACTCCCGACCAGCTCAAGCAGAAGGTGCGGGACGCCGCCAAGGACAAGAACAAGAGCAAGGACAAGAGCAAGAACGAGGGCACGGGCGCGGGCGCGAGCCACGGAGCCGGTACGGGGCACGGCGCCGGTACGGGGCACGGCGCCGGGGCCGGTGCGGAGCACCCGGGCGGGGCGGCGAGCGGGGTGCCGGCTCCGTAAGGGTCGTTACACAGCCGTAGCCGGGTGGGTTGTCGCCGTGCCCACCTGGCGCGGTAGCGTCGTCCCTGCCATGGACCTCGCATTCATTCCCAGCCCCTCGACCGGTGTCGTCTACCTCGGCCCGATTCCGTTGCGCGGCTACGCTTTCTGCATCATCATCGGCGTCTTCGTCGGTGTCTGGCTCGGCAACAAGCGCTGGATCCAGCGCGGCGGCCGCTCCGGGACCGTCGCGGATATCGCCGTGTGGGCCGTGCCCTTCGGGCTCGTCGGCGGCCGCCTCTACCACGTCATCACGACGTACGAGCCGTACTTCGGCAAGGGCGGCCACCCCCTCGACGCCTTCAAGGTCTGGGAAGGCGGCCTCGGCATCTGGGGCGCCGTCGCGCTCGGCGCGCTGGGCGCCTGGATCGGCTGCCGGCGGCGCGGCATCCCGCTGCCCGCCTACATGGACGCGCTGGCGCCGGGCCTCGCGCTGGGCCAGGCGATCGGCCGCTGGGGCAACTGGTTCAACCAGGAGCTGTACGGCCGCGCGACCGACGTCCCGTGGGCGTTGAAGATCGCCGACGATCCGTCCATCGGCCGGGTCGGCGGCACCTACCACCCGACGTTCCTCTACGAGTCGCTGTGGTGCGTCGGTGTCGCGCTGCTCGTGATCTGGGCGGACAAGCGCTTCAAGCTGGGCCACGGGCGGGCGTTCGCGCTGTACGTGGCGTCGTACTGCGCGGGCCGCGCCTGGATCGAGTACATGCGGGTGGACGAGGCCCACCACATCCTGGGCCTGCGCCTGAACGTGTGGACCGCGCTGATCGGCCTGGTCGTCTCCGTCGCCTACCTGGTGATCTCCGCGAAGAAGATCCCGGGCCGCGAGGAGGTCGTCGAGCCGGGGGCGCAGGACGCGGTCACGGACGGCGGGGACGCCGAGGACCCGCAGGACGCCGGGACCGGCAAGGACGCCAAGGCGGCCAAGACCGTCAGGAGCGCCGCGAAGCTGACGAAGGACACCGGGGCCAAGAGCGGCAAGGAGTCCTGACGCACGGCGCCGCACCGCCCGGCCGGAGGCCGCACCGACCCGATGGGGCCGGGGCGGCCTCCGCCGTTTCCTGCGGGCTCACCGGGGCCGGCGGGTCGCGAGCGCGAGGACCCGGCGCGCCGCTGCGACCACGGCCGCGTCGACGAAACGGCCGTCCGGCAGGGCGCAGGCACCGGTGCGGGCGGCCGCCGCCCGCACCACCTCCACGGCCCCCTCGACCTCCTCGGCGGTCGGCAGGAAGGCCCGTTCGATCACCGGTAGTTGGCGGGGGTGCAGCGCGGCCCGGCCGAGGAATCCCATGGCCCGGCCCCGCGCGCACGAGAGCGCCAGCGCCTCGGTGTCGCGCACGTCGGTGAAGACCGACTGCGGCGGGGGCGGCAGCCCGGCCGCGCGGGCGGCGACCACCGTACGGCCGCGGGCCCAGCCGAGCCCGTCCTCGTCCCGTACGCCCAGCTCGGCCCGGAGGTCGGCCTCGCCGAGGGAGATGCCGCACAGCGCCGGGTGCGCGGTGGCGACGGCGAAGGCGTTCTCCACGCCGAGCGCGGTTTCGAGCAGCGCGTACAGCGGGGGCACCCCCTCCGCGCGGCCTGGGCAGGCCGCGGCCGCCCAGGCCGCGGCGCGGCCGACGTCGGCGGCCGTGCACACCTTGGGCAGCCGCAGCCCCGCCAGCGCGGGCAGGGCCGCGAGCAGCCGGATCTCCGTCGCGGCGCGCGGGCCGGTGAGCGCGTTGACACGGACGTGGAGCGCGGGGGTGCCCGTGGGCCGGGGTTCGGCGAGCAGCTCGGCGGTGGCCCGCAGGGCGTAGGTCTTGCGGTCGGCGGCGACCGCGTCCTCCAGGTCGATCACGACCGCGTCGGCCCCGGAGGCCAGCGCCTTGGCGACCGTCCCGGGGCGGTCGCCCGGCACGTACAGCCAGGTCAGCGGCGGGACGGCGGCCGGTGCCGCGGTGGCGGTCATACGGCGCCCTCGGCGCGCAGGGCGGCGACGCGCGCCGCCGGGAGACCGAGCAGGCCGGTCAGCACCGCGTCCGTGTCCGCGCCGTGCGGGCGGCCCGCCCACCGGATGGCGCCCGGCGTCGCGGAGAGCCGGAAGAGGACGTTCTGCATCCGGATGGTGCCCAGTTCGCCGTCCGGGACCTCGGTGATCGAACCGAGCGCCCGGTACTGCTCGTTCGCCATCACCCCGCGGACGTCGCAGACCGGCGCCACCGCCGCCTCGGCCCGTTCGAACGCGGCCACCACCTCGTCCGCGCCGTGCCGCGCTATCCACCCGCCGACCGCCGCGTCCAGCTCGTCGGCGTGCCGGGCCCGCCCCGAGCCGGTCTCGAACCACTCCTCGGCGGCGAACTCCGGGTGGCCGACCAGGCGCAGCACCCGCTCCGCCACGGACCGGGTGGAAGCGGAGACGGCCAGCCAGGCGCCGTCGGCGGTCCGGTAGGTGTTGCGCGGGGCGCTGTTGGCGGAACGGTTACCGGTACGCGCCTGGACGTGGCCGAGCTGGTCGTACCAGAGGGGCTGCGGGCCCAGGACCGTCAGCATCGGCTCGATGATGGCGAGGTCCACGACCTGGCCACGGCCGGTGCTCTCCCGGCCGCGCAGCGCCGCCAGCACGGCGAACGCGGTGGTCAGCGCGGCGACGGAGTCGGCGAGGCCGAACGGCGGCAGCGTCGGCGGGCCGTCCGGCTCGCCGGTGAGCGCGGCGAAGCCGCTCATCGCCTCGGCGAGGGTGCCGAAGCCGGGGCGGTGGGCGTACGGCCCGAACTGGCCGAACCCGGTGACCCTGGCGAGCACCAGCCCCGGCTGGGCGGCGGCCAGCTCCGCCGGGCCGAGGCCCCACTTCTCCAGGGTGCCGGGCCGGAAGTTCTCGATCACGACGTCCGCGGTGGCGGCCAGGCGCAGCAGGACGTCCCGGCCGCCCGGGGTGGCGAGGTCGGCGGTGACCGTCTGCTTGTTGCGGCCGAGCAGTTTCCACCACAGCCCGACGCCGTCCTTGGCGGGGCCGTGCCCGCGGGACGGGTCGGGGCGCCGGGGGTGCTCGACCTTGACGACCTCGGCGCCGAAGTCGCCGAGCAGTGTGGCGGCCAGGGGCCCGGCGAACAGCGTGGCCAGGTCGAGGACGCGCAACCCGGCCAGGGGGCCGGGGGAGGGGGCGGCCGGCGGTGCGGGCTGCTCGGGTGGCCGGCTTCCTGGGGGCTGGTGCACGGGGCGCCTCGCTTTCTCGCGGTGCGGGGGGAGTGGGGCGGGGCCGGGGACCGGGGTGCTCATGGCGCGGCGGGGCGGCCGGCGACCAGTGCCGCCGTGCGGTCCGCGAGGGCGTCGAAGCCGATGCCGTCCAGGCCGCCGACGGTGGTGGCGAGGCGGTTGCGGAGCGGTGCCGTCCAGCGGGCGGGCAGCGCGTCCGGCGACCCCGCGAGGAGACCGGCGACCGAACCGGCCGTGGCGCCGTTGGAGTCGGTGTCCCAGCCGCCGGACACCACCCGGCAGACGGAGCCGGTGAAGGCGCCGCCGGCATGGGTGAGGGCGGCGGCGAGCAGGGCCGCGTTCGGTACGACGTGCACCCAGTGGTGGTGTCCGTACGCGAGGTGGAGCCGGTCGACGACGGCCGCGAAACCGGCGTCGGTCCCGGTGGGTTCGGCGCGCGCCGTCTCGATGCCGAACCGTACGGCCGTGGCCAGGCGGGACCGCCCGGGTACGACGGCGAGCCCGGCCCGCAGGCAGCCGTGCACGTCCGTGTGCCCGCCCGCCGCCTCGGCGATGGCAGCCGCCGCGAACATCGCGCCGTACACGCCGTTGGCGGTGTGGCTGAGCGTCGCGTCCCGCCAGGCCGCCTCCGCCGCGCCGGCCGGGTCGCGGGGGTGGGTCAAGCCGAAGACGTCCGCCCTGATCAGCGCGCCGATCCACTCCCGGAAGGGGTTGCGGTGGGTCGCGGTGTGCGGCGGTTCGATGCCGTCCAGGAGGTTGCGGTACGCCACGCGCTCGGCGGTGAACGTCCGCCCGGCGGGCAGTTCGGCGAGCCAGAGCCTGGCCACGTCCGTGGTGCGGAAGCCGTGGCCGTGGCGCTGGAGGAGCAGGAGTCCGAGCACCGGGTAGTCGAGGTCGTCGTCCTCGGGCATGCCGTCGATGTTCTCGGCGAGCGAGGTGGCGCGGCTGCTCCGGTTCCACGGGTAGCGGGCGGCGAGCGCGGGGTCCAGGCCGACGGCGGTGAACCAGTCGTGCAGCGGCCAGTTGCCGGTGGCGCGGGCGAGCGCCCGGATGCCGGCGAGCGGCAGCTTCTCGACCGGCTTGCCGAGCAGGCACCCGGCCGCCCGCCCCAGCCAGGCGGCTTCCAGGCGGGGGCGCAGCGCCTGGGGCGGGTCGGGTGCGGTGGCGGGCTTGGCCGGCCAGGAGGGGCAGGCGGCTTTGATCGCGGGCAGGTCGGTGGGTTCGTCGGCGGCCAACGGGGAGGGGAGCGCGGCGAGTTCGGCGAGCAGCCGGTCGGCCAGGGCGCGCAGCCGCGGGTCGGCGGGCCGGGGGGAGGCGCCGGACCGCGCGGGGGCGGGGCGGCCGCCCGCCGTGTACCACCGGTGTTCGACGGCCGAGGCGTCCCGCCCGTCCTCGGCCGCCTGCCGCAGTTCGTGCCCGATCAGATCTTCGGGCTGCACCCAGGTCAGCCGCAGCGCGCCGGGGGTCCCGCCCGGCTGCCGGCGGGCCATCACGCACCCGCGATCGCGGCGAAGGCGCGCTCGTGGCCGAGCCGTCGCCGCCGGTCCTTGGCGAAGACCTCGCGGGCGACCCCGGCCAGCGCCACGGCCGGGGCCCGCAGGTCGAGCCGGCTCGCACGGGCGACGTCAGCGGCCCAGTCCGGCGGGATCGCGCGCTCGCCGTGCAGGGCGCCCGCGAGCGCGCCGCTCATGGTGGCGATGGAGTCGCAGTCGCGCCCGTAGTTGACCGAGCCCAGGACCGTACGGCGGAAGTCGCCCGCGCCGACGAGCAACATGCCCAGGGCGACGGGCAGTTCCTCGATGGAGTGCAGCCGGGACGGGCGGCGCGCCCCGAGGGAGGGCTCCCGGTAGGCGGGGCCGACGGTGTCGAAGGGCGCGACGGCCGCGCGCAGCGGCTCCAACGCGGACTCGAAGTCCGTGTGGTCCCCGGCCGCGGCGCAGACGGCCTCCACGGCGGCCCGCGTCCCGTCCTTCGCGAGGCACAGCACGTCCTCGGCCACGGAGGCGGGCGTGGCCCCCGGCTTGAAGGCGGCGGCCACGGCGGCCGCGAAGACGCCCGCCGCCTCCCGCCCGTACGAGGACTGGTGGGCGCCGGCGATGTCCAGCGCCTCCGCGTAAGCCCCTTCGGGGTGACCGGCGTTGACGATGCCGACCGGCGCCATGTACATCGCGGCACCGCAGTTGACGATGTTGCCGACGCCCGCCTCGCGCGGATCGGCGTGTGCGTAGTGCAGCCGGGCCACGAGCCACTTCTCGGCGAGGAAGAGGCGGTGCAGCGGCAGCGCCTCGGCCTCCAGTTCGGGAATCCAGCGGGGGGTGCCCATCAGGTCGGGCACCAGGTGCTCGGCGACGGCGTACGCGTCCAGGTGGTCGCGGACCTTCTCGTAGACCCGCACCAGCGCGTGCGTCATGAGGGTGTCGTCGGTGACGTGCCCGTCGCCCTTGTGGTACGGCGCGATGGGGCGCGCGGTGCGCCAATCGTCGTGGAAGGGGCCGACGATGCCGGTGACGCGGCCGCCGTGCCGCGCCACGATCTGCTCCGGTGTGCACCCTTCGACGGGCCCGCCGAGGGCGTCACCGACCGCGGCGCCGGCCAGGCAGCCGGTCGCGCGGTCCTCCAGGGACGGGCAGGGGGATGCGGGATGCGTCATGGCCGGTCAGTCCTTCCGTTCCGGGGACGTCGGTTCCGTACGGGCGAGCAGTGCGGCCAGTTCGACGAGGTCGGTGCCGGCCAGCCGGGGCAGCGCGCACCCGGAGAGGGTGCGGCACGCGTCGCGCCAGGAGCCGGGCACGCCGGCCGCGCCGCCGATCGCGCCGGTCAGCGCGCCGGTCAGGGCGGGCGCCGAGTCGGCGACGCGGGAGAGGCAGGCGGCGGCCGGTACGGCCTCGGCCAGCCGGCCGCCGCCCGCGATGCCCAGGGCGAGGGCCACGGGCACCGTCTCGGCCGCGGCGATGCCGTAGCTGTAGACGTGGTCGACGATCTCGTGCTCCAGGGTGGGGACCAGGACGAACGCGGTGCCGGACCGGCCGGTGGCGGGCGCGCGGGCGAGCCGTACGGCGTGCAGGGCGTTGCGGCGGATCTCCGTACCGTCCGGCAGCTGGGCCAGCGCCGCGTCGGCGCAGGCGTCCGCGGTGGCGCCGCCGAGCGCCGCCGCGACCGCAGCGGCCATGGCGCGGGCGCCGTGCACCCCGTCGCCGTCCTGGGTGTAGCGGGCGTCGAACTCCGCCAGCTCAGCGGCCGCGAGCGGGTCGCCGGGGTGCGCGACGGCCAGCACACAGGCCCGTACGCAGGCGGCGTCGTCGAAGAAGTGCGGGTTGTCGTGGCCGGTTGCGGGCGGGCGCAGCCCGGCGGCGAGGTTGCCGAGCCCGGCGCGTACCGAGATCCGGGCGCGCAGCGGCAGCACCGCCGACTCCACCTCGGGCGCCCGCTCGGCGGCCGCGGCGATCTCGTCGGCCAGCGCGCTCCACGCCAGGTCGATGGAGGCGCGCGTCCGGCGGCCCCGGCCCGGGCCGCTGAGCGTCGCACCGGCGGCACCGAGCACGGCCCGCGCGGTGAAGGCGGCCCACTCGGCGTCGTCCGAGGGGCCCAGGCGCAGCGGCTCGGGCGGCTGGTTGAGGGCGATGGGCACGGGCAGGGTGGTCGTCGCGTTCTGCTCGGCGAAGGTGTCCAGCTCCCGGGTCAGCCGCCGGGTCCACTCCGGCATCCGCGCCGCCCGGTGCCGGGCCGCCGGCCACCCGGCGGCATCGCCCGCGGCCAGCCCGAGCAGCAGTCCCTCGATGCGGTCCGCTCCGCCGTCGTCATCGGCGGGTACCCGTGGCCCGCCGGTCACGGCGCCGTCGCCCCGCCGGGGGCGGGGGTGAGCAACTCGGCGACGTCCAGGACGTGGTAGCCCGCCATGGAGGGCAGGCAGCTGCCGCGGACCGGGCCGATGGCCCGGGACCAGTCGCCGGGTATGGCGCCGTCGCCGCCCAGCGCCCCGGCCAGCGCGCCGGCGACCGCCGCCGTCGTGTCCGCGTCCCGGCCCATGTTGACCGCGGTCAGCACCGACGCGGCGAAGTCGCCGCCGGACGCCGCGAACGCGCCGAAGGCCAGGCCGACGGCCTCGGGGGCGAGGTCGGTCCACGGGTACCCGCCGATGACGACGGCGGAGCGGACCGCGCGTTCCGTACCGAGCCGGGTGCTGTCCGGGGTACGGCGGGAGCGCTGCGCCGCGGCGACCGCCCGGCGCAGTGAACGGGCGGTCCAGGAGTCCTCGGGGACCACGGACAGCGCGGCCGCGACGACGGCGTCCACCGACCCGGCCACCATGGCGGCGGCGACCCCGGCGGCCACGGCCCGGCCCCCGTGGATGCCCTCGCCGTCGTGGCTGACCGTGCCGTCCACGGCGACCAGGCGGGCGGCCTCGGCGGGACGGCCGGCGGCGAACACGCCGAAGGGGGCGGCACGCATGGCGAGGCCGTCGCTCCAGGCGTGGCGGTGCTGGGCCGAGATGGGGGCGGCCAGGCCCCGGCGCAGGTTCTCCAGGGTGCCGCGCTCGCTGAACCCCGCGCCGCGGAACGGGCCTTCGTCGAGGTCGGCGATCCACCGGTGCCAGGCCGCCTCGACGTGCGCCACGGTGAGCGACGAGCCGTGCCGGGCCAGTAGCAGCCCGGAGAAGACGGCGTACTCGGTGTCGTCCGTGCCGGCCGGGTCGTCGGTGACGAAACCCTCGATACGGCCCCAGCGCCGGCGGATCTGCGAGGGCTTCATGTTCTCGGCGGGGGCGCCGAGCGCGTCGCCGACGGCGAGCCCGAGCAGCGCGCCGCGGGCCCGTTCCCGCAGGGCGCCGTGGCCGTCGGCGGCCCGGGAGGGGGCCGGTGGTACGGGACGCAGCAGCGGGCGCCGGGGTGACGGGGGTTGGGGCTGCGGGAGGTGCAGTGCGCTCATGTGCGTGCCGATCTGTCGAGCGGTACGGGAGCGGGCGCGGGCGCGCCCTCATGTCAGCACCCGGACACGGGGGTGGTGGTCACGCCGGCCCGTACCGCTCCCGTCCCGCCGCCCCCTTGCCCACCGGCTACTGAAAACGTTTACCGAAATCCGGCTCCCCACCCCTCGGGCGGCGGGGGATTTCCGCGGGCAGGCGCACGGCCCGCCACAGTCCGCCCCCTGTGATCCCCGCCTCACCACCGGCGGCGCCGCCCGTAAAACCGCAGGTCAGAGAGGTAAGTTCGGCCTTCCTTGCTAGCGCGGCGGGGCAAGTGGCGCATAGCTTCGAAGTGTTGGAGGGGGAAGCGCCGGTACCGGCCCACGCCTCGCGAGAAGGGAACGGGTCATCTCATGTCCGTCATGGAAGTCATGGACGCGTCGGCGCCCACGCACATCGCCCACCGGGACAACCACACGCACCGCGACGTGAACGGCGGCTGGCTGCGCCCCGCCGTCTTCGGCGCGATGGACGGGCTGGTGTCCAACCTCGCCCTGATGACCGGTGTCGCGGGCGGCGCGGTCTCGCAGCAGACCATCGTCATCACCGGCCTGGCGGGCCTGGCCGCGGGCGCCTTCTCGATGGCCGCCGGCGAGTACACCTCGGTGGCCTCGCAGCGTGAGCTGGTCCTCGCCGAGCTGGATGTCGAGCGCCGTGAGCTGCGCAAACACCCCAAGGACGAGCTGGCGGAGCTGGCCGCGCTCTACGAGTCGCGCGGGGTGGAGCCCGAGCTGGCCCGCGAGGTGGCCAAGCAGCTGTCGAAGGACCCCGAACAGGCGCTGGAGATCCACGCCCGCGAGGAGCTGGGCATCGACCCGTCCGACCTGCCGTCGCCCATGGTCGCCGCCGTCTCGTCCTTCGGCTCCTTCGCGCTGGGCGCCCTGCTGCCGGTGCTGCCGTACCTCCTGGGCGCCTCCCGGCTGTGGCCCGCGGTGCTGCTGGCGCTGGTGGGGCTGTTCGGGTGCGGGGCCGTCGTGGCCCGTGTGACGGCGCGGTCCTGGTGGTACAGCGGGTTGCGGCAGCTGGCCCTCGGCGGCGCGGCGGCGGGTGTGACGTACGTCCTGGGCGCATTGTTCGGTACGGCCGTAGGGTGACGCCTCGTGCAGCGCTATGCGGGCCGTCGCATAACTAAAGTGTTACTTGGCGGTTTCGCCTCGCCGGAGGGCGGGCATAAGGCCCAAGCGTTGCGGGCAATGTCGCCTGCTCGAAAACGACGCTCACGGCGCCGACGGAGGCCGATCCGTCCGTCCGCGTCCCCGGTCCACCGCCACGAGTGGTGTCCGCATGCTGGAAGGCTCTATCCGCTTTTCGAGAAGCGAGCCATCCTGTAACCTGCACGAAATTTCGCGGAGGGCCAACGTCGTCCCTCGGCAGTTCACATGCCACGACGACGTTGGGAGAGCCGATGCGTTCCGCGTCCACGCACTCCGCGACCACCGGCAGCGCCAGCGCCGCCCCCTGGTCGCCCATGGACGGGCGCCCCGCCCGGCAGGGGATGTACGACCCCCGCAACGAGCACGACGCCTGCGGCGTCGGCTTCGTGGCGACCCTCACCGGCGAGGCCGACCACGCGCTGGTCGAGCGGGCCCTCACCGTCCTGCGCAACCTTGAGCACCGCGGCGCGACCGGCTCCGAGCCGGACTCCGGCGACGGCGCCGGCATCCTCCTCCAGGTCCCGGACGCGTTCCTGCGCGAGAGCGTCAGCTTCGGTCTGCCCGAGGCCGGCGCGTACGCCGTCGGCATCGCCTTCCTGCCGTCCGTGGCCGAGGACGCCGCGGCCGCCGTCTCGCGGATCGAGACGATCGCGTCCGAAGAGGGCCTGGACGTCCTCGGATGGCGGGTCGTCCCCGTCGCCCCGCAGCTGCTCGGCAACGGCGCCCGCGCCACCATGCCCGCCTTCTCCCAGCTGTTCGTGGCCGACAAGCACGGCAAGGACACCGGCCTCGCCCTGGACCGCAAGGCGTTCGTGCTGCGCAAGCGCGCCGAGCGCGAGGCGGGCGTCTACTTCCCCTCGCTGTCCGCGCGCACCATCGTCTACAAGGGGATGCTGACCACCGGGCAGCTGGAGCCGTTCTTCCCGGACCTGTCCGACCGCCGGTTCGCCACCGCCATCGCGCTGGTCCACTCCCGCTTCTCCACCAACACCTTCCCGAGCTGGCCGCTGGCCCACCCGTACCGCTTCGTCGCCCACAACGGTGAGATCAACACCGTCCAGGGCAACCGCAACTGGATGCGGGCCCGCGAGTCCCAGCTCGCCAGCAAGCTCTTCGCGGACGCCACCGGCAACAGCGACAACCTGGAGCGCCTGTTCCCGGTCTGCACGCCGGACGCCTCCGACTCGGCCTCCTTCGACGAGGTCCTGGAACTGCTGCACCTCGGCGGCCGGTCGCTGCCGCACTCGGTGCTGATGATGGTCCCGGAGGCGTGGGAGAACAGCACCTCCATGGACCCGGCGCGGCGGGCGTTCTACGCGTACCACTCCACGATGATGGAGCCCTGGGACGGCCCGGCCTGCGTCACCTTCACCGACGGCACCCAGGTCGGCGCGGTCCTGGACCGCAACGGCCTGCGCCCCGGCCGCTACTGGGTCACCGACGACGGCCTGGTGGTGCTCTCCTCCGAGGTCGGCGTCCTGGACATCGACCCGGCCAAGGTCGTGCGCAAGGGCCGCCTGCAGCCCGGCCGGATGTTCCTGGTGGACACCGCCGAGCACCGCATCATCGAGGACGACGAGATCAAGGCGCAGCTCGCCGCCGAGCACCCGTACCAGGAGTGGCTGGACGCGGGCCTGATCGAGCTGGCCGACCTGCCAGAGCGCGAGCACATCGTGCACACCCACGCCTCGGTCACCCGCCGCCAGCAGACCTTCGGCTACACCGAGGAGGAGCTGCGCGTCATCCTGGCGCCGATGGCCAAGGCCGGCGCCGAGCCCATCGGCTCCATGGGCACGGACTCGCCGATCGCCGCCCTCTCCGAGCGCCCCCGGCTGCTGTTCGACTACTTCACCCAGCTGTTCGCGCAGGTCACCAACCCGCCGCTGGACGCCATCCGCGAGGAGCTGGTCACCTCGCTGATCTCCTCGCTCGGCCCGCAGGGCAACCTGCTGGAGCCGAGCGCGGCCTCCTGTCGCAGCGTCATGCTGCCCTTCCCGGTGATCGACAACGACGAGCTGGCCAAGCTCATCCACATCAACGCCGACGGCGACATGCCGGGCATGAAGGCCGTCACCCTTGCCGGCCTGTACCGGGTATCCGGCGGTGGCGAGGCACTGGCCGCCCGGATCGCGGAGATCTGCGCCGAGGCCGACGCCGCCATCGAGGACGGCGCCCGCCTGATCGTGCTCTCCGACCGGCACTCGGACGCCGAGCACGCCCCGATCCCGTCCCTGCTGCTGACCGCCGCGGTGCACCACCACCTCATCGGCACCAAGCAGCGCACCCAGGTCGGCCTGCTCGTCGAGGCCGGCGACGTGCGCGAGGTGCACCACGTCGCGCTGCTCATCGGGTACGGCGCCGCCGCCGTCAACCCGTACCTGGCGATGGAGTCCGTCGAGGACCTGGTCCGCGCGGGCACGTTCCTGCCGAAGGACACCGACGCCGAGGCCGCGATCAAGAACCTGATCAAGGCGCTGGGCAAGGGCGTCCTGAAGGTCATGTCCAAGATGGGCATCTCCACCGTCGCCTCCTACCGGGGCGCGCAGGTCTTCGAGGCCGTCGGCCTGGACCAGTCCTTCGTGGACGCCTACTTCCACGGCACCACCACGAAGATCGGCGGCGCCGGCCTCGACGTGATCGCCAAGGAGGTCGCGGCCCGGCACGCCAAGGCGTACCCGGCCACCGGCATCGCCGCCACCCACCGTGCGCTGGACATCGGCGGCGAGTACCAGTGGCGCCGCGAGGGCGAGCCGCACCTGTTCGACCCGGACACCGTCTTCCGCCTCCAGCACTCCACCCGCTCGCGCCGCTACGACATCTTCAAGCAGTACACGGACCGGGTGAACGAGCAGTCCGAGCGCCTGATGACGCTGCGCGGCCTGTTCTCCTTCAAGTCCGACCGCCCCGCGGTGCCGCTGGAGGAGGTCGAGCCCGCCTCGGAGATCGTCAAGCGCTTCTCCACCGGCGCCATGTCGTACGGCTCCATCTCCCAGGAGGCGCACGAGACCCTCGCCATCGCCATGAACCAGCTGGGCGGCAAGTCCAACACCGGTGAGGGCGGCGAGGATCCGGAGCGCCTGTACGACCCGGCGCGCCGCTCCGCCATCAAGCAGGTCGCCTCCGGCCGCTTCGGCGTGACCAGCGAATACCTGGTCAACTCCGACGACATCCAGATCAAGATGGCGCAGGGCGCCAAGCCAGGCGAGGGCGGCCAGCTGCCCGGCCACAAGGTCTACCCGTGGGTCGCCAAGACGCGGCACTCGACACCGGGCGTGGGCCTGATCTCCCCGCCGCCGCACCACGACATCTACTCCATCGAGGACCTCGCCCAGCTCATCCACGACCTGAAGAACGCCAACCCGCGGGCCCGCATCCACGTGAAGCTGGTCTCCGAGGTCGGCGTCGGCACGGTCGCCGCGGGCGTCTCCAAGGCGCACGCGGACGTGGTCCTCATCTCCGGCCACGACGGCGGTACGGGCGCCTCCCCGCTGACCTCCCTCAAGCACGCGGGCGGCCCCTGGGAGCTGGGCCTGGCCGAGACGCAGCAGACGCTGCTCCTCAACGGCCTGCGCGACCGGATCGTCGTGCAGACCGACGGCCAGCTCAAGACCGGCCGCGACGTGGTCATCGCCGCCCTGCTGGGCGCCGAGGAGTACGGCTTCGCGACCGCGCCGCTGGTGGTCTCCGGCTGCGTCATGATGCGCGTCTGCCACCTGGACACCTGCCCGGTCGGCATCGCCACCCAGAACCCGACGCTGCGCGAACGGTTCAGCGGCAAGGCCGAATACGTCGTCAACTTCTTCCAGTTCATCGCGGAGGAGGTCCGCGAGATCCTCGCCGAGCTGGGCTTCCGCTCACTGGACGAGGCGATCGGCCACGCCGGCCTGCTCGACACCTCCAAGGCCGTCAAGCACTGGAAGGCCCAGGGCCTGGACCTGGCCCCGCTGCTGCACGTGCCCGAGCTGCCCGAGGGCGCCGTACGCCACCAGGTCGCCGTCCAGGACCACGGCCTGGAGAAGGCGCTCGACAACGAGCTGATCAAGCTGTCCGCCGACGCGCTGTCCGCGGACACCGCCGAGGCCGCGCAGCCCGTACGGGCCCAGATCGCGATCCGGAACATCAACCGGACCGTCGGCACCATGCTCGGCCACGAGGTGACCAAGAAGTTCGGCGGCGCCGGCCTGCCCGACGACACCATCGACATCACCTTCACCGGCTCGGCCGGCCAGTCCTTCGGCGCGTTCCTGCCGCGCGGCGTCACGCTGCGCCTGGAGGGCGACGCCAACGACTACGTCGGCAAGGGCCTGTCGGGCGGCCGGATCGTGGTCCGCCCGGACCGCGGCGCCGACCACCTCGCCGAGTACTCGACCATCGCGGGCAACACCCTCGCCTACGGCGCCACCGGCGGCGAACTGTTCCTGCGCGGCCGTGTCGGCGAGCGGTTCTGCGTCCGCAACTCCGGTGCCACGGTGGTCTCCGAGGGCGTCGGCGACCACGGCTGCGAGTACATGACCGGTGGCCACGCCGTCGTCCTGGGCGAGACCGGGCGCAACTTCGCGGCCGGCATGTCCGGCGGCATCGCGTACGTGATCGACCTGGACCCGGCCAACGTCAACCGTGAGCTGACCGCCGCCGTGACCACCGAGCTGGACGCCACCGACCGGCAGTGGCTGCACGACGTCGTGCGCCGCCACCAGGAGGAGACCGGCTCCACCGTCGCCGCGAAGCTGCTGGCCGACTGGGACGCCGCGCTGGCCCGTTTCAGCAAGGTCATTCCGGCCACCTACCAGGCAGTGCTCGCCGCCAAGGACGCCGCCGAGCGAGCCGGGCTCTCCGAGTCCGAGACCCACGAGAAGATGATGGAGGCGGCGATCAATGGCTGACCCCAAGGGCTTCCTGACCACCGGCCGCGAGGTCGCCAAGACCCGCCCCGTCGAGGAGCGCGTCCGGGACTGGAACGAGGTCTACGTTCCCGGTTCGCTGCTGCCGATCATCAGCAAGCAGGCCGGGCGCTGCATGGACTGCGGCATCCCCTTCTGCCACAACGGCTGTCCGCTCGGCAACCTCATCCCCGAGTGGAACGACTACGCGTACCGCGAGGACTGGACGGCCGCCAGCGAGCGGCTGCACGCGACCAACAACTTCCCGGAGTTCACCGGTCGCCTGTGCCCCGCCCCGTGCGAGTCGGCGTGCGTGCTGGGCATCAACCAGCCGCCGGTGACCATCAAGAACGTCGAGGTCACCATCATCGACAAGGCGTGGGACAACGGGGACGTCACCCCGCAGCCGCCCGAGCGCCTGTCCGGCAAGACCGTCGCCGTCATCGGCTCGGGCCCGGCCGGCCTGGCCGCCGCCCAGCAGCTGACCCGGGCGGGCCACACCGTCGCCGTCTACGAGCGCGCGGACCGTATCGGTGGTCTCCTCCGCTACGGCATCCCCGAGTTCAAGATGGAAAAGCGCCACATCAACCGCCGTATCGAGCAGATGCGGGCGGAAGGCACCAAGTTCCGTACGGAGGTGGAGATCGGCCGGGACATCGACGCCGCCAAGCTGCGCAAGCGCTACGACGCCGTCGTGATCGCCGCCGGTGCCACCACCTCCCGCGACCTCAAGGTCCCCGGCCGCGAGCTGAACGGCATCCACTTCGCGATGGAGTACCTGCCGCTCGCCAACAAGGTGCAGGAGGGCGACCTGACCGTCGCCCCGATCACCGCCGAGGGCAAGCACGTCGTGGTCATCGGCGGCGGCGACACCGGCGCCGACTGCGTCGGCACCGCGCACCGCCAGGGCGCGGCCTCGGTCACCCAGCTGGAGATCATGGGCAAGCCCGGCGACGAGCGGAACCCGAACCAGCCGTGGCCGACCTTCCCGATGCTCTACAAGGTCACCTCCGCGCACGAGGAGGGCGGCGACCGGCTGTACTCCGTCTCCACCACCCACTTCGAGGGCGACGAGGACGGCAACGTCCAGTGGCTGCACCTGGTCGAGGTGGAGTTCAAGGACGGCCGTCCGGAGCCGAAGCCGGGCACCGAGCGCAAGATCCCCGCGCAGCTGGTCACCCTGGCCATGGGCTTCACCGGCACCGACCAGGACAACGGCCTCGTCTCACAGTTCGGACTGGAGCTGGACGCGCGCGGCAACATCGCCCGCGACGCCGACTTCGCCACCAACGTCCCGGGCGTGTACGTTGCGGGTGACGCGGGCCGCGGCCAGTCGCTGATCGTGTGGGCCATCGCCGAGGGCCGCTCCGCGGCGCGCGGTGTGGACCGCTACCTCGCGGGCGCCAGCGCGCTGCCCGCGCCCATCAAGCCGACGGACCGCGCACTGACCGTGTAGCGGCCCCGGCTCACAGATGTCCCGCACAACGACGTGCGGAACACCAGCGGCGCCTGCCTCCCTCCCCGACCGGAGGGCAGGCGCCGCAACCTATGCGTACCGGATCACCGTCAGGGCCCGGGGACCAGCGAGCCGTCCGAGGTGCGGGGGAGCACCCTGGCACGCGCCGACCGCACCGGGCCCGCCGTCCCGTTGAGATCCTTGTGCACGGCGCGGGAGAGGTCTTCGATCGCCCCGACCCCGGCGTCCATGCCCGGGTGGTCCGCGGTCAGCACGGCGAGCGCGTAGTCATGGCCCCCACCGGTGAACGCGCCGACGCTGTGCACCCGCCAGCCGCCGCTGCTCCGCTGCAACCACCCGTTCTTCACCTGCACCTTCGCCCCTGCCGGTGCGCCGGCCGGCACTCCCCAGCGCTGCTCGGGCACCACCCGGCCCATGAGGTCCAGGGCATAGGCGCGGGAGGCGCCGCCGAGTACGGAGTTCTCGGAGGTGAGGAGTCCCAGCAGGGTGAGCTGATCGGCGGCGTTGATCTGGGTCAGTCCCCAGTACCCCTCCGTGTCGGGCACGGTGCCGTGCATCCCGGCGAGCCGAAGAAAAACGTTTATCCTCGCGAGGCCGATCCGCTTCCACAAGGTGGTGGTGGCGCCGTTGTCCGACTGAGTGATCATCGCTTCCGCGAGCTTCTTCTCGTCCGCGGTCAGCTCGCGGCCCTCGTCCTCGGCCTGCCGCAGGAGCGCACCCAGCACCACGACCTTCACGACACTCGCCGAGTCGTACTGCCGGCCCGCGTCGTACGCGCACCGGGTGCCGCTCGTGCGCTCGTACAGGGCGAACGACGTATGGCCTGAAGTGTGCGCACCCAACACCCGGCCGAGGTCCTCCGAGAGCCGGTCGGCGAGCCCGCCCTTGGCGGACGTACAGGTCACCTGCGGGGGCGTCGGCTGTGCGTCTGCCGTCGCCGCGGCCGTCGCCGGGGCCGCGGCCGCGAGGAGCGAGGACAGCGCGGCGGTGACCACCACCACCGCCGACAGCCGCCGCTGACCGGTACCTGACATGGCTATGTGTGGGCGCAAGGCGCTTCTCCGCCTTTCTGATCGTGGCCGCCGGCAAGCCGGGACCCGCCCGGCGAGGTTCGGGGCCTATTCCCCCACCTGCGTGATCCGGGCGTCGCCGAGTCGTGACTGTACGTCCTGGAGGAGGAGCTTCAGTAGGCCCGCGAGTTGATTCTGTTGGTCCGGTGTGAGGCCGTCGACCAGTTCGGCTTCGCGGTTCAGTACCTGGTCCACGGTTTCCTCGACCAGTGCGTGTCCGGCCGGGGTCAGCTCCACCCACACCGCGCGGGGGCGGCCCTCGCCGGCGCGGCGTGCGACCAGGCCCTCCCGCTCGGCGCGCGCGACGCGCTGGGAGATCGCGCCGGCCGTCACCATGGAGCGGGCCGCCAGTTCGCGGGTGCTGAGGGTGTACGGGGTTCCGGCGCGGCGCAGCACGCTCAGCAGGTCGAGGGTGGCGGTGTCCACGCCGGCGCGGGCCAGTACCCGGCGCCGGTCGTCGCCCAGCAGCTTGGCCAGTTGCCAGAGGGGCGTGACGATCCCGATGGAGGAGACCGGGGTGCCGGGGCGCTCGCGTTCCCAGGCGTCGGCGATCTCCTGGACGGGGTACGGGGCGTCCGCACTTGCCATGGGCCCTCCTGCGGGTGTTACGTTCAGACCTAAATTTAGACCTGAATGACTGACGTCGGGAGCTACCTTATGTCACGCACCATCCTGGTCACCGGCGGCGCCACCGGTATCGGTCTGGCCGTCGCCCGCCGCTTCGCCGCACAGGGCGACGCGGTCACCGTCACCGGCCGCCGCCCCGCGCCCCTGGAGAAGGCCGCCGAGGAGACCGGCGCCCGCGCGGTCGTCTGCGACCACACCGACCCCGCCGCGCTGGACCGCCTGCTGGCCGAACTGCCCGCCTCGGTCGACGTCCTGGTCAACAACGCCGGCGGCAACACCGACCTGGATGCCGCGCCGGACGGCGGCCTCGCCTCGTACGCGGCCGCCTTCCGGGCCAACCTCGACGCCAACCTGCTCACCGCGGCCCTCACCACCAAGGCCGTCGAGGAACGGCTCGCGCCGGGTGGCGCCGTCGTGCACATCGGCTCGATCGCCGCGGCCAGGGGTGCGGGCTCGCTGGGCGCCTACGGCGCCGCCAAGGCCGGGCTCGGCACCTGGAACCTCGACCTGGCCGACGTGCTCGGCCCGCGCGGCATCACCGCCAACGTCGTCTCGCCCGGCTACGTGGAGGACACCGAGTTCTTCCGTGACCGGCTCTCCGACGAGCGGCGCGCGGGGCTGGTGGACGCCACCGCGACGGGTCGTGCGGGGCGGCCGGACGACATCGCGGCGGTGGTGGTGTTCCTCGCGTCAGAGGGCGCGCGGCACATCACGGGGCAGGTGCTGGAGGTCAACGGGGGTGCGTACAAGACGCGTTGAGCGGGCGCCGTGCCGGGCGGTCTCACTCCTCGACGAGACGGGCGGGGAAGCCGCCCTTGGCGATCGGCCCCCAGCGCAGCGGCGAGACCCGGATCAGCGACTTGCCCTGCTTGAGCATCGCGGCGCGGTACTCGTCCCAGTCCGGGTGCTCGCCCGCGATGACGCGGTAGTACTCGACGAGCGGCTCGACCGAGTCCGGCGCGTCCAGGATCTCGGCCTCGCCGTCGATCTGCACCCAGGGGCCGTCCCACTCGTCGGACAGCACGAGCACGCTCACCGACGGCGCCCGGCGGGCGTTGCGCACCTTGGCGCGCTCCGGGTACGTCGACATCACCAGGCGCCCCTCGCTGTCGACGCCGCAGGTCAGCGGCGAGGCTTGCGGGGTGCCGTCGGAGCGGCGGGTGAGCAGGACGGCGCGGTGCCGGGGGCGTACGAACTCCAGCAGGCCGGGCAGTTCCACGCGGGTGTTGGAAGCGACGGAAGGGCTCATGCGGGCGAGCCTAGGCGGTGGAGCGCGCTCGGGGGAGGCGGCGTTCCGGGGGCGGAACGTTCCGGGCGGTCCGCGCTATTGACTAAAAGTCAAAGCAGGCCGACGCTGCTGGGCAGCCGTCGTAGCCGCACCCCGGGAGGACAGGTGGGTACAGGTTCAGGTACAGGCGCACGGGCCGGAGAGGGCGGAGCCTCCGCCGCCCTGGAGGAACTGACGCGGGCGCTCGGCGCGGCGGCGCCGCCCGGCCTCGCCGCCGCCCCGCCCGACGACCTCGCCTTCCTGGCGAGCGCGGTGCGCGCCCGCCGGGAGAGCGAGGCCGCAGGGCTGAACGACGCGGCCGAAGAGGCCCTCAAGCTGGTGCCCGCCCTCGCCCGCGGCCCCGTCCGCCGCATCCTCTTCCGCTGACGGGACGGTGATCACCGTGAAAGCGCTCGCCAACCGGGCCGAAGCACAGAAGATCGCGCAGCTGCTCGACGTGCCGCCGGAGCGGCTGGAGTTCCTGCACGCGCTCCCGGCGCAGGACGTACGGCAACTGCGCGCCCGCACCGTGGACGCGCTCTTCGACCACGCGCCGGACATGCTGGACCGCATCGCCGCCGCCACCAAGCTCGTACCGGCCGGAGTCGCCGCCGCCATCTCGCAGAAGGCGCTCGGGCCGCGGCTGGCGGCCTCCGTGGCCGGGCGGCTGGAGGCCGGGCGCGCCGCCGACATCATCGAGAAGCTGCCCGTCGCCTTCACGGCCGAGTCCTGCGGCCACCTGGACCCGCGCCGTATCGCCGGCGTCGTCGACCGGCTGGACGAGGACCTCGTCGTCCGCATCGCCGTCGCCCTCGCCGAACGCGGCGACCACCTCACGATGGGCCGCTTCGTCGGCCACCTGCGCGACCGGGCCCTGGAGCGCATCCTGCAACGCGTCGACGACCGCGTGGTGCTGCGCGTCGGGTTCTACATCGACCTGCCGGAACGCCTCGACGCCATCCTGGAGCTGATGGGCGAGGAACGGCTCACCTCGGTGGTGGCCGCGGCCGGGGACGGCCTGTGGCCCGAGGCGCTGGCCGTGGCCGCGATGGCCGGCCCCGGACGGCGTGCGGAGATCGCCGCCCTCGCCGCCCGGCAGGACCCGCAGCGGCTGGACGGGCTGGTGCGCACCGCGCACGAACAGGAGCTGTGGGAGGCGCTGCTGCCGCTGGTGGCCCTGCTGTCCGTAGAGGACCGGCGTACGGTCGCCGCCCTGCCGTCGCTGCGGGACGCGCGGGTGCTCGGCGCCGTCGTACGGGCGGTCGTGGCGACCGGGCTGTGGGCGGAATTCCTGCCGCTGGTGGACGCGTTGCCGCCGGAGTCGCGCAAGGCCGTGGCGGACGCGGCCGGCGGGCTGCCGGACGCGGATTTGGAAGCGATGGTGCTGGAGATCGAGAAGCAGGACCTGTGGGACGCGGTCCTGCCGCTGGTGGAGCTGATGGACGAGCCCGCCAAGGAACGCGTCTTCGCGCTGCCGGCCTTCCAGGGGCAGGGGGAGGGGGAGGGGTAGCGCGAAGGCGGCGGGGTGTTCGCCGTCCGCTCAATTCGCCCCGGGCGCAAAGCGGGTGGCCCGCCGGGGGTCGCCCGCTAGCGTCCGTGGCATGAACGACTCCTCTGCCGCCGGACAGGCGCACGCCGTACCCGTACCGGTCGCTCCCGACGTCTGGCACCTGCCGTTCCCGGTAGGGCACGTCTACCTCGTCGGCCTGAGCGGTGGTGGCTACGCGGCCGTCGACACCGGTCTCCCGGGCTCGGCGCCCGTGATCCTGGACGCGCTGGTACGGCTCGGCGGCGGTCCCGGCGCGCTGCGGCAGATCGTGCTGACGCACTCGCACATCGACCACATGGGCTCGGCCGCCGACCTGGTGGCCGCCACCGGCGCACGCGTCCTGGCGGGCGCCGCCGACGCCCCGTACATCCGCGGCACCGCGCCGGAGCCGCCGCCGGTGTACACCCCCGCCGAACAGGCCCTGCACGAGCAGGTCATGGCGGGCATCGCGGAGACGGGCACCCCGCCGTTGCGGCACGTGGAGGTGGACGTCGCACTCCACGAGGGCGACATCCTCGACGACTGGCCGGGTCCCGCACGCGTGCTGCACGTCCCCGGTCACACCCCGGGCAGCATCGCCCTGCACCTGCCCGCGAACGGTGTGCTGTTCCCCGGCGACAACATAGGCGCGGGACCGGACGGCCGGATCGTCCTCGGCCCCTTCAACGTCGACCGGGCCGTGGCCATCGCCTCCTTCCGGCGGCTGGCCGCACTGCCCGGCGTGGACACGCTGTGCGTGCCGCACGGCACGCCGGTCCGTACGGGCGCGGCACGGGCCCTGGCGGCGGCCACGCCGGAGACCGACTGGCTGTGACCTGCGCGGCCGCGCCGGTGAAGTCGTCGGGGCCGAGAGGCGGTTTGCCCATGTGGCGACAATAGGGACCGGTCCGGTGCCCCAGTCCGGCGCGGAACGGAACAGAAAGGCTTCGTCATGCAGCTGCACACCCACGAGTGGGGGACCGGCGACCGGGTCGCGGTCCTGGTTCACGGGATCATGTCGGACCACCGCACCTGGCGCCGGGTGGGCCCGGCGCTGGCCGAGCGCGGCTACCGTGTGATCGCCGTGGACCTGCGCGGCCACGGGGCCAGCCCGCGCGGCCCGTACCGGGACACGGTCTTCGCCGACGACCTGGTGGAGACCCTGCCGGCGGACGTGGAACTGGCGCTGGGGCACTCGCTGGGCGCGATGGCGCTGTCCCTGGCGGCGGAGCGGCTGCGCCCGCAGCGCGCCGTGTACTCGGACCCGGCGTGGACCCTCGGCAACGCCGGGCGGCCGATGGACCCCGCGCTGTTCGTCGAGTTCAAGCGCGCCACCCGGCAGATGATCAGGGGTTTCAACCCGCGTTGGGAGGAAGCCGACATAGAACTGGAAATGGCGACTATTCAGGAGTGGGACCCGGACACCGCGCTGGCCCTCTCCGGCAAGGACCTCAAGGAGCGCATACCGGAGCGTCCGGTCGTCCCGTCCCTGGTGCAGGTGGCGGGGGAGGGGTTCCTGTTCACTGAGGCGGACAAGGAGCGGGTGGCGGCGCGCGGTTTCGAGGTCCGCACGGTGGAGGGCGCCGGGCACACCATCCACCGGGACGACTTCGACGGCTTCATGAAGTCGCTGGAGGGATGGCTGTAGCCGGCTGCCGGACGGGCCCGTCACCTGCCGTTCTTTCCGTCGACTGCCGGAATTGCCGCTGAATGTTCAAAGTTGCACCACCGTGGGGTGGCCGGATGCGGCGGCGGGGAGCCGGTTTGCCCCAGGGGGTTTTGCCGCGTTCGGCGGCCGCTGATTAGGGTGTGGTGCGTGGTTGTGCCAACCACCCGTCCCGGTCGGCGCACGGACCGGTACCCCCTTAAATCCCCTGAGGCAGCACATCGATGAGCGAACCGGCGATATCGGCCCGGGGCCCTGCCGCCACCGGGCCCGGGCGCCCCACGCCGGTTCCCCCGCCGCCCGCCCGCCCGTTCGCCGAGGAGCGCATCACCACCTTGGTCCTGACCTACCGTCAACCGCTGTTACGGTACGTCACCGGCCTGCTGCCCGCCGACCCCCAGCGCGCGGAGGACGTCGTCCAGGAGACGCTGCTGCGCGCCTGGCTGGAAAGTGACGTCTCCCACGTCCGCGGGTCCCGGCGCGAGGCGGGGTGGGAACCGGGCCTGCCCTGGCTGTTCCGGGTCGCCCGCAACGTCGTGATCGACTGGAGCCGGCGCGACAGCTCCCGGCCGGCGGTGCCGACCGGGCTGCCGCCGGAGGCGGCCGGCCCGGCGGACGAGGTCACGCGCGTCGTCGAACGGACGCACGTCGTCGAGCTGCTCGCCCAACTGTCCCGTCCCCATCGAGAGGTTCTGGTGTACACATACCTGCTCGGCTGTTCCGGCCCCGATACGGCGCACGCCCTGGGCATCCCGCCCGGCACGGTGAAGTCCCGGCTGCACCATGCGATGCACCACCTGCGGCGGGCCGCCGCCCTCGCCGCGCGGGAGTGTGCGTGAGCGCCACCGGCCACATCGCACCGTGGGGGACGGCGGCCGTGGCGGCACCGGCGCAGTCCCCGGTGCCGCTGGCCCTCGGCATGCCGGACCGCAACTCCTGGCTGATCCTCGCCGGCTTCCTCGCCGCCCTCGTCCTGCTCGTCTGGCTGCTCGCCAGGACCGTGCGCAAGCTGGGCGGCTTCCGCCGTACCTGCCGCCGCATCGCGTGGGAGACCCGGATGACGGCCCGGGCGTTCACCGCGCCGCTGCGTGCCTACCTGCGGCACCGCCGCTGCGCCCGCATCCTGGCCGCGTACTTCGCCGACCCGGCCGCGCACGACCTCGTGCGGACGGCCCTGGACCGCGCGGACACGGCCGCGGGCGACGGCTGCCACGCGCCGGCGGTCCAGCTGACGCAGGCGGGGGACCGCGTGCGCGTCGTCGTCGCGGGCCGCGACCCGGCCGGTACCGCCGGCCCCGACCTGCCCTGGGCGGACGCGGCGGACGAGCCGGGCGAGTGGACCTGGGCGGCACCGGCCGGCGCGGTGCGGGACCGCACCGGCCGCGGCCGGCCCGTACGGCTGCCGCTCGTCCTGGGTGTGGACCGCAAGGCGCCGGGCGTCGTCCTCGTGGACTGGCTGCGCGGCCCCGCCGCGCTCGCCGTCGAGGGAGACGCGCGGGTGTCCCGCAGCGTGCTCCAGGCGCTGGCCGCTCAGGTGGACCGGATGCCGGACGGGCCGCCCGTCGTGGTCGCGTCCGGTGTCCACCCGCGCTTCCCCGGGCGTCCGCTGGACGACGTCCTCGCGGAGCTGGCGGCGGGACCGGAGGACGCGACCGAGACGGCACCGGTGATCGTCTGCTGGGCGCCCGGCCCCGAGCAGGCGGCGCGGCTCGCGGAGCTGTGCGCCAGGGGACAGGCCCGCGTGCTGGCCGGCGGCCGGCTGCCCGGCGCCTGCTGGGTCCTGCACGCCGAGGCGGACGGCAGGCTGCTCGGCCCCGGGCCGCAGGTGGACGTGGAGTCGCCCGCACTCGGCCGCTCCGTGGCCCGCGCGGTACGGCGGGGACTCCCCGCGCCGTACTCCTGGCTGCCGGACGCGGGTATGAACGCGGGTACGGACGCGGGTACGGGTGCCGGTCCCGGCGTCCCGGCCGGGCCCGTACGGGAAACCGCCCCGCAGAAGCCGGAGTTCCGCAAGCCCGAGCCCGAGCCCGAGCCCGCTCCCGTACCCGAGCCCGCTCCCGTATCCGAGCCCGCTCCCGTGCCCGAGCCGCCCGCCATCGTCCGCGACGCCGGCTTCGACGCCGACTTCGCCGAGCCCGAGCCGGGCGCGCCCGCCCCCGCGGCCCCCGCCGCGGCCCCGTCCGTCACCGCTCCGGCGCAGGCCGAGGACAGGACCGGCCGTACCGCCGAAGCCGGCTCCCAGGCCGGCGCCGACTTCGCGGAACCGGACCTGGCCGAGCCCCGGCCCGCCGCCGCACCCGGCCTGGCCGGGGTGTCCGCCGCCTCGAACCGCTCCGACGCCGACTCCGCCCCCGCCGACCCCGGCGATCCCCAGGAACGGACTCCTCGTAACCCGTGAGACTCTTCGTCACCCTCGCGCCGGCCGCCCCGGAAGCCTCCGCTCCGGCCCGGCCCGGCTCCCCGCACGCCGCCCCCGAGCGGCGCGACCTGGTTTTGCACACCCCGGGCGGCACCACCGTCGGCGCCCTGGCCGCACGCCTCGCCGGTGAGCACGCCGGCGACGGCGGCGCGGCCCCCGCCCTCTACCTCGGCGACCGCGAACTCCCCGCCGACCTGCCGCTGTCCGCCACCGGCATACGGGACGGCGCCACGCTCGGCCTCGGCGGCCCCGTACCGCCCGAGCCCGACGGCGGCTACGGCCCCGATCGCGCCGAACTGCCCCCGCCGTCCCGCTCCGCCGACGGCGAGCGGCTGCCGCGCGCTCCCCGCGTGGAGCTCCAGCTCGTCGGCGGGCGCGGCGCCGGGCGGGTCTGGCCGCTGGACCTCGGCACGCACACCGTCGGGCCCGCGGAGGGCAGTTCGGTACGCCTCCAGGGCCGCGACGTGCCCGCCGCCGGCATCCGGATCACCGTCCGCCCGGACGGCACGGTGCTGCTGGACGCCGGACCCGCGACGGGCCACCGCACCGACGTCCACCTGTCCCTGCCCGAGCCGCCGCCCGAGCGGCCGCGCGCCGACGCCACCCCGCTGCCGCCCGCGCCCCCGCCGGAACTGCCCGACCCGTACGCCGACACCCACGCGCCCGTGCCCGACGGCTGGGTGGAGTGGCCGCTCGGCGGCGAGCTGCGGATGGGCGAGTACCTGCTGCGGGTGGCCGAGCCCACCGAGGCGGACGCCGCCGTGACGGCCTCCGAGGACGGCGCGTACCTGGACTTCAACCGGCCGCCGCGGATCGTCCCGCCGCTGGTGCCGGAGCGGTTCACGCTGCCCTCGCCGCCGGTGCCGCCCGCCCGCCGCTCCATCCCGCTGCTGGTGGTGATCGCGCCGATGTTCATGGGCATCGGCATGGTCGTCTTCCTGCACTCGTACTTCTACCTGATGTTCGCGTTCTTCAGCCCGGTGCTCGCCATCGGCAACCTGATCAGCTCCCGGCGCAGCGGCTGGCGCGACTTCCTGACCTCGGTCGCCAACTACCGCGCCCGGCGCGCCTCGCTGGAGAACGACGTCAAGGGCATGGTCGCGCGCGAACGCGGCCTGCGGGTCGCCGCCGGACCCGACCCGGCCGCCGCCGGCATGTGGGCCGTCGGCCCCGGCGCCCGGCTGTGGGAGCGCCGCCGCGGCCACCCCGACCACCTGCTGCTGCGCGTCGGCACGGTGCGCCAGGCGTCGCTGCTGACGATCGAGGACAGCTCCCGCGAGGACAACCACCGCACGGTGAACTGGCAGATCCCCGACATGCCGATCGGCGTGGACCTGTGCGGCGACGGCGTCGTCGGCATCTCGGGCGAGACGGACGCGGCCCGCGCCCTGGCCCGCTGGACGGTGGCGCAGGCCGCGATCCTGCACAGCCCGCGCGACGTACGGATCACCGTCCTCACCGACGCGGCGGGCGCGTCCGCCTGGGAGTGGGTGCGCTGGCTGCCGCACGCCCGCCCCGGCGAGGGCGGCGTCGCCGCGCCGCCCACCGGCGGGCCCACCGTGACCGTCGGCAACGACCCGGAGACGGTGGCCAACCGGGTCTCCGAACTGGTCTCCGCGATCCGCTCCCGGGCCCGTACGCGCGAGTCCGCGATGGGCGGCGCCCTGCTCGCCGAGCCCGACCTCGTCGTGGTGCTGGACGGCGCGCGGCGGCTGCGCGACGTGCCCGGCGTGGTGCAGGTCCTCAAGGAGGGCCCGGCCGTACGGGTCTTCCTGATCTGCCTCGACCAGGAGGAGCGGATGCTCCCCGAGGAGTGCGTCACCGTCTGCGCGGTCGGCGCCCGCGAGGTGACGCTGCGCCGTACCGGCAGCGCCGACCTCACCGCCATCCGTCCCGACCTGGTGGACACCGGCTGGTGCGAGCGGATCGCCCGCGCCCTGGCCCCCGTACGCGACGTCACCCCCGACGGCTCCGACGGCCTGCCGGACCGCGTCAAGCTGCTGGACCTGCTCGGTCTGGAGCCGCCGCAGGCCGCCGAACTGGCCGCCCGCTGGACCAAGCGCCCGGCCTCCACCGGCGTCCTGC
This sequence comes from Streptomyces sp. NPDC017056, assembly GCF_044332485.1. NCBI lineage: Bacteria > Bacillati > Actinomycetota > Actinomycetes > Kitasatosporales > Streptomycetaceae > Streptomyces > Streptomyces sp. NPDC017056. The sequence goes on along the minus strand of NZ_JBIRPD010000013.1, from coordinate 200,704 downwards.
TCGGCGCCGGCTACACCGGGCCCGTCACCTTCGACCTGGTCAAAGACGGCCCGCACGGCCTCATCGCGGGCACCACCGGCGCCGGCAAGTCCGAACTCCTCCAGACGCTGGTGGCCTCCCTGGCGGCGGTCAACCGGCCGGACGAGATGACGTTCGTGCTGGTCGACTACAAGGGCGGCAGCGCCTTCGCGGGCTGCGAGCGGCTGCCGCACGTGCTGGGCATGGTCACCGACCTGGACAGCCACCTGGTCGAGCGGGCCCTGACCTCGCTGACCGCGGAACTGACCCGCCGCGAACGCCTCCTGGCCGACGCGGGCGCCAAGGACCACACCGAGTACCGGGCGATGCGCCGCCGCGACCCCGCGCTGGCGCCGCTGCCGAGGCTGCTGCTCATCATCGACGAGTTCGCCACCCTCGCCCGCGACGTGCCGGAGTTCGTGCCGGGCCTGGTCGGCATCGCGCAGCGCGGCCGCTCGCTCGGCCTGCACCTGCTGCTCGCCACCCAGCGTCCGGCGGGCGTGGTCACCGCCGACATCCGCGCCAACACCAACCTGCGGATCTCGCTGCGCGTCACCGACGCCCTCGACAGCCAGGACGTCCTGGAGGTCAACGACGCGGTCAGCATCTCCAGCGACACCCCCGGCCGCGCCCTGGCCCGTATCGGGCACCGCTCGGTACTGCCGTTCCAGACGGCGTTCGTGGGCGCCGTACGCGACGGCGCGCAGGCCACGCCCCAGGACGCCGGGGACAAGGGGGCGGGCGCGCAGCCGCAGCCCGACGCCGACGTGTGGACCAGCGAACTCACCTGGTCGCTGCTGGGCCGTACGGCCGCCGAACCCGTCGAGGAGACCGCGGACCTCTTCGACGCCATCCAGGAGGCGATGGACGACCGCGACGCGCCGACCGACCTGACGGCCCTGGTCGACGCGGTCCGGCAGGCCGCCGCCGACCTGGAGATCGAGCGGCAGCCCAGCCCCTGGCTGCCCGCGCTGCCGCACACGGTGACCCTGTCCGAACTCCCCGAGCGGCCCGACCCCGCCGACGGGCGCCTCGCGCCGGTCGTCTGGGGCCTGGCCGACCTGCCGGGCGCCCAGCGCCAGGAGCCCCTGGAACTGGACCTCACCCGCTTCGGGCACCTGTACGTCCTGGGCACCCCGCGCTCCGGACGCTCCCAGGTCCTGCGCACCATCGGCGGCGCCCTGGCCCGCCGGCACTCCAGCGCCGACGTGCACCTGTACGGCATCGACGCGGCCGGTGGCGCGCTGGCCCCGCTGGCCGCCCTGCCGCACTGCGGCGCCGTCGTACCGCGCGCCGACCTGGAGCGGCTCGGCCGGCTGCTGACCCGCCTGACCGCAGAGATGAGCGCCCGCCAGGAACTGCTCACCTCGCACGGCGCGGCCAACCTCACCGAACTGCGCGCCTTCCTGCCGCCCGCCGAACGCCCCGCCCACATCGTCGTCCTGATCGACGGCTGGGACTCGCTGGCCGCCCTGCTGGGCGACCACGACGGCGGCCGCCCGGTGCAGGAGCTGACCTCGCTGATCCGCGAGGGCGCGCCGATGGGTCTGCACGTCATCGCCACGTCCGAACGCGCGCTGATGACCGGCAAGATCGCCTCGCTCAACGACGAGCGCCTGCTGCTCAGGCTGACCGACCGCAACGAGTACAGCCTTGCGGGCGTGCCGCCCAAGCAGGTGCCGGCGGTCGTACCGCAGGGCCGCGGCTGGCGCGGCGGCAGCGCCACCGAGGTGCAGGTCGCGCTGCTCGGCGAACGGACCGAGGGACCGGTCACCGGCCGCGACCAGGCCGAGGCGCTCAAGCGCATCGGCGAGCGGGCCGAGCAGCGGGACCGCGACGTGCCTGCCGCGCGCCGCCCCGCACGCGTCCTGAGCCTGCCCCGCCAGGTGTCCTTCACCGAGGCGTACGAGAAGGTCCCGGCCGCCGACCGGCGCCCCCTGTGGGGCCTGCTCGGCGTCGGCGGCGACGAACTCGGCCCCATCGGCGTGGACTTCGCGGCCGACGCGCCGTCCTTCCTGATCAGCGGCCCGCCCGGCAGCGGCCGGTCCACCGCGCTCACCACGCTCGCGGTGTCCCTGCTGGCCGGCGGCACCCGGGTGGTCGCGCTCACCCCGCGCGAGTCGCCGCTGCGCGGCCTGGCCCGGCATCCGCGTGCCGTGGTCATCCAGGACCCCGACCCGCTGGCCGACGAGGTCACCGCGGCGCTGACCGCCGAACCGGGGCCCGCCGTGGTCCTGGTGGACGACGCCGACCTGCTCTCCCAGCTGCCCGCCGCCGACGCGGCGCTGCGCGAGGTCGCCACCACGGGGCGGGACCGCGGCATCGGACTGGTCGCCGCGGCCACCGCCGAGACGCTCACCTCGGTGGGCATCGGCTGGCTCGGCCTCGTACGGCGGGTGCGCAAGGGCGTGCTGCTCTCGCCGCAGTCACCCGGCGAGGGCGACATCCTCGGCGTACGGGTGCCGTACGACCTGCTGCGCGGCCGCCCGACCCCCGGCCGGGGCCTGACCGTCGACCCGGTCTCGGGCGCGCTGGTGTCGGTGCTGGTGCCGGAGACCGTGCTGCGCGAGGGGGACGCCGGCTGACCGGCCGGGCGCCCTGACGACGGTGCCCCGCCACCGGACCTCGGGTCCGGCGGCGGGGCACCGTCGTGTCGGTCGGTCGGTCGGTCGGTCAGCCGGCCTTCTTCGTGCCGGCCGCGATGTCCGCGTCCATCTTCTCGACGTTGTTCTTGATCTGGTTGAACTGGTTGGCGAAGGAGTTGATGCTCTCGACGGCCTTCTGCAGCGACGCGGTGAGGTTGGTGTAGGACTCCTTCAGCGCCGGGCTGCTCTGCTGCATGAACATGCCGTTGTCGAGCAGGCCCTCGACGGAGGACTTGGTGCTCAGCAGCAGCGGGTTGATGTCGTTGACGGCCTGGTTCATCACGCCGGAGACGCGCTGGATCTCGTTGTAGTCGAGGTTGATGTTGCCTGCGGGCATGGTGCTGTCTCCCTGGATCGGTATGGGGATGGGTGGGGCTCCGGACGGAGGCCCGGGGTGCGCCGGGCCGCGGGGCGGGCGGTCAGTCGGACTTCTTGACCTTCCAGCCCGTGTCCCCCTTGGCGTCGTCGCTCGTCCACTCCTCCGTCTTGCCGTCGGTCACCACGGTCTTGGTGCCGCTGCCGTCCTTCTTGACCTCGATGGTGGTGGTCACCTCGTGGCCGTTGAGGTCGACGGAGGAGTGGGTCGTGCCGTTCACCGTCTCTTCGTTGCCGTCCTCGTCGGGACCGACGGTGGTGTAGGTGGTCTTGGTGTCACGGTGACCGGTCTTGTTGTCGGTGACCGAGGTGGTGGTGCCGGTCGTCGTGCTCTCGTTGCCGTCGGTGTCCTTCGTCTTGCTCTTGAAGTCGTCCGTCGTCGTCTTGTGCTCGTCCGTCTCGGTCTTCGTGGTGGTGCCGGTGGTGTTCGTGACGTTGCCGAAGACGTCCGTCGACTTCGAGTCGTAGGTGCCGTCGGCGTGGTAGTTCGTGGTGTCGGTCGCCTTGAGGCCGGTCTTGGTCTCCATGGTCGTGGTGACCTTCGTCGGCTCGCCGTCCGGCCCGTACTCGTACGTCGTCGTGGTCTTGTTGCCGTGCCCGTCGTCGGTGGTCCACTCGTGGGGACGCTCACCGGGCTTCTCGGGCTCCTTCGGCAGCTGGGACGGGTCGAGGTCCGGGTGCTCCTTCTTGGCCTTCTCGACCGCGTCGTGCCACGCGTTCCACTCCTCGTCGCGGGCCTTCCACAGGTCGGAGGAGATCTGGGCGCTCTGCTTGGCCGCCTTGTTGGCCAGGTCGAAGTCCCAGTCGGCCCACTTCTTCGCCACGCCCTCGTAGAGGTTCTTCAGCTTTTCCAGCTTCTCCTCGGAGCGCTTGAAGGAGCCCTTCCACGTCGAGTAGTACTTGCGGATCGCCGCGACGGCCACCCGGGAGCCGACCTCGTCGACCGAGTACTCCTGCTTGCTCTCGCGGGCCTGCTTGACCTCGTCCTTCAGCTTGCCGGACTTCTGCGCGACATCGTTGAGCAGCTCGTAGTCGACGGCTATGTCGGACATGGTCACACCCCTCCCGCGGTCTGGAGATCACTTCACGTCTCACATGGTCACACGCAACACGAAGCGGAACGGTTCACCCCTGAACGACGGAAGCGGTGCGAAGTGATGTCGTTCACACAGTGAACCGATCGCTCCGCAGATACGTAAACGTAGGTGTGGTGTCCCATGATCCAGATGCGCGGAAAGCGCCGGACGCGACACCTGTGAACGGTCTGCTGCGCGAAGGGAAGAGGCTTGGCTACGCGTCCCGGTGACTGGGGGGCCCTCGGCCTCGACGGCGACCCGACCCCGGGCGACGCCTCCGCCATCACCACCATCGCCGACGCGATGCGCGACCTCGCCACGCACGCGGGCACCATCAACAACGGCCTCAAGGCACTCCAGCAGACCGCGGGCGACGGCCAGCGCTTCATCGGCAAGACCGCCGACCAGCTGCGCGACATGGTCGACGACCACCTGCACAACTTCGTCGGCCACGTCGCGGACTCCTTCAACCAGGCCGAGACGGCGCTGCGCAAGTACGCCACCGCCGTCACCGACGCGCAGGCCGACGCCGACGCGGCGCTGACCGCGGCCCAGGGGCTGGACAAGGACGACCCGCAGCTCCAGACGTACAAGGACCGGGCCGACGACGCGAAGAGCGCCCTCAGTACCGCGGCGAGCACCCTGGACAAGGCACTGACCTCGGCCGGGTCGCTGATGGTCCAGCCGGTCAGCGACTGCGACATGTTCTGGGAAGCCTTCCAGTGGCTGACCATCATCCTGTCGGTCATCGCCATCTTCACCGGCGGCGTGCTCGCGATCCTCGCCTGGGGCATGAACGCGGTCCTGCTGATCAAGACCATCGTCGACTTCAGCCAGGGCAAGGCCAGCGGCCTGGAACTCGGCCTCGCCTTCCTCGGCGTGCTCTTCCCCACCACCAAGGCACTGCCGGTCGGCTCCATCATCAAGGGCCTGGGCGGCGTCCTCAAGGGCGGCTTCCAGGGCATCGCCGGCGCCGGCAAGAACATCATCAAGGAGATCGGCCACTTCTCCTCGCTGCACAACATGCCGAAGATCGTGGTGGCGCCGATCGTGCTCGGCCTCCACGCGGCCCCCGCCTTCAACGTCGTCAACGGCGTCAAGGGCCTGGGCAACCTCGGCAAGGGCGGCTGGGAGTCGCTGGTCAAGACCGTCTCCAAGGACTGGGCGGATGCCACCAAGGGCATCACGGGGGACTGGAACAAGCTCGGCGCGTACGCGAAGGTCAACTTCGAGCGGCTCGGCCGGGCGGGCATCGCCACCGTCCTGCCGCTGGACTTCACCGAGATGGGCGTGCTGGGCATCGGCGGCGCCGCGCGGCTCGCCTTCGCCGAACGGGTGCTGGGCATCCCGCAGAACGACCTGAAGAACCTGCTGGCCAACGCGGGACGTACGGACGCGGCGCTGCGCAACGGCGTCCCCACCGGCAACTTCGGCGGGCTCGGCACGATGGTGCCGTTCCGGCCCGTCGGCGGCCTCGGCACGCACTTCGTGCCGGGCGGCTTCGTGGACCTCTCGGCCCTGCACTTCGTCCCCGGCGGCTTCCACGGCACGTCCTTCCCCGGGGTGCACATCCCCTCCGTGTCGCCCGGCGGGCTCACCAGGTTCCCGGGTGCCGCCGTGCCCAACGGGATCGGCGGGCTCTCCCTGGACGGGATCGGGGCGCTCCGGCCGGCCGGGCCGGGGTCGTTCGGCTTCACCGGCGTCGGCAACCTGCTGCCCAACGGCTTGGGCTCGTTCGGCCACGGCGGACTGAACCTCAACATCCCCGGCAACCTGGGCAATCTCGGCACCAAGGGGCTGGGGACCGTCACGCACGTCGGCGTGAACGTGCCGCACACCGGGGTCAATGTGCCGCACACCGGCGTGAGCATGCCGCACGGCATCACCGTGCCCAGCGGCTCCCTCACGCACACGGGCGCCCACTTCGACCAGCCCGGGCTGATAGCCACCCCCGACCTCCACATGCCGGGGACGACCACGCTCGACAACGGCCTGAGCGTCCCGGACGTGCACGGCGCCGGCGCCACCCAGCTCATCCAGCAGACCGACTTCGCGGCCGGCCAGGTCCGCATGGACAACAACCTGCTGCTGTCCGCCGACACCGCCATCGACCTCCTCAAGGACGCCCACGGGTCGTCGTCCGCGCTCGGGCACGTGCCGGAGGGCACCACCGTCCGCGTCCCCGAGACCTCGTTCGACAGCGGCTTCGTCCACGGCATCGGCGACGGCCACTCCATGGCCCGCGGCGCGATCGGGCACGGCGAGGCCCTGGAGGACATGACCTTCCCGGAGCTGCAGGCGCTGGCCAACGGCGATGTCGCGGTGACCGCCTTCCACGGGGACGGCATCAGCTTCCGCATCGGCGACGCGGCCCCGCGCACGATCACCTCCGACCACCTGGCGAGCACGGCACCCGGCACCCCCGTACGCGTGGACACGCCCAGCACGCAGGGCCTGACGGGCACGCAGACCCCGCTCGGCACGCACAACCTGACGGGCACGCACGGCGAGGCCCCGGCCGTCCAGGCCGCCGTACCCCCGCCCCGCAACCTCGCCAAGGCCCCAGCCGACATCCCGGCGACCGCCGGCGTGCACGACCCGCTGCGGCTGAAGGCCCCGGAGACCAAGCCCGCCGCGGCGCCCGGCACCGGCGCCGCCCCCAAGGCGGCGCCCCGGCCCGTCGTCAACGAGCACGACATGGCCATGAGCCTGCTCGACACCGGTGACCGCAAGCCGCTCCCGGCCACCGGCCGCAGCGCCGTCTCCGACAGCCCCTCCGGGGTGTCGGCCCTCCCCGACCTGGACGGGGCGGGCGCCCGCGGCGCCACCGGCCCCGCGGACCACAGCGTCCTCGACCTGATCGCCCACCCGGGCGGCCCGGCGAAGGCGGAGGACGAGGCCGCCGTCGGCATACCGGCCGCCGTTAAGGGCACCGAGCCCGCGCCCACGCCCGTACCCGCCCCGAAGGCCGGCGCCGCGCACACCCCCGCGCCCGGACCGAAGGACGCCGGCCCCGTCACCACGCCCCAGGGCAACCGTTTCGGCGGCTTCTCCGGCGCCGCGGCCATGAACCAGCGCCTGCGCTTCCGCAACGACCTGATCCTGGGCGGCTCGGTCGGCCCGGAGGCCGGGGCCAAGCTCAACGCGTGGGCCGGATACGAGCACGCGCTCTCACAGCTCGGCAAGGCGGAGCGCCGGGCGGACGAGCTGGCGCCGCCGCCCGGCGTGACCGCGGGCGAGCCCTCGCCCGCCCTGGCCGAGGCCCTGGACGACCTGGGTGTCAAGCACGCGGAGGTCGCCAAGGCCGAGGCCAAGCTCGACGAACTGGGCATCGACGCCGCGCAGACCCGCAAGCAGATCAACGCCCTCACCGGCGGCATCTTCGGCGAACACGGCCCTGCCGGCGGCCCGAAGCCGCACCCGCAGCCGGAGCCGCAGGCGGTGCCGGCCGTCGACAAGGGCAAGGGCAAGGCCAACGCCGTGGACCCCGACCCCGTACCGGACCAGGCCCTGCCGGACCACCCCGCCCCGGTCCGCCCGGAGCCGCAGGACCGGCTCGGCCTCGGCCCCGGCACCGGGCGGGGCGAGCGCGCCCAGGCCAAGCACGACATCGTCACCGGCGGTACGAGCGGGCCGCAGGCCGAACTGCGGCTCAGCGCCTGGGAGCAGTACCAGCGCGCGTCGTACGACCTGGCGCGTGCCCAGGAGAAGGCGGACGGGCTGGTGCCCAAGGCGGGTCAGCCGGGACCGTCCAAGCCGTCCGCCGCTGCCCTCGACGCGCTTGAGGACCTGAACGTCCGGCAGGCGGACCTGGCCAAGGCCGAGGCCCGCCTCGACGACCTGGGCATGGACTCGAACGCCCTGCGGCAGCAGATCGACGACGCGAACACCGCGATCGCCATCGACCGCGCGCAGCGTGGCGAGTACGTCGGCCCGCTCGGCGGCGCGCCGTCCCCGCGCGCCGGGGAGCCGAGCGGCTCGCACGACATCGAGATGACCGACGCGGCAGCGGGAGCGCCGGGCCACGGCGGCAACCACACCCTGCCCTCCGGACTGCACTGGGACCGCGACCTCAGCCGCGGGACCACCACCGGCGACATCCGGGTCAACACCGCGTTCCGTGACCTCCACGGGCACAGCCAGCGCCCGCTGTCCGACGCGGAGTACCTGCGCAACCTGCGGCAGAGCCTCGACGAGCGGCGCCCGGTCTCCTACGTCGTCAACGCCGTCGTCAGGTACGACGAGTTCGGCGCCGGCCAGCTGGAGGACTTCCTGCGGGCGGTCCGCACCAACCTGCCGGACAGCTTCGACGGACGCTTCGGCGTGGTCATCGGCGTCAACGGGCCCGCGGCGGAGATCGGCCGCGTCAACGCCGCGGTGCGCCAGGTCCTGGACGACGTGCACACGGACTTCCCGCTCGCCGTCGTCGGCGTCGGCTGGAGCGGCAGCAAGTTCCCCTTCGGCACCGTCCGCAACAGCGTCATGACCAGCCCGGCCAGCCGGTCGATGATCCACACCATGATGGCCGGCGGCGCCGACGGCACGGGCGCGACCCATCCGTACCTCGCCTTCATGGACTTCGACACGTTCGAGCACACCGTGCCCAGCGGCCGGCACATCTTCGACTACTTCGAGAAGAAGTTCGAGATGCGCGGCGTCGAACGGGCGGGGGAGCCCGCCGCCGCGCCGCCGCTGCGCCCGCTGATGATGACCGGCGGCTACCGGGTGCCCGAGCCGCCGGCCGGCGGCCTGCCCGACCCGCTCCTGGTCAAGACCGACGAACACCTGGCCAAGGCCGAGGCGAAGGCGGCCGCGGAGGCCAAGGCGGCCGAGGCCAAGGCGGCCGAGGCCGCGAACGACCTGCCGGGGAACGACGCCGGTCCGTCGTCCGCCGCCGACCCCGGCGGCTCCAAGGGCAAGGGGAAGGGCAAGGCCAAGGCGGTGGAGCCGCCGCCGCGCCGGCCGGGCGAGCTGCGGGTCACGCCGGACGACCGGCAGGTCCTCGTCAACCGGGTCAACGCGGACACCCTCGCCCGCGTCGGCATCTCCGGCAGCCACCAGATGCTGCCGTACGCGCCCGAGCCCAACCTCTTCGTGGACGCCGCCGCGACGCTGGTGGACGCCGTGCCGGTCAAGAACTGGACACCGCTGCGCTTCGGCCCCCGCGGTGCCGAGTTCCACCAGATGAGCCGCGCGCTCAACACGTTCAACGCCTGGGAGCTGGACACCACCCTGCCGCGGCTCACCAAGGACGACTTCCCCCGGCTGGCGGGGGAGAGCGAGGACGACTGGCTCAAGCGGGTGGACGACGGCATCACCGACCGCGACGCGCAGCGCGACATCGCGGCCGGCAACCACACCCTGCCCGACCGCGGCACGGCCTTCGTCACCGAGTACGTGAACGCGGCCATCCCCACCGACCTGTCCCGGATCATGGCCGGGCTCTTCGGCAAGGACAAGAAGCTGCTCCAGGACCACGCCGGACTGTCGCAGCTGGAGCGCCTGGTCGAGAACAAGGACGCCAAGTCCGGGCTGGAGCTGGCGGACGTCCGCGACAACCGCTTCAAGCTGTCCCCGGAGGCGGCGGACCACCTCAACCCGTTCCGGCCCGTCACGACGCCGGGCCAGGAAACGCCCCGCGAGATCGCCGCGCGGCTCGGCGACACGCTGGGAACGGACGCCAACCCGCTGGGGCCCCAGGTCTCCGCCCCGCTGCCCAGCGACCCGTCGGTACGGGCCGGCATCCGCCAGGAGGACATCCGGTTCATCACCCACGCCTACGCCCACAACTCCCAGGCGTCGCGGTTCCTGAACCACCTCGACTACGCCATCGTGCACCCCTCGCACCGGCCGCCGCCCACCTCGGTCTTCCACGCCTTCGAGAACGCGCCCGAGCGGCTGGGCCTGCCCTCGCCGGAGGAACTCCTGCGCGGTGTGCGCAGCCAGTTGGAATTCCGCGGCAACACCAGGACCCGGGTCGACGCCGCGATCGACGAGGCGATCGCGCGCGGTACCAACGGGCAGGAGCTGTATATCGCCCTGACCACCGGCCGGCTGCGCCGCGAGAACTTCCTTCCCGACGGCCTGGGCGGCACCGCCGGCGGGCCCGTCAGGACCACGGCGGAGGACCTCGCCCTCCAGCGCTTCACCAACGTCCTCGGCCGCGAGGTGCACATCACCTTCGCCGACGGCAGTATGGCCACCTTCGCCCCCGACAACCTGCCGAAGAAGGTCAAGCGGCTGCCGCCGCCGGTGGAGATCGTCTGGACGGCCAGCGACGACGTCGTGCACTATCCGGACGGCGGTTACTGGAGCGTCGCCGACACCGAACCGGCCCCGGCCGGCGGCAAGCGCGGACACGACAGCGCGGACGGGCCGGGCGGCGACCCCGGCAGCCACAAGCGCCCCCGCAAGGGCAAGGGCCGGGCCGCCCCGCCCGCAGACCAGGACACGCCCATGGGAGACGCCTGATGACCACCGACCAGACGGCTCCGGGCGCCGGCGTCCACCACGTGGCCCCCGGCCGCCCCGGTGCCCACGCCACCCTCGCCGCGGCGCTGCACGCCGCCGCGCCCGGCGACGAGGTCCGCGTCGCGGCCGGGACGTACGAGGAGAGCCTGCGCGTCGACCGGGACGTGACCCTGCGGGCAGCGGACGGCGGCGGGGTCACCCTGGCCGCGTCCGGCGGCGGCGCGCCCGCGCTCGAAGTCCTGCCCGGCGCCCGGCTGACGCTGGACGGGCTGACCGTACGCGGCGGCGCCGCGGACCGGCCCGCCGTCCTGCTGTCCGGCGGCGTCACCCACTGGCACGGCGGCGGCACCGACCGCGGGCGCCTGGAGGTGCTGCGCGAGGCCGCGCTCACGATGACCGAGGCCCGCCTGACGGGCGCGGCACTGGCCGGAGCGCTGATCCGTACCACCGGCGCGGTCCGGCTCACGGACTGCGTCCTCGACGGCGCCCAGGGCACCGGCGTGGTGGTGGGCGGCGACTCGCGCCTGGAACTGACCGGCACCCGGATCAAGGGCGCCACCGGTTCGGGAGTGCGGGTCCGCGAGGACGCGCGCATCGTGCTGCGCGACTGCCTCATCGACGGCGCGGGCCGCAGCGGGCTGCTGTTCGAGGACCGGGCGGCGGCGCTGCTCGTGGACTGCCGAGTGCGGGACTGCGGCGGCGAGGCGGTGCGGGTGCTGGACACCTCGCCCGTGCCGGAGGACGGCGACCCGTACGACACACCGCACGCCGGGGCACCGGAAGCGGCCCGTGGCGGACTGCTGCTGTACGGCTGCGAGCTGACCGGCTCGGGCGCCGACGCGCTGCACGTCGCAGGGGGCGGCGATGCCATACTCGTCGGCTGCGTTCTGCGGGACAGCGGCGGCTCCGGTGCCGCCGCCGGCGAGCGGGCCCGCGTACGGCTGGCCGACACCCGCATCGCACGGACCACGGCCGCGGCCCTGACGGCACACGGCACGGCCCGGCTGGACGCGCGCGGCACGACCGTACGCGGCTCGTCGGCCAACGGCCTGCTGGCCACCGGCTCCGCCACCGTCCGGCTGACCGACGGCGAGGTGACGGACTGCCGGTACAGCGCCGTGCACGCCGGCGGTGACGCCGAGCTGACGCTGACCCGGCTGCGCGCGGGCAGCACCCCCGAACACGGGCTGCACGCCGTCGCCGACAGCCGCCTGACCCTCGCCGAGGTGCACCTCACCGACTGCGGCATGTCCGGCCTCGACCTGTCCGGCACGGCGGCCGCCGAAGCCACCGAACTGTCCGTCGCGCGCTGCCGCAACGGCGTCGTCGCCGGCTCGGGCGGCGCGGTGCGGCTGGCCGGGTGCACGGTCGCCGACGCGGAGCGCGCCGGGTTCACCTTCGGCGGCGGCGAAGCGGAACTGGACGGCGCCCGGGTGCTGCGCGCCGGCACCGCCGGGCTGGTGTGCCAGGACGGCGCCACCGTACGGGCCGCGCACGTGGAGATCACCGACGCGGCCGGGTCCGGGATGGTGGTGGCGGCGGGCGCCGCACCGGACGTCCGGGACGTACGGATCGTCCGCCCTGGCAAGAACGGCCTCATCGTCGACGCCAAGGGCGGCGGCACCTACGAGGACTGCGAGATCACCGGGCCCGGCTTCCCCGCCGTCCACCTGGGCGCGGCGGCCACCCCCGTACTGACCCGCGTCCGCGTCCAGGACGCCGACGCCGACCTGAGCACCGAGGACGGCGCCGAGCCGCAGGTGCGCGACTGCGTCGCCTGGCAGGTCAAGGACGCGCACTGGCCCGCGCCCTTCGCGCCCGCCACGGCCGCGGCCGGCGCCGGCGCCACGCAGTCGGCGGGCGCCCCCGCGGCCGGCGACGGCACCGCGACGACGGTCCCGCCCACCGAGGCCGACCTCGACGAACTCCTCGGCGAGCTGCACGAGCTGATCGGCCTGGAGCGCGTCAAGCAGGACGTCGCCTCGCTCGTGAAGCTGATGCGCATGGTGCAGCGCCGGGAGGCGGCCGGACTGGCCGCGCCGCCGCTCAGCCGCCACCTGGTCTTCGCGGGCAACCCCGGCACCGGCAAGACCACGGTCGCCCGGCTCTACGGGCGCATCCTGGCCGCCGTCGGCCTGCTGGAGAAGGGCCACCTCGTCGAGGCGGACCGCTCCGCGCTGGTCGGCGAGTACGTCGGCCACACAGGGCCGAAGACCCAGCGGGTCTTCATGGAGGCGATGGGCGGCGTGCTGTTCATCGACGAGGCGTACTCGCTGGCGCCCGCCCACGCCACCGGCGGCAACGACTTCGCGCAGGAGGCCATCGCCACCCTCGTGAAGCTGATGGAGGACCACCGCGACGCCGTCGTGGTCATCGTCGCCGGATACCCGGTGGAGATGGAGCACTTCATCGACTCCAACCCGGGACTCGCCTCCCGGTTCAACCGCACGCTGCTGTTCGAGGACTACGGCACCGAGGACCTGGTGCAGATCGTGGAACAGCACGCGGCGGCCCACCAGTACGAACTGACCGACGCGGCACGCGACACCCTCGTCGGCTACTTCGACCACGTCCCGCGCGACGGCCGGTTCGGCAACGGGCGCTCGGCCCGGCAGACGTTCCAGGCGATGACCGAACGGCAGGCGTACCGCGTCGCGGAGAACGACGCGCCCTCCGAGGCGGACCTGCGGACCCTGTCCGAACTGGACGTACCGGAACTGGACGTACCGGCAGCGGACCCGCCCGGCGCCGCCGTACCGCAACCGCCCGGCGCCGGCGCAGCCGTCCACCCGGCCTGACCAGCCCCCCCGCAGTCACTCTCAGGAGGAAACCCCGTTGTCACAGCCGAACAAGAGCGCCGGACCGGACCGCTCCGGCGCAACCGACCCCGCGCGGTCCGGATTCGCGGAGACCTTCTCCAAGGGAGCGCGTTCGCCGCTGCGCGGCATGGCGCCCGGCCGCCGGGTGTGGAAGACGGCGCTGGGGCTGCCCGTCCTGGCCGGCGTCGCCGTCGGCGCGGTGGCGCTCACCACCCTCGGCGCGTCCCAGGTACGCTTCGACGACGGCAAGGAACAGGTCGTCGCCGCCAAGCAGCCGCAGCAGCCCAAGACCGGTTCGCCCGCGCCGGCGGCCAAGCCCGGCAAGCCCGCCGGTGAGACGCCGGCCGGCCAGAAGCCCGGCGGCGCGCCCTCGCCGGGCAACGGGGCGGGCGCACCCGGCCCCGGTGTGCCCACGCCGGAGAAGAAGAACAGCCCGGCCCCCGAGGCCAAGAAGCCCTCCGACCAGCCGCGCGTCGCCGGCGCCAACGCCAAGGTGACGTACGAGGGCATCGCGGGCCCCGGCTGCCCGACCCCGCCGCGCGGCGGCTTCCAGGAGCAGGGCGCCTACAACGACGGCGGCAAGGGCTGGTACGGGCTCACCGGCGGCAGCACCCGCGACGGCGGTTGCAGCGGCCAGTTCACGTCCGTGCCGATGTCCGGCGACAAGAACAAGGACGCCCAGAGCCGCGTGATGTGGTGGTGGGAGCCGGGCCCGGAGTCCCGCAGCTGCCAGATCTCGGTCTACGTGCCCAAGGGCCCCAGCGACCCCGACGTGGCCGGCGCGCCGACCACGTACCACGTCCTGACCGACCCCTTCAACCGTGACTCGAAGTACGCGAGCTTCACCATCGACCAGGTCGGGCACCGCGGCAGCTGGCAGCCGGCCGGCACCTTCGAGGTCCGCCAGAACAAGATCGGCGTGAAGCTGCTGGACCGCGGCGACAACCACTCGCCGGGCCGGGACCGCGCCCACCACGCGGCCGGCGCGATCAAGGTCACCTGCCACGGCTGACCGCCCCCGGCGGGCCCGCTACGTGTCGCAGTCCAGTTCCGAGCGGCACAGTGCGCAGCGGGCCCGCAGCCTGCCGCGCACCGGGACGCGGATGCGCTGGTGGCACGTCGGGCAGGGGAAGGACACCCGCAGCGGCGCGTGCCCTTCGAAGGCGTAGCCGCCGGCCGGCCCGGGAGCCCCGGGACGGCCGGCGCGCCGTGGGTCCTGGGCCGCGCGCCGGTCCCTGGCGTAGCGGCGGCGGGTGCTCCACCCGGCCGCGGCGAGCGGCGGCTGCTGCCCGTCCCGGCGGGCCGCCGCCAGGCCGGCGGTGTAGGCGTCGTACGCCTGCGGGCTGGTGAACCACGGCGCCGGGTCCTCGCCGAAGAACAGCGCCCGCTTGGCGACGACGTAGCCGAACTCCTCCGGCGTCAGGTAGCCCAGCTTCTGCGAGAACGGTCCGTGCTCGCGGTACGCGTCCAGCAGCAGCCAGCCCGCGCCCAGGTAGGCGGTGGCGGTGTCGGTGAGGATCTCGTTGTCCCGGGTGCCGGGGAAGGACAGGTCCAGGCGGTGCAGGTAGACGTGCATCACCTCGTGGGCGAGGGCCGCTCCGATGTCCTTGCGGTGGCTCTTGAAGCGCGTGTTCAGCTCGACGAAGTACTCGGGGCCCGCGGTCAGTTCGACGTGCGCGGCGTGCTGCATGTCGCGGAAGGCGACGATCATCCGCGCGTCGGGGAGCCGCAGGTGCCGCACCATGGCGCGGGCGACCCGCTGGGTGCCCGCGTACAGCTCCTCCGCGTCGGAGAGGGCCACGTCGGCGGGGAGCACGCTGGTGTCGAAGGTCCGCACGGTGTCGTACGACAGGCGTTTGTAGAGCGCGGTGACGGCCGCGCGAACCGTGTCCAGGTGCGGGTAGCCGTGCACGATGTCGCCGCCGGCCCGCCCCGCGCTTCCCGTCGCCACCCGTCCACTGTACGGCTCGTAAGGGAACGTCCGGTATGGGCCGTACACGCCGTGGGTAGAACAGGAGTTGGCCGGATGTACACCCTTGCCACTGTGATCGCTTGCTCCACATAATCCAAGGGCGCTTTGCGGGCTCACCCCCCACTGGGTCCGGACGCCTTACGGCGTGCTGCCGGCTTCCTCCGCACGATTTCCGGCGGCCCCTTCCGGTTTCCACCTTGGCATGGGCCTGACATTGACGTGCAACCCCCCACGAAAGGAAGCCCGTTGAGCTACCTGAAGCACCTCAAGAGAGCCACCGCGGCCGGCGCCGTCGCCCTGGCGGCCTTCAGCCTCGCCCCCACCGCCGCCACCGCGGCCGCCCCCGGCCCGCAGCCGGGCCCCGTACAGACCAAGATCGTCGGCGGCACCAAGGCGAGCCAGGGCGAATTCCCGTTCATGGTCCGGCTGTCGATGGGCTGCGGCGGCGCCCTCTACGCCAAGGACGTCGTCCTGACCGCCGCGCACTGCGTGGACGGCAGCGGCCCCAACACCTCCATCACCGCCACCGCCGGCGTGGTCGACCTCCAGGACGCCAAGGCGGTCAGCGTCAAGTCCACCGAGGTCCTCCAGGCCCCCGGCTACAACGGCAAGGGCAAGGACTGGGCGCTGATCAAGCTCGCCAAGCCCATCGACCTGCCGACCCTGAAGATCGCCACGGACGACAAGCTCACCAACGGCGACTTCGACATAGCCGGCTGGGGCGCCGACAAGGAAGGCGGCGACCAGCAGCGCTACCTCCTCAAGGCCAAGGTGCCCTTCGTCGACGACGCCACCTGCAAGAAGGCGTACGGCGACCAGCTCACCCCCGGCGAGGAGATCTGCGCCGGCAAGCTGGACACCGGCGGCACCGACACCTGCCAGGGCGACTCCGGCGGCCCGATGTTCCGCAAGGACGACGCGGGCCAGTGGCTCCAGGTCGGCATCGTCAGCTGGGGCGAGGGCTGCGCCCGGCCCGGCAAGCCCGGCGTCTACACCGAGGTGAGCACGTTCGCCGCGGACATCAAGAAGGCGGCCGACGGCCTGGCCGGCTGACCCGCCCCGCACCGGCAAGCGCACCGCGCCCCGACGCCGTACGGCACCGGGGCGCGGTCGTTCGCATGCGGCCCCGGCAGGCCGGAGCCCGCCGCGTCGGCCGGTCCCCGACCGTCCCGTCCTCCGTTAGTCCAACACCTGCACCGCCTTTGTCCATGGGCCCGCCCGCCACGCACCCAGCACGCTGTCCCGCGACAAGCAGTGCCGGCGCGAAGGACGGAGAGCGCACGTGAACGGACCGACAGACGCGGCGGGACCGGCAGGCGCGGAACCCGGGCCCAGCCGCAGGAACATCGTCGTCAGCACCGCGCTCGCCGGGCTCGCCACCGCCCTCCCGCTCGGCGCCGGCAGCGCGTACGCAGCGGACCCGCACACCACGGGCCCGCACACCACCGGCGGCGAGACCGTGCTGCGGTCCGGCGCCCTGGACGTACGCGTCGACACCGCCTTCCCGCGCATCGTCTCCTACACCGACCGGGGCACCGGCGCCGTCCTGTACGGCCAGGAGGACCCGGTCACCCAGGTCCTCGTCGACGGCACCGCCCGCACCCCCCGGGTCACCTCCCGCCCGGCCACCGACCGCATCGCCTACACCCTCGCCTTCGACGGCGGCACCGAGATCGACGCCGAGATCACCGTCCGCGGCCGGCGCGTGGACTGGCGCGTCACCAGGATCGCCGACACCCCCGCCCTGCGCATTGGCACCCTCCAGATCCCCGGGCTCGCCTTCCTGGCCGTCCGCAGCGACCAGCCGGGCGCCGCCCTCCTCGCGGCCCGCATCGACCTGGACAAGGCCAAAAGCGGCGACACCCTCGTCCAGATCGGCCCCACGACCCCAGTGGACGCCGCGCCTCTCGGCTGCGCCTACGCGGTCGCCGCCACCGGCCTGCTGGCCGCCGCCATCGAGACCAACACCGTGTACGACCGGCCCACCGGGGCCACCACCTGGGAGAACGGGCGGTTGTGGCGGCAGACCGTCCACAGCGCCGGCCACCGCAGCGCCCGTATCGGCTGCGGCCAGTGGACCCACCGCGCGGCCACCGCGCCTCTGGACGCCACCGAACCCCTGCCGTACGCCACCGTCGCCGTCACCCGCGACCGCAACGGCGACGGCACCGCCGACTGGCAGGACGCCGCCATCGCGCTGCGCGACATCATGGTCAGCCCGCCCGGCGCCGGCGAACAGCACCTGCGCGTCGTCGCCCACATTCCCTTCAACTTCGCCAGCCAGGCCACCAACCCCTTCCTGGCCACCCTCGACAACGTCAAACGGATCGCGCTGGCGACCGACGGGCTGCGGCAGTTCACCCTCCTGAAGGGCTACCAGTCCGAGGGCCACGACTCCGCGCACCCCGACTACGGCGGCAACTACAACGAACGCGCCGGCGGCCTCGCCGACCTCAACACCCTGCTGCGCGCCGGGAAGAAGTGGCACAGCGACTTCGCCGTACACGTCAACGCCACCGAGTCCTACCCGGTCGCGCACGCCTTCTCCGAAACCCTCGTCGACAAGAACGACGAACAGTGGGACTGGCTGGACCAGTCCTACCGCATCGACGCGCGCCGCGACCTGGTCTCCGGCGACATCGCCCGCCGCTTCCGGCAGCTGCGCGAGGAGACCGACCCCGCCCTGGACACCCTCTACATCGACGTCTTCCGCGAATCCGGCTGGAACTCCGACCGCCTCCAGCGCCACCTGCGCGAACAGGGCTGGCAGGTGACCACCGAATGGGGCCACGGCCTGGAACGCGCCGCCCTGTGGTCGCACTGGGCCAACGAGACCGACTACGGCGGCGACTCCTCGCGCGGCGTCAACTCCCGGCTCGTCCGCTTCGTGCGCAACCACCAGAAGGACGTGTTCGCCGACAAGTGGCCGACGCTGCTGGGCGGCGCCCGGATGGGCAACTTCGAGGGCTGGGTCGGCAAGACCGACTGGCACGCCTTCTACAAGATCATCTGGGTGGACGCGCTGCCCGCAAAGTACCTCCAGGCGTACCCGATCCGCACCTGGCGCGAGCACGAGATCACCTTCGAGGGACCGACCGCCACCACCGTCTCCGACACCGGCGGCACCCGCCGGATCACCACCGACGGACGGCTCGTCTACGAGGGCGGCCGCTACCTGCTGCCGTGGGAACCGCGCCGCGCCACCGACCCCGAGAAGCTCTACCACTACAACCCCGGGGGCGGCACCACCACTTGGACGCTGCCGCGCGGCTGGTCGGGCACCCGGAGCGTGTACCTGTACCGGCTCACCGACCAGGGCCGGAGCGGAATGCGGCGGCTGGCCGTACGCGGTGGGAAGGTCACCGTCACCGCCGAGGCCGGACAGCCGTACGTCGTCTACCGCCGCCCCGCTCCGGCCCAGGGCGGCCCCGGCTGGGGCGGGAGCGGCAGCCGGAGCGGCCCTGGCCGGGGCGGTCCTGACTGGGGCGAGGGGACGCCGCTCGCCGACCCCGGCTTCCACTCCGGCACCCTCGACTCCTGGCAGGTCAGCGGGCCCGCCCAGGTCCGACCGAGCGCGCTGGGCGACTACGAACTGGTCGTCGGCGCGGGCGGCGCGGCAGCCGTCGGCCAGCGGCTCACCCGGCTCGCCCCCGGCACGTACGCGGCCTCCGTGCAGGTCGAGGTGGGCGCGCGACCGGGGGAGCGGCGCCGGGCCGCACTGGAGGTACGCACCGGCGACGGCGTCACGGCCGCCAACTGGACCGAGACCTCCACCGCCGGGAACTTCGTCGCCGCCGACCGCAAGCACGGCACCCGCTTCCAGCGGATGTTCACCCACTTCACCGTCCCCGAGGGCGGCGGCCCGGTCACCCTCACCCTCAGAACGGCGGCCGGCACCCCGCGCGTCCGCTTCGACAACGTACGGGTCGTGCCCGCGGTTCCGGCGCACCGCCCCGGCACCGTCGCCTACGAGGACTTCGAACACGTACCGCAGGGCTGGGGCCCGTTCGTCAAGGGCGACGCGGGCCGGGTCACCGACCCGCGCACACACATCGCGCAGCGGCACGCGCCCTTCACCCAGCGCGGCTGGCACGGCAAGGCGGTCGACGACGTCATCGACGGCGGCCAGTCCCTCAAGTCCCGCGGCGAGAACGCCGGGCTGGTCTACCGCACGGTGCCGCACACCGTGCGCTTCACCCCTGGGCGCCGCTACCGGGTCACCTTCCGCTACGAGAACGAGCAGGCCGGGCAGTACGCCTGGATCACGGCCGTGGACGAGCCCGCCGCCCGCGAGCTGGGCCGCACCCCACTGCCCGTCGCCACGCGGCCCGCCACCCACACCTACGAGTTCACCGCCCCGGACGGCGGCGAGGCGTGGGTGGGGCTGCGGAAGACGGGCGGCGACGGGAAGGCGGAGTTCGTCCTCGACGCGTTCGAGGTGCGGGAGATCTGAGGTCCGGGATCCGAGATGCGGCTTCCGCGATCCGCGATCCGCGATCCGCGATCCGCGATCCGCGATCCGCGATCCGCGATCCGCGATCCGAGATCCGAGAGGCACCGGCCCTGACGCGTCAGGGCACCAGACTGGGCGCCCCTGCCCCTTCCCCCTCAAAGGCCGGGGCGCCCTCCAGCTCCAGCAGGAGCAGCTCGTTGTCCCCGGCCCGCAGCGCCGGGCCGGGGACGAACAGCGTGCGCTGCGGGCCCGCTGACCAGTAACGGCCCAGGCAGAAACCGTTCACCCAGGCGAAACCCCGGGTCCAGCCGGGGAGTTCCAGTACGGCGTCACCGGGGGAGGGGGTGGGCAGCGCGGCCCGGTAGAGGCCCGGCAGGCCTGGAGCGCCGACCGCCGTGAAGGGCACCCGCCGCACCGCCGCCGCGTCCTCCAGGGCGTCGAGCCGCAGCCCGCGCGCCCGTATGCCGTGCAGGTACTGCCGCTCGTGCAGCACCCCGCCCGTGATGCCCTTCGGCTCCCCGAGCCGCGGCCCGTAGTTGACCCGGCCCAGCGACTCCACCCACAGCTCCACGGCGGCGGGCCCGGCCACCGCCGCGCCGATTACCGCCTCCTCGGCGTCCAGCACGGGCCCGCGCACCCCGTCCACGTACGTCACCGCCCGGTCGCGCAAACCCGTCACCCGCAGCGGGTACGGCCCGCGCGGCCCGGGCACCTCCAGGCGGTAGCGGACCACGCCCCGGTCCACGCCCAGTTCCTCGAACGTCGGCGGGACGCCCGAGGTGACCTCCGGGCCGCCGAGCACCTCCAGGACGTCCCCGAGCGGCACCCACGCGTCCGGCACGGCCCGTACGGGCGCGGCGAGCACCGGCGGCGGCTCGGGCACCTCGGGCAGCGGGCCCGGCGCGTACGCCGCCAGCGCCTCGCGGAAGCGCCGGAACTTCTCTGTAGGGCGCCCGCGTTCGTCGACCGGCGCGTCGTAGTCGTACGACGTCACGGTCGGCTCCAGAGTGCCGTCGTGCAGCTCGCCGGAACGATTCGCCCCCGCCCAGCCGCCGAAGCTGGTGCCCCCGTGCGCCATGTAGACGTTGACCGAAGCGCCGCACTCCAGGATCTCCCGCAGCGCCTGCGCCGCGTCCTCCGAGGAGCGCTCCACCGGCGTATCACCCCAGTGCGAGAACCAGCCGCACCAGAACTCCATGCACATCAGCGGGCCGTCCGGCCGATGGCGGCGCAGCGCGGCGAACGCCTCCCGGGCCCCCGAACCGAAGTTGGCGGTGGCCAGGACGCCGGGCACCGAACCGCCGGTGAGCATGTGGTCCTCCGGCCCGTCCGACGTGAACAGCGGCACCGTCACACCGAGGCCGCGCAGCAGGCCCGCCATGTACGCCAGGTACTCCCGGTCGCTGCCGTACGACCCGTACTCGTTCTCCGCCTGCACCATCACCACCGGGCCGCCACGGTCGTACTGCCGCGCCACCACCTGCGGCAGCAGCCGCCCGAACCACGCGTCCACCGCCCGCAGGTACTCCGGGTCGCGCGTCCGCACGCGCCGCCCCAGCGGGCCGGTCAGCCAGTGCGGCAGCCCGCCGTTCTCCCACTCGGCGCAGATGTACGGGCCCGGCCTGACCAGCGCGAGCAGCCCCGCCGCCCGTGCCGCGTCCAGGAAGCGGCCCAGCGCCTCCGGGTCGCGGAAGACGCCAGGACGCGGCTCGTGCAGGTTCCAGGGCACGTACGTCTCCACGCAGTTCAGGCCCATCGCGCGCAGCATCGCGAGCCGGTGCCCCCAGTGGCCCTCGTGCACCCGGAAGTAGTGCAGGGCCCCCGACAGCAGCCGCACCGGCCGCCCGTCCCGCTCGAAGTCCCGCACGCCCACCACGAACTCGCCCACTCCGCCCGCCCCGTCCGTCCGCCCGGCCTCCCGCCCACCCTCACCCCTGGCGGCACACGGGTCCATGGACAAAGATCGGCATTGATTGGACGGAACACGGGCCGGGCACGGTCACGTCCGGACACGGACCGGCCGGGAACAGACGGGAGGACGCCCGCATGTACCACACCTGGATGCGGTACTTCACGCCCAGCCCGGTCCACCACCGCCTCGGCCTGGTGTGCCTCGGCGTCGGCCTCCAGCACGGCACCCTGCCGCCCGTCGGCCCGCGCGTCCTCGACCACCACGTCGCCGTCGTCGTCAGCGCCGGCCGCGGCTGGACCACCGCCACCGACGGCACCCGCGAGCCGGTCACCGCACCCGCCCTCCTGTGGCTCCTGCCCGGCGTCCCCCACCACTACGGCGCCGACCCGGACACCGGCTGGGACGAGAGCTTCGTCGACTTCACAGGCCCGGCCACCGCCACCTACACCGAACTCGGCTACATCGAACCCGACCGCCCCCTCGTCCCCCTCACCGACCCGGCGGCGCCCCGCACCGCCATCACCCGCATCGCCCGCGCCGCCCGCCGCGGCAACCCCCTCCTGGAGGTCGAGACCGCCGCCGCCGTCCACGAACTCCTCGTCGCGCTGCGCCGCGCCCGCGCCGACACCGACGCCGACGGCGACCCCGTACTCCAGGCCCTGGCCCGCGACGCGTTCCTGCCGCTGTCCGTCGCCGAACACGCCGCCCGCCACGGCATGACCCCCGCCGCCCTGCGCACCGCCGTACGCCGCGGCGCAGGGTGCAGCCCCAAGGACTACCTCCTGGGCATCCGCCTCGGCCGCGCCAAGGAACTGCTCACCGCCACCGAACTCCCCGTCGCCGCCGTCGCCCGCCGCGTCGGCTACACCGACCCCGCCTACTTCAGCCGCCTGTTCACCCGCCGCGTCGGCACCGCGCCCGTACGCTTCCGCGCCCGCCAGGGACGCAGCGTCCCCGGCGGCTGGTCCACCCGCGTCCCCGACCCCGACGACCCGCCGGTGATCGGCGGCGCGGACGGCTGAACGGGCCGGCCACCGGCCGGGAAGAGCGGGCACCGGGGCGCGCGAAGCACGGCCGGGGCGCGGCCCGGCCGGGAAAACCACGGGTCGAGTGCGCGGTGTCAGTGCCGTGCGGCAGCATGTGGACATGCCCGCACTGACGCGCGACGAGGCGCAGACCCGAGCCCGACTCCTCGACGTCCACCGCTACGCGATCGACCTCGACCTCACCCACGGCCCCGCCCACTTCGTGTCCCGCACGGCCGTCCGCTTCAGCGCGCGCACCCCGGGCGACACCTTCGTCGACATCAAACCGGCCGAGCTGCGCTCCGCCACCCTCGACGGCCGCCCCCTCGACCCGGCCACCCTCGACGGCAACCGCCTGCCGCTCACCGGCCTCACCGCCGGCGAGCACGAACTGCGCCTGGAAGCCGCCATGTCCTACTCCCGCACCGGCGAGGGCATGCACCGCTTCACCGACCCCGCCGACGGCGAGACCTACGTCTACACCCAGATGTTCCTGGACGACGTCCAGCGCGTCTTCGCCGCCTTCGACCAGCCCGACCTGAAAGCCGTCTTCGAGCTGACCGTCACCGCGCCCCCCGGCTGGACCGTCCTCGGCAACGGCACCGCCACCCGCGACGACGCCACCGAAGGCCGCTGGACCCTCGCCGCCACCCCGCCCATCAGCACCTACCTCGTCGCCGTCGCCGCCGGCCCCTGGCACACCGTGCGCACCGAACACGCCGGCCTGCCCTTCGGCATCCACTGCCGCCGCTCCCTGGGCCCCCACCTGGACACCGACGCCGAGGAAATCCTCGACATCACCCGCCGCTGCTACGACCGCTACCACGCCCTCTTCGACGAGCCCTACCCCTTCGACTCCTACGACCAGGCGTTCGTCCCCGAGTTCAACATGGGCGCCATGGAGAACCCCGGCCTGGTCACCCTCCGCGACGACTTCGTCTTCCGCTCCGCCGTCACCGACACCGAACGCCAGTCCCGCGGCATGGTCATCGCCCACGAGATGGCCCACATGTGGTTCGGCGACCTCGTCACCCTCGCGTGGTGGGACGACATCTGGCTCAACGAGTCCTTCGCCGAGTACATGGGCTACCAGGTCCTCTCCGAGGCCACGCACTTCACCGACACCTGGACCGACTTCGGCATCGCCCGCAAGAGCTGGGGCTACGACGCCGACCAGCGCCCCTCCACCCACCCCGTCGCCCCCGCCCCCGAGGACGTGCCCGACACCGCCTCCGCCCTCCTCAACTTCGACGGCATCTCCTACGCCAAGGGCGCCTCGGCCCTGCGCCAGCTCGTCGCCTGGATGGGCGAGAAGGACTTCCTCGCCGGCATCAACGACCACATCTCCCGCCACCGCTTCGGCAACGCCACCCTCGCCGACTTCGTCGACTCCCTCGCCCGCGCCACCGACCGCGACGTACCCGCCTGGGCCGCGAGCTGGCTGCGCACCACCGGCGTCGACACCCTCGTGCCCGTCGTCGGCACCGGCGCCGACGGCGGCTGGACGCTGCGCGTCGACCGGGACGGCAGCCGCCCCCACCACCTCACCGTCGGACTGTACGACCGCGACCCCACCGACCCCGCCCGCCTCGTCGCCCGCGACCGCCTCGCCTGGGACATCCCCGCCCCGGCCGCCCCGGACGACGACGCCGCGACGGCCGGGCCCGCCACCGCGGGCGGCACCACCCCCCGCCGCCAGCACACCGCCCCCGGCCCCCGCCCCGCCCTCATCCTCCTGAACGACGGCGACCTCACCTACGCCAAGGTCCGCCTCGACCCCGCCTCCTGGGAAACCGCCCGCGACGCGCTCTCCGGCCTGCCCGACCCCCTCACCCGTGCCGTCGTGTGGAACGCCGCCCGCGACATGGTCCGCGACGGCGAGCTGCCCCCCACCGCGTACCTGGACGCCGCCCGCGCCCACCTCCCGTACGAAACCGACACCGCCATCGTCTCCGGCGCCCTCGCCTTCGCCCGCACCCAGATCGCCGACCGCTACCTCCCCGCCGCCGACCGGCCCGCCGCCCTGAACACCCTCAGCACCATCGCCCGCGACATCCTGCGCCGCACCGAAGGCTCCGAGAACGGCGACGGCCAGGGCCCGCGCCTCGCCGCCGTCCGTACCTTCATCGACAGCGCCACCACCCCCGACGGCATACAGGACTGGCTCTCCGGCGGCAGCGTCCCCGGCGGCCCCGCCCTCGACCCCGAGCTGCGCTGGCGCATCCTCGGGCGCCTCGCCGTCCTCGGCGCCACCACCCCGGCCGCCATCGACGACGAACTGGCCCGCGACCCCAGCGCCACCGGCCGCCAGGGCGCCGCCACCTGCCACGCGGCCCTGCCCGACCCGGCCGGCAAGCAGGCCGCCTGGGACGCCCTGTTCGCCACCGACGAGAGCACCGACCTCTCCAACTACCTCTTCAACGCCACCGCCGCCGGCTTCTGGGCCCCCGAGCAGCTCGACCTGGTGCGCCCCTACGCCGCCCGCTACTTCCCCGACGCCGTGGCCCTCGCCGCCCGCCGGGGCCCGGCCCTCGCCGAATCCGCCGGCCGCCTCGCCTTCCCCACACCCCTCGTCGACACCGCCACCCTCCACCTGGCCGAGGAGTGCCTGCGCACCGCCGACCCGGCCCCGGCCCTCCGCCGCAAGCTCGCCGACCAGGTGGACGACCTCAGGAGGGCGCTGCGGGTACGCGGCGCGTAACGGCCCGCGCGTGCGGCCCGGCGGGGGAGAGTCGGCCCGCCGGACCGCACGGCCCGCCGGACCGCACGTCCCGCCGGGGGCCCGGTGAAAGGTTTCGTCACCGTCCCCGGCCCCGGTGCCGACGGCGCGTCCACCCGCGCCCCGTACGGACTGCATAGCAGGCAAACCGATCACAACCGCCCCGCCCTCCGTACCGATACCACTTTCGGGTTGAGCTCGCTCGGCTCGGCAGGCACGCCACCCGGCCCCGGCCAGGCTGGAGGTGCCCGCTGTCGCGCACGCACCCGAAGGACCGCCCATGAACACCCCGCCCCTCGCCGGCGGAGCCGCAGGCCCCGACGCCCTGCGACCGCTCCTCGGCACCGTCCTCGACGCGCTGTGCGACGGCGCGGAAGCCAGGGGCGGGCCGCTGCCCGCCGGCGGCCCGGGCCGCGTCGCCGCACGGCTGCGGGAGGCCGCGGGACCGGTCCTGCCCGAGACCGGCTGCGGTCCCCACGAGGCACTGCGCGCCCTGGTACGCGCCATGGCCGCGGGCGCCGCCGACCCCGCTGACCCGCACTGCGCCGCCCACCTGCACTGCCCGCCGCTGGCTGTCGCCGTCGCCGCCGACCTCGCCGCCGGCGCCCTCAACCCCTCGATGGACTCCTGGGACCAGGCCCCCGCCGCCTCCGCCCTCGAAGCCCGCACCGCACGCGAACTGGCCGCACTGGTCTACCCGTACGCCTCCGAGAGCCACCGCCACCATCGAGAACCCCACGGTTTCGGACCTCCGGGCCACCCTTGCGAGACCGGCGCACCCGGTGCGCCCGGCCACCCCCGCGAGACCGGCACACCCGGCGCACCCGGCCGTCCCCGCGAGACCGGCGCCCCCGACGCCCTCGTCACCACCGGCGGCACCGAGGCCAACCAACTCGCCCTCCTCCTCGCACGCGAGCACGCCCGCGCCCGCCACCTCGCACCCCTCCAGGTCGTCTGCGGCGCCAACGCCCACCACAGCGTCCACCGCGCCGCCTGGCTCCTCGGACTCGCCGAACCGCACACCGTCCCCACCCCCGACGGCACCCTCGACCCCCACACCCTCCACACGGCCCTCACCGGCCTCCGCACCCCCGGTACCCCCGCCCCTCCCGTCCTCGTCTGCGCCACCGCGGGCACCACCGACGCCGGCGCCATCGACCCGCTCCCCGCCCTCGCCGACGTGGCCGGCACCCACGGCGCCCGCCTGCACGTCGACGCCGCCTACGGCGGCCCCCTCCTGTTCAGCGACACCCACCGCCACCTCCTCGACGGCCTGCACCGCGCCCACACCGTCACCCTCGACCTGCACAAACTCGGCTGGCAGCCGGTCGCCGCCGGCCTCCTCGCCGTCCCCGGCACGGCCTGCCTCGCCCCGCTCGCCCACCGCGCCGCCTACCTCAACGCCGACGACGACACCGAAGCCGGCCTCCCCGACCTCCTCGGCCGCTCCCTGCGCACCACCCGCCGCCCCGACATCCTCAAGATCGCCGTCACCCTCAAGGCCCTCGGCCGCACCGGCCTCGCCGACCTCGTCGACCGCACCCTCGCCGCCGCCCGCACCCTCGCCCGCCTGATCGACGACCACCCCGCCCACGAACTCCACTCCCACCCCACCCTCAGCACCGTTCTCTTCCGCCCCACCGGCGCCGACGACACCACCGTCGCCACCATCCGCCGCCGCCTCCTGCACAACGGCCGCGCCGTCCTCGGCCGCGCCACCACCCCCACCGGACTTTGGCTCAAGGCCACCCTCCTCAACCCCCACACCACCACCGACGACCTCACCTCGCTGCTGAAACTCGTGGAAGGCCACACCCCCCGATGAGCACCCCCCACCCTGACGCCGTCACCGTCCAACTGCCCTCACCCCACAGCCCGGCCGACGCCACGGCCGCCCCGCCCCGCCCCGCCGACACCGGACCGCCCACCCCCGAGGCCGCCCCCGCCCGTCCCCCCACCGGCCCTGACGAACCACTGGACCTCGCCGGCATCGGTATCGGCCCCTTCAACCTCTCCCTCGCCGCCCTCGCCCACCCCCTCACCCACCTGCGCACCGCCTTCTACGACCAGCGCCCCGCCTTCCACTGGCACCCCGGCCTCCTCATCGACGGCACCACCCTCCAAGTCCCCTTCCTCGCCGACCTCGTCACCCTCGCCGACCCCGCCAGCCCCTGGAGCTTCCTGAACTACCTCAGGCACCGGGAACGCCTCTACCCCTTCTACTTCGCCGAGCGCTTCCACATCCAGCGCGCCGAATACGACGCCTACTGCCGCTGGGTCAGCGAAAACCTCCCCGCCCTGCACTTCGACCACCAGGTCGACGCCGTCCGCTGGAACACCGACCGCGCCGCCTTCGAAGTCGACTACACCCAGCTCGACGCCGACGGCGAAGCCGAGGCCCTCGGCCGCACCTACGCCCGCAACATCGCCCTCGGCACCGGCACCGTCCCCCACGTACCCGAAGCCCTCAAACCCCTCGTGGACGCCCCCGCCGTCCCCGTCATCCACGCCGCCGACTACCTCGCCCACCGCGAACGCCTGCTGGCCGCCGAACACATCACCGTCATCGGCTCGGGCCAGTCCGGCGCCGAAGTCTTCCTCGACCTGCTGCGCGCCCGCCCGGCCGGCCGCGAACGCCTCCACTGGCTCGCCCGCACCCCCGCCTTCGCCCCCATGGAGTACGGCAAACTCGGCCTCGAACACTTCACCCCCGACTACACCCGCTACTTCCACGCCCTCCCCGAACCCGTACGCGACGAACTCCTCCCGGCCCAATGGCAGCTCTACAAGGGCATCGACCACGACACCATCGCCGCCATCCACGACGAGCTCTACCGGCGCACCCTCCACGGCGGCTGGCCCGACGCCACCCTCACCCCCGGCGTCACCGTCCGCACCGCGGGACGCGTCGGCACCACCAAGGTCGAACTCCACCTGGAACACCCCCACCAGGCCACCCGCAGCCGCCTGACCACCGACGCCGTCGTCCTCGCCACCGGCTACCGCACCGGCCACACCGACACCCTCCTCGCCGCCCTCGACCCCTACCTCCGGCGCGACGCCGCCCACCGCCCCTGCGTCGACACCGAACAACGCCTCGTCCTCGACCCCTGCGTCACCGGCTCCGTCTACGTACAGAACGCCGAACACCACACCCACGGCGTCGGCACCCCCGACCTCGGCCTCGCCGCCTGGCGCAGCGCCACCATCCTCAACACCCTCACCGAACGCCCCGCCTACCCCCTGCCGTCCCGCACCGCCTTCACCACCTTCGGCCTGCGCCCCTCCCCGCCCCCCAACCCCACCGGCACCCCCCGCCCCAACTCCACCCTCCTGCAAAGCCCCTGACCCGGCCGGCCCAGGCCCCGCACCGCACGGAAACCTGGGCCCGAGGCCGCGTAGGATCCGGATCGAACACCAGAACCCGGCCCGCCCGACGCCGGACCCACTTCGATCCTGGAGACGCCATGGGCAGCGCCCTACTCGTGATGGACGTCCAACAGGCCATCGTGGACATCGCCGACGACGGCTCCGGATACCTGCCACGCCTGCGCACGGCGATCGACGGGGCCCGGGCGGCGGGCCTCCCCGTGATCTACGTGGTCATCGCGCTGCGCCCCGGCTACCCCGAAGTCGGCACGCGCAACAGGCCGCTCGCCGCCATCGCCCAGGCCGGCCTCTTCGTAGAGGGCGCACCGGGCACCGGGATCCACCCCGAGATCGCGCCCCGGCCGGACGACGTGGTGGTCACCAAGAGGCGGGCGAGCGCCTTCTCGGGCAGCGACCTCGACGTGGTACTCCGGGCACGCGGGATCGACAGCCTCGTACTCACCGGCATCGCCACCAGCGCCGTGGTGCTGTCCACCCTGTGCCAGGCGAACGACCTGGACTTCGGCCTCACCGTCCTGTCCGACGCCTGCCTGGACACCGACCCCGAGCTGCACCGCGTTCTCGTCGAGCGGCTGTTCCCGCAGTGGGCGGACGTCGTCACCGTCGACGACTGGGTCAAGGCGAACGCCCCCCGGTAGCGGCAGCCCGAGCGGACGGCGCACGGGCGGCCGGCCCCACCGGCCCGCCCGGCCCCACCGGCCCGCCCGGCTCCGCGGACCGGCCGGTGGAGGACCGGACTCAGAACACCGGCACCCCGTCCCGCGTCAACCGCCAGCCCACCGGAGCGAACCGCGCCTCGTCGATCTCCCCGGTCTCCTTCACCCACCCGATGATCACATTCCGGATCTCCTCGGACGTCGACCACACCTGCTGCGCCTTCGCCACGTGCGGGAAATTACCGCCGCCACCCGCCCGGTAGTTGTTCACCGCCAGCACGAACCGCGCGTCGTCCGCCACCGGCTTCCCCTCGAACGACAGCTTCGCGATCCGCTGCCCCGGCTCCCGCGCGATGTCGATCTCGTACGAAACGCCGCTCACCGCGTCGTAGTTGTAGTCCGGAATCCCCTCCGCGTTCGTCAGCTTCGCCGGATCGACCGGACCACCAGCAGGCGTCCGCACGTAATACCGGGCGGAGAACTCCAGATACTCCCGCAGCTGCTTCCCGGTCAGCACCCGCGCCTCCAGCGTATTGTCGAACGGATACAACGCGGCCATCGCCCGTATCGTCACCGCACCCGCCGGCACCGCCGCCGTACGCGAGAAACACGACGCCTGCGACAACACCGGCAGCTTCGCGAACTCCCCGCCGGCCAGCGCCTTCCGCACCGCCTCCGCCTGCACATGCGCGATGAATTCCAGCACCGGCGTGTCCTTGTACGGAGCCTCCGCCGCCGTCATCTCCGTCTTCGACCGCCCGATGACCTGATTGACGTACGCCACCACCTTCCGCTGCTCCGTACGCAGCAGACGCGTGATCCGCGGATCCTCCGGCACCGTATTGGAATTCAGCACCTTCGCCGACACCGACTCCACCGCCCAGCGCCCGCGCGACCGCACCACCTCGAAGTCGAAGAGCGTCAGCCGCTGCCCCCACTTCAACGGCTCCGACAACACCACCTCACGGCCCGTCGCCCGGTTCACCACCCGCCGCTCCGGCACCTCCACATGCGCGTGCCCCACCAGAATCGCGTCGATCCCCGGCACCCGCTCCGCCACCAGCGCCGCCGCGTTCTCCACGTACGGCAGCTGATCCCCGTACGACGACGTGCCACTCGTCCCCGAATGCGCGGACACGATCACCACGTCCGCACCCATCGAACGCAGCTTCGGCACCCACTTCGCCGCCTGCTCCTCCAACCCCGGAAAGGCCAGCTTCCCCTGCACATGCGCCTTGTCCCAGATCGCGATACCCGGATTGGTCAACCCCAGCACCGCCACCTTCACGTCCCGCCCGCACGGCGTACGCAACCGCGTCATCCAGTACGGCGGAAACGCCGGCCGCAGCGACTTCGCATCCACCGCGTTCGCCCCCAGCAGCGGAAAATCACAGCTCTCCTCGAACTTCCGCAGCACCGAAAGGCCGTAATTGAACTCGTGATTGCCGAGCGCCGCGGCGTCGTACCCGATGGCGTTCATCGCCTTCGCCATCGGATGCACCGGGCCGTTCGGACCCGTGATCGGATCCACCTTCGCGTAGTAATACGCCAGCTGCGTCCCCTGGATCGTGTCACCCGCGTCGATCAGCAGCGTATTGCGCTCACCCTTCTCCGCCCTGACCCGCCGCACCAGCGTCGAAATCTTCGCCAGCCCCACATCGTTGTGGTCCTTGTCGTCGAATTCCGCGTCCGTCGCGTAATCCCAGTTGAAGACGTTCCCGTGCAGATCCGTGGTCCCCATGACCGTGAAGGAATAGCGCTGCGCCCGCTGCGCCCCGCCACCGGGCACCTGCGCGGCCGCCGCCGACGGCCCCGCCGTACCGACGAGCGCGGCCCCCGCGCCCGTGGCGACCGAACTCCCCAGGAACTTCCTACGGTCGAGCGGCATGACATCTCCTTTGACGAAATACGGCAGCGGACTGCGGCGACGGCGACAGCGACTGCAACGACGACAACGACGACACACCGCGACATCCATGGACAACGCGCGTAGATTCTGACGCAGCAACCACTCCCGCAACAGCCCTCACAGGTTGCGATCAGATGACCGCCACCCCGCCCGGCCGCTCCCTGACAAACCCCTCACCCCGTGCCAGGCTGCCCCCATGACCGACACCGACCCCCGCACCGGCGCCCTCCCGTACGGCACCCCCGACGCACCCCGCCTCGCCGTACGCGGTGAAGCCCGCATCGAAGCCGACCCCGAGACCGCCCGCGTCGACATCACCGTCGGCGCCCGCGGCACCGACCGCAAAACCACCCTCAAAGACCTCACCCACCGCAACGACCAGGTCCTCGCCCTCGTCAAGAGCTACGGCGACGCCGTCGAGAAACTCGACACCGGCGCCTTCTCCGTCACCCCCGAAATGACCGCCAAGGGCCGCCACGAACGCGTCCGCGCCTACCACGGCCGCGTCCGCCTCACCGCCACCCTCACCGACTTCACCGCACTCGGCGAACTCACCACCCGCCTCGCCGACCTCGACCTCACCCGCGTCGACGGCCCCTGGTGGGCCCTGCGCCCCGACTCGCCCGCCCACCGCGAAGCCCGCAAACAGGCCGTACATGACGCGGTCCGGCGCGCCCGCGAATACGCCGAGGCCCTCGGCGCCCGCCTCGAAGCCGTCCTCGAACTCGCCGACATCGGCGCCGAGAACGCCACGCCCTTCCCCGCCCCCGGCGGCATGTTCCGCTCCGCTTCTTACGGGCCGTCGGACGCGGCCGAAAGCGCCCCCGCCCTCGACCTGGAACCCGAACGCCAAGAGGTCTACGCACAGGTGAACGCCCGCTTCACCATGACCCGCCCCACCCTGTGACCCGGACATTTCCCCCTCTCATCCGCTCATAGGAGCGCCGCCGCGCGCATTCAATCACTTGTCAAGAGCCTTTCACGCAAAGGCCGTTGGGCAGTCACTTCCGCACACTGCCCTACCTATGAGTAGGTCGTAGGGTCGAACCATGCGCCGAGCAAAGATCGTCTGCACTCTGGGACCCGCCACCGACTCGTACGAGCAGATCAAGGCACTCGTCGAAGCCGGCATGGACATCGCCCGCCTCAACCTCAGCCACGGCACCTACGCCGACCACGAGGCGCGGTACGAGCGGGTACGCAAGGCATCCGAGGAGACCGGCCGCAGCGTCGGCGTCCTCGCCGACCTTCAAGGTCCGAAGATCCGCCTCGGCCGCTTCCGCGAAGGGCCGGTACTTCTCGAACGCGGCGACACCTTCACCATCACCGTCGAACCCGGCGTCGAAGGCGACCGCCACCTCTGCGGCACCACCTACGAAGGACTCGCCGCCGACGTCACCCCGGGCGAACGCATCCTCGTCGACGACGGAAAAGTGACCCTCGAAGTCACCGACGTCCGCGACACCGAGGTCCGCACCACCGTCATCGAAGGCGGCATGGTCTCCGACCACAAGGGCCTCAACCTCCCCGGCGTCGCCGTCTCCGTCCCCGCCCTCTCCGAGAAGGACCGCGAAGACCTCCGCTGGGCCCTGCGCACCGGCGCCGACATCATCGCGCTGTCCTTCGTCCGCAGCGGCGACGACATCGACGACGTCCACCGCATCATGCGCCAGGAGAACTGTTTCCGGCCCGTCATCGCCAAGGTCGAAAAGCCGCAGGCCGTCGACGCGATCGACGACATCGTCGCCGCCTTCGACGGCATCATGGTCGCCCGCGGCGACCTCGGCGTCGAAATGCCCCTGGAAACGGTCCCGATCGTCCAAAAGCGCGCCATCAAACTGGCCAAGCGCAATGCGAAGCCGGTCATCGTAGCCACCCAGATGCTCGACTCCATGATCGAGAACTCCCGGCCCACCCGCGCCGAAGCCTCCGACGTCGCCAACGCCGTCATCGACGGCACCGACGCCGTGATGCTCTCCGGCGAGACCAGCGTCGGCAAGTACGCCACCGAGACGGTACGCACCATGGCCCGCATCGTCGAAGCCGCCGAGGAGGACATCCTCACCAAGGGCCTGCCCCCGCTGACCGACCGCAACAAGCCCCGCACCCAAGGCGGCGCCGTCGCCCGCGCGGCCGCCGAAATGGGCGACTTCCTCGGCGCCAAATTCCTCGTCGCCTTCACCCAGTCCGGCGACACCGTCCGCCGCCTGTCCCGCTACCGCTCACCCATCCCCCTCCTCGCCTTCACCCCCGAACCGGCCACCCGCTCCCAACTCAACCTCACCTGGGGCGTGGAAACCTTCCTCGGCCCAAAGGTCGACTCCACCGACGAAATGGTCGCCCAGGTCGACGAGGAACTCCTGCGCATCGGCCGCTGCGACCGCGGCGACGTCGTCATCATCACCGCCGGCTCCCCACCCGGCGTCGCCGGCTCCACCAACCTCGTCCGCGTCCACCACATCGGCGAAGACGACTCCCCCTCCTGACCCACCCCTCAATACTTCGCCCCGACCCGCGCATCCATAAGCACCACAGACACCCTTCGCGCCACGGAGATGTTGAACGGAGCGCCGAACTTCCGGGTGATTTTCCACTCGACACCGACGGCCGTCAGGGCGCCGGAACAGATGCGCAAAATGTCGTCGGACTTGTTGGTGAAGAAGTAGCGGGTGTATTCGTACCGCTTGGGCTGCCCGGAGACGAGGCGCGTGGTCCAATTGGTGACCCGGCAGCCGTCTGAATGGAACAGGCCGCGAATCAGTTGCCACGGATGCTCGTCGACGACATGCTGCTGCCACGGTTCCAGGGCGATGCGGCGCTCATGCTTCCTGCCGGGGCCATGTTGCGGGAACATGCACGTCCAGTGCCGGGTGTAGGACTTCACCTCGACACAGCCGGCCTTCTGGCGCCGACTCACGGTGGGCGTGGCCATCACCTTGCTCATGGCCTCCTCGGCTTCCCCGATGAGTCCGGGCCAGGCATCGCCGCAGTAGACGGACAGATGGTGCTGCCTCGGTTTGGAAACGATGTGCCCGTCGCCGAGGTAGAGGCCGAGTAAGTACGCGTAGGCCTTGCGGTCGAAGGGCCGGGGCGCGCAGCGGGGGCAGTCGTGGACGCGCTCGAACGGCTCGTTCCGGCGCCGGCGGTCTTCGTGGCGACACCATCCGATGGTCCCGCGTGGAACGTTGAGCCGCTCGGCCACCGCGCGATGGGACATGCCGCGGCGCAGCAGTTCCAGCGCCTGCTCGCGTGTTGTGGACTCGTACATGTCTACGAGATTCGTTGATCCGCTGCCTCCGCGGAGCGTCTTGTCACTGTGTTCACCGATGCGAGTGAAGATCGCGTTCCCCGCCTGGCGGGCTGTGAGCCACGGGGCGGGAACTGCCGGGAACTCAGTACTTAGGGCCGATGTGCGCGTCCATCAGGGCCACCGACGACTTCCTGGCGACGGACACGTTGAAGGGGTCGCTGCCACGCGCGAGCGTCGTCCACTCGACGCCCACCTTGGTGAGGGTGTCCGAGTAGAGCTTGCGGATATCGTCGGATTTGTTGGCGAACAGATAGCGCGGGTATTCGTAGCGCTTCTTTCGGCCGCCGACTGTGCGTGTGGTCCAGTTCATGATGCGGCAGCCGTCGGAGTGGAACAGCCCGCGGACGAATTCCCAAGGACAGGAGTCGACGATCTCCTGTTGCCAGGGTGCCAGGGAGATGTGCCGCTCGTGTTTCTTACCTTTGCCGTGCTGCGGGAACAGGCACCACAGATGCTTCGAGTGCACCTTCAGGTTGTGGCACCCGGGCTTGCGGACCCGGCATACGGAGTTGTCGGGGAAGACGGCATGCATCGCCGCCTCGCACGCCTCCATGAGGCCGGGCCAGTCGTCGGCGCAGGTGATCGTGAGGCTGGGCACCCGGTGCTGGGCGGGCTGGATGATGTGGCCGTCCCCCAGGTAGAGACCCAGTAGATACGAGTACGCGGACTCGTCGAGGGGGCTTCGGTCGCACCGGGAACATGACGGGGTGTGCGCACCGGGGCATTCGCCGCGCTTGGCCCGGTCCATGTGACGCCAGTAGCTCACGGTTCCCAAAGGGATGCCGAGAGCGCGGGCCACGTCGGCGTTTTTGTGGCCTGAGCGAAGGAGGGAGACCGCCTTGAGGCGGAGGTGAGCTTCATGGATCCGCATGAAATGACTCTGTGTGGCGCGGTCGTCCCATAGGGTGAGACCCGGGATCTTCCATCCGAACGTGGAAATCCGCTTTGTGGTGAGAGTGCCGGGTGCGGGACTCGAACCCGCAAGCCCTTTCGGGCAGATGTGTTTGAGACATCCGTGTATGCCATTCCACCAACCCGGCTGGGGTGGGCTGCCAGCAGCATACCGTGTACGTGTCAGAGGGCGCTGCTAGGTAGGGTACAAGGGCACCACCTGCCTGGAACGAGGAGACCCGTGAGCGCCGCCGAGCCCGAGCAGCCCGTCGCCGACGACGATCAGTCGCATGTCCCGCCGCAGACGACCCGTGTGGTCATCGCCGAGGACGAGGCCCTCATCCGTCTCGATCTCAAAGAGATGCTGGAGGAGGAGGGCTACACCGTCGTCGGTGAGGCCGGGGACGGCGAGAAAGCCGTGGAGCTGGCGCGGGAGCACCGTCCGGATCTGGTGATCCTGGACGTGAAGATGCCGAAGCTCGACGGGATCTCCGCCGCCGAGCGGATCGCCGAGGAGGGCATTGCCCCGGTCCTGATGCTCACCGCGTTCTCGCAGCGCGAACTGGTGGAGCGGGCGCGGGACGCGGGGGCCATGGCGTACCTCGTGAAGCCGTTCAGCAAGAGTGACGTGGTGCCGGCCATCGAGATGGCCGTGAGCCGCTTCACGGAGCTGAAGACGCTGGAGAAGGAGGTCGCCGACCTCACCCAGCGGCTGGAGACCCGCAAGCTGGTGGACCGGGCGAAGAGCATTCTGCAGACCCAGTACGGGCTGACCGAGCCCGCCGCCTTCCGCTGGATCCAGAAGACGTCGATGGACCGCCGGCTGTCCATGCAGCAGGTCGCCGAGGCCGTCATCGAGGACGCCGAGGAGAAGAAGCAGAAGAAGGAGAAGGAGGGGAAGGAAGGGAAGGAGTAGGGATTTTTCTCCTCCCGAGTTCCCTCCTGGGGCTGTGCCGGTTGCTGACCGGCACAGCCCTTTTTCGTGTCGAGACGCTGCTCAGTCCTCTCCCAGGTATGCCTTCCGTACCGACTCGTCGTGCAGGAGTTCCTGGCCGGTGCCGGACAGGACGATGGTGCCGGTTTCCATGACGTGGCCGTGGTCGGCGAGGGAGAGGGCGGCCTGGGCGTTCTGTTCGACGAGGAGGATGGTGGTGCCCTGGGCGCGGAGTTCGCGGATGGTGTCCATGATCTTCTGCATCATGATGGGGGACAGGCCCATGGAGGGCTCGTCGAGCATGAGGAGTTTGGGGCGGGACATCAGGGCGCGGCCCATGGCGAGCATCTGCTGTTCGCCGCCGGAGAGGGTGCCGGACGCCTGGCGGCTGCGTTCGCCGAGGATGGGGAAGAGTTCGTAGACGCGCCGGATGTCGGCTTCGATGCCGGCCGGGTCCTTGCGCAGGAACGCGCCGAGCTTGAGGTTTTCGGCGATGGTCAGGCGGGGGAAGAGGCGGCGGCCTTCGGGGGAGTGGGCGAGGCCGCGTTCGACGATCTTGTGGGCGGGGACGCCGGTGAGCGGCGCGCCGTCGAAGCTGATCTTTCCGGCGAGGGGTTTGAGGAGGCCGGAGAGGGTGCGCAGGGTGGTGGTCTTGCCGGCGCCGTTGGTGCCGATGAGGGTGACGACCTGGCCGGGGGCGACGGAGAAGGAGATGCCCTTGACGGCTTCGATCTTGCCGTAGGCGACGCGCAGGTCCTCCACCTGGAGGAGGGGGGAGGGGGAGGAAGAGGTGGGGGAGGTCATTGGGGGGCTCCTTCCGCGCCGGAGGCGCCGGAGGCACCGGGCGCGCCGGGTGCGGTGGGGCCGTGGTCCGCGGCGCGGGCCTGTTCCTCCGCCGCGTGTACTTCGGCGGCTTCCTCGGCGCCTGGCGCGTTCTCGAAGGGCGTTCCGAGGTAGGCGGCGACGACGCGTTCGTCGGCCTGGACGACGTCGGAGGTGCCTTCGACGAGTTTTTCGCCTTGCACGAGGACGGCGACGCGGTCGCAGAGGTTGAAGATGAAGCGCATGTCGTGCTCGATGACGAGGACGGCGGTGCCCTGGTCGCGGATGGCGAGGACGAGGGCCTGGGTGGCGCGGGTCTCCTGGGGGTTCATGCCGGCGGTGGGTTCGTCGAGCAGGAGGAGGGCGGGTTCGCTGGCGAGGGCGCGGGCGATTTCCAGCTTGCGCTGTTCGCCGTAGGGGAGGTTGCGGGCGAGGTGGTCGCGTTTGGCGGCGAGGCCGGTGAACTCCAGGAGTTCCATGGCGCGTTTCTCGGAGGTGCGTTCGGCTTTGCGGAAGCCGGGGCCGCGCAGGAGGGCGGACCAGAGCCCTTCTTTGGTGCGGGTGTGGCGTCCGACGAGGGTGTTTTCGAGGACGGTCATGTTGGCGAAGAGGCGGATGTTCTGGAAGGTGCGGGCGACACCGGCTTTGGTGACGAGGTGGGGTTTGCGGGAGAGGCGGTTGCCTTGGAAGCTGACGGCGCCTTCGGTGGGGGTGTAGAGGCCGGTGAGGCAGTTGAAGAAGGTGGTTTTGCCGGCGCCGTTGGGGCCGATGAGGCCGACGATCTCGCCGGCCCGGACGGTCAGGTCGACGCCGCGTACGGCGGTCAGGCCGCCGAAGCGCATGGTGACGCCGGTGGCTTCGAGGACGGTGCCGGCGGTGCTGGTGGGTGTGGTCATGGTGTCGTCACGCCTTCACCGTGGCCTGGCCCCCGTCGGGCAGGCGCGTATCGGGTACGTCGAGCTGGCCGGTCTCGTGGAATTCGAGCT
This sequence comes from Streptomyces sp. NPDC017056, assembly GCF_044332485.1. Classification (NCBI taxonomy): domain Bacteria; kingdom Bacillati; phylum Actinomycetota; class Actinomycetes; order Kitasatosporales; family Streptomycetaceae; genus Streptomyces; species Streptomyces sp. NPDC017056. The sequence continues at coordinate 162,321 of NZ_JBIRPD010000013.1, read as the reverse complement.
GTTTCCTGCGGTCGGGGATCAGGCCCTCGGGGCGGAAGCGCATGAGCAGGACGAGGGCGAGGCCGAACAGGAGCAGCTGGTAGTCCTGGAGGAAGTCGAGTTTGGCGGGGATGAGGAAGAGCAGGGCCGCGCCGACGAAGGGGCCGGCGAGGGTGCCCATGCCGCCGAGGATGACGGCGGCGAGGAGGAACGCGGAGTTGGGTGGGGTGGGGCCGGCGAACTGGAACTGTTCGGGGGTGGCGGTGGTGACGACGTGGACGTGGACGGTGCCGGCGAAGCCGGCGAGGGCGGCGCCGAGGGCGAAGGCGAGCAGGCGCAGCCGGAAGCTGTTGATCCCCATGGCGATGGCGGCGGTCTCGTCCTCGCGGATGGCGATCCAGGCGCGGCCGATGCGGGAGGCGGCGGCGCGGCGGAAGACCAGGACGACGACGGCGGTGACGAGGATCATCAGGAGGTAGTAGTTGCCGTAGGTGGCGATGGTGAAGCCGAGGATGTTGTGGGGTTCGCCGAAGTTGAAGCCGAAGATTTCCAGGTTGGGGACGTTGGGGATGCCCATGGCGCCGTTGGTGACGTCGGGTCCCGTGGTGCCGTTGAGGTTGAGCATGGCGATGCGGAAGATCTCGCCGAAGCCGAGGGTGACGATGGCGAGGTAGTCGCCGCGCAGGCGCAGGGTGGGGGCGCCGATCAGGACGCCGAAGACGAGTGAGGCGGCGGCGCCGGTGAGCAGTGCGGCCCAGAACGGGAAGTGCAGGCCGAGGGCGGATTCGGGGCTGCCGGAGACGAGGGCGGCGGCGTAGGCGCCGACGCCGAGGAAGGCCACGTAGCCGAGGTCGAGGAGGCCGGCGAGGCCGACGACGACGTTCAGGCCGAGGGCGACGGTGGCGAAGATGAGGATGTTGGCGCCGATGATCGTGTACTGGTCGGTGTCCTGGGTGAGCGGGAAGCAGGCGGCGGCGGCGAAGGCGGCGGCGAGCGCGGCGCCGCGGTGCCGGGCGGTGATGCCGGTGAGGCGGCTGATGAGGCCGGCGCGGTGGAGGGCGGGGACGGCGAGCGCGAGGAAGATCAGGTAGCCGACGAAGGGCGGGCCGTCCTCGGCGTCGATGCCGTACGTGAAGACGTAGAGCCCGGCGCCGAACGCGGCGGCGATGATCAGGATCTCGGCCCAGGAGGGCAGCGGGCGGGCGGTTTTGCGCGGTTGGACGGGGGCCAGGGCGCCGGTGAAGCGGTGCCAGGCGCCGGGCGGCGGGCCGGTATCCGGGCCTTCCGGCGCGGTGCGGTCGGCGGGCAGGCCGAGGGCGCCGAGGAGGGTGAGGAGGGCGGCGGCGCCCGCGAGGAAGCCGCCGGGGTCGAGGTTGACGAGGCCGCCGAGTTCGACGGCGATGGCGCCGAGGGTGAACCAGGTGGCGGCGAAGGTGGCGAGGGCGGCGAACAGGACGGGGGCGTTGCGGCCGGCGGGGGTGAGCCAGCCGAGGCCGCGGACGCCGAGGCCGGAGAGGGCGAACAGGAGGGTGAGGACGCCGCCGGCGAGGGTGATCAGCTGGAGGCCGGCGGGGGAGCCGTAGTACGTGAGGTCGCCGGGGAACTCGCTGCTCCAGGTCCAGGCGAGGGCGGTGGAGGCGGCGGTGGCGAGGGCGGCGGCCGCGGTGGTGAGGCGGGCGCCGCGTTCGGGCAGCGGCAGGACGCCGGGGCGGTGGTGCGGTGCGGTGCCGGGGGTCTGTGCGCCGCCGTGGCCCGCGTTGGTGGGTGGAGTGGTCATCGCTATCACGCCCGATCCGCGACGCGTTCGCCCAGCAGGCCCTGTGGCCTCAGGAGGAGTACGAGGATGAGGAGGACGAAGGCCCAGACGTCCTTCCAGGCTCCGCCGCCGAACTGCTGCATGCCGGGGATGTCCTCGATGTAGCCGGTGGCGAGGGCTTCGGCGACGCCGAGGACGACGCCGCCGAGCATGGCGCCGTAGATGTTGCCGATGCCGCCGAGGACGGCCGCGGTGAACGCCTTGAGGCCGAGGATGAAGCCCATGCGGAACTGGACCTCGCCGGTGCGCAGCCCGTACGCGACGGCGGCGACGCCGGCGAAGGCGGCGCCGATGGCGAAGGCGAGCACGATGATCCGGTCGGTGTTGACGCCCATGAGTTTGGCGGTGTCCGGGTCCTGGGCGGTGGCCTGCATGGCGCGGCCGCTGCGGGTGCGGGCGACGAAGAAGCCGAGGCCGATCATGCAGACGGGGGCGGCGACGAGGACGAAGATGTCGCCGCGCTGGACGGTGGCGCCCAGGATTTCGAAGGAGTCGCCTTTGAACTGGGGGAAGACGCGGGCTTTGTTGCCTTCGGGGTACCACTTCCAGACGGCTTGCTGGAGGGCGATGGACAGGCCGATGGCGGTGATGAGGGGGGCGAGGCGGGGTGCGCCGCGCAGGGGCCGGTAGGCGAAACGTTCCGCTGCCACGCCGACGAGGACCGAGACGGCGACCGCCCCGATGAGCATCAGCGGCAGGGCGTAGAGGAGGGAGACACCGGACGGCAGGGCGAGGAAGACGGTCAGCGCGCCGAAGCCGCCGACCATGAAGATCTCGCCGTGGGCGAAGTTGATGAGCTGGACGATGCCGTAGACCATCGTGTAGCCGATCGCGATGAGTCCGTACATCGCGCCGAGGATGAGTCCGTTGGCCAGCTGTTGCGGCAGTTCGTTCACCGCAGGGCCTCCGTGGGGTGGGAAGACGGTACGGGCGGTGGCGGCAGCCCGCGTGCCGCGGTCGGCGCGCCGGGGCGTTCGTGGCGTCCTGGCGCGGCCCGGGGGGCACTGGCCGGTGTGGTGGTGCGGCGGGGTCCGGCGGGCCCGGGGCTGTATGCGGTCCGGGCCCGCCGGTCTCGGCGGGACGTGGTCAGCCCGTGGGGCTCAGCTCTTGCCGGCCTTGTCGAACTTCTTGAACTCCGCGCTGAAGCGGGCGACCCACTTGCCCTGGTCGACCTGGTAGGCGGTGATCATGGTGTTGGTGGTGTCGCCGTACTTGTCGAAGGAGACATGGCCGGTGACGCCGTCGAAGGAGACCTTGTTCATGGCGTCGACGACCTTCTTGCGCGCGTCCCCCGGCAGCTTGCCGCCGTTGTCGCCGACGACCTTCTTGACGGCCTGGATCAGGGCCCAGGTGGCGTCGTACGAGGAGCCGCCGTACGCCTCGTAGCGGTCCTTGTAGCCGGCGGCCTTGTAGTCGGCGATGAACTTCTTGGCGGATTCCAGCTGTTCGACGGGCTTGCCGACGGAGGAGGCGTAGTCGCCCTGCGCCTTTTTGTTGAGCTTGATGTAGTCGGCGCTGTACATGCCGTCGCCGCCCATCAGGGGGACGGTGACGCCGCCGTCCTTGAGCTGCTGGCTCAGCGGCCCGGACGCGGGGTACTCGCCGCCGTAGAAGACCACGTCGGGCTTGACGGCCTTGACCTTGGCGACGACGGCCTTGAAGTCGCGGTCCTCGGGGTTGACGTGCTCGGAGCCGACGACCTTGCCGCCCAGCTTGGTGAACTGGGTCTTGAAGGAGGCGGCGAGGCCGGCGCCGTAGGTCTTCTGGTCGTCGATGACGTAGGCGTTCTTGAACTTGGCCTTCTCCCAGGCGAACTGGCCGTCGAAGGCGCCCTGCACCTCGTCGGTGGTGGCGGTGCGGAAGTAGGTGGAGAACTGCCGTACGCGCTTGTTCTGCTTCCAGTCCTTGCCCTGGGTGAGGTCGGGGGTGGTGTTGGCCGGGGATATGAGGGCCACGCCGTTCTGCTCGGCGACCTGCTGCATGGACTGGGCGACGCTGGAGTTCAGCGGGCCGACGATGCCCATGACGTCCTTGTCGCCGGCGAGTTTGGTGGCGTTCTGCTGGCCGACGTTGGCCTGTGCCTTGTCGTCGAGCGCCTGGAGCTTGAATTCGACGCCCTTGACCTCGCCGGCCTTGTTGGCGTTGTCGACGGCGAGCTGGGCGGAGTTGCGGATGCCCAGGCCCAGGGCGGACAGCTCGCCGGTGACGGGGGCGTCGAGCCCGATGGTGACGGTCGTCTTGGAGCCCTCGCCGCCCTTCTTGTCGCCGTCGCCGCGGGAGCCGCACGCGGAGAGGGTGAGGGAGCCTGCGGTGACCGCGGTGGTGATGATGAGCAAGGAACGGTGACGCACGATCAGTCCTTTCCCTGGCGCGGTCGGTGCGCGTCGCACGACCGTTTCGCGCGCCGGGCTGTACGAGTGGTACAGGATCCGTGCTGGCGCGCCCGGCGGCGCGGTGACTGGCGGTGACTCTAGAGCGGTGCCGGGTGACCTGACAGCGGCGCTGACCAGGATGTGACGCTCTTGTTATGACCGTCGATGAGCATTTTGCCCTCATGGTCCTTACATCGGGCGCGAACGCCGGGCGGAGCCAGAACTCGCACTTCCCGCAGGGGATTTGGCGGCGATCTTGGCTCCGGCGTCCGGATATCGGATGTGACGCGCGTGACGGGTGCGGAACCGGTGGAGTGGCGGCGGGCCTGCGGTGGAGGTGCCGCCCGTGCGGGCTACGGAGCGTTATGGGGCCCGTGGCGTACGGCGGCGTCACGCGGAACGACGGCGGCCCCGCTCCCTGACCAGGGAACGGGGCCGCCGTGCCGCCCTCTGGGCGCGCTGGGCTCAGCCGCGGTACGCCGACGCCTCCACGTCACGCAGCATGCAGGTCAGCCGGGCGCTACAGACCCGCTTGCCGCCCTCGTCGGTGATGGCGACCTCGTACGTGGCCGAGGAGCGGCCGCGGTGCACGGGGGTGGCGACGCCGGTGACCAGGCCCGAGCGGGCCCCGCGGTGGTGGGTGCAGTTCAGGTCCACGCCGACCGCCAGCTTGGTGGGGCCGCCGTGCAGCATCGCGCCGACCGAGCCGAGGGTCTCGGCGAGCACCGCGGAGGCGCCGCCGTGCAGCAGTCCGTACGGCTGGGTGTTGCCCTCGACGGGCATGGTGCCGACGACGCGCTCGGGGGCGGCCTCCAGGACCTGGACGCTCATGCGCGTACCGAGATGACCCGCGGAGAACAGCGCGGCGAGATCGAGGCCGAGCCCGGCCCACTGGTCGATGATCTCCTGCGGAAACCTGGTCGCGCTCTGCTCGCCCATGTCCTGCGGCTCCGTTCGTGTGCCCGTGGTGGCGGTGCGGCGTACCGGCGCTGAGCCGGTCCGGCGCCGGTCGTTGAGTCGTGCACGTTCTTATCAGGCTACCGATCAGGCGTACGGGCCGGGGCCGGGGCCCCGGCCCGTACGGCCGTGCGCGCTCTCGTGCTAGCTCTGCGGAGCCGTCGGCTCCAGGCGGACGACCAGCGACTTGGAGGCGGGGGTGTTGCTGGTGTCGGCGGTGTGGTCGAGCGGCACCAGGACGTTGGTCTCCGGGTAGTACGCCGCCGCGCAGCCGCGCGCGGTCGGGTAGTGGACGACGCGGAAGCCGGGCGCCCGCCGCTCCGTGCCGTCGGTCCACTCGCTGACCAGGTCGGTGTACGAGCCGTCGGCGACACCCAGCGCACGGGCGTCCTCGGGGTTGACCAGGACGACGCGGCGGCCGTTCTTGATGCCCCGGTAGCGGTCGTCGAGGCCGTAGATCGTGGTGTTGTACTGGTCGTGCGAGCGCAGCGTCTGGAGGAGCAGCCGGCCCTCGGGGAGCTTCGGGTACTCGACGGGCGCGGCCGTGAAGTTGGCCTTGCCGGTGGCCGTGGGGAAGCTGCGCTTGTCGCGCGGGGCGTGCGGCAGGGCGAAGCCGCCGGGGCGCGCCACCTTGGCGTTGAAGTCCTCGAAGCCCGGGACGACGCGGGCGATCCGGTCGCGGATGGCGCCGTAGTCCTTCTCGAACTCCTCCCAGGGCGTACGGCTGTCCGTTCCCAGGACGCGGCGGGCGAGGCGGGCGACGATGGCGGGTTCGGAGAGCAGGTGGGGGCTCGCGGGCTCCAGCCTGCCGCGGGAGGCGTGCACCATGCCCATCGAGTCCTCGACGGTCACGAACTGCTCGCCGCCCGCCTGTACGTCGCGCTCCGTGCGGCCCAGGGTGGGCAGGATCAGGGCGCGGGCTCCGGTGACCACGTGCGAGCGGTTGAGCTTGGTGGAGACGTGGACGGTCAGCCGGGCGCGGCGCACGGCGGCCTCGGTGACGTCGGTGTCGGGGGTGGCGGAGACGAAGTTGCCGCCCATCGCGAAGAACACCTTCGCCTCGCCGTCGCGGAGGGCGCGGATGGCCCGTACGACGTCCAGGCCGTGTTCGCGCGGCGGTGCGAAGCCGAACTCCTTCTCCAGGGCGTCCAGGAAGGCGGGCGCCGGCCGCTCGAAGATGCCCATCGTGCGGTCGCCTTGCACGTTGCTGTGGCCGCGTACGGGGCAGACGCCGGCGCCGGGGCGGCCGATGTTGCCGCGCAGCAGGAGGAAGTTGACGACTTCCTGGATGGTGGGGACGGAGTGCTTGTGCTGGGTGAGGCCCATCGCCCAGCAGACGATCGTGCGGCGCGACTGGAGGACCATTTCCAGCGCGCGCTCGATCTCCTGGCGGGTCAGGCCGGTGGCGGCGAGCGTCTCTTCCCAGTCGGTGTCCGCGCGCGCCGCCGCGGCGAACTCCTCGAAGCCATGTGTGTGCTCGGCGATGAACTCGCTGTCGACGGCGCCCTCGGTCTCCAGGACGAGGCGGTTGAGCGTACGGAAGAGGGCCTGGTCGCCGCCGATGCGCACCTGGAGGAAGAGGTCGGTCAGGGCGGTGCCGCGGCCGGCGAGGCCGCGCGGGGTCTGCGGGTTCTTGAAGCGCTCCAGGCCCGCTTCGGGCAGCGGGTTGATCGAGATGATCTTCGCGCCGCCGGCCTTGGCCTGCTCCAGGGCGGAGAGCATCCGCGGGTGGTTGGTGCCGGGGTTCTGCCCGGCGACGATGATCAGATCGGCCTTGTACAGGTCCTCCAGCAGGACGCTGCCCTTGCCGATACCGATGGTCTCCGTGAGCGCGGAGCCGGAGGACTCGTGGCACATGTTGGAGCAGTCGGGCAGGTTGTTCGTGCCGAATTCGCGCGCGAAGAGCTGGTAGAGGAAGGCGGCCTCGTTGCTCGTACGGCCGGAGGTGTAGAAGACGGCCTCGTCGGGGGAGCCGAGCGCGGCCAGCTCTTCGCCGATGATGTCGAAGGCCCGCTCCCACGACACGGGTACGTACCTCTCGGCGCCCTCGTCGAGGTACATCGGCCGGGTCAGCCGCCCCTGCTGGCCGAGCCAGTAGCCACTGCGTTCCGCGAGGTCGGCGACCGGGTGGGCGGCGAAGAAGTCGGGAGTGACGCGGCGCAGCGTCGCCTCCTCGGCCACGGCCTTGGCGCCGTTCTCGCAGAACTCGGCCGCGTGCCGGTGCTCGGGCTCGGGCCAGGCGCAGCCGGGGCAGTCGAAGCCGTCCTTCTGGTTGACGCGCAGCAGGGTCAGGGCGGTGCGGCGCACGCCCATCTGCTTCTGGGACACCCGCAGCGCGTGGGTGATGGCCGGCAGGCCCACGGCGTAGTGCTCGGGGGGCGTGACCTCGGGCGAGTCCTGGACGGGATCCGAAGCGGGCGGCTTGCCTGCCATGGCGCTCTCCCTTGAGCCGGTGCGGTGCGGAGGGGTGCGGTGCCGCCGACCCCGCCGGGCCGCGATCGGTGCCGTGTACAGAATTTTGTCACGGACGGCTGACGGCGACGCCGCCGCGGTCGTCGCGGCGGGGATTGTCAGTGGGGCGTGGCAGGATCGGGGTGTGGCAGCAAAGGCAGCGAAGAAGAGCGAAGCGACCGGCACCGAAGCGGTGGAGGGCGGCCGTCCCCGGCTGCTCCTGATGGACGGGCATTCCATGGCGTACCGGGCGTTCTTCGCCCTGCCCGTGGAGAACTTCACCACCGCCACCGGGCAACCGACCAACGCGATCTACGGCTTCGCGTCGATGCTCGCGAACACTCTGCGCGACGAGGCGCCCACGCATTTCGCGGTGGCCTTCGACGTCTCGCGCAAGACCTGGCGCTCCGAGGAGTTCCCCGACTACAAGGCGAACCGCTCCAAGACCCCCGACGAGTTCAAGGGCCAGGTCGAGCTGATCGGCGAGATGCTGGACGCGATGCGCGTCAAGCGCTTCGCCGTCGAGGGCTTCGAGGCCGACGACGTCATCGCCACGCTCGCCACCCAGGCCACCGCCCAGGGCTTCGAGGTCTCCATCGTCACCGGCGACCGGGACTCCTTCCAGCTGGTCAGCGACGACGTCACGGTCCTGTACCCCACCAAGGGCGTCTCCGAGCTGACCCGCTACACACCGGAGAAGGTCCAGGAGAAGTACGGCCTGACCCCGGCCCAGTACCCGGACTTCGCGGCGCTGCGCGGCGACCCGTCCGACAACCTGCCCGGCATCCCCGGCGTCGGCGAGAAGACCGCCGCGAAGTGGATCAACCAGTTCGGTTCGTTCGCCGAGCTGGTCGAGCGCGCCGAGGAGGTCAAGGGCAAGGCCGGGCAGAATTTCCGCGACCACCTGGACGCGGTCAAGCTCAACCGCGTCCTGACCGAGATGGTGCGCGACGTGGAGCTGCCCTGCGGCCCCGCCGAGCTGGTGCGCGACGCCTACGACCGTTCGGCACTCACCGTCTTCCTGGAGGGCCTGGAGATCCGCAACCAGGGCCTGCGGGACCGCCTGCTGGCCGCCGACCCGGGTGCCGAGGAGGCCGGGGAAGCGGCGCCCGCGCCCGCCGACGTCGAGATCGACGGCACGGTCGCCGCCGCCGGCGAGCTGGCCCCCTGGCTGGCCGAGCACGGCGGGAAGCTGCTGGGCGTCTCCACCGTGGACACCTGGACGGTCGGCAGCGGCAGCGTCGCCGAGGTCGCGCTCGCCACCGCCGAGGGCCCGGCCGTCTGGTTCGACCCCACCGAGCTGGACGAGGCCGACGAGCGGGCCTTCGCCGCCTGGAGCGCCGACCCGGCGAGTCACAAGGTGATGCACAACGTCAAGGGCCTGCTGCGGGTCTTCGCCGAGCACGGCTGGAGCATCGACGGCGTCACCATGGACACCGCGCTCGCCGCCTACCTGGTCAAGCCGGGGCGCCGCTCCTTCGCGCTGGACGCCCTGTCCGTCGAGTACCTGGGCCGCGACCTGGCCCCCGCCGCGGAGGGCGACGGCCAGCTCGCCTTCGGCGCCGACGACCGCGCCCAGGCGGACGCCCTGATGAGCCAGGCCCGTACGGTCCTGGACCTCGGCGCCGCCATGACCACCAAGCTGGACGAGGTCGGCGCGGCCGAGCTGCTGCGCGACCTGGAGCTGCCCACGAGCGTGCTGCTGGCCCGGATGGAGCGCGCGGGCATCGCCGCCGACCGGGGCTGGCTGGAGCGCATCGAGCAGCAGTTCGCCGCCGCCGTCCAGCAGGCCGTCCAGGAGGCGCACGCGGCGGCGGGGCACGAGTTCAACCTCGGCTCGCCCAAGCAACTCCAGGAAGTTCTCTTCGGCGAGCTGGGCCTGCCCAAGACCAAGAAGACCAAGACCGGTTACACGACCGACGCGGACGCCCTGGCCTGGCTCGCGGCCCAGACCGAGAACGAGCTCCCGGTGATCATGCTGCGCCACCGTGAGCAGGCCAAGCTGCGCACGACGGTCGAGGGGCTGATCAAGACGATCGCCGCGGACGGCCGCATCCACACCACCTTCAACCAGACGGTGGCCGCCACCGGCCGGCTCTCCTCCACCGAGCCGAATTTGCAGAACATTCCGGTCCGCACGGACGAGGGCCGCGCGATCCGCCGCGGCTTCGTGGTCGGCGAGGGGTACGAGTCCCTGCTGACCGCCGACTACAGCCAGATCGAGCTGCGCGTGATGGCCCACCTCTCCGAGGACGAGGGCCTGATCGAGGCGTTCACCTCCGGCGAGGACCTGCACACGACCGTCGCCTCCCAGGTGTTCTCGGTCGCCAAGTCCGAGGTCGACCCGGAGATGCGCCGCAAGATCAAGGCGATGTCCTACGGCCTGGCGTACGGCCTCTCGGCGTTCGGCCTGTCCCAGCAGCTCGGCATCCAGCCCGACGAGGCCCGCCGCCTGATGGACAACTTCTTCGAGCGGTTCGGCGGGGTGCGCGACTACCTCCAGGACGTCGTCGACAAGGCCCGCGCCACCGGCTACACCGAGACGATCATGGGCCGCCGCCGCTACCTCCCCGACCTGAACAGCGACAACCGCCAGCGCCGCGAGATGGCCGAGCGGATGGCGCTGAACGCCCCCATCCAGGGCACCGCGGCCGACATCGTCAAGCTGGCGATGCTGCGGGTCGACGAGGCGCTGCGGGCGGCCGGCCTCACCTCCCGGATGCTGCTCCAGGTGCACGACGAAATCGTGGTGGAGGTGGCGCCAGGCGAGCGCAAGAAGGTCGAGGAGCTGGTGCGGCGCGAGATGGCGGGCGCCGTCGAGCTGCGCGCGCCGCTGGACGTGTCGGTCGGCTCCGGCGGCGACTGGGAGTCGGCGGCGCACTGACCCGGCTGCGGACGGCCGCGCGGGGCCGTCCGCGACCGCGTCACGACCGCACAGGACCGCATGCGAACGCGTACGACCGTCTACGGCCGGGTGCCGGGGCGGTCGTACGCGTCGGCGCGCCCGGTCCGCGGCGTGCGGGCGCGGCGGTGCAGGAGCCGTACCGCCACCGCGTACAGCGGCAGTCCGAGCGCCAGGCCGGCGCCCGCGCCGAAGAGCACGGTCGGCACGTAGTCGAACCACGTCACCGCCAAGTCCCCGTAGACGGCGCGGGCCCGCAGCGTACGGTGCACGGCTCCGGCGAGCAGGCACAGCGCGAGCAGCGCCACCGCCAGCCGCCGCGGCCCGCCGGTCGGCACCGGCAGCCCGGCCGGTTCGGCGGCCTCCGGTATCCGCCGCACCGCGGTCCACAGGAACCAGCCGAGGACGCCCAGGGCCAGCGCCGACGTGCCGTACTGGACGTAGGTGCAGAGGGGGAAGCCCGCGACGGTCTCGTTGAGGACGGGCAGCAGCCGCGTGCCCCAGCGGCCCTGGTGCGTGAAGGCGTCCCAGACGATGTGGGTCAGGGAGCCCAGCACCGCGGAGACGTAGAACCACGCGAGCGTGACGGGCAGGGGCGGCGCGCCCGCCGCCTGCCAGGGGCGGCCGCGTACTACCGCGTACACCTTGCCGCGCCAGGCCGCGGGCAGCAGCGCCACCAGGGGCTCGCGCAGCAGCAGCCAGGCGGCGACCAGCAGGGCGGTGATCAGCGCGTCCGCGGTCAGGACGCCGGGGACGCCGTGCGTGAAGTCGCCGAAGAGCATGGCGCCGGGCACGACGGTGTCCGCGAAGTAGGTGACGTCCGGCGCGAAGGAGCCGGCCACGAGGGCCGACGCGATCAGCGGTCCGCGCGCTGTGCCGGTCCGGCGCAGGACCGGCAGCACCGCGGCGGCATGGCTGAGTGTGAACGGCATGACCCTCTCCCTGATCGTTTAGGATCAGTATGTCTGGCGTTGGGAGCAGTAGATGCCCGCCGGAAGTTGTCGTAGTGTCACGTGAGTTGGGAGCGCCGGGGGGCGCTGAACGGCGCCGTGCGCGCGGTGGATCAACACGAGGGGACGGGCACAGATGGCAGCCACATTCGGGCGGCGGCTCCGCAAGGGAGCGGCATCGACGGCGGTCGCGGCACTCGCGCTCGCCGCCCTGACCGCCTCCCAGGCCCCCGGGGCCGCCGAGAGCAGGGCGAACAGCGCCAAGGAGCCGTCCCCCGGGGGCGAGACCCCCATCGACGGCGGCTCGCCCTACTACACCGACCTGCCGCCCCTGCACAGCCCCGTGCCGCCCGGCGGCACGCAGGGCTCGGGGCCCATCGCCACCGGCCCCGCCGAGGCCGGCATTCCCGCCACCGTCCTGGACGCGTACAAGAAGGCCGAGGCCAACGTCGCCCAGACCGACCCCGGCTGCCGGCTGCCCTGGCAACTGCTCGCCGCCATCGGCAAGGTGGAATCCGGGCACGCGCGCGGCGGAGCCGTGGACGCCGAGGGCACCACCCTCCAGCGGATCACCGGCCCGCAGCTCAACGGCAAGGGCTTCGCGCAGATCACCGACACCGACAAGGGCGTCTTCGACGGCGACACCACGCACGACCGCGCGGTGGGCCCGATGCAGTTCATCCCCTCCACCTGGTCCAAGGGCGGCCCCGGCGGAACCGGTTGGGGCGCCGACGGCAACGGCGACGGCAAGAAAGACCCCAACAACATCTACGACGCCGCCCTCGGCGCCGGCCGCTACCTCTGCGCCAACCACCGCGACCTGTCCATCCAGAGCGACCTGGACAAGGCCGTCCTCGGCTACAACCCGTCCCGGGACTACCTGAACCTGGTCATGTCCTGGCTCTCGTTCTACCGCAAGGGCACCCACGAGGTCCCCGACGGCAAGGGCCTGCTGCCGGTGGGCCGCGGCGGAGCCGGCAGCGGCTCCACGGGCGCGGGGCCCACCCCGGGTGGCACCACCGTGCCCGGCAACCGGCCCGGCACCGGCGGCCAGGGCACCAAGCCCGGCCACCCCGGCACCGGCAAGCCCGGCGGCAGCGGCAACGGCGGCAGTACGCCGTCGCCGAAGCCCAAGCCGCAGCCGCCGACGACCGACCCCGGCACGCCCACGCCCAAGCCGCCCACGCAGCCCCCCACCAAGCCGCCGACCAAGCCCGCCGAAGCCACGGCGCTGGAGCGGACCGGCGCCAAGGACATCTCGGCCACCGCGGGCGAGGACTTCGCCGAGCCGGTGGGCGTACGGGCGAAGGACGCCCAGGGCAAGCCGGTCGCGGGCGTCCCCGTCGAGTTCCGGGTCGTCGGCGCCACCGGCGCGCGCTTCCCCGGCAAGGCCGACCACGTCACGGTCACCACCGGCGCCGACGGCACCGCCACCGCGCCGAAGCTCGGCGCGGGCGACCGCGCGGGCACCTTCACCGTCCGGGCGACCGCGCTGGGCCGCAACCTGCCCGCCACCGACGTCGCCGCGACCGTCAAGGCCAAGCCGGCGCCCGCCCCCAAGGCCGACGCGCTGGCCCGCACCTCCGACGCCGAGCTGACGGCCAAGGCCGGTGCCTCCTTCGCCGCAGGCTCCGTCGAGGTCAAGGCCACCTACCAGGGGAAGGCCGCCGCGGGAGTGGCGGTGACCGCGACGATGGTCACCGACGACCCGAAGCGGCCCGCGGAGAACGACAAGGGCCCGTACTTCCAGGGCACGGGCGAGGACAAGGACGAGCAGGTCCGCACCCTGACGCTCAAGACCGGCGCCGACGGCCTGCTCAAGCTGCCGGAGATCCGCACCGACGCGCACGCCGGCACGTACCTGCTCCGCCTCACCACCGCCGACGGCGCCGTACTGACCGTGAAGCTGACCGTCACGCCGTAAGGCCCGCGCACCGCGACCACCGCCGTCCCGCTCCCGCCGGAGCCGGACGGCGGTGCCGTTTCCCGCGGCCCGGTGCGCCCTCGGCGCGACCTGTTCTCATCTGCGCCGCCCGTTGCTACGGTGCCCCTCCGCCCCTGACGCCCTGTCAGCTCACCGGAGCCCACCGGCCGGTCCGTACCGGAACCCCTCGGGAGGCCGAGCATGCGCGCACTGGCAGCCGCCGCCATCGGACTGGCCGCGGCCTTCGCCCTCGTCCTCGCCATGACGGCGGCCGGCGCGCCCGGCGGCGAGACCTCCCCCGAACCGCTGCGCACCACGGTCCCCGCACACCCCTGAGGGAGGGCGCCGCCGCATGCGACGCAAAGCCAGCCTGGTCCTGCTCGCCTTCGCCGTCTTCTTCGCCGCGCTGTCCCCGCTCCTGCGCTGGTACGCCTTCCCGAGGCTCGCCAAGATCCCGCCGAACCAGTACCAGGACATGGTTCTGGAGGCGAAGCCCGCCATCCTCCTCGACTACGGCACGATGCGCGCCCGGAAGGTCCCCAAGGTCTCCATCGTGCAGACGCTCAAGGGCAACGCCGAGGAATCCGCACGCATCGAGCAGAGCGCCGGCCGCGACGTCGTCGTCTGGGACGCGCTGACCCACGTCGCCGGGCCCGACGGCAAAATGGTCTCCCAGATCCCCGAGCGCTACATCTTCGACGCCCACACCCAGGAACCCGTGCACGCCACCGGCGAAATGGTCGACGGCGACCCCGTACGGCGCACCGGCATCGAATACAAGTGGCCCTTCCTGACGGAGAAGCGCGACTACGACTACTTCGACGCGCAGACCCGTACCGCCGCCCCCATCCACTACAAGGGCACCCGCACCTTCCGCGGCCTGGAGGTCTACTACTTCGAGCAGACCATCCCCTGGACCAAGGTCGCGCTCCCCAAGAAGATGCCGGTCGAGGGCATCACCCCGCAGACCGTCGAGAAGGCGGGCACCAGCCGCTGGTACAGCACCAAGCGGATGTTCTGGGTGGAACCGGTCACCGGCGCGCCCGTCAACGGCGAGGAGATCCACCGCGAGGAACTGCGCGGCGGCAGCCTCGTCCCCGGCGGCGGCAAGGTCACCGCCTTCTCGGGGCACGTCAAGATGCGGCCCGACTACGTGGACGCCACCGTCGGCCTCGTGACCTCGCAGCGTCGCCTCGTCCTGCTCCTCACCAGCCACCTCCCCTGGGGCTTCCTCGCGCTGGGGGCCGCGCTCCTCACCCTGAGCCTGGTCCTGGAGGCACGCGGCCGCCGCCCGGCGCGAGGCCGCACCGAGCCGGACCGCCCGGAGCGCGTCAGCTCCGCTTGAGCCGTGCCGTGGTGTGCCGCGTCGGCTGCGCGCCGGACGGGTCCTCCGGCCAGGGGTGCTTCGGATAGCGGCCGCGCAACTCGGCACGTACCGACCGGTAGCCGTCCTTCCAGAAGGACGCCAGATCGGCCGTGACCGCAGCGGGACGCCCGGCAGGGGACAGCAGATGCACCAGTACGGGCACCCGGCCGCCCGCCACCCGGGGAGACTCCTGCCAGCCGAACAGTTCCTGGAGCTTGACGGCCAGCACGGGCTGCTCGCCCCCGTAGTCGACCCGGACCCGCGACCCGCTCGGCACCTCGATGCGCTCCGGCGCCAGCTCGTCGAACCGGACCGCCTCCCCGCTCGACCACGGCAGCAGCCGGCCCAGCGCCTGCCCCGCGTCCACCCGCTCCAGATCGGCGCGCCGCCGCGCCCGGCCCAGCTCCACACCCAGCCACGTGTCCAGCCGCGCCAGCAGCGCCGCGTCCGACACGTCCGGCCAGTCACCGCCCAACACCCGGTGCAAAAACGCCATCCGCTGCCGCAGCGCCCGTGCCCCTTCGGTCCAGCGCAGCAGCCCGAGGCCCTCCCGGCGCAACCCGTCCGCCAACGCCTCCCGGACCAGGCCGGGGTCGGGGGAGCGCAGCGCGCGGGCGACCAGTTCGACGGCGCCCAGCCGTTCTACGGCGCGGGCCACCACGTCCCCGTCGGCCCAGCGCACCTCCTCGCCCGAGGAGTACAGGGCCGCGGCCGCCGTACGCGCGGTGTCCTCGTCGATCACGGCCGCCAGCCGCACACGCGCCGACGCCGCCGCGACGGGCCGGTCGGCGACCGCCACCGCCAGCCACGGCGCGCTGCGCAGCCGCGAACCGTCCCCCAGCTCGGCCCCGGTACCCGACGCCATCAGGAACGCGCCCGCGCCCCGGGCCCGCGCCACCCGCTCCGGGAACGCCAGCGCGGCCACCAGCCCGGCGGCCGCGTCGTCACCGCAGGGCCCGCCGGAGCGGGGCTCCGCTTCCGTGCGGTCCCCGGCCCCCGCCACCGCGGAGGCGAGCCTGCGGGCCTCCTGGCGCCAGCGCGCGCCGTACGCGTCCTGCCCTTGCCGCGCCGTACGCCACGCCCCGGCCAGATCGTCCCCGTACTCCCGCGGCGGCTCCTCGCTTAGCAGCGCGACCACCTCGGCGGCACGACGCTCACCTACCCGCCGCGCGCCGTCCAGCAGCGCGCGCGCCAAACGCGGGTGGAGGCCGAGCCGCGACATCCGTACGCCACGGTCCGTGACCCGGCCGTCCGCGCGTACCGCGCCGATCGTCACCAGCACCTCGCGCGCCGCGGCCATCGCACCGGCGGGCGGCGCGTCGAGCAGCGCCAGACCCGCCGCGTCCGGATCGCCCCAGCACGCGGCCTGCAACGCGAACGCGGTGAGATCCGCGACCTTGATCTCCGGCGACGGAAAACGCGGCAGCCGCACGTCCTCGCCCTCCGACCAGCAGCGGTAGACCGTGCCCGGCGCCTCGCGCCCGGCCCGCCCCGCGCGCTGCCGGGCCGACGCCTGCGAAGCCCGTACGGTCGTCAGCGCGCTCAGCCCCCGCGCATGATCGGTACGGGGCTCACGCGCCAGCCCGCAGTCCACGACCACCCGCACGCCCGGCACCGTCAGGCTCGACTCGGCCACCGAGGTCGTCAGGACCACCCGCCGCCGCCCCGCACCCCCCGACAGCACCGCGTCCTGCACAGCCGCCGGCGCCCGCCCGTGCACCTGCAAAACCTCGGCGCCCCCGTCGGCGGCAGCCAGATCCCCCAGCTGTCCCGCCACCCGCGCGATCTCGCCGACACCGGGCAGGAAGCAGAGCACGTCCCCCGGCCGCTCCCGCAGCGCCCGCCGCACCGTCGCCGCCACGTGCCCGAGCAGCACCGGATCGACCCGCATACCGTGCGCAGGCCGTACCGGCCGCTCCGGCGGCGCCCACACGACCTCCACCGGATGCGACACACCCGCGGCCTCCACCACCGGAGCCGCATCGCCGTCCGTGCCGTCCGCACCGCCCAGCAGCCGGGCCCAGCCCGCCGCGTCCGTCGTCGCCGACGCCGCGATCAGCCGCAGCTCCGGGCGCAGGGTCGCGCGTACGTCCAGAAGGAAGGCGGCGGCGGTGTCGGCGTCCAGGTGCCGTTCGTGGCACTCGTCCAGCATCACGGCATCGACACCCGACAGCTCGGGGTCACGCTGCAACCGTTGCAGCAGCACACCGGTCGTGACGACCTCCACGACCGTACGAGGACCGGCCCTGCGCTCGCCCCGCACGGTGAAGCCGACCCGGTCGCCCACCTGCTCGCCGAGCAGCCACGCCATGCGCCGGGCCGCGGCACGGGCGGCGATCCGGCGCGGCTCCGCGACGAGCACGCGGCGGGGGGAGGGCAGCGGCTGCCCGGTCAGCCCCGCCAGGGCCAGCGGCACCAGCGTCGTCTTGCCGGTCCCAGGGGGCGCGCAGAGCACCGCCGCGCCCCGCCGGTCCAGCGCTTCCTCCAGCGCGGGCAGGGCGGTCCGTACGGGCAACTGGCCGAGAGCGTCGTGGCGGATCACGCCAACAGTCTCCCGGACGGGCGGGGAGGGGACGGTACGGGTACGGGGGCGGTACGGGGGCGGCCGTACCCGAACCGTCCCCCTCCTCGTCAGTCCGCGAGGCAGACGAAGATCGCTGTGCCGGTCAGTTCGCGAGGCAGACGAAGATCGCTGTGCCGGGGATCAGATTGCCGCGCAGGGGCGACCAGCCGCCCCACTCCTGGGTGTTCCACGCCGGCCACTCCGGCTCGACCAGGTCCGCCAGCCGGAAGCCCGCGGCGGCCACGTCCCGCACCCGGTCGCCCAGCGTCCGGTGGTGCTCGACGTACACCGCCCGGCCCGCCTCGTCCTGCTCGACGTACGGCGTGCGGTCGAAGTACGACGCGGCGACGCTCAGGCCCTCGGGGCCCGGCTCGTCGGGAAAGGCCCAGCGGACGGGGTGCGTCACCGAGAAGACGAAGCGCCCGCCGGGGCGCAGCACCCGCCGCACCTCCCGCAGCACGCGCACCGGGTCCGCGACGAAGGGGATCGCCCCGTACGCGGAACAGGCGAGGTCGAAGGAGTCGTCCCGGAAGGGCAGCACACCGGCGTCCGCCTCGACGAGCGCGACCGGCGCGGGCGCGCCCGGCTCCGCCTCGCCGGCCCCCGCGTCGATGCGCAGCGCGTGCTGGAGCTGCCGGTGCGAGAGGTCGAGCGCCACCGGCAGGGCACCCTGTGCCGCCAGCCAGCGCGAACACTGGGCCGCGCCGGCCCCGATCTCCAGGACCCGCCGCCCCTTCAGCTCCGCCGCGGGCCCGAGCAGCCCGGCTTCGGCCTCGTCCAGCCCTTCGGGACCCCATACGAAACGGTCGTCCCCCAGGAACGCGCCGTGCTCGTTCTGGTACTCGTCCGCGTTCCGGTCCCACCAGCCGCGGCTGGCCCGGCTGCTCTCCGTGTCCGAGGCGGCACGTCGTGTCGCCTCCGGCTCGTACTCTTGGATCATCGCGCCCGTCGTCGTACTCTTCGCTGAGCTTGTGGCTGCCGGGATCCACGATGCCGTGTTGGCCTCGCGGAACATGGCGTGTGCCGGTTATGGGGCGTTCCGCCCCGGGTGTGCGCCTTCGCGCATTGACCGTGTCCGGCTGCCCCCGTATGCTACAAGTTGCGCTGCGGGCCTGCGCACCTCAGACGGAGCAGGTCGCGCTCGCATCTGTATGTATGTCCCCTCGGTTTTCGGGACGCTGCCGGTGCTTCGGTTGGTTTTCGGAGTTCTTGCTCACGCGTCCTTGACGCTGTCCGGTCTTATGCAGAAGCGATACAGGCTCCCGGCGTAGCAGTACCTACGACTTCAATGTCCGTACCGGAGCCCTTTCCCACATGACGAGCAGCACCGAGACCACCGCCACCACCCCGCAGGTTGCGGTCAACGACATCGGTAACGAGGAAGCCTTCCTCGCCGCGATCGACGAGACGATCAAGTACTTCAACGACGGCGACATCGTCGACGGCGTCATCGTGAAGGTCGACCGGGACGAGGTCCTGCTCGACATCGGTTACAAGACCGAAGGCGTTATCCCGAGCCGCGAGCTCTCGATCAAGCACGACGTCGACCCCAACGAGGTCGTCGCCGTCGGTGACGAGATCGAAGCCCTTGTTCTCCAGAAGGAGGACAAGGAAGGCCGCCTGATCCTCTCGAAGAAGCGCGCCCAGTACGAGCGTGCCTGGGGCACCATCGAGAAGATCAAGGAAGAGGACGGGATCGTCACCGGTACCGTCATCGAGGTCGTCAAGGGTGGTCTCATCCTCGACATCGGCCTCCGTGGCTTCCTGCCGGCCTCCCTGGTCGAGATGCGCCGCGTGCGCGACCTCCAGCCCTACGTGGGCAAGGAGCTCGAGGCCAAGATCATCGAGCTGGACAAGAACCGCAACAACGTGGTCCTGTCCCGCCGTGCCTGGCTGGAGCAGACCCAGAGCGAGGTCCGCCAGACCTTCCTCACCACCCTCCAGAAGGGCCAGGTGCGCTCCGGCGTCGTCTCCTCCATCGTCAACTTCGGTGCCTTCGTGGACCTGGGTGGCGTGGACGGCCTGGTGCACGTCTCCGAGCTGTCCTGGAAGCACATCGACCACCCCTCCGAGGTCGTCGAGGTCGGCCAGGAGGTCACGGTCGAGGTCCTGGACGTCGACATGGACCGCGAGCGCGTGTCCCTGTCGCTCAAGGCGACCCAGGAAGACCCGTGGCAGCAGTTCGCCCGGACCCACCAGATCGGTCAGGTCGTCCCGGGTAAGGTCACCAAGCTCGTTCCGTTCGGTGCGTTCGTGCGCGTCGACGAGGGCATCGAGGGCCTGGTCCACATCTCCGAGCTGGCCGAGCGCCACGTGGAGATCCCGGAGCAGGTCGTCCAGGTCAACGACGAGATCTTCGTCAAGGTCATCGACATCGACCTGGAGCGTCGCCGGATCTCGCTGTCGCTCAAGCAGGCCAACGAGTCCTTCGGCGCCGACCCGACGGCCGTCGAGTTCGACCCGACCCTGTACGGCATGGCCGCGTCCTACGACGACCAGGGCAACTACATCTACCCCGAGGGCTTCGACCCGGAGACCAACGACTGGCTGGAGGGCTACGAGGCCCAGCGCGAGGCGTGGGAGACCCAGTACGCCGAGGCGCAGCAGCGCTTCGAGCAGCACCAGGCCCAGGTCATCAAGTCGCGCGAGGCCGACGAGCAGGCTGCGGCCGAGGGCGCTGCGGCTCCGGCCGCGGGCGGCTCGGGCAACGCCGGCGGCGGCAACGTCTCCGGTGGCTCGTACTCCTCGGAGTCGGCGGACAACTCCGGCGCCCTGGCGTCGGACGAGGCCCTGGCCGCGCTCCGCGAGAAGCTGGCCGGCGGCCAGAGCTGAACGCTCACCGCTAGGCACTAGCCGGTAGAACGAGGCCCGCTCCCTTTCGGGGGAGCGGGCC
Organism: Streptomyces sp. NPDC017056; assembly: GCF_044332485.1. Classification (NCBI taxonomy): domain Bacteria; kingdom Bacillati; phylum Actinomycetota; class Actinomycetes; order Kitasatosporales; family Streptomycetaceae; genus Streptomyces; species Streptomyces sp. NPDC017056. The sequence continues at coordinate 142,148 of NZ_JBIRPD010000013.1, read as the reverse complement.
TTCGTCTTGCCGGGGGCGTGTTGTTGTGCGTGTTGCGCTGCCTGCCGTGGTGCCCGTCGTGGGTGGTGCCTGCCGTTATGCCGGTCGTTATGCCTGCCGGTCGGCCGGCTCGGCGGGTCGTCAGCCGACCGGTACGCCCGGGTTGGCGGTACCGCGTCCGCCCGTGACCGTGTTGTCCCTGGATATCGTCACCGGGCAGTCCGATGCCCGGTAGTTGGTGATGTTGAAGCCGTAGCGGTCAGGACCCGTCGCCCCGCTCAGATCGGACCGGTTACCGCGGAAGACCGTCCCGCAGCCCCACCCCGGCTGCTGGCTGTGCGTCTCGTAGCCGTTGTTGCGGGTGTGCTTGCCGGTGTTGTTCTCGACCAGCACGTTGTTGCCCTTGATGTCGGCCCACGAGTCGTCGTAATGGGCGCCGGTCAGCCCACTGCCGTCCAGCGTGTTGCCGATGATCTTCGCGCCGGTCGTGCCCTCCTTGATGTCGATGTTCTCGCCGCCGACGCCGGGCCCGATCGAGTTGTTCAGAATCTGTACGTTGTCGCTCTTGTCGCCGGTGCCGCCGGCGCTGCCGACGTACACGCCCTCGCCCATGCCGCCGCCGTCGTTCCCGGTGTCGTAGATCTTCGAGTTCCTGATGACGCCGTCCTTGCTGGACGTGCGGAAGTGCACCCCCTCCATGTCCAGGCCGTGCACGGTCACGGAGTCGAGGACGACGCCGTTCGCGCGGTCCGTCACGATCCCCTTCTGGCCGCCGGTGACGGTGATGCCCCGAACCGTCCAGTACGAGGCGCCGTCCAGGTGCAGCCCGTAGCCGCCGCTCGCGGTGAGAACGGCCTTGGCGGAACCCGTGAGGGTGATCCGTGAGGAGGCGCTTGCCGCGCCGGCGGCCTTGAAGTTGCCCCGGTACGTACCGTCGGCGAGCCGGATCGTATCGCCGGGTCTGGCCGCCGCCAGCGCGCTCTTGAGCTGCGCTGCCGTGGTGACATCGACGGTGCGGGCGGTGGCGGCGGGGCTGCTGCCGTGTGCCGTGGCGGTGCTCGCGAACAGGGCGCCGACGCCCAGCAACGCGGCGGCGGAAACCGGCAGTAGAGGTCGGATGCGCATCCGTGTGCCTTCCTGTACGTGAACGACGATCGTCAACATGAACAGGGAACCGTGGTGAAGGTAGCACTTATCGATGCGCGGTCAACCTGCGGCGACGGTTGGGGCGTTGGAGGCGGAAGGTGGTGAAGTGAGGCGCTTCTCGGGCATCCCCGGTGCGGAGATTTGCGTCTTATCGGATGACAGGGTTCATATACGGGGGTACACGGGGGTGTAACCATGTCGGATTCCAACAGGCCGGATACCAACGGCTGGGATGCCGGGAGCCAGGGTGCCCGAACTCGGGGTGCCGGTGGCCGGGATGCCAGCCGGCAGGGTTCCGGTCGCCGGGAAGGCCGCTGAGAAAGCGGTGATCGCAGGCGGCGGGAGCCGGGCCTCGCGGGGCCTGCGGGCCTTGCGAGGCCCGCAGGCCCCGCGGTGGCGTATGAGGCGGACGAGGCCGGATACGGCTGACCGCACCGGGGCGGTGGGCGGGCGATAGGGGCAGCGGCCAGGGGCGGGAATGCCTGGGGAGCCTCTGACGTTCTGGGGGACGGACATCGAGGAGGAGCGGACACTGTGTTGGATCCCCAGGGTTTGTACGAATGGGAGCCGAGCGGGCTCGCGGCGGTGGAGGCGATCACCGCTCGGGACTCCGCGGGGTTGGTGCTGCTGTACCACTTCGACGGCTACATCGACGCCGGCGAGACCGGCGACCAGATCGTGGACCGGCTGCTGAGCAGCCTCACGCACCGGGTCGTCGCCCGCTTCGACCACGACCGGCTCGTCGACTACCGCGCCCGCAGGCCGCTGCTCACCTTCGAGCGCCACCGCTGGAGCGCGTACGAGACGCCGAGCATCGAGCTGCGGCTCGTCGAGGACGCCACCGGCGCGCCGTTCCTGCTGCTGTCCGGCCCCGAGCCGGACGTGGAGTGGGAGCGCTTCGCCGCCGCCGTACGGCAGATGGTGGAGCGGCTCGGCGTACGGCTGGCGGTGAACTTCCACGGCATCCCGATGGGCGTCCCCCACACCCGCCCCGTGGGCATCACGCCGCACGGCAACCGCACCGACCTCATGCCCGGCCACAGCAGCTTCTTCGACGAGGCGCAGGTGCCGGGGAGCGCCGAGTCGCTGATCGAGTTCCGGCTCTCGGAGGCCGGGCACGACGTACTCGGCGTGGCCGCGCACGTACCGCACTACGTCGCCCGGTCCCCGTACCCGGACGCGGCGCTGACGGCGCTGGAGGCGGTGACGGCCGCCACCGGACTGGTGCTGCCGACCGCGGCGCACTCGCTGCGCACGGAGGCGCTGCGCACCCAGGAGGAGATCGAACGGCAGATCTCCGAGGGCGACGAGGAACTGGTCGCCCTGGTGAGCGGCCTTGAGCACCAGTACGACGCGGTGGCGGGCGCGGAAAGCCGGGGCAACCTGGTGGCCGAGCCGGTGGAGCTGCCGTCCGCCGACGAGATCGGCAGGGAACTGGAACGCTTCCTGGCAGAACGCGAGGGCGAGGGCGGCGGGGCCTGAGACCTTCCGCCCGGCTGCCGGGGCCTGCGGCATTCCGTCCGGCAGCTGGAACCTGCGGCCTTCCGGCTGGCTGCTGGGGCCTGCGGCCTTCCGCCCGGTTGCCGGGGCTCGCGGGCGGGGGCCCGGTGCGGTGGCTGAGCGGCCGGGCCGGGCAGCGGGCCGCGCCGCGTGCCCGATAGCGTGGGCCCCATGGTGAAGGTGGGACTTACGGGCGGGATCGGCGCGGGCAAGAGCGAGGTGTCGCGGCTGCTCGCGTCGTACGGCGCGGTGATCGTCGACGCCGACAAGATCGCACGCGAGGTCGTCGAGCCGGGCACCCCGGGACTCGCGGCCGTCGTCGAGGAGTTCGGCGCCGAGGTGCTGTCGGCGGACGGCACCTTGGACCGCCCCAAGCTGGGCGCCGTCGTCTTCGGCGACCCGGACAAGCTCAAGGCCCTGAACGCGATCGTGCACCCGCTGGTGGGCGCCCGGTCGGCCGAGCTGGAGGCCGCGGCGGGGCCGGACGCCGTGGTGGTGCACGACGTACCGCTCCTGACCGAGAACGGCCTCGCGCCCCTGTACGACCTGGTCATCGTCGTCGACGCCACGCCCCGCACCCAGCTCGACCGGCTGGTACGCCTGCGCGGAATGACCGAGAGCGAGGCAAAGGCCCGCATGGAAGCACAGGCAACCCGCGAGCAGCGCCTCGCGATCGCAGACCTGGTCATCGACAACGACGGCCCACTGGAGGCCCTGGAACCCCAGGTACGCGAGGTGTGGGGGCGGCTGCGGGGGGTTTGAGCTGGGGAGCTGGGGAGCTGGGGAGCTGCGGGGCGGCGCCAGGGGTGCCTGGGGCGCAGGGGACGCGTGCGGTGCACGGGGGCGCAGACGGTGCACGAGTCGCACAGCGGCGCCAGCGGTGCACGGGTCACATACGGCGCATGGGGCGCACACGCTGTACGAGACGTACGTGGTGTTTGATCCGGCCCGAGGCCCGAGGCCCGAGGCCCGAGGCCCGAAGCCCGTGGCCCGTGGCCCGAAGCCGGAGCCCATGGCCCGTGGCCCGTGGTCATGGAACCGGGCCCGGGGCGGGGCCCGGCCCCTACGGCTATCCTCCGGCCATGAACCGACCTGATCTTGCCCCCACCCCGGCCCCCCCTTCCGTCGCTTCCTCCGTCGCTTCCACCATCGGCTCCTCCGTCGGCTCCTTCGTCGTCAACATCCCCGGCGTACCCGACGCGGAACTGGAACCGGAGCCGCTGGACCCCGCACAGATCATTTCCGGCGAACCGGTGGTCACCGGCAAGGTGCTGTGGGAGTCCCCGGACGGCAAGCAGATACGCGGCATCTGGCAGATCACCCCAGGTGTGGTGACGGACACCGAGGCGAACGAACTGTTCGTCGTCGTCAGCGGCCGAGCCACGATCGAGATCGAGAACGGCCCTGCCCTTGAGGTGGGCCCGGGCGACGCCTGCGTACTGCGCGAAGGCGACCGTACGCGCTGGACGGTGCACGAGACGCTGCGCAAGGCGTACCACATCAGCATGTGAACGCGCCGCGGGCGGAGAGTGCGGGCGCCGCGCGGGTGTGGGGGCCGATCCGAGCGGGGAATGCGACGGGTGGCGGGCTTGTTGTGCCGCACGTAACGCCCGCAGAGCGGGCGGCGCATGCTTGCTTGTCCCCCGCATCGGGGCGGCGAGCGACATGCGGCCTGAGGTACGCGAGGAGGAGACGGCCGTGGCCGAACGCAGCCCCGAGACGAACGTCATCGACTTCCGGGCCGCAGAACACCTGCTGGCGGCCCGCGACCCCCGCGGCGCCGTGCAACTCCTGGACCCTGTCATCGCAGCCCACCCCGAGAACACCGCGGCCCGCCTGCTGCGCGCCCGCGCTTTCTTCCTCGCCGCCCAACTCCGCCCCGCCGAACTGGAATTCCAGATCATCCTGGAGCGCGAGCCGGACAACGCCTTCGCCCACTTCGCCCTGGCCCGCACCCTCCAACGCGCGGGCCGCTCCGACGAGGCCCTACGCCACTTCCGCCTCGCCGCCGCCCTGGACCCGCGCCCGGAATACATCGAAGCCGCCCGCTTTGAACCCCCGACGGGTGCCGAGGAGGCATAACGGGGCGAGGGGAGTTCGGCGCGGGGGAGTTTGGCGTCGGGCAAAGGGGGCGGTTGAGGCGGAGATCGGGGCGGAGGGGGCGGCTTGGTGGCGTCGTAGCGGCGCGGTATGACGAATCGGCGGTCCGCTACGAGGCGACGGTTCTCGTAGCGGCCGTCAACGAGTGGCTGTGACCAGCACATCCGGTCCACGCCTTAGTCGGGAGGCGCCCCGTCGGCGAGCTGGTTGCTGCGGTCGATCTCCGGCATGTGTGTTTCGGCCCAGACCCGCAGGGCGGCAAGCGGTCTTTCGAGGGACAGGCCGAGTTCGGTGAGCCGGTAGTGGACGGCGGGCGGCACGGTGGGTTCCACCCGGCGCGCGACCAGGCCGTCGCGGACCAGGCTCTGCAGGGTGACGGACAGCATCTTCTGCGAGATACCAGGGATGCGGCGCCGCAGTTCCGCGAAGCGGAGCTCGTCCGGAGCCTCCTCGGCCAGCACTTTGACCACCATCGACGTCCACTTGGTGCCGATACGGTCGAGCAACTGGCGGGTCGGGCAGCGCGGATCCAGCAGATCACCCCGCTCACCGGGTCGCCGGCCGGGTTCGCTGGGCCGCAGGCCGGGTTCGCCGGGCCTCGATGTGGTCACTCAGGGCTCACCACCTGAAGGGAAAGTGCCGTCTTGGACGCTCCAGGGTAGTTCCTTAACGTGACCTGGTAACTATTCCTCACCACACACCTGGAGCCTCTCCATGCCCGAGTTGCGGCGCGTCCCCGTCAACGGTGTCGAACTGAACGTCGCCCTCGCCGGATCGGGCCCGGCCGTACTGCTGCTGCACGGTTTCCCGCACACCTGGGAGGTGTGGACGGACGTCATGGCCGACCTGTCCGGCCGCTACCGCGTGATCGCGCCGGACCTGCGCGGCTTCGGTGCGAGCAGCCCAGCCGCCTCCGGGTACGACGCGGGCACCCTGGCCGAGGACGCCGCGGCGCTCCTCACCGCGCTCGGCGTGTCGTCGGCCGCGGTGGTGGGCATCGACGCGGGTACCGCGCCGGCCTTCCTCCTCGCCCTGCGCCGCCCCGGCCTCGTCCGGCGCCTGGTCGTCATGGAGTCCCTTCTGGGCAGGCTGCCCGGTGCCGAGGACTTCCTCGCCGACGGGCCGCCGTGGTGGTTCGGCTTCCATGCTGCCGCGCCCGGCCTTGCCGAGACCGTGTTGGAGGGCCACGAGGCCGCCTACGTCGACTGGTTTCTGCGGGCCGGCACGCTCGGCGACGGGGTGCGCCCCGCCCTCCGGGACGCCTTCGTCCGGGCTTACACCGGCCGCCAGGCGTTGAGCCGCGCCTTCTCGTACTATCGGGCGCTGCCCACGAGCGCGGCGCAGATCGAGCAGGCGGTCGCCGCTGCCCGCCTGACGGTGCCGACGATGGCGTTGGGCGCCCGGCCCGTCGGTGCGGCGCTGGAACGCCAACTCCGCCCGGTCACCGACGACCTCACCGGACACGTGATCGAAGACTGCGGCCACATCATCCCGCTGCACCGCCCGCACGCCCTGCTCACGCTGCTGTATCCCTTCCTGGCCGGTGAGGACGCAAAAGCAGCGTGACCTGGAGGGCCGGGGCCTGACTCGTACCCGCCCTAGGAGGCACTGGCGAAGCCCTGCCGAAGTCCTGCCGAAGCCTTGCCGAACAGGCCACGGTGCGCCTCAGCCTCGATCCTCCTTTCCCCGGTTCCGGTCGTCCGCGTCGTGGCTGCCCGGCGTGTGGCCGTGCCAGCCCAGGTCGGGTGGGCTGCGGGACGGCGGCCCCGCGCCTGAGCCGTGGTCGGGCTCGTACGGGGGTATGTCCTTGCCCGGCTGGTAGTGCGCGCCCTGGTGGATGTGCCGTATCACCACCGCGAGATCCGTCGCGGCAACTGCCGTCACTACGGCACACGCCGCCGCCCACCCGGGCCTGCCGACCAGTGCGAAGGCGACCGTCCCCGCCGCGGCCCACAGCAGCCCCCACAGCGCGAACCCACGGCGCATCTTCAGCGGGCTGCGAGCCTGGAGAGGTTCGTTACCGGTGCGCATCACCACTCACCACCCGCTCTGCTTGCGCGCTGCGGCGAGGTCCGTTTGCCTCGTGCCTCTGCGTCGATATCCATGGCGTTCTCCCTCTCCCAGAGTCCTCCCGATCCGTGGACGCGTCATGTGGTTCCGGGCCGCCCAGTCGTCTGCCAAGTCATCCGCCACCTGTCTCGACTTCGTCGCGGCGCGGTGCATCGCGAGGCCGGCCCGGGCGGGGGTCGCCGGCCGGGTGGCTGTTGATCCAGGACAGGCCGCCGATGTCGAGCCGTATCCGGGCCCGGGTCACGGCGACATATGCCAGGCGCGCTTCCGCCACGTTGACGGGGCCGGGGAGCGGTTCGCCGTCCGCGCCGCGTTCGTCGAGATCGTCGGGGCCCGTGAAGTCGTCCGCGATCCGGACCGTCGGCCACTCCCGGCCTTTGGCCCGGTGCGCCGTCGAAATGGTGACTTCGGCCGCCTCCTCTGCCGACAACCGGTCCAGCGCCCGCAGCAACGACTCCGTACCGTGCTCGGTGACCAACTCGACCAGCGGCTGCAGATCGCGTCCGGACGGGTCGCATTCCGCGTACTCCCGCAACTCCTGCCAGGACTCGAAGAGCATCAGCTCGGGATGCGAGGGGCGACGGCCTGATCTGAGGTCGTGCGCGGACCGGGCCAGCGCGGTCAGCGGCCCGCCGCCGCCCGCCAGCGCGACCCGGCGGCCTCGCTCAAGCTGCCGTATGACCTCGACCATCGCGCCGACGTTGGTCCGGCACAGCACCGCGTCCGGCTGGAGTACCTTTCCCAGCTCCGTGGTCAACGACGGCGAGCCGTCGAGTCTGATCGGGGCGTCGACGATGGCCAGCCAGCGGTTCGCCTCTTCTGCCAGCGCCGGCCCGAAGCGGAAGGACCGGGAGAGGATCAGGCGTCTGCCGTCGAAGGTGCTCATGACGTCGCGTGCTCCGCGCCAGCCGTAGATGGCCTGCGCCGAATCCCCGACCAGCACCAGCTGCGCCCGTTCGCGCTGCGCGGCGAAGACCTGCTCGACCACGGGATTGGTGTCCTGGGCCTCGTCCAAGAGAAGGAAGTCCGCCGGGATTCTCGGCTCGCTCAGCGCCCACATCTTCAGATAGTGATCGTGCTCGAATCGCACGGCGCCCTGCTCGGGGTGCTGGAGGTCCGCCCACGCCTTGCGGGCGAATGGCAGGACGATCTCCGCCAGTTGAGCGTGCGCCACGTCCGACTCGGCCCCGCGCAGCTGTGGCACGTGCTGAGCCGCGAGCTCCGGATCGGCGGACTGGCAGAACCGGGTCACGGTGCGCAGAGCCGAGTACGACAGGGCCCGGCTGCCGACCCGGCGGGCACCGATGCGTACGGTCACGTCCGCGTCGATGCCGAGAGCGGCCCCGACCCGCCAGCCGGCCTGCCGCGGCGCGTTCAGCCGGGACTGGTAGTCCTTGCCGACGGACGCGTAAGCGAGCGCGTGGGCGGTACTGCACGTGACATGGCCGGGGAACCGCTGAGCGGCGTCGCGAGCGATCGCCCGGTTGAACGCGATGTAGCGGCCTTGCCGGCCCGGGCGCCCGCGCGGGGACGCGTGGTGGGCGAGCATGGTGAGTGTGGTGGTCTTGCCCGTGCCGGCTCCGGCCTGGATCACGAGGTGGTCGCCTGCGCGGAAGGCGTCGGTGGCGGCGGTCTGCTCGGCTGTCGGACGGTTCATGACTGCTCCTCGCGTTGTGGCGAATCCGTCACTGTGCGTGACGAGTGATTGGACGGTAGCCCATCGCGAGCCGGCCGTGGGATTTCTCTCGCGGCCTGTGGATAACTTCCGTCCGGCGCTCGTCGGCGAGGGCGTTGTCAGTGCCGTCTGCTTCCATCGATCTCGCACGGTCCGAGCGATCTCGGGCTCGCAAACGGTGCCGCGGGAAGGGGCCCGGAGCTGCTTCGCGAGTGGCGTCGGCGGCTGGCGGAAGGGAGGGGCGTGATGGTGGACGACCGTAAACTCGCAGGTCCGGGGACGGGGCGGACAGAACGTGGCTGCCGGACGGCAGCAGCGGAGGCGGAACGGGCGCTAGGGAAAGGCAGCGACATGGCGGGCAGCAGGGAGGCGGCGGGACGGCGGACACCCGCGGCCGCTCCGCCCGCCGTCACGGGTGCCACAGCGCCCGGCAGCGAGAAGGGAACGGCCAGTCATGCATTCGTCCGCTGCGCCGCGGTCTTTCTGCCCGCCGAGCCGCCCCGGGCCGGTCGGTTCGCGTTCTGGCGACCGGACGGCGGCCCGCTCCCGGCGGAGGGGACCGGCGCGGCGGGAGCGGCCGAGCTGACGGTCGCGCGCCGGCACGGCAACGGGGCCCGCAGTCGTACGGTCCCCGCTGTGCTGCTGCCCGTCGCCGAGGCCGTGCCGTTGCTGGCCCGTGCCCGGCATGACCCGGCTGCCCACCCCGCCGCGGCCTGCTGGGGCGCAGCCGTCCTGCATGCGCTGAACCTGGCCGCACGCGGTCGGCTCCTCCCCGGGCTGACCGCCGAGGACGCCGACGCCTGGCGCGCCGGGCCACTGGACCCCGAGGACATCGCACACCTCCGGGCTGTCGCCGCCGCCATGCCGCCCGAGGCTTACGCCGTCCCGCTCCCCGGTAGCCGCCCCTTGCAAGTCCACGACCCAGCGCACATGGTGCGAGCCCTGGTGGACGCGGTGACGGACGCGCTGCCCCGTACGCCTGCTGCGGCTCACCTGGTCGGGGCCCCGTTCGCAGCGGCAGCGCCGCAGTACTTGCCCGGCGCGCGCGACTGGGCCGCCGAGGTGGCGGCGGGCGTGGACGCCGGGGTGCGTCTGTCGCTGCGATTGGACCTGCCTGCCCACGGGCTCTTCGACATGCGGGACGAGCCTGCAACGGACGGGGAAGGCGAAGGGGAGGGAGAGGGGGCCGTGGGCGACGGTGATGGTCGGGGGCCTGGGCGTGCCAGTGGGGAGCGCAGTGCCGCGGCCGCCGTCCTCCAAGTGCAGAGCCTCACCGATCCCACTCTCATCGCCGACGCCGGCCAGCTGTGGGAGGGCGAAGGCCCTGATCACTTCGGGCCGCGCGCCCGCGTCGACACCTTGCTCGCGCTGCGCCGGGCGGCCCGCGTCTGGCCGCCGCTGGCCCGCTTCCTGGAGCGGCCGGTCCCCGACGTCCTGCCGCTGGCCGAAGAGGAGCTGTACGAACTGCTGGGCGAGGCGGCGCCGCGTCTGGCCGCCGCCGGAATCGCCGTGCACTGGCCGAAGGAGCTGGCCCGCGGCCTGACCGCGGCCGCGGTGCTGCGCCCGGCGCCCGGGTCGGCGGCCGACGGCTTCGGCTTCTTCGACACCGAGAAGCTGCTGCAGTTCCGGTGGCAGGTGGCCCTCGACGGCAAGCCGCTCACAGAGGCGGAGATGGACACCCTGGCGGAGGCCCACCGGCCCGTGGTGCGGCTGCGCGACCAGTGGGTGCTGGTCGATCCGGCGCTCGTCCGCAAGGCCCGCAAGCGCGAGCTGGGCTACCTGGACCCGGTCGACGCCCTCGCCGCGACGCTGAACGGCACCACCGAGGTGGACGGCGAAGAGGTCGAGGTGGTGCCGTTGGGCGCCCTCGCCGCGCTGCGCTCCAGGCTGACCCAGGAGGCACCGGTCCCGCCGCAGCCCGCCGGTCTGCACGCGACCCTGCGCGACTACCAGCTGCGCGGCCTCGCCTGGCTGGACCGGATGACGTCCCTCGGGCTCGGCGGCTGCCTCGCCGACGACATGGGCCTCGGCAAGACCATCACGGTCATCGCCCTCCACCTCCACCAGCGCCCCGCCGCCCCCGTCCTCGTGGTGTGCCCGGCCTCCCTCCTGGGCAACTGGCAGCGGGAGATCGAGCGCTTCGCCCCCGGCGTTCCCGTACGGCGCTTCCACGGCACCGGCCGCAGCCTCGAAGACGTCGACGGCGGCTTCGTGCTGACCACGTACGGCACGATGCGTTCGAGCGCCGCCGCGCTGGCCGCCCGCTCCTGGGCGTGGGTCGTCGCGGACGAAGCACAGCACGTGAAGAACCCGCGCTCCTCCACCGGCAAAGCACTGCGCGGCATCAAGGCCCCGGCCCGTATCGCCCTCACCGGCACTCCCGTCGAGAACAACCTGTCCGAGCTGTGGACCCTCCTCGACTGGACCACTCCCGGCCTCCTCGGCTCCTTGAAGAGCTTCCGTGCCCTGTATGCGCGCGAGGTCGAGGGCGGCGAGGACCCGGAGGCGGCCGAGCGCCTCGCCCGCCTGGTCCGCCCGTTCATCCTGCGCCGCAAGAAGTCCGACCCTGGCATCGCTCCCGAACTGCCGCCCAAGACCGAGACGGACCATCCGGTCGCGCTCGGCCGTGAGCAGGCCGCGCTGTACGAGGCGGTCGTGCGCGAGACCCTGGCCCGTATCGAAGCGGCCGAGGGCATCGCCCGCCGCGGCCTGGTCATGAAGCTGCTGACGGCGCTCAAACAGATCTGCAACCACCCCGCGCAGTACCTCAAGGAGGCGGCGCCCGGTCTGGCGGCGCGCTCCGGCAAGCTGGAGCTGCTCGACGAGCTGCTCGACACGATCCTCGCGGAGGGCGGCGCGACACTGATCTTCACGCAGTACGTGGAAATGGCGCGCCTGCTCGAACAGCACCTCACCGCGCGCGGCATCGGCACCCAACTCCTGCACGGCGGTACGCCCGTGAAGCGGCGCGAGGAGATGGTCGACCGCTTCCAGTCGGGCCAGGCCCCGGTCTTCCTGCTCTCCTTGAAGGCGGCCGGCACCGGTCTCAACCTCACCCGGGCCGGCCATGTCGTCCACTACGACCGGTGGTGGAACCCCGCGGTGGAGGAGCAGGCCACCGACCGGGCGTACCGCATCGGCCAGACCCAGCCCGTCCAGGTCCACCGGCTCATCGCCGAAGGCACCGTCGAGGACAACATCGCCGAACTGCTCACCGCGAAACGCGCCCTCGCGGACGCGGTCCTCTCCGGCGGCGAGACCGCGCTCACCGAACTGACCGACGCCCAGCTCGCCGATCTCGTCTCCCTGAGGAGGGCCGCATGAGCCGCCGCCCGCGCCCCCTTCCCGCGGACACCGGCCGTGGCGCCGCGGACGACCGGCCGGGGACCATGGACCGCTCCGACCGGTCGCGTACGTTCCCGCCGTTGCCGGAGCGTTCCGGCGCCCGGGGGCTGTTCGCCGAGTCGTGGTGGGGGAGCGCCTGGCTGGACGCCCTGGAGACCACGGCCCTGGACAGCGGCCGGCTCGCCCGCGGCCGTACGTACGCACGCGACGGCAACGTCGACACGATCAACATCACCCCCGGGCGCATCGCCGCCTCCGTGCGGGGCAGCAGGCCGCGCCCGTACAACGTGGTGATCCGCCTCCAGGTGCTCTCCGCGGAGGAGTGGACCGTCCTCCTGGACACGATCGCCGCCGAGCCCGCCCAGCTCACCGCCCTCCTGGCCAAGAATCTGCCGCGGGCCGTAGCCGAAGCGGGCGTACGGCTGCTGCCAGGACCGGGCGACCTGGTGCCCCGCTGCTCCTGCCCCGACCACGGAAACCCGTGCAAGCACGCCGCCGCGGTCTGCTTCCAGGTGGCCCGGCTGCTGGACGCCGACCCGTTCGTGCTGCTTCTCATGCGCGGCCGCGGTGAACGCGAACTCTTGGACGAACTGTCGCGCCGCAATGCGACGCTCACCGCCCGGGAATCCCGCGGCGCACGGCCGGGAGCGGCGGTCGGGCCGTTGTCCGGCGCGCGCACCGTACCCAGCGCGGACGCACGGGCGGCGATCGCCGCCACGAAGGCGGCGTCGGCGGAAACGGGCACACCGGGAGGCGCCAAGGCGGCATCGGAGAACGGGCCGGACGGGCGCGCGAAGCCGGCGGAGCGTGTGGTCTCCGCGTCACCGGAGCAGGCGCCAGCCCCGGAGGAACGGCCGCCTCGCGGTGTGCTTGCCCGCATCGCCCTGGCCGACCGGCTGCTGCCGCCCCTCCCGCCGCCCCTGACCCTCCCGGCGCACCCCGGGCACACCCACGCCCTCCCGGAAGCCGACGGCCTGCCTCTGGATGCAGGAGCCCTCGAATTCCTGGCCGCCGACGCGACAGCCCGCGCCCACGCCTACCTCAGCGCCATATCCCCCGCCCCGCCGGCGGCCTCCCGGCAGCCGTACCCGGCCGGGCCGCATGCCGGGCAGGCGTCCGATCCATCCCCGTTCCCCGCGCTCACCCCCTGGCAGGACGGCATCCGGCTGGCGGCCACCGCCCACCCCACCGCGGGCCTGACCGCCACCACCCGCGCGCTCTACCGCGACCTCGCCGCGGCCACCGGACGTACCGTGACGGACGTGGCCCGCGCGGTCGCCGCCTGGCGGCAGGGCGGCCTCGAAGGACTGACCCTGCTCGACACCACCTGGAATCCGCCCGCCGGTGACTTCGACCGCGCCCGCAGCGCCCTGATCGCCGCCGGCCTCCCCGCCCTGAGACCCCGCCACAACCACCTCACCGACCCCGCCCGCGGCGTCCAACTGCGCTTCGGCCACGACAATCGTTGGTACCCCTACGAATCCGACCCCGGTACCGAGGACTGGTGGCCCACCGGCCGCGCCGACGCCGACCCCGTGGGGGCCCTCGGCGCTCTTGTCGGCCAGTGACTAACCTCGGGGCCGTGGAAGGTCTCGACACACTCACCCGGTCCCTCGCGCAGCGCACCCCCGAAGAGCTCGCCGCCCTGCTCACCCGCCACGCGGAACCGCTGTCCCGCCGGCCCGCGCCCACCCGGCTCCGCGAACTGGCCACCGCCCTGTGGTCGTACGAAACCCTCCACCACACCGTCCTCCACCTCGACCACCCCTGCCTCCAGGTCCTGGCCGCCACCGCCCGCATCAGCCAGGACCTGGCCCGGCGTGCCGCCCCCGTGCCCGCGGCCCCCACTGCCGGAGCCGACTACCAGTCCCTGATGGCACACCGGCTCTCCTTCCCTGAGCTGGCCACCGACCCCGTACCGGCGGCAGACGTGTACGAGGCCCTCGGCGCCGCCGCGGCCGGCCCTGCCCGCGATGCCGTCACGGCCGCGCTGCACCGCCTGCGTGAAGACGGCCTCGCCGCGTCCGACGAAGATGGCGCCCTCGTGGTGCCGCCCCGCGCGCCGCAGCTTCTGGCCGCCCATGACCTGGGCCCCTTCCGGCACGCCGCCCCGCGCCTCCCCGTGCCCGAGGCCACCACCGCCGGCCCAGGGGCGGACGCACTCCAGGCCGAATCCCAGGCCGCCGCGACCACCCTCGCCGCCACCCTGGACCGTCTCCTCGCCGCACTCGCCGCCCAGCCGGCGGCCCTCCGGAAGACCGGTGGCCTGGCCCTCCGCGAGATCAAGCGCCTGGCCAAGGCGGCCGGCACGACCGAGGCCCGTACCCGCCTCCTGCTCGACCTCACCCTCGCCGCCGACCTCATCGCGCTGACCCGTACACCCGCCGGCATCACGGCGCTGCCCACCGGCGCGTACGACGACTGGCTGGCCCTGGCCCCCGGCGAGCGGCTGACCCCGGTCCTCACCGCCTGGACCACCCTCTGGTCCATCCCCACGCACACCCCCTTCGGAGAGACCCCCACGGCCCTGGTGCGCGGCGAGGACCGGCACGCGCCGGCCCTGCGGCACGCCCTGCTCGCAGCGCTGTCCACGGCCCCGGCCGATGCCGCTTCCGCCCGGCTCGCGGCCCGTGCGCCGGCCCTGCCCGACACGCCGCGAGTACGGGACCTGCCCGCCGTCCTTGAAGCCGCGGCCTGGCACCGGCCGCTGGCCGTCATCGGCGAACCGCTGGCCGAGGCTCGCGCCGCCCACATCCTCGACGAGGCGGCCTTCCTCGCACTCACCGCGCACGGCACCCTCACGCCCCTCGGACACGCTCTCCTGGCCGCATCTCCCGCGCACCCCGAGATCCTCGACGCCGCCCTTCGCGACCTCCTGCCGCCGCCCGTCCAGCAGGCCCACTTCCAGGCCGACTTGACCGCCGTCGTCACAGGAGCGCCGTCCGCGGCCCTCGCCGACCTGCTGTCCTCGGCCGCCGACCGCGAATCCGAAGGCCACGCCGTGACCTGGCGGTTCACCCCCGCCTCCGTACGCCGTGCCCTCGACGACGGCCGTGATGCCGCCGACCTGCTCGACGACCTCGCCAAGGCGTCGGCTGCCGGGCCCCTGCCGCAGCCCCTCGCCTACCTCGTCAAGGACGCCGCTCGCACACACGGCCAGATGCGCGTCCTGCCCGCCGGCTGCTGCATCCGTTCCGACGACGAGGCCCTGGTCCGCGAACTCGCCGCCCACCGCTCCCTCCAGAAGCTCGGCCTGCGCGTCGTCGCCCCCACCGTCCTGGTCAGCGCGGAGCCGCCCGCCCCGACGCTCGACGCACTCCGCGCCGCCGGCTACGCCCCCGCACTCGAATCCGAGTCCGGCACCGCCTCCGTCGAACGCCGCTCCGGTCACCGCACCCGCCCGAGCACGCCGGCTCCCGTCACCACGCCGCTCGCCCTGGCGCAACGGCTCCTGGCGGTCTGACTGCCGGTGCGGGAGTCGTCACTGTCAGTGGGGGGAAGTAGCGTGGAGGAGTAGGAAATCGACGAGGAAGGTACGGGAGGCGGGAGGGGTGTGACGGTGGCTTCGCCGCCGTCCGGTCACCCTCCGGCTGGGCAAGAGGAGAGAGTTCTCCTTACCGTGACAGCGACGCACGCCGTGCAGCTCGTACGGCTGGGGCAAGGGGGGTTGGATGGACGCGGAGTTGACGGCGCTCGCGACGGCAGGGGCGACGACGCTGGTGCAGCAGATGGTGACCGAAGGGTGGTCACAGGCGCGGGAGCGAGTGGCGGCGTTCTTCTCGCGGCGCCGGGGCGGCGGAGAAGAGGAAGCGCTCGAAGGGGAGCTGGAAGAGTCGCGTACCGAACTGGTGGCCGCGCAGCGCAGCGGTGACGAGGAGGGCGCTGCCGACGTGGCGGCCGAATGGCGGGTGCGGCTGCGGCGGGTGCTGCGGGACGACCCGGCCGCGGCCGAGGAACTGCGGCGGCTGCTGGCGGAGTTGCGGCCCGAAGCGGAGGCCGGGGTCAGTGTGCGCGAGGTGCACAACACCATCAGTGGCGAGGTGCATCAAGGCACGGTGATCCAGGCTGGGGTGATCTCGCGGCTCACCCAGGGCGGCGGCGGGGGCACGGAGGGGCCGGCTCGTGGCTGACACGGGGGCCGGTGCGCCCGCGCCCGGGGCCGCATCGGACGGGCAGGCGGCCGTCGGCGTGCGCAACGACATCAGCGGGACGGTCTACGGATCTGCCGTGCAGGCCCAGACCATCGGCACGCTGACCATCCAGGAGGCCGTTCCGGCGATCGTGCCGGGTGCGCCGGTGCCCCGTACGCTGCCGCCGGGCACCCGCCACTTCGTCGACCGCGACGCCGTGCTGGCCGAGGTGGCGGGGTTACTCGACGAGGCGCTGCCGGACGGTGGCGCCGAAGGCACTGGAGGCGGCGGGGCGCCCCTTGTGGTCGTCCTGTGCGGCCCGGGTGGTGTGGGAAAGACGGCCACCGCGCTGCGCCTGGCCGCGGCGCTGGAGAGCCGCTTCGAAGAGGGCCAGCTGTACGCGCACCTGCGCGGCGCGTCGGCGGCGACGGCGACCGGGCCGTCCGAGGTACTGCTGCGCTTCCTGCGCGACCTCGGTGTGCACCGGGACTTCGTACCGGCGGAGCCGGACGCGCAGGAGAGCGCGTTCCGCAGCGTGACGGCGGGGCGGCGCATCCTGACGGTGCTGGACGACGCGCATTCGGCCGCCCAGGTACGGCCGTTGCTGGCCGCCTCCCCGGCTTCCCTGACGATCGTGACCAGCCGTGCGGACCTGCGCCGCCTGGTGATCGAGTACGGCGCGCACGTCATACGTCTCGGGCCGCTGCCCACCCGGGACGCGGTGGGGCTGCTCGCCCGCCTGGGCGGCGCCGGGCCCGGCGCCGAGGCGGTGGCGCGGCGGTGCGGTGGGATGCCGCTCGCACTGTGCGCGATCGGGGCGCGTGCCGCCGGGGCCGAACAGCCGGACTGGGAACTGCTGGAGCGCGAAATGGCCGTGAGTGACGCGAGCCGTGGGAACGGCCCGGGCGACGACGAGGTGAGCGCGGGCTCCGGCCGGCCGATGCAGGGCGCGATGGACACCGCGTACGGGAACCTGCCGGAGGCCGCGGCCAGGCTGTTCCGGCTCGTGAGCCTGCGGCCGTGGACGCATGTGATACCCGGCGCCGCTGCGGCTGCCGCGGGCGTCACCGAGGACGAGGCGAGAAGCCTGCTCGCCGAACTGGCCGAGGCGCACCTGCTGGAACGTGTGGCCGAACCCGAAGCCGAACCCGAACCCGAAGCCGGGACGGGAGCTGGTGCCCATGCTGCGGACCAGGAGCGTTATCGGTTCCATGACCTCTGGCGGCAGTACGCGGAACGCCGTGCGGCGGCGCAGGACGGTATCGCGGGAGCGGCGGCGGCCGTCCGTAGAACGCTGCTCTGGTACGTACGCGCCGCGGTCGCGGCCGACGTCTGCGTGCTGCCGGGCCGCTGGCACCTGGGACCCGCGTACACGAAGCAGGCAGGCCGGCCTGCCGCATACGAGAACGGCCGCACCGCGCTGACCTGGCTGCGAGCCGAACGGGAAAACCTCGCCGAGGCGGTACGGGCCGCGGTGGACCACGGGCACGACGACCTGGCGTGGCAGCTGTGCGAGGCGATGTGGGGGCTGCACCTGCGGCTCGGATTCCACGAGCAGTGGGTACGCACGCACCTGCTCGGAGTGGAGGCCGCGGTGCGCTGCGCGGAGGAGTGCCCCGAGGCCGAAGGGCGGATGCGCGCTCAGCTCGGCTTCGCGTACCTGGGGCTGGCGGAGTACGCGCAGGCGCAGACGCAGTTCGAAGGGGCGGCCGCCGCCGACCGTCGCGCCGGGCACATACGGGGCGAAGCCACCGCGGTGGAATCCCTGGGCCTGCTGCACCTCAAGCAGGAGCGGTGGGCCGACGCCGCCGAGCGCTTCCGGTCGGCACGGACCCTGGCCCGGCAGGTCGGAGACCCCCGCGCGCTGGCGCTGCTCGAACACCACCTAGGACGGTCGCTCCAGGGCATGGGCCGCCACGAGGAGGCGGTCGAACAGCTGCGGCACGCGCTGGAGTCGGTGCGGGCGCTGCCCGATCCGTACAACGAGGGCCGGGTGCTCATGAGCCTCGGGCGGACGCTGATCGACGCCGGGCGCGTGCGGGAGGCCGACGAGCCGCTCGGCCGGGCGGAGGCCCTCATGGCGGCGGAGAGTTCGGTCGTACAGCAGGCCGACCTCGCGGAGCTGCGTGCCGACCAGGCCCGCCAGGCGGGGGACTTGGCGGGTGAGATCCGGTGTCTACGGGTGGCGCTCGACTTCCACGAGAGGACCGGAGCGCCCCGGACCGGCGCCGTACGGGCGCGGCTCGACCGGCTGCGAGCCGCTCAGGCAGAAGCCGGTCCGGACGGTGGCGTGACGGGAGAGGAGGGGCCCGGAGGGCTTACGGAGGAGGCGTGATCGTGACGTGGAGGCGGTGGCCGGCGTCGCCCGTCACCACGACCAGGCCGTCGAGGAGGGCTTCGACGGGCCTCCCGCTCTCGTACCAGGCGTAGAGGGCCGAGGCGTACGCGGCCGGATCGCACAGGTCGCGGTGGCCGTCCGGGCCGGGCGCCGCGCTGAGCGTGACGAGACGGCCGTCCGGAACGCGGACGACGCAGGCGTCTGGCGCGGTGACGCACGCGGCCATGGCGCAGTGCCGGTGGCGGCGCACGGCGGCCTGCGTCCACGCCGCCGGTTCGGGCTGGGAGTGGTGGAGCACCAGGTCGGCGAGGGACAGCCGGGTCGCGTCCGGTACGTCCTCGTGGACGGCGGTGTGCGCGGAAACCGGGTACGGCTCCGGGTACGGCGCTTCCGGCGGCTCGGGTTCGTGGGAGGTGCCCGCATGGCGGGTGACGGCTATCTCGGGGAGCGCGTCCGGCCGGCGGTCGCGCAGCCGCGTCAGCACCCGGACGGGGGCCAGGACCGGGGACGCGGGCGAAATGGTGGCGGGGCCGTCCCCGTAGGCGGGGGCCGGCAGTCGCGGCAGGTAGGCGGGCGGACGGGGTTCGGAGAGGCCCATGAGGCCGTAGAAGGTGCGCCGGAGCAGCGTGGCCGATGCGCCGGGCGCCGAGCTGGCCAGGGCGGTGAGCTGGGCGTACCGGTCGGGGTGGTGGCCGGCGAAGAGCTTGTCGAGCTGGGGGAGCAGCGGTTCGTACGGGCGCAGTCGCGGCGCCATGCGGCCCAGTTCGGCGACGGGCGACCCCGGGTCGAGGTCCTGCGCGGGAAACGCGCCGAGGAGCACGGGCGTACCGGTCGCGGCCGCGTAGTACGTCACGCTGCCGTGATCCCCGATGACGGCGTCGGCGGCGGCCAGGACCTGCCGCCAAGGCCCCAGCGGAGGCACGAGGGTCAGCCCGGCGTCCTCGGCGTGCCGCAGCCAGGCGCGCACCTGGCCGGGGCCGTGTCCGTGCCAGATGTTCGGATGCAGGACGGCGCAGCGGCGGTAGGTGTCGACGGGGAGTTCGCTGACGAGGCTGTCCAGGAGCCAGGGCAGGATGTCGTTGCCGTCGCCGAACAGGGAGCGCGGCCCCCAGGTGGAGTTGAGGACGACAAGGCGCTGACCGGTGGAGACGCCGAGCGCGCGACGGAACCCTTCACGATGGGGGAGGGCGGCCAGCAGACGGTCGTAGCACGGGTCCCCGGCGAGTACGGCGGTGCGGGCAGCGGGCGGACAGGCGTGGCGGAGACGGACGAGCTGCTCGGGGTGGGACAGCACGGTCGCCTTCGCGATGGGCTTGCCGTCCCACAGCAGCCACTCAGGCGAGAGTCCGAAGACCGGCGCCTGCTCCGGATCAGGCTCGCGCCCCGGCCCCGATCTCGATCCCCGGTGTCCGGTGTCCGGTGTCCGGTGTCCGGTGTCCGGTGTCCGGTGTCCGGTGTCCGGTGTAGGAAGCCTCTTATTGTAGCCAATGCCGTGCGAGAGGACGGCCAACTTCCCTTTAATCAGTTGAAGTTCGCCGCCATAGCTGGCGCTGATCGCCAGGTCGACCGGGGTCTGGACGGCCTGTTCCCAGGGCAGGACGGGCAGCCCGGCGTCCGCCAGCAGTTCCGGTACGCCGTGCAGGTAGGGCGACGACCCCGTGCAGGTGGCGAGGCACTGGACGCGGGGGTCGGCGTCGAACAGGGGGAGAACGTCTAGCAGCCGGGTGGCGGAGGTGACGTTGTGCACCACGAACAGGACCCGCGCGGCTCCGGCCCGGGTCGACCACTGCGGCCCCTCCGGGCCAACCGGCACCCGCAGCCATCGCAGCCTGTCCGCCACCGCTTCCCCCACACGACTCGCCGTTCACCCCTGGCCCGACCGGCCACCCTAACCGGTGGTCCCGTACGCCCGGCAGAATGAAGGAGTGCGGCTCGAAGCGATCACCTGGGAACGGCTGACCGACGCGCTGGCCGAGCGGATCGGTGCGACGGAGGCGGCGGACGGCGGCCCGTGGCTGCGCGTCGCGATCGACGGGGCGCCGGCCGCCCGCCCGGAGGACGCCGCCGGGCGGCTCGCGGAGGCACTGCGGCTGCGCGGCCGGCCCGTGCACGTCGTCGCGGCCGACGGGTTCCTGCGCCCCGCCTCCCTCCGCCTGGAGTACGGGAAGGAAGACCCCGACGCGTATTACGACGAGTGGTTCGACCGGCAGGCACTCTGGCGCGAGGTCTTCACGCCGCTGGATCCGGGCGGCACGGGCCGGGTGCTGCCGGACCTGTGGGATCCCCGGACGGACCGGGCCACGCGCAGTCCGTATACCGCGCTGCCGCCGGGCGGTGTCCTGCTGCTGCACGGACCGCTGCTGTTCGGCCACTGGTTCCCCTTCGACCTGTCGGTCCACCTGAAGCTGTCGCCCGCCGCCCTGACCCGGCGCACGCCGGAGGGCGAGCGGTGGACGCTGGCCGCCTTCGCGCGCTACGAGGACGAGGTGCGGCCTGACGAGACCGCGGACGTCGTCGTGAAGGCGGACGATCCGAACCGCCCGGTCTGGACCGGAAGCGCCTGACCAGCCGCTTTCCTCTGGCGCACCGGGCCTTCCCGGGGTGTGCGGCCCGCGCCGTGTCAGGCGTCGGCCAGGGCCAGCAGCTTGGTCACGGTGTTCCAGTTGCGGGCGGTGGCCGTCACGCCGAGCCGGGCGCGGGAGACCGCCTCGGCCAGCTTGGAACGGCCTATTCCGTTCGGGCACCACAGGTACAGCTCGCGGCCGACGAGCCGGAACCGGTCCGGGGTGTACGCCCCGGTGTCCAAGGCCTCTTCCAGGGCCTCCAGCGGGGCGACGTGGGCGGGCTCGGCTGACAGGAAGGTCACGTGAAGGGTCTTGGGCTCCGCCTCGGCCTGCGGGAAGGGGTTGGCGGCGATGGCGGCGGCCAATTCGTCACGCGTACGGACCAGCACGGGGACGGGAAAGCCCAGTTCGTCGGCGATCCGGGCCTCGATGGCGTGGGCGGTCTCCTCGGGCGGCGTGCCGGGGTCCGCGAAGACGATGTTGCCGGTCTGCAGGAGGACCGTCACGTCCTTGTGGCCCAACGCGGCGAACAGTTCACGCTGTTGGGCCATGGTGAACTTGTTGCGGCCTCCGACGTTGATGCCGCGGAGCAGGGCGATCTGGCGGGACATGGCGGGTACGGGCCTTTCTCGCGTACGGGAGGTGCGCGGGGCTCGGGAGCCGGAAACGGACGCGTCAGAAGAGGGGCTGCGGAAGGACGCCCTCCAGGGCCAGCAGGCGGCGCTTGGTCTCCAGGCCGCCGCCGAAACCGCCGATGCCGCCGTCGCTGGCCACCACCCGGTGGCAGGGGACGACGACGGGGAGCGGGTTGGAGCCCATGGCCGCGCCCACCGCGCGGGCGGCGCCCGGCTCGCCGACCCGGTCGGCCAGGTGCTGGTAGCCGACCACCGCGCCGTACGGGACGTGGGCGGCCAGTTCGCGCAGCACCCGCTCGTTGAAGCCCGCCGACAGGGACCAGTCCAGGGGGACGGTGAAGGCGCGCAGGCCGCCGTCGAAATACCGGGTCAGCTCGTCGGCGGCCGTGGTCAAGTGGGGTATCTCGGGGAGCGGTTCGCGGCCGAACGCGTGCCGGAGGCGGCTCAGGGAGCGGCGGGTGGTCCGCTCGTCGGCGTGGAAGCCGACCAGCGCCAGCCCCTCGCGGGTCGCCGCGAGCAGCAGCGGGCCGATGGGGGTGTCCAGCACCCGCCAGGCCCAGTCGCGTGACTCGGGCTCCCGGTGCGACTCCGGCTCCCGGCGCGGCGCCACCCGTCCGGGCGGCGTCTCCGGCCCGGGCCGCTCGTGTCGGCCGGCCGGGCCGTCCCGCTGATCCCGCTGATCCCGCTCTGAGTTCGTCACGGATTCAGCCTATGACCCACCACTGACAACGCCCCCGGAACGCGGTTCCGGGGGCTGTCACCGCCGTACTACCGGCCGGTCTTCTTCACTGCGTCGCGGATGACGTCGGGCTTGTTGCTGATGATGCCGTCGACACCCTGACCTGCGGCCTTGACCGCGTTCGGTGCGTCGTCGACGGTCCAGGTGAAGACCTCCAGCGGGCGGCCGTGCGGGCCCTTCACCTTGTGCACGGCCGAGACGTAGGCCGCGTCGATCGACTTGTACTGCGGGTTGATCTGGTCGGCGAACGCCGCGTACTTGGGCAGCTCGGCGACGCCCGGAGTGCCGAGGAAGCCCGTCTTGACGTCGCGCCGCAGGCTGTGGACCTTCTTCACCGAGTCGGCGTTGAAGCTCTGGACGATCAGCCGGTTCTTGACGTGGTCACGGTCCAGCCAGCCGTCCTCGCGCAGCTCCTTGAGCGTCTGCCGCTCGATGCCGGGATACAGCTCGGGGGCCTTGAGCTCCATCAGGAGCTTCTGGTCGTTGTCCTCGACCGCGTCCATGTAGTCCTCCAGCGTCGGTACCCGCTCGCCGGCGAACTTCGGGCTGAACCAGCTGCCGGCGTCCAACTGCTCGATTTCCTTGAGCGTGAAGTCGCCGACGTTCCAGGGCGCGCGGCCCGGGAAGACCTGCTCCACGTTGGTCGTCCGGGCGAGCGAGGTGTCGTGCAGGATGACCAGCTCGCCGTCCTTGGTGCGCTGGACGTCGTTCTCCACCCAGGTGATCCCGAGGTCGGCGGCGGCGTCGACGGCGGCGAGCGTGTTCTCGGGCGCGTAGGCGGAGGCGCCCCGGTGGGCGATGGTCACCACTTTGTGGTGCCTCTCGGCGGCCTGGGCGCCGGCCGCGGGGAGCATGGACGCGGCCAGGCCCACGAGCGCACCGGCGACGGTGGCGACAGGACGGATACGCATACGGACTCCTAGTGACGACGGGAAGGCGAGCGCGGTCCGGGCCGGATCCGGCAGGGCCGGAGCGGAACCGGGACTCTTGCGGTAACGAGGTGGAATTCGGGGTGGGACGCGCAGAGGTTCGCAGTTGGGGTGTACCGGAAGACAGGCGCCCGATGGACAGAAATTGAACGAGAAGTGTCCTGTGTTCCGGGTTTGAACGCCGCGGCCCGCGCCCTCCGCCCGGGCGGTGCGCAACATACGCACGGTCCGTGCCCGGCCGGCGACGTATAGTCCCGGCCTCCAGGCCCGCAGACCGGGAAACGGCCCGCCCGGCCTCTCCGACCGGTTTTCGGCTTGCGGCCGGGACCGCCCGGCCCTCACCCGCCGCCGACTCCTCCCGCGAGACTCCGCACCCCGCTGCCCCCGACCACGGAACCGCTGGCCGGAGCGTTTTCCGGCCGGTTGTCAGTGGGGAGTCGTACGGTTGGTTCCATGCGGCCCGTATCCAAGATCGAACGCACGGTGGCACCTTTCGAGGTCGTCAGCCCGTATCAGCCCAGTGGCGACCAGCCGGCGGCCATCGCCGAGCTGGAGCAGCGCGTCAGCGGTGGTGAGAAGGATGTCGTCCTGCTCGGCGCGACCGGTACCGGCAAGTCGGCGACCACCGCGTGGATGATCGAGAAGCTGCAGCGCCCCACCCTCGTCATGGCGCCCAACAAGACCCTCGCGGCGCAGCTCGCCAACGAGTTCCGCGAGCTGCTGCCCAACAACGCCGTCGAGTACTTCGTCTCCTACTACGACTACTACCAGCCCGAGGCGTACGTCCCGCAGTCGGACACGTACATCGAAAAGGACTCCTCGATCAACGAGGAGGTCGAGCGGCTGCGCCACTCCGCGACGAACTCCCTGCTCACACGGCGTGACGTGGTCGTGGTCGCCTCGGTGTCCTGCATCTACGGCCTGGGCACGCCCCAGGAGTACGTGGACCGCATGGTGCAGCTCAAGGTCGGTGACGAGATCGACCGCGACCAGCTTCTGCGCCGCTTCGTCGACATCCAGTACACCCGCAACGACCTGGCGTTCACCCGCGGCACCTTCCGTGTGCGCGGCGACACCATCGAGATCTTCCCGGTCTACGAGGAGCTGGCCGTCCGGATCGAGATGTTCGGCGACGAGATCGAGGCGCTGTCCACGCTCCACCCGCTCACCGGCGAGGTCATCAGCGAGGACCGGCAGCTGTACGTCTTCCCCGCCAGCCACTACGTCGCGGGCCCGGAGCGCATGGAGAAGGCCATCGCCGGGATCGAGGCGGAGCTGGCCGAGAGCCTGGCCACGATGGAGAAGCAGGGCAAGCACCTGGAGGCCCAGCGGCTGCGCATGCGCACGACCTACGACATCGAGATGATGCGCCAGGTCGGCTCCTGCTCCGGCATCGAGAACTACTCGATGCACATGGACGACCGCGCGCCCGGCACCGCGCCCAACACCCTCCTCGACTACTTCCCGGAGGACTTCCTCCTGGTCATCGACGAGTCGCACGTCACCGTGCCGCAGATCGGCGCGATGTACGAGGGCGACGCGTCCCGCAAGCGCACCCTCGTCGAGCACGGCTTCCGGCTGCCGTCGGCCCTCGACAACCGGCCGCTCAAGTGGGAGGAGTTCCTGGAGCGCGTCGGCCAGACGGTCTACCTCTCCGCGACGCCCGGCAACTACGAGCTCTCCCGCTCCGACGGCTTCGTGGAGCAGATCATCCGCCCGACGGGCCTGGTCGACCCCGAGGTGATCGTGAAGTCCACCGAGGGCCAGATCGACGACCTGGTGCACGAGATCCGGCTGCGTACGGAGAAGGACGAACGGGTCCTGGTCACCACCCTCACCAAGAAGATGGCCGAGGACCTCACGGACTACTTCCTGGAGCTGGGCATCCAGGTCCGCTACCTGCACAGCGACGTGGACACCCTGCGGCGCATCGAGCTGCTGCGGGAGCTGCGGGCCGGCGAGTACGACGTCCTGGTCGGCATCAACCTGCTGCGGGAGGGCCTGGACCTGCCCGAGGTGTCGCTGGTGGCGATCCTCGACGCCGACAAGGAGGGCTTCCTGCGGTCCGGCACGTCCTTGATCCAGACCATTGGCCGGGCCGCCCGTAACGTCTCCGGCCAGGTGCACATGTACGCGGACAAGATCACCCCGGCCATGCAGAAGGCGATCGAGGAGACCAACCGCCGCCGGGAGAAGCAGCTCGCGTACAACAAGGAAAAGGGCATCGACCCGCAGCCGCTCCGCAAGAAGATCGGCGACATCGTCGCGACGCTGGCGCGCGAGGAGATCGACACCCAGGAGCTGCTGGGCACGGGCTACCGCAAGGCGGCCGAAGGCAAGGACGCCAAGGGCAAGGCGCCGGTACCCGCGCTGGGCGGCAAGGCGGCCAAGGGCAAGGGCGGCAAGGCCGGTGCCACGCCCACCGACCGACCCGCCGCCGAACTGGCCGAGCTCATCGAGGAGATGACCGACCGGATGCGGGCCGCCGCCGCGGAACTCCAGTTCGAGGTGGCCGCCCGGCTGCGCGACGAGGTGGGGGAGCTCAAGAAGGAACTGCGGCAGATGAGGGAGGCCGGACTGCGGTG
Organism: Streptomyces sp. NPDC017056; assembly: GCF_044332485.1. NCBI lineage: Bacteria > Bacillati > Actinomycetota > Actinomycetes > Kitasatosporales > Streptomycetaceae > Streptomyces > Streptomyces sp. NPDC017056. The sequence goes on along the minus strand of NZ_JBIRPD010000013.1, from coordinate 116,413 downwards.
ACGAGGTGACGCGGTGACGAGGTGACGCGGGGTGTGCCGGGGGAGCCGGGCGGGCCGGGGAGCAGCGGGAGCGGGGCCGACCGGGCGGCCCGCCCACGCCGGCCGGGCCGGACTGAGGCGCCCACTTGACTGCTGGCGTCGTGCCCGGGTTGAGGCGCCCGCTCGGCGGCTGGCGTCATGCCCGGGTTGACGCGCCCGCCCAGCGGCCAGCGTCGCGCCCGGGCCGATGCGCCCGCCAGGCTGCTGGCGTCATGCCCCGGGTTGACGCGCCCGCCCGGTAACCGACGCCGTGCCCGGCGCCCGGCCCCATGCCCGGGCTGACGCGCCCGCCCAGCGGCCGGCGCCATACCCGGCACCCGGCACGCCCCCGGCACCCGGCACGCCCCCGGCACCCGGCACGCCCCCGGCACCCGGCACGCCCCCGTCACCCGGCACGCCCCCGTCACCCGGCACGCTCCCCGTCACCCGGCACGCTCCCCGTCACCCGGCACGCTCCCCGCCACCCGGCATGCTCCCCGTCACCCGGCGCGCTCCTCGCCACCCGGCGCCTTCCCCGGCCTGTCGCTGTGTTGCAGGAACGCCACAAAGCGTGGGGCGGGCGAATGACTGGCCCGTTCCGCGCATAGGGTCGGGGAAGGCCGCCGGGGAGGCGGCAAACGGGGAACGGAACGAGAGGGGACGGCACGTGTCGGTCAACTTGTCCAAGGGGCAGGGCATCAGCCTGGCGAAGTCCGACGGGGGAACGCTGACCGCGGTGCGGATGGGCCTGGGCTGGCGGGCGGCGCCGCGCCGCGGCCTGTTCGGATCGCGCACCCGGGAGATCGACCTCGACGCCTCGGCCGTGCTGTTCGCCGACAAGCAGCCGATGGACGTCGTCTTCTTCCAGCACCTCGTCAGCGACGACGGTTCGGTGCGGCACACCGGCGACAACGTGGTCGGCGGCGCCGGGCAGGGCGGGGACGACGAGGCGATCGTCGTCGACCTGGCGCGGGTGCCGGTGCACATCGACCAGATCGTGTTCACCGTGAACTCCTTCACCGGGCAGACCTTCGCCGAGGTGCAGGATGCCTTCTGCCGCCTGGTCGACGAGTCCACCGGCCAGGAGATGGCCCGCTACACCCTCACCGGCGGCGGCGACTACACCGCGCAGATCATGAGCAAGGTGCACCGTTCCGGCAGCGGCTGGCAGATGACCGCGATCGGCGAGCCGTCGAACGGCCGTACGTTCAAGGACGTGGTACCGGCGATCCTGCCGTACCTGTAAGCACACACGGCGCCCCGTCGGCGAGCACGGGGCGCGGCACGACACTTCGGGGGAACGACGATGACGGCCGAACTCGTCCGCGGGCAGAACCACCCGCTGGACCGGACCCGTTTGGAGATCAGGATCGCGGCGGGCGGACCCGTCGTCGCGGGGGCGACGCTCGCCGACGAGGCGGGTGGCATCCCGGGCGTCGAGGCGGTCGCCCATCCGGGCGCGCCGCGCCGTACCGGCATCGAGGTTCCCCGGCAGGCCGCGGCCGAGCACCGGATAGCGGTGGATCTCGACGCCCTGCCTGCCGCCGTGCACCGGGTGAGCGTGCTGCTCGCGCTGCCCGTCGGCGTCGGCGGCCCGGCGGCCATCGGCGCCGCGGCGGCACCGTTCGTCTCCGTGACGGGTCTCGACGGCACGGGCATCGCCAGCTACACCCTCACCGACCTCGGCGCCGAGACCGCCGTCGTCGCGCTGGAGCTGTACCGCAGGCAGGGCGCCTGGAAGGTGCGCGCCGTGGGCCAGGGGTACGCGGGCGGGCTCGCGGCGCTGCTCCAGGACCAGGGCCTGCCGCAGGCCGCCGAGCTGGCCTCGGAAATCCAGGAAGCGGTACGCAGCGGCCACGCGCGCTCGGTCCCCGCTCCCGCCCCGGACGCGGGTACGGGTTCGCGTACGGGCACGGGTACGCGTACGGGCACAGGCTCGCGTACGGGCACGGGCGCAGCCCCGGACGCCGGCCCGGCGCCGGAAGCCGCTTCCGCCGCCGGCCCCGTCGACTACCGCCACCCGAAGCGCCGCACCCCGAGCCCGCACCCGCAGCCGGACAGCCCCGCCCCGGCCGCTCCCACCGCCGCAGGCGCGCCCCCGACCGCAGCAGGAGCGCCCCCGGCGGCCCAAGGCGCCCCCACCGGCCCGGTCGCCGGTGACGCCGCCGGCCGGACCATGGACGAGCGGCTCTACAACCAGGTCTGGGGCATGTTCGAAGACCTGGCGCGTACGGTCGCCGCCTACCGCAGCGCCATGGACTTCGCCCAGTCCCGCCTGGCGAAGGAGCTGGACGCCGTCAACGCCGACCCGCGCAACCGCGTCGGGGCGGCCGCCGACGCCGCGCGCGCCGCGGCACACGACAAGCACGCCCGGCTCGCCGTCCAGGCCCGCGAGGTGCTCGACCGGGATCTGGCCCAGCTCACGGCCGAGGCCGAGGTCGTCGAGCCCGCCCTGCCGCCCGCCCTCGCCGCCTGGAGCAGCCCCGTCTGGCAGGGCTACCGGGCAGCGGAGGAGTACCCGACGGCGGTGCGGCTCGGCGATCTGCGCCTGCCGGAGTGCCCGGACCTGCGCATTCCCATGCTCGTACGGCTGCCGATGGACCGCGGGCTGTGGATCGACAGCGGGCAGCCCGAGCCCTCCGGGAGCGCGGGCGCCCACGACGACGGGTTCGCGAGCGCTTTCGGGCTGGACGGCCTTGACGGCGTCCAGGACGCCGACGGGCTCCCCGACGCGGCCGAGATGCGGCGCCGGGCGGTGGACACCGCCGTCGGCCTCGCCGCCCGCCTGCTCGCCGCCCACCCGGCGGGCGAACTGACCGTCCAGGTCATCGACCCGGCCGGCGCGGCGGCTTCCGCGCTCGCACCGCTGCGGGAGACGGGGGCGCTCCGCGAGCCCCCGGCCGCCGGCGCGCAGGGCGTGACCGCGGTGCTCGGCGAGCTGACCCGGCGTGTCGACCTCGTGCAGATGGCGATACGCAACCAGGCCGCGGAGGACCTGCCGCCGGACCTGGACACCGCCGAACAGCTGCTGATCGTCCACGACTTCCCGCACGGCTTCGACGACCGGGCCGTCAACCAGCTGCGCTACCTGGCGGACGAGGGCCCGTCGGTCGGCGTGCACCTGATGATGGTCGCCGACCGGGCCGAGGCGCGGGAGTACGGGCCGGTGCTGGACCCGCTGTGGCGGTCGCTTCTGCGGATCACGCCGGTGCCGGACGCCTATCTCGCCGACCCCTGGGTCGGGCACGCCTGGACGTACGAGCCGTCGCGCGTGCCGGAGGGCAGCCGGGTGCTGCGCCAGGTCCTGGGCGGCCTGGCCGAGGCCCGCCGGGCCCAGGGGCACTCACGGACCAGGGAGCGCTGAGGGGCGGGGGCGTCTGCGCTGGATGGCAAAGGCTTCTGGGCTGAGTGGCGGGCCCTTCTGGGCGTTCCCAAGCCGCTGACCACCGCATTTACCTAAGTCTTTACTATCTATTGCCTTTCCTTTACTCTTTTGGTGCGGAGGGGAGTACTCCTGCGCGACGTACCCGTCATCACGGATCGCACGACTGACGAGATCCCGGGGCGTCGGCCCGTCTCGGGGAGCGCGGCACCCGCGCTCTCGGGTGGAAGAGACCTCCGGCAGCGACGACGCTGTGAGTGCCGTACGACTCTGCCGGAGGAGCAGTGGACGTTTCCCTGAACCTGTGGGTGCTGACCATTCTCGGTCTGTGCGCCCTGATCGCCGCCGATTTCTTCATCGGCGGCCGCAAACCGCACGAGGTCTCCCTCAAGGAGGCCGGAATCTGGACCGCCGTCTGGATCGCCCTCGCCGGGCTGTTCGGGCTGGGCCTGCTCGTCTTCGGCGGCGGAGCGCCGGCCGGCGAGTTCTTCGCGGGCTTCATCACCGAGAAGTCGCTGAGCGTCGACAACCTCTTCGTCTTCGTCCTGATCATGGCGAAGTTCGCGGTGCCGACGATCTACCAGCAGCGGGTGCTGATGGTCGGCGTCCTGATAGCGCTCGTACTGCGCGCCGGGTTCATCGGCGCGGGCGCGGCGATCATCGCCAACTTCTCGTGGGTCTTCTACATCTTCGGCGCGTTCCTCATCTGGACGGCCTGGAAGCTGATCAAGGAGGCGCGGGCCGAGGAGCAGGACGAGGAGTTCGAGGAGAACCGCTTCCTGAAGATGGTCGAGAAGCGGTTCCCCTCGACCGACAGGTACCACGGCACCAAGCTGTTCGTCGTGGAGAACGGCAGGCGCCTGATGACGCCGATGCTGATCGTCATGCTGGCGATCGGCACCACCGACGTCCTGTTCGCGCTGGACTCGATCCCCGCGATCTTCGGCCTCACCCAGGACCCGTACATCGTCTTCACCGCCAACGCCTTCGCCCTGATGGGTCTGCGGCAGCTCTACTTCCTCATCGGCGGCCTGCTGAAGAAGCTGGTGCACCTGTCCTACGGCCTGTCGATCATCCTCGGGTTCATCGGCGTGAAGCTGGTGCTGCACGCCCTGCACGAGTCGGGGGTGAGCGTTCCGGAGATCAGCATCCCGGTCTCGCTCGGCGTGATCTGCGCCGTCCTCGTCGTCACGACGATCACGAGCCTGCGGGTTTCCAGGAAGCAGGCGCGGGCCGAGGCGGAGGCCGCGGAGGAGGGCTCCAAGGACGCCGTGGACGTGTGATCGCCGCGGCCGCATGACGGCCCGTGCGGCGTCCCGGGGCTGCGCTACGGAGAGGTCCGGCGGAACCACCGCCGGGCCTCTCCGCCGTACGTCACGTCACCAGCCGCGTTCGCGCCACTCGGCGAGGTGCGGGCGCTCGGCGCCGAGGGTGGTGTCCGAGCCGTGGCCCGGGTAGACCCAGGTCTCGTCCGGCAGCCGGTCGAAGAGCTTGGCCGAGACGTCGTCGAGGAGGCTGGCGAACTGCTCCGGGTCGTTCCAGGTGTTGCCGACGCCGCCCGGGAAGAGGCAGTCGCCGGTGAAGACGTGCGGGTGCCCGTGCGGGTCGTCGTAGATCAGCGCGATGCTGCCCGGCGTGTGGCCGACCAGGTGGCGGGCGGTCAGCCGGACCTCGCCGAAGGAGATCGTGTCACCGTCCTCGACGGGCACGTCGGTCGGTACGGGGATGCCCTCGGCGTCGTACCGGCCCGCGTACGTACGGGCGCCCGTCGCGTCGACGACCTCGCGCAGCGCGCCCCAGTGGTCCCCGTGCTGATGGGTGGTCACCACGCTGGTGATGCCGCTGTCACCGATCAGGTTGAGAAGGGTGCGCGGCTCGGCGGCGGCGTCGATCAGCAACTGCTCGCCGGTGGCACGGCAGCGCAGCAGGTAGGCGTTGTTGTCCATGGGGCCGACCGCGACCTTGGAGATCATCAGGTCGGCCAACTCGTGCACGTCGGCCGGTCCGCCGACCTTCACTGCTCCGGTGTAGCTCATGGGCCCAGCCTAAAGCGGGGGAACGGCCGGAAGGGGGCCGCCCCGGGTGTCCAGCGCGGCGCCTTTCGCGCGGCCGGTGAGCCAGCCGACCAGCTCGGCGGGGGAGCCCGACACCACCAGGTACGGGACGTCCCCCGAGCCCTCCGTGACCGCTCCCGTGTGCTCCGTACGGCCGGTGCGCCACCGCCGTCCGTCGGGGGTGCGCAGTTCCACGGCGGGCACGTCCACGTGGCCCGCGAACTTCACCCCCGTCAGGAAGGCCAGCTCGGCGTCGAGGAAGGCGGCCGGCAGCTGGTCGATCCCGTAGCCGATGCCGAGGTCGATGCGGTGCAGCTCGACCTCGGCCAGCCGGCGGAAGGGCAGCCGGGCGGCGCGTTCGAGGACGCCGTTGCGCATCTCCAGCTCGAACTGCCGACGCGCGGGCGGCAGCGCCGCCGCGGCCGCGTCGAAGCGGTCGGCGCTGGAGCGCAGGTCGTCCAGGTGGACGGCGAGCGGGCGGTCGGCGCCCGCTGTGATGTCGGCGTCGCGGGCCGCGGCACTCTCGTACATCGGGGTACGAACGCCCGTACGTGCCCAGGTCAGCAGGTTGACCAGGGCGTCGGCGTTGCGTGACACATGGGCGAGGAGGTGGCCGCGGGTCCAGTTGGGCAGCAGTGACGGTTCTCCGATTGCCTCGTCGTCCAACTTGCCCACGGAGACGAGCAGTCGGTCGGTCGCTTCGCGGACAGAGGCGGCATCCTGCACGAAATCCGGCGCGGACGCGGGCACGTTGTCGGTCATGGTCCGAAGCTAGCGCCGCGCTGCCGTCTTCGGGAGTCGGCCTGCACGGATCCGGGCGTGCGCGGGCGGCGCACGCGGCGCGGGACGGCCCCGGCCGGGGTCGCGGGAAGCGGACCGGCCGGGACATCGGGAAGCGGACCGGCCGGGTCCGCGGCTGCCGGGCAGCCGTTCCGCAACCGTCAGGCAGCCGTTCCGCCGGGAGCGCCGAACCACCTGCGCAACGCGTCCTCAAGAGCGGCCAGTTCGTCGTCCGCCGTGCAGGTGACCGCGGGAACCGTACGGGTGGCCGTCGTCGCACCGGCCGTACGGGCAGGGGATATGTCCCCGTCCGCGCCCTCTTCGCCGCGCGGCATGCCCCGCAAGGCGTCCGCGTCCGTGCCCCACGCCACCACGCCGTCCGGCCGCACCAGAAGACCGGCCAGCTCCGGACGGCCCGGGCAGTAGGCGGTCACCACGCGCAGCCGTCCCGCGTATCCGGCGGCCCGCCCGGCCAGGCCGGGGTCGTCGGTGAGGACGAGCAGCAGCCCGCGCCCGTCCTCCAGGTGCGCGCCGAGCCGGGTGCCGTCGGCGAAGACCAGGTCGGGGGCGCTGCGGCCGGTCAGCGGGTGGCCGCCGGGCAGGTCGTACCGCTGCCACACGCCGGATATCTTCTTGGCGAAGAACGTGGTGCCGGCGACCGTGTCCGTCAGCTCGGCGACCACCTTGCGCAGCGCGCGGGCGTGCGGTTCCGGCCGCATCAGCGCGATCTGGGCCCTGGTCCACTCCAGTACCCACGCGCCGATCGGGTGCCGCTCGGCGGTGTAGGTGTCCAGCAGGCCGTCCGGCGCGTGGCCGAGGACCGTCGCGGCCAGCTTCCAGCCCAGGTTCATCGCGTCGCCGATGCCCAGGTTCAGCCCCTGGCCGCCGAACGGCGAGTGCACGTGCGCCGCGTCACCGGCCAGCAGGACGCGGCCGCGGCGGTACTCGGGGACCTGGCGGGCGTTGTCCGTGAACCGGGTGGCGGTGTGCACCTCGGTGATCGTGACGTCGGTCCCGGAGGTGCGGCGCAACGCGGCCTGCAGCTCCCCGGCGGTGACGGGCGCGTCGCGGTCGGCGGGCGGTCCGCCGAACTCGACGGTGAGGATGCGGCCGGGCACCGGACCGTGGCAGTAGATGCCGGTCTCCGTCTCGGTCCAGCCCGTGCCGAGGGCCTCGGAGCCGGTCATCTCCACCATCGCCTGGTGGCCGGTGATCTCCGGGGCCGTGCCGGGGAAGGGGAATCCGGCCAGCTTGCGGACCGTACTGCGGCCGCCGTCGCACCCGACGAGCCAGGCGGCGTGCAGCGCCCCACCGCCCTCCGAGCCGACGCCCTCCGCGCCACCGCCCCCCGAGCCGACGTCCTCCATGCCGCCGCCGCCCGAGCCGCCACCCTCCGCGCCACCGGTCCCCGCTGCGTCGCGGACGTACACCGTCACGCCGTCCCCGGAGGCGTCGAAACCGGTCAGCTCCACGCCGCGGCGCAGGACGACGCCGAGTCCGGCGGCGCGCTCGGCGAGCAGCCGCTCCAGCGCCTGCTGCGGGACCATGCCCACGTCGTCCGCCGGCCCGGCGCGGTGGAAGTCGGAGTCGGCCGCGTCCATGTTCCCGGCGTGCAGCATGATGCCCGCGAAGTGCCCGGCGAACTTCGGCGCGGGCCGTATGGTGCCGGCGCCGGCCGCCCGCCGCTGCCGCACGAAGGAGTCGAACCGGCCGAGGGCGGCCTGCTGCACCTCGGCGAGCGCGGGCAGTAACCCGCGGCGGTAAAAGGCTTCGGCGCTGGGCGTGTTGACGGCTCCCGCCTTGACCGTCTCGTCCACTTCGGCGCGCCGCTCCAGCACGACGACGCGCACTCCGCGCAGGGCCAGCTCGCAGGCGAGCAGCAGTCCTACGGGGCCGGCGCCCGCGATCACCACGTCCGTGCCGGTGTCCGGGTCCGTTCCCGCGATGGTGTCCTTGTCCATGGCGATTAGTGTACGCGGTAAAAAAATTAGCCGGGTAAAGTTATGGTCATGGTCGCGAGCGTGGCGGGCTGGGTGGACGGGGGTTCTCTGCTGTGATGTGGGGCACTCGTGCGTCGGCTGCCGATGATCGCGAGGAAGAGAGCCGGGCTGTCGCGCGTTGACAAGAGGCGGCCACACGTTCGGGTGAAGCAGGTCGAAGGCGACCGTAATTCGAATGCGCGTGCTATAGGCTCGTGTGTGGCATCAATAAGACATCGCCGCGGAGGCCCCCATACCCTGGGGCGGGGGCTCCCGCTCAGCTCCTGTGCCGTACGCAGCTCAGCGACCGAATCGCTCAGCCGTCGTCAACCGGGCCGTGCAAGCTGAGCCGCGGCCTCCCGCCCCTCTCCAGAAAGGTGCCGACCGGCGTGGCCGACCGTCTCATCGTTCGTGGCGCTCGCGAGCACAACCTCCGGAACGTCTCGCTCGACCTGCCCCGAGACTCCCTCATCGTCTTCACGGGGCTCTCCGGCTCGGGCAAGTCCTCGCTCGCCTTCGACACGATCTTCGCCGAGGGGCAGCGCCGCTATGTCGAGTCGCTCTCCTCCTATGCCCGGCAGTTCCTCGGGCAGATGGACAAGCCCGATGTGGACTTCATCGAAGGTTTGTCCCCCGCGGTCTCGATCGACCAGAAGTCGACCTCGCGCAACCCGCGCTCGACGGTCGGCACGATCACCGAGGTCTACGACTACCTCCGCCTGCTGTTCGCCCGCATCGGCAAGCCGCACTGCCCCGAGTGCGGCGACCCGATCGCCCGGCAGTCGCCGCAGGCCATCGTCGACAAGGTCCTGGAGCTGCCCGAGGGCAGCCGCTTCCAGGTGCTGGCCCCGCTCGCGCGCGAGCGCAAGGGCGAGTTCGTGGACCTCTTCTCCGACCTCCAGACCAAGGGTTACAGCCGTGCCCGCGTCGACGGCCGGACGATCCAGCTCTCCGACCCGCCGAAGCTCAAGAAGCAGGAGAAGCACACGATCGAGGTGGTCGTCGACCGCCTGACCGTCAAGGACAGCGCCAAGCGGCGGCTGACCGACTCCGTCGAGACCGCGCTCGGTCTCTCCGGCGGCATGGTCATCCTCGACTTCGTCGACCTCGACGAGGACGACCCGCAGCGCGAGCGGATGTATTCCGAGCACCTGTACTGCCCGCGCGACGACCTGTCGTTCGAGGAGCTGGAGCCCCGCTCCTTCTCCTTCAACTCGCCCTTCGGCGCCTGCCCCGACTGCACCGGCATCGGTACGCGCATGGAGGTCGACCCCGACCTGATCGTCCCGGACGAGGAGAAGTCCCTCGACGAGGGCGCCGTCCACCCCTGGTCGCACGGCCACACCAAGGAGTACTTCGGCCGCCTGGTCGGCGCGCTCGCCGACGCCCTCGGATTCCGTACGGACATCCCCTGGGCCGGGCTGCCGCAGCGCGCCAAGAAGGCCATCCTCAACGGCCACCGCACCCAGATCGACGTGCGCTACCGCAACCGCTACGGCCGCGAGCGCTCGTACACCACCGCGTTCGAGGGCGCCGTGCCGTTCGTCAAGCGGCGCCACCAGGAGGCGGAGAGCGACAGCAGCCGCGAGCGCTTCGAGGGCTACATGCGCGAGGTGCCCTGCCCGACCTGTGAGGGCACCCGGCTCAAGCCGATCGTCCTCGCCGTCACGGTCCAGGGCCGTTCGATCGCCGAGGTCTCGGCCATGTCGATCAGCGACTGTGCCGACTTCCTGCGGGACATGAAGCTCAACGCCCGCGAGAAGAAGATCGCCGAGCGGGTCCTCAAGGAGGTCAACGAGCGGCTGAAGTTCCTCGTCGACGTCGGCCTGGACTACCTCTCGCTCAACCGCGCGGCGGGCACCCTCTCCGGCGGCGAGGCCCAGCGCATCCGCCTCGCCACCCAGATCGGCTCCGGCCTGGTGGGCGTCCTGTACGTGCTCGACGAGCCGTCCATCGGCCTGCACCAGCGCGACAACCACCGCCTCATCGAGACGCTGGTGCGCCTGCGCGACATGGGCAACACGCTCATCGTCGTCGAGCACGACGAGGACACGATCAAGGTCGCCGACTGGGTCGTGGACATCGGCCCGGGCGCCGGCGAGCACGGCGGCAAGGTCGTGCACAGCGGCCCGATGAAGGAGTTGCTGGCCAACAAGGAGTCGGTCACCGGGCAGTACCTGGCGGGCAAGAAGGCCATCCCGACGCCCGACGTGCGCCGGCCCGCCGACCCGAAGCGGCAGCTGACGGTGCACGGCGCGAAGGAGAACAACCTCCGCGACATCGACGTCTCCTTCCCGCTCGGCGTGCTCACCGCCGTCACCGGCGTCTCCGGGTCCGGCAAGTCCACGCTCGTCAACGACATCCTCTACACCCACCTGGCGCGCGAGCTGAACGGCGCCAAGTCGGTGCCGGGCCGCCATGTGCGCGTCGAGGGCGACGACCTGGTGGACAAGGTCGTGCACGTCGACCAGTCGCCCATCGGCCGTACGCCGCGCTCCAACCCGGCGACGTACACCGGCGTCTTCGACAACATCCGCAAGCTGTTCGCGGAGACGATGGAGGCGAAGGTCCGCGGCTACCTGCCGGGGCGCTTCTCCTTCAACGTCAAGGGCGGCCGCTGCGAGAACTGCGCGGGCGACGGCACCATCAAGATCGAGATGAACTTCCTGCCGGACGTGTACGTGCCGTGCGAGGTCTGCCACGGCGCGCGCTACAACCGGGAGACCCTGGAGGTCCACTACAAGGGCAAGTCCATCGCCGAGGTGCTGGACATGCCGATCGAGGAGGCGCTGAGCTTCTTCGAGGCCGTGCCGACCATCGCCCGGCACCTCAAGACCCTCTACGAGGTCGGTCTCGGGTACGTACGGCTCGGGCAGTCCGCGCCGACGCTGTCCGGCGGCGAGGCGCAGCGCGTCAAGCTCGCCTCCGAGCTGCAGAAGCGTTCCACGGGCCGTACGGTCTACGTCCTCGACGAGCCGACCACCGGTCTGCACTTCGACGACATCAGCAAGCTGATCAAGGTGCTGTCCGGGCTGGTCGACAAGGGCAACTCGGTCATCGTCATCGAGCACAACCTCGACGTGATCAAGACCGCCGACTGGGTCGTGGACATGGGCCCCGAGGGCGGCAACGGCGGCGGTCTGGTGGTCGCCGAGGGCACGCCCGAGCAGGTCGCGGCGGTTCCCGCCAGCCACACCGGCAAGTTCCTGCGCGACATCCTGGGCGACCGGGTGAGCGACGCGGAGCCGGTCGCGGCCGGGACGAAGAAGCGCGCGGCCCGTAAGACGGTCGCCGCGGCCAAGGCTCCGGCCAAGAAGACCGTCTCGGCGAAGACGGCCACCAAGGCGACCGCTGCCAAGACGACGGCCAAGAAGGCCGCCGCAAAGCCCGCGGCCGCGAAGAAGACGGCCGCCAAGAAGACGGTCGCGAAGAAGGCGACGCGGACCCGCAAGGTCTGACGGCCGCGCCTGTACGCAGAACGGGCCGCCACCCACTCCCGCGAGTGGGTGGCGGCCCGTTCGCGTAAGGTCAGGCGTCCGCCAGCTCCGCCGCGTACGGAGGCTGTGCCCCCGCCCGTGAGCAGGTCACCGCCGCGGCGCGGGCCGCGAAGCCGAGGATGTCGCGCCAGGCCCCGAGGGACAGGGCGGCGAGCGCGGCGGGGGACAGGGCGCCGTGCGCGTCGAGGCGGTGCAGCAGTGCCGCGTTGACCGTGTCGCCGGCGCCGATCGTGTCGGCGACCGCGACCCGCTCGCCGGGCACCGTGATCTCCTCCCCGCCCGGCGTCAGGACGGACAGCCCGTCGCCGCCGCGCGTCAGCACGACCGCCGCGGGACCGGCCGTCAGCCATTCCTTGACCGCGGCCGCGACGCCCTCGGGGCCGGCCAGCCACGCCGCGTCCTCCTCGGAGAGCTTCAGCAGCGTGACGTGCGGCAGCCAGGCGCGGAAGCGGGCGCGGTAGGCGTCCGGGTCGGTGATCAGCCCGGCGCGGATGTTGGGGTCCAGTGCCGTGAAGACGCCCGCCCGGGCGGCCCGGCGCATCAGGGACTCGTACGCGCTCGCGCCCGGCTCCAGTACCAGCGAGCAGGTGCCGAACGAGAACGCCCGCGCCCCGGCGGGCAGTTCGGGCGGCAGGGTGAACAGGCGGTCGGCGGTGCCGTCGGCGTAGAAGCCGTACCCGGCCGAGCCGTCCGCGCTGATGTCGGCGACGGCCAGGGTGGTGGGCTCGGTGCCGCGCTGCACCAGCGAGGTGTCCACGCCGTCCGCCCGCAGCCCGCGCAGCAGTTCCTCGCCGAACGTGTCGGTGGAGACCCGCGAGCAGAACGCGGCGGGCGAGCCGAGCCGCCCGAGGGCCAGGGCGGTGTTGTACGGGCCGCCGCCCCGGCGCGGCAGCAGCGCGGGCAGCGGCCCGTCCCCCGAGGGGGCTTGCGAGCTGGGAACGAGGTCGATCAGTGCCTCGCCGGCGACGACGATCACGAGAGAGCCTGGCCTTTCTGGGGGAGGAGGGGGCGGGTCAGCGGTCGGTGCCGGTGCAGCCGCAGGATTCGCGGTGCACGTACGTACAGGGCAGCCGGAGGGTGCGCGGCGGGCGGTCCGGCTCCTCCAGCCGCTCCAGGAGCAGCCGGACCGCCGCGGCCCCGATCTCCTTGCTGGGCTGGGAGATCGCCGTCAGGCGCGGTGCGAAGAGGTCGGCCCAGGAGAAGTCGTCGAAGCAGGCCAGCGCGATGTCGCGGGGGACGTCGAGGCCGAGGTCGCGCAGCGCGCGCAGGGTGCCGATCGTCATCGCGTTGTTGGCGGTGATGATCGCGGTGGGCGGTTCGGGGGCGGCGAGCAGGTGGCGGGTGGCGTCGTGGGCGCCCTCGGCCTCGGAGTTGCCGCCGGCCAGCAGTTCGGGGGCGAAGGGCAGGCCGCGGGCGCGCAGGCCCTCGCGGTAGCCCTGGACGCGCTCGGTGGTGGTGCTCAGCCCCGGCAGCCCGGCGACCAGCCCGATGCGGGTGTGGCCCAGGTCGGCGAGGTGCTCGACGAGCTGCCGTACGGGGGCGGTGTTCTCGGCGCAGACCTGGTCGTACGCGTCGCCGACGAGCCGGTCGAGGAAGACGGCCGGAACCTTGCGGCGGGTCAGGTAGCCGGCCATGCCGGCGGGTTCGGCGGACGGCGCGACGATCATGCCGTCCACCCGGCGCTCGTGCAGCAACCGGACGACCTTCTGCTCGTGCGCGGGGTCGTCGTGCGGGTCGGCGATCAGCAGGCTGTAGCCGGCCTCCAGGGCGCCGGCTTCGACGCCCTGGAGGATCTCGGTGAAGTACGGGTTGCTGATCGCGGAGACCGCGAGACCTATGGAGCGGGTGCGCGAGGTGACCAGGGAGCGGGCCAGCGTGTTGTGGGTGTAGCCCAGCTCGTCGATGGCCGCGAGGACGGCGGCGCGGGTGTCGGGGCGCACCGGCCGGGTCTCGTTGAGCACATGCGAGACCGTGGCGACGGAGACTCCCGCCTGCCGCGCCACATCGACCATCGTCGTCATTCCGGTCCGTCTCCCGAGTCCGTGGCCCCCAGTCGGCCGGCAGGGGGCCCGCTGCCGGTACGTAGTCCATCACAGCCTAGACGTAAACGCTTGCGCAAACGTTTACGCCCGGGTTACGTTCACGCCGCCCCACTGCAACACCGCACGAAGACGTGAGGAGGCGCCCATGCGCGCTGTCGTGGTCACCGAGCCGGGCCGTACCGCCCTGACCGAAGTCCCCGATCCCCGGCCGGAACCCGCGGAAGTCGTCGTGCGCGTCTCCTCGTGCGGGCTGTGCGGGACCGACATGCACATCCTCGGCGGGGAGCTGCCCGCCGTGACCTACCCGCTGATCCCCGGGCACGAGCTGACCGGCGAGGTGGTGGCCGTGGGCGAGGGCGTCACCAGCCCGGCCGTCGGCGACCGCGTCGCGGTCAACCCCAACATGCCGTGCGGCGCCTGCCACTACTGCCGCATCGGCCGCGCCAACCTCTGCGAGGACTACCGCGCGATCGGCGTCACCCAGGCGGGTGGTTTCGCCGAGCTGGTCGCGGTGCCCGCGCGCTGCTGCCACCTCGTACCCGAGTCGTTCTCCGAGGCCGCGGCGGGCCTGATCGAGCCGCTGTCCTGCGCGGTGCACGGCCTGAACCGGCTGCCCCGCCGCCCCGGCGAGCACTACCTGATCTACGGCGCCGGCACGATGGGCCTGATGATGGCCGCGCTGGTGCGTACCGCGGGCGCCGCCTCCGTGTCCGTCGTGGACCTCAACGAGGACCGGCTGGCCTTCGCCGAGAGCTTCGGCCTGGACGCCGCCGTCACCAGCGCCGACCGGCTCGGCCGCAAGCCCGGCTTCGAGGTGGTGATCGACGCGACCGGCGCCGTGCCGGCCATCGAGGACGGCCTCGGACGGGTACGCAAGGGCGGAACGTTCCTCCAGTTCGGCGTCACCGACCCGGCCCGTACCGCGAAGTTCTCCCCGTACCTCGTCTACCACCACGAGATCGACATCATCGGCTCGATGGCGGTCCACAACAGCTTCCAGCCCGCCATCGACGTGCTCGAAGCGGGACTCGACCTCGATCCGCTGGTCAGCGACGTGTACGGGCTGGAGGACTTCGACGAGGCGGTGGCTCGCTTCCGGGCCGGCACCGGCCGAAAGATCCACATCGCGCCGCAGCCGGGCTCCCGTACGGCGGGCCCGCAGCGCGCGCGGAAGGGGTGACGCGCCGTGTCCGCACGCATCAAAAACGCCCTGATCTGGGTCTTCGGCGCCCTCGGCGGCATCCTGTGGGGCTATGACACCGGCGTCATCTCCGGCGCGATGCTCTTCATCAAGAACGACATCGAGCTGACGCCGCTCCTGGAGGGCATGGTCGTCTCCGGGCTGCTGGTCGGCGCGATGCTCGGCGCCGGCCTGTCCGGGCGGCTGTCCGACTCCTGGGGCCGGCGCCGCCTGATCCTCGCCGCCTCCGCCGTCTTCATCCTCGGCACCCTCGGCGCCGCCCTCGCCACCGGGCCCTGGACGCTGATCGCCTTCCGCTTCGTGATCGGCATCGGCGTGGGCATCGCCTCCGTCGTCGTACCGCTGTACCTGACGGAGCTGGCCCCCAAGCACCTGCGCGGCGGGCTCACCTCCCTGATGCAGCTGCTCGTCACGGTCGGCATCTTCCTGGCGTACGTCACCGACTACCTGCTCGCCGGCGCCGAGGCGTGGCGCTGGATGATCGGCCTGGGCGTGGTCCCCGCCGCGATCCTGGCGCTCGGCATCGTCACCCAGCCCGAGAGCCCCCGCTGGCTGGTGGGCAAGGGCCGCAACGACGAGGCGCGGCACGTGCTGACGCGGCTGCGCGGCGCGGACGGCGCGGCCGCGGCGGAACTGGCCGAGATCGAGGAGACCGAGCGCGTCGAACGGACGCAGCGCCGGTCGCTGACGCTCAAGGACCTCACGGCGCCGCGGCTGCGGCCGGTCTTCCTCGCCGGGATGCTCCTGGTGTTCTTCCAGAACTTCGTCGGCATCAACACGATCATCTACTACGCGCCGACGCTGCTCACCGACATCGGCTTCGGCTCCGACGGCGCCATCCTCGCCAACGTCGGCATAGGGCTGCTGAACATGCTGATGACGCTGCCCGCCATGCGGCTCATCGACCGCAAGGGCCGCAAGCCGCTGCTCCTCTTCGGCGCGCTCGGCATGTGCGCGGCCATGCTCGTCCTGGCCGTCACCAACCTCTCGGGCCTCGGGTACGGGCCGCTGCTGTCCGCCCTCACCCTCTTCGGCATCGCCCTGTACATCGCGTCCTTCGCGGTCTCCTGGGGGCCGGTGCAGTGGGTGATGCTGCCCGAGCTGTTCCCCATGCGGATCAGGGCCGCCGCGGTGAGCCTGTGCGTGCTGTTCAACTGGCTGTTCAACATGGTCGTCGCGCTGGTCTTCCCGACCCTGCTCGGCGCCTGGGGAGCGGGCGTCAACTTCCTGTTCTTCGCGGTGACGACGTTCGCCGCCTTCGTCTTCGTACGGAAGCTGCTGCCGGAGACCAAGGGCCGCAGCCTGGAGGAGATCGAACGGGACCTGCTCAAGGGCCGGGAGGGCCATCCGCAGGGCGGCGGGGAGGGCCGGCCGGGGCACCCCGAAACGGACGGATCACTACCGGTATCGTCGGGAGCCGACGCCGCGCGGTGACGCCGCCACCGGACCGAGTTCCTGGGAGTACGACATGAGCCAGCCCCCCGCCCGCCGTACCGTGCTGCGAGGGGCCGCGCTCGTGGGCGCCGCGGGCTTCGGCGTCGCGGCCTGCTCCTCCGGGGGCTCGGACGGCGCGTCGGCGACGCCCGCGGAGCCCGTCTCCCTGGGTGCCGCGAGCGAGGTGCCGGTGGGCGGCGCCAAGCTCTACCGCGAGAGCCGGCTCGTGGTCTCGCAGCCGGAGCAGGGCCAGTTCAAGTGCTTCAGCGCCAAGTGCACCCACGCGGGGTGCGTGCTGGACAAGGTCGAGCGCAACCAGGGCAACTGCCCCTGCCACGGCAGCCGGTTCGACGTGACGACCGGCAAGGTCATCCAGGGTCCTGCGGCCAAGCCGCTGCCGGAGGTCCCGGTCAAGGCCGAGGGCGGCAAGCTGGTCGCGGGCTGAGAAGGGCAGACGGGGGACGGAGGGCTTCGGGTGGGGACACCGGTACCGTTACGCACCGCCGCGGGTGGCCGTAACGCAGCGCGATTGGCCGGAAACGGACTGCTTGGTGACAGGGGCCTGACAGGGGCCCGGGTGACGATCTACGATCGCACGACGCGATGCACGGATAGCGCGCGAGGGGGACTCGTCGTGCCGGATTCCTCGTGTCACACCCCCGTGGCGGCAGCATGACCGAGCGCCGCTACCGGGTCGTCTGCCCTCCTGTCCCCACAAGCCATGGAGAAGCACCCGCGATGCACTGGAGGCGACTACGCCGCCGCTGTCGGCGCGTGATCGACGGGATACCCCTGCCCCAGCCGTTCTCCGCCCAGGCGCTGTGCGCCCGGCTCGCCGCCGACCGGAACCGCCCGCTGCGGCTGATGACCCTGCCCACGCCGACCGGACTGGGCATGCCGACGGGCATGTGGCTGGCGACCGGGGAAGGCGACTACGTCTTCTACGACGCGCAGACCAGCCCGCTCCACCAGGAGCACATCATCCTCCACGAGATCGGCCACCTGGTCTGCGACCACCGGATGTCCGTCGAGGACCAGGGGCTCTTCCGGCACATCGACATCGAGGACCCGCACTCCATCCGGCGGGCCCTGGGCCGCACCCGCTACTCCGACCGCCAGGAACAGGAGGCGGAGATGATCGCGGGCATGATCCTGGAGGACGTCGGGCGGGTGCCCGCGCCGACGCTGCTGTCCGGCATGCTCGGCGGTCTGGAGTCCGGCATGGGCCTGCGGGACGCCCGGCACCCGGGAGCGCCGTGCTCGCCTCGCTAGCCGATCTCGCCTGGCTGGAGGACGCCGGGATCGTCGCCCTGTGGGCCGTGGTGATCGCCCGGGCGCCGCGCGGGCTGACGGACCGGGCCCAGCGGCCCCTGTGGTTCGCGATCCTGATGATCGCGCTGGCCATGTCGATGCACCTGGAACCCGTCACCGCCGTCCTGGCGCGGCTGGTGCCCGGCGCGCACTGGGTCGACCTGAGTACGCACCTGTTCAGCATCGTGGACGCCGCCGCGGTGCTCTGGTTCATCTTCCAGGCCGCCGGGCGGCAGCGGCGTACGGCCCTGGTGTTCGGCGCGGCCCTCGCCGTCATGGCGGCGCTCGTCGTACTGGACCTGACCGGGCCGCCGCACGCGCGCAACCAGATCACCCCGTCGCCCGACATCCCGAGCGTGCCGGACGCCTACTGGTGGGTCTTCTTCGCCTTCCACCTGACGGCCGACACCACCTGCGGGTTCGTCTGCTGGTCCCAGGGCCGTACCGGCGCGCCCCGGCTGCTGCGGTACGGGCTGCGGCTGTTCGGCACCGGCATCCTGCTGGCGTCCCTGCTGTGGGTGCTCAAGCTCTGTTACCTGGGGACCCGTTCGCCGGTCTTCGGGCCACTGTTCTCGCCGGTCACCGGCGTCGAGGCGCTGTTCATCGCGGCGGGCGTGGCGCTGCCCGTACTGGCCGGGATCCGGCAGCTGTGGCTCGACCGCGCGTCCTACCGGGGACTGGCCGCGTTGTGGCGGGAGCTGACCGCGGTCACCCCCGACGTGGTCCTCGGCCCCGGCAGCCGGCTGCGCGACGCCGCGCTCCCGCTCCAGCTGCGCCTGTACCGCCGGGTCATCGAGATCCGCGACGCGATGATCGTGCTGCGCGACTACGTCACCCCGGACACGCTCGACCGGGTCCGCCGGCACGTCGGGGAGCAGTCCGTCCCCGGCCACCTGGCCGACGCGCACGTCACCGCCTGCTGGCTCGCCGCCGCCCTGCACGCCCGGCGCAACGGGCAGCAGCCGCAGGCGCAGACGGCGAACCTGGCCGGGCCCGGCGCGGGCGATCTCGGCGAGGAGGTCCGCCATTTGCTGCGGATCGCGGATGCCTACCGGTCACCCGTGGTACGCGCCTACCGGGTGGCGCACGTCGACACGGTGTGACGCCGCCGCTTTCCGTACGACGAGAGGAGAACCGTGCTCATCGCCTTCGCCCTGACGCCCATGGGCGTGGAGGAGAACGGCGCGGCGTACGTCGCCGACGCCATCAAAATCATCCGGGAGTCCGGGCTGCCCAGCCGCTCGGACTCCATGTACACGATGATCGAGGGGGACTGGGACGAGGTCATGGACGTCGTCAAGCGCGCGACCGAGGCCGTCGCGGCACGGGTGCCGCGCGTCCAGGTCAGCATCAGGGCCGACGTGTGGCCGGGGATGGACCGCCCGCTCGACGGGAAGATCGCCATGTTGGAGCAGCGCGTCGCGGACAACGCGGCGGCCGCGGGCGCCCTGGAGGGCAGCGCCGCGGCCGCGGAGGCCGACGCGTCGGGCGTGCCGGCGACGGCGCCGGACACCCCCTAGGCAGGCGCGGCGGCACGGGCTCTCACCCCCAGTCCCACCCGATCCCCACGATCCCGGGCCGTACGCCCTGCTCCACCAGGTGTACGGTCCGGTGCCGGCCGCCGAGCGTCAGTTCCTGCCGGCCGGTGCGCGGCGCGCCCGCCTTCGCCTGGGTGAAGCTGCGGCAGCCCACCGGCAGCGCCGCCTCGTCGAAGCGCACCTGGAGGACGTACTGGCCGCCGGCGAAGCGGAAGCCGCGTACGTACTCCGCGCTCTGGCCGCCGCTGCCGTCCTCGAAGCCGTAGCCGAAGACGTGCGTGTCGCCCGCGCGCAGCCGGGTGTCGAAGAGCAGCTCGGCGACCACCACGGCGGTGGCCCCGTCCCAGCGCACCCGCCCCAGGCGGCAGTTCTCGCCGGCCGTGACCGTCACCCGGGACGGATCGCAGCCCGCGTCGCCCTGGTGGATGGCGACGTAACGGTCGACGCCGTCCCGGTGGGCGCGCACGACGTGCAGCGACCGGCGCCCGCTCAGCTCGCGGCGGGGGCCGATGCGTACCCATTCGTGGTGGCCGACCGTGTGCAGCCCGCCGTCCGTGGGGGCCTGGAGGTCGGCGAGGAGCCGGTGCAGGGCGTCGGAGGGGTCGACGAGCGCGCGGTAGGAGCGGGCGGCGGGGCGCTCGGTGTCCGTCCGCCGGCCGCCCTCGGGGACCAGCAGGCGGTGCAGGGACTGCGCGGGCAGGTCGAGGACTTCCTCCAGGGCCCGTACGGCGCGCAGTGATTCGGGGCGCTGCGGGCGCCGGGCCCCCTGCTGCCAGTAACTCAGGCTCGTCACCCCGACCTTGATGCCGCGCTGCGCCAGTTTGTGCTGGACGCGGTGCAGGGCGAGGCCGCGGGCGGCCAGGGCGGCCCGCAGAGCCAAGTGGAACGGCCCGGTCCGCAAGATCCGCGTCAGCTCGGCCGATCCGGGGGAGTCCGGGGCGCCTTCCGGGTGTTCCCGGGGCTCTTGGTGCGGAATTTGTCGGTGGGTTCCTTGGTGTTCACGAGGTGCAAGAGACGCCTGTTGTGCCATGTGCTGTGTCATCGCCAACCCTCCGGCGCGCGCGGTGAACGTTCACAACCGGACCTCACACCGTGCGCTGCCCCTGCCTGTCCGCTGCAGTACGCCGGGCGCGGGCCGTTCACACCCGGCACCGGACGTCCACACCCCCATGTCACCCCGCATTGAAGCCTGTTGACCTGCTCAGGACAACACCCGATGCTCCTGGACAGCATCCGGATGCGCTCCTCCGTACCCACCCCCTCGTTCGGGAGGAACGCCATGACCCGTGCACCGCGCACCCGCGGTACGCGCCGCAGATGGCTGTCGGCCGCGGCCCTGTCGGCCGCCGCGCTGACCGCCGTACCCGCAGCACCGGCCGCCGCCGCCCCCACCGGCACGGCCGCCCCCACCGCACCGGCGGCGGACGCCCCGCGCGCCGCGCTCGCCGCCAACCGGCTCGACATCTCCATGCAGGCCCAGGAGAAGACCAATTGGTGCTGGGCCGCATCCGGCAACACCATCGCGACGTTCTACGGAGCGAGGTACAGCCAGAACCAGTTCTGCAACGCGGCCTTCAACCGCCAGCAGAACACCACCTGCCCCAACAACCAGGCAACCCTCGGCAACGTCCAGAACGCGCTCGACCGGATCGGCATCAACCCCGGCTCGTACGTCACGGGCTATCTGCGCTACGGCACCGTACAGACCGAGATCAACGCGAGCCGCCCCGTCGAGACCCGCATCCAGTGGTCCTCGGGCGGCGGCCACATGCACGTGATCTACGGTTTCGACACCGCCGACAACTGGGTGTACTGGGGTGACCCGTGGGGCTCCAACAGCCGCTACAACTGGGGCGACTACGACTACTACGTCAACGGCAACTCCTTCTCCTGGACCCACTCCCTCTACCGGATCGGAGCCTGAGGCCATGACGCAGCGCAGTACTCAGGCCGCATCCGCCACCGGGCGCATGCGTCGCGCCCCGGCCCGGCGCACCGCCGCACGGACCGCCGCCACCGGGACGCTCGCCGCCGCCCTCCTCGGCCTCGCGCCGCAGAGCGCGCTGGCCGCCGCCCCGGCACCGCCGCCCGCGCCCGCCGCGTCGGCCGTCGCCGCCGCCCGCGCGGCCGCCGCCGCACCGGGCACCCTCGCGACGCTCTCCCGGTTCTTCGCCCGCGACGGCGCGGTCGCCGCGGCGACGGCGCGGCCGCGCATCGAAGGGCGGACCGTGCCCGTGTACGTGCTCTCGCCCGACTTCGTACGCGGTACGGCAGGGGCGCCGGTCTCCCGGCTGGAGTTCCTGGCCAGCACGGCGGTCTCCGCCGACGGGCAGAAGGCGTCCGTGTGGACCGCCCGGACCCGCGGCGCCTGGAAGGTCGTCAACATCGCCACCGGCGACGACGAGGCCCGCTACAGCGCGGCGGCGGACGGCGGCACGGTCTTCCACGAACCGCAGATCGACGCCTGGTACGAACAGCGCGGCGACCGCGTCCGGCCGCTGGACGCGGCGGCGCGCAAGGCCGTCGGCGCGGGCGGCACCACCGTCGCCGCGTACCGGAAGCGGGTGGCGGAGGCGTACGGCGACAAGCTGCCCGGCTCCGCCTACGACCGGCGCGGCGCAGCGGGCGGGTACGGGCCGCAGGCGGGCCCGCCCGCGCGGCCCGTCGCGGCGGCGGCCGGCCCGACGGCGGGCGGCAGCGGCCCGGTGACCGCCGCCTCGGCCGTGGCGGGCACCGCGGCCCTGTTCGCCCTCGGCCTCTCCGGCGCCGCCGCGCTGCGCCGCCGCCGCGGCCGCTGAGACCCGGACCGCGCCCGGGCGGGCCCCACACCCGCCCGGGCGCGGTCCGCCCGCTGTCACCACCCCCAAGTAGGGTGGGCGGCATGGCAGACCCCAGCAGTTACCGACCCAAGCCGGGACAGATCCCCGACTCGCCCGGGGTCTACAGATTCCGTGACGAGTACCGCCGCGTCATCTACGTCGGCAAGGCCAAGAGCCTGCGCCAGCGCCTGTCCAGCTACTTCCAGGACCTGGCCAACCTCCACCCCCGCACCCGCACGATGGTCACCACCGCGGCCTCCGTCGAGTGGACGGTGGTCAGCACCGAGGTCGAGGCGCTCCAGCTCGAATACACCTGGATCAAGGAGTACGACCCGCGGTTCAACGTCAAGTACCGCGACGACAAGAGCTACCCGTACCTGGCCGTCACCCTCAACGAGGAATTCCCCCGGGTCCGGGTCATGCGCGGCGCCAAGAAGAAGGGCGTGCGCTACTTCGGCCCGTACGGCCAGGCATGGGCCATCCGCGAGACCGTCGACCTGATGCTGCGCGTCTTCCCCGTGCGCACCTGCTCCGCCGGGGTCTTCAAGCGCTCCGCCCAGATCGGCCGCCCCTGCCTGCTCGGCTACATCGGCAAGTGCTCGGCCCCCTGCGTCGGCCGCGTCTCCGCCGAGGAGCACCGCGAACTGGCCGAGGAGTTCTGCGACTTCATGGCCGGGCGCACCGGCGCCTACCTCCGCCGCCTGGAGAAGGGCATGCAGGAGGCCGCCGAGGAGATGGAGTACGAACGGGCCGCCCGGCTGCGCGACGACATAGAGGCGCTCAGGAAGGCGATGGAGAAGAGCGCCGTGGTGCTCGCCGACGCCACCGACGCCGACCTGATCGCGCTCGCCGAGGACGAGCTCGAAGCGGCCGTGCAGATCTTCCACGTCCGCGGCGGCCGGGTGCGCGGCCAGCGCGGCTGGGTCACCGACAAGGTCGAGAACGTGGACAGCGCCGCCCTCGTCGAGCACGCACTCCAGCAGCTGTACGGCGAGGAGAGCGGCGACGCCGTACCGAAGGAAGTGCTGGTCCCCGCCCTGCCCGACCCGGTCGAGCCGGTCCAGCAGTGGCTCGCGGAGCGCCGCGGCGCCGGCGTCTCGCTGCGCATCCCGCAGCGCGGCGACAAGAAGGACCTGATGGCCACGGTCCAGCGCAACGCCCAGCAGGCCCTGGCCCTGCACAAGACCAAGCGCGCCTCCGACCTGACCACCCGCTCCCGCGCCCTGGAGGAGATCGCCCAGGCCCTCGGCCTGGACTCGGTGCCGCTGCGCATCGAGTGCTTCGACATCTCCCACCTCCAGGGCGACGACGTGGTGGCCTCGATGGTCGTCTTCGAGGACGGCCTGGCCCGCAAGAGCGAGTACCGCCGCTTCCAGATCAAGACCTTCGAGGGCCAGGACGACGTCCGCTCCATGCACGAGGTCGTCGGGCGCCGCTTCAAGCGCTACCTCCAGGAGAAGCAGCAGACGGGGGAGTGGGACGAACAGACGCCGGCCGGCGACGGCGACCCGGCGGGTGCCGTCGCGGGCCCCCTGCCCGGCGCCGGCGCGCCGCCCGCCGACGAGGACGGGCCCGTGGCCACCGGCCCCACCGACGAGGAGGGGCGCCCCAAGCGCTTCGCGTACCCGCCGCAGCTGGTGGTCGTCGACGGCGGGCAGCCGCAGGTCGCCGCCGCGCAGCGCGCCCTGGCCGAGCTGGGCGTCGACGACGTCGCCGTCTGCGGCCTCGCCAAGCGCCTCGAAGAGGTCTGGGTGCCGGACGAGGACGACCCCATCGTGCTGCCCCGCAGCAGCGAGGGCCTCTACCTGCTCCAGCGCGTCCGTGACGAAGCCCACCGCTTTGCCATCGCCTACCAGCGCAACAAGCGCGGCAAGCGCCTCAAGGCCGGGCCCCTGGACAGCGTCCCGGGCCTCGGCGAGAGTCGCCGCCAAGCCCTGCTGAAGCACTTCGGCTCGGTGAAGAAGCTGCGGGCCGCGCGGATCGAGGACATCTGCGAGGTCCCGGGCATCGGCCGCAAGACGGCCGAGACCATCGCGGCGGCCCTGGCCGGCACGGCCCCGGCCGCCCCGGCGGTGAACACCGCCACAGGAGAGATCATTGAGGATGACGCGACCCCACCGGCCGTGTTGTCGTCAGAACGGGGGCAGGAACGATGAGCAGCAGCACAGCGCAGGACAAGCACGACATGCGGGAAGCCCAGGACACACAGCGCTCCCGCGCGACCGAGAGAGACGGTGCACAGGTGAGTACGGGCACGATGCGCGAAGCCGACACGGGCGAGAGCGCCGCCATCCCCGAGCTGGTCATCATCTCCGGCATGTCGGGAGCCGGCCGCAGCACCGCGGCCAAGTGCCTGGAGGACCTCGGCTGGTTCGTCGTCGACAACATCCCGCCCGAGCTGATCCCGCCCATGGTCGAGCTGGGCGCCCGCTCGCAGGGCAACGTCGCGCGCATCGCGGTCGTCGTGGACGTCCGCGGCCGGCGCTTCTTCGACAACCTCAAGGAATCCCTGGCCACGCTCGACGCACAGAACGTCAAGCGCCGCATCGTCTTCCTGGAGTCCTCCGACGAGGCCCTGGTGCGCCGCTTCGAGTCCGTGCGCCGCCCGCACCCCCTCCAGGGCGACGGCCGCATCGTCGACGGCATCGCCGCCGAACGCGACCTGCTGCGCGAGCTGCGCGGCGACGCCGACCTGGTCATCGACACCTCCAGCCTGAACGTCCACGAGCTGCGCGCCAAGATGGACGCCCAGTTCGCCGGCGAAGAGGTGCCCGAGCTGCGCGCCACGGTCATGTCCTTCGGCTTCAAGTACGGCCTGCCCGTCGACGCCGACATGGTCGTCGACTGCCGCTTCATCCCCAACCCGCACTGGGTCCCGGAGCTGCGCCCCTACACCGGCCTGAACGACGAGGTCTCCGGCTACGTCTTCGGCCAGCCCGGCGCCAAGGAGTTCCTGGACGGCTACGCGGAGCTGCTGCGCATCGTCGCCGAGGGCTACCGCCGCGAGGGCAAGCGGTACGTCACCATCGCGGTCGGCTGTACCGGCGGCAAGCACCGCAGCGTCGCCATGTCCGAGAAGCTCGCCCACCGCCTGGTCTCCGAAGGTGTCGAGACCGTCGTCGTCCACCGGGACATGGGGCGCGAATGACCGCCCGTCCCCTGCGGCTGCGCCGGGTCCGCAAGCTGGTCCCGGGCAGCCGCTCCGGCAGGGGCGCCACGCCCAAGGTCGTGGCGCTCGGCGGCGGCATGGGCCTGTCCGCCTCGCTGGCCGCGCTGCGCCGGATCACCGGCGACCTGACCGCCGTGGTCACGGTCGCCGACGACGGCGGCTCCAGCGGGCGGCTGCGCGACGAGCTGGGCGTCCTGCCGCCCGGCGACCTGCGCAAGGCGCTCGCCGCGCTGTGCGGGGACGACGACTGGGGCCAGACCTGGTCCCGGGTCATCCAGCACCGCTTCACCAGCGAGGGCGAACTGCACGACCACGCCGTCGGCAACCTCCTCATCGTCGCCCTGTGGGAACAGCTCGGCGACCACGTGAAGGCCCTGGACCTGGTCGGCAAGCTGCTCGGCGCACACGGCCGGGTGCTGCCCATGTCCGCCGTGCCGCTGGAGCTCCAGGCCCTGGTCAAGGGCCACGACGAGAGCCGCCCCGACGAGATCTCCACGGTCCGCGGCCAGGCCACGGTCGCGCTCACCCCCGGCGAGGTGCAGTCCGTGCACGTCGTCCCGGAGGACCCGCCCGCGGTGCCCGAGGTCGTCGCCGCGGTGCGCGACGCCGACTGGGTGGTGCTCGGACCCGGCTCCTGGTTCTCCTCCGTCATCCCGCACCTGCTCGTGCCCGAGCTGCGCGAGGCGCTGGAGGAGACCAAGGCCCGCAAGGTCCTCTCGCTGAACCTGGCACCCCAGCCGGGGGAAACCGACGGCTTTTCCCCGCAGCGTCATTTGGAGGTTTTGGCCCGACACGCCCCTAAACTCGCCTTCGACGTGGTGCTGGCCGACAAGGCCGCCGTGCCCGACACCGAAAGCCTGACCGTCGCTGCCAAGCAGCTCGTCGGCAGCGAGGTCGAGCTGGCGGCGGTCGCCGCGCCCGGCAGCCCCTGCGGCATGGCGGAGCCCCACAAGGGTGCCGCCCGGCACGACCCGGAGCTGCTGGCCGCCGCGTACGACCGTATTTTTCGGATGCATGGAAGGATCGGCCCATGGCGATGACGGCAGCGGTGAAGGACGAAATCTCCCGGCTCCCCGTCACCCGGACCTGCTGCCGGAAGTCGGAGGTCTCGTCGATCCTGCGGTTCGCGGGTGGTCTGCACCTGGTCAGCGGACGCATCGTGATCGAGGCGGAGCTGGACACGGGCATCGCGGCCCGGCGGCTGCGCAAGGACATCCTGGAGATTTTCGGCCACTCCTCGGACCTGGTGGTGATGGCCCCCGGCGGGCTGCGGCGCGGCAGCCGCTACGTCGTACGGGTCGTCGCCGGCGGCGACCAGCTCGCCCGCCAGACCGGCCTGGTCGACGGCCGCGGCCGGCCCATCCGCGGCCTGCCCCCGCAGGTCGTCTCCGGGGCCACCTGCGACGCCGAGGCGGCCTGGCGCGGGGCCTTCCTCGCCCACGGCTCGCTCACCGAGCCCGGCCGCTCCTCTTCCCTGGAGGTCACCTGCCCGGGGCCCGAGGCGGCCCTCGCGCTGGTGGGCGCCGCCCGCCGGCTCGGCATCGGCGCCAAGGCCCGCGAGGTGCGCGGTGTGGACCGCGTCGTCGTCCGTGACGGTGATGCGATCGGCGCGCTGTTGACGCGCCTGGGTGCCCACGAATCCGTACTGGCCTGGGAGGAGCGGCGGATGCGCCGCGAGGTCCGCGCCACGGCCAACCGCCTCGCCAACTTCGACGACGCCAACCTGCGCCGCTCGGCGCGTGCCGCGGTCGCCGCGGGCGCCCGGGTCCAGCGCGCCTTGGAGATCCTCGGCGAGGAGGTCCCCGAGCACCTGGCGGCCGCGGGCCGCCTGCGCATGGACCACAAGCAGGCGTCCCTCGAAGAGCTGGGCGCCCTCGCCGACCCGCCCCTGACCAAGGACGCGGTCGCCGGCCGCATCCGCCGCCTGCTGGCCATGGCCGACAAGCGCGCCCAGGACCTGGGCATCCCCGGCACGGAGTCGAACCTGTCGGAGGAGATGGCGGACGGGATGGTCGGCTAAAGGCTCGCGCCGCGGGGTTTCGGCGGCCGGTGGTGGGCCGTCCGCCGTGGCCGACTTACTGCCCGTGCGGGCGGCGCTCGCTGTACCCGCACACGGGGCCGGAACTCCGGACTCCGTCCTGCGGCCCACCCCCTCCCGCCGTACGGCGACGTACGGCCGATGGGGGTAGGCGCCTTCCCGCCCGCGCCGCGCAAGCCGAACACGTACGGGAGGGATCGGGACCGTAGGACGAAGTCCGTAGGGGCCGGTCCCGCGCCATCGCCGTACCGGGGGTTTCGACGGCCGGTGGGGCAGGCGTCCCCCCACCCGCGCCCAGTACCGGACGCCCCGAGGGGACCAGGCGTCCAGGGGCCGGAAAGCCATGTGCGGCCCACCCCGGCCGCCCCCTAGCCTCTGGCAAATGGACGCATTGCGGATCAGACCGATGGGGGCGGACGATCTCGCGTCGGCGGAGCGGGCCTCGGCGCTGACGTTCCTCGACGCGGATCAGCTCGCCCGCAGGGCCTGCGACCCGGAGCCCGAGCTGCGGCCCGCCGCCGACGCCGAGCGCTGGATCGAGCGGATGCGCTACTACCGGGACGTCGATCCGGGCGGCTGCTGGGTCGCGGTGGATGCCGATACGGAGACGGGCGCGGACCGGGTGGCGGGCTTCGCGGTCTCCCAGAACCGCGACAGCCTCTGGTACCTCGCCACGTACGGCGTGCTGCCCGGCCACCAGGGCCGGGGCATCGGCAAGCGCCTGCTGGACGCCGTCCTCGCGCACGCCGACGGGCGTCCCGGCATCTTCTCCTCCAGCGTCCACCCCGGCGCCACCCGCCGGTACCGCCTCGCCGGCTTCTCGCTCCACCCGCAGATGCAGATGGTGGGCACCGTGGACCGCTCCGCCCTCCCCGCGGTGGACGGCCTGCGGGAGGGCGGGGCGGACGATTTCGCGTGGATGGACCGGCTGGACCGGGACCTGCGCGGCGCCGGACACGGCCCCGACCACGGTTTCCTGCTCGGCGGCCACCGGCTGGTCGTCACCCGCGACCGGTTCCGGCCGGGGTACGTGTACATCGACGACCGGGGGCGCGCCGTGCTGCTGGCCGCCGGGCGGGCCGACACCGCGAAGCGGCTGTTGTGGGAAGCCCTGGCCGCGTCGTACGGGGACACCCGCGTCAACTGCATCACCACACCCAACGAATGGGCGATCGACGTCGGCCTCGCCGCCGGGCTCGCCATCGGCCAGGAGGGTTACATCGCCGTCCGCGGGATGCCGGCCCCGGCGCCGTACCTGGCGAACGGCCACTTCCTGTGAGCCGTACGCAAGCCCGCCCGCACTCGCGTCCCACCCGCACCCGCTTTTGGCCACAGTCTGTATTGACATGATCATGCAGCGTGACGAGTCTGGCGTCTGCCCATTCACGAGATGGACGACGGCAAGGGGGGCTCATGAGACGCAAGGCAAGATCCTTACTCGCGGCGGCATCGTTGCTGCTGGGAGGGCTGGCCGCGGTGCCCGCCGCACAGGCACAGGCACAGGCCCAGGCGGACGACGGCGGCGGGCGGGACGCCATCGGGACCTGGACCGCCGAGGTCACCCAGGCGCAGGTGCCGCTGCTGCTCAAAGCGGGAGCGGACGGCCACGAGCTGAGCGCGCAGGTGCCGAAGACCGGCAAGGCGGAGGTCGAGCTGTACCTCTCCGGCGAGCAGGCGGCCGGGCTGCGCAAGCAGGGGGTCGAGCTGGCCCGCAAGACGGTCTCGGCGGAGACGCAGCGCAAGCTCAAGGCCCAGGGCGACCGGGTGTTCCGCCCGTACCTGGGTGCCAACGGGCTGATGAAGGAGATGATCGACACCGCGCGGTTCCACCGGAACCTCGCGAAGGTCGTCAGCATCGGCAAGACCGTCAAGGGCCGCGACATCATGGCCCTGAAACTCACCAAGAACGCCGACACCACCGAGGACGGCGCCAAGCCCGCGGTGCTGTACCTGTCCAACCAGCACGCGCGGGAGTGGATCACTCCGGAGATGACCCGCCGGCTGATGCAGTACTACCTGGCGGGGTACGGCAAGGACCCGCGCCTGACCAAGATCCTCGACACCACCGAGCTGTGGTTCGTGCTCTCCGCCAACCCGGACGGCTACGACTACACCTTCGAGGACCCGAAGAACCGGCTGTGGCGCAAGAACCTGCGCGACAACAACGGCGACGGCAAGATCACTCCCGGCGACGGCGTCGACCTCAACCGCAACTTCCCCTACAAGTGGGGCTACGACAACGAGGGTTCGTCCCCCAGCCCGGCGAGCGAGACCTACCGCGGCCCGTCCGCCGCCTCCGAACCGGAGACCAAGGCGCTGGACGCCTTCGAGAAGCGCATCGGCTTCCGGTACGCCATCAACTACCACTCCGCCGCCGAGTTGATCCTGTACGGCGTCGGCTGGCAGGTGGCCACGCCCACCCCGGACGACGTCCTCTACCGGGCGCTGGCCGGCACGCCCGAGAAGCCGGCGGTCCCCGGCTACCGCCCGCAGGTCTCCTCCGAGCTGTACACGACCAACGGCGAGGCGGACGGCCACGCGGGCAACGTCAACGGCATCCCCATGTTCACCCCGGAGATGTCGACCTGTCAGACGGCCTCCAACGCCGACCCGAACGACGAGTGGAACGCCGCCGACTGCCAGTCCATCTTCACCTTCCCCGACTCCGAGAAGCTGATCCAGGCGGAGTTCGAGAAGAACATCCCCTTCGCGCTCTCCGTCGCCGAGAGCGCCAAGCGCCCCGACCAGCCCGTCTCGGCCGTGGGTTTGAAGGCGCCCGACTTCACCCCGCACGCCTTCGCCACCTCCTACGCCCGCGGCGAGGACCAGGAAGTCGCCGTCACCGCACGCAAGTCCGTACGCGACAAGGAGCTCAACTACCGCGTCAACGGCGGCCGCAGGCACACCGAGGAACTGGCGGCCTGGAAGGGCGGCGAGACGTACGGCGGCGAGGACAACATCCACTTCGACCAGTACCGCGCCTCCGTCGAGGGCGCCGATCCGGGCGACAAGGTCGAGGTCTGGTTCTCCGGCCGCACCCGCGACGGCAAGGCCACCCGCAGCGAACCCTTCACCTACACCGTCGCCGAGCGGCCGCGCGCCGACACCCTCGTGCTCGCCGAGGAGGGCGGCACCGCGCCCGCGCAGCACACCGCCGCGTACACCGAGGCGCTCGCCGACAACGGCCACCGCGCCGCGGTCTGGGACGTCGCCAAGCTGGGTGCCCCGGACGCGCTCGGCGTGCTGAGCCACTTCGAGAACGTCGTCTGGTACACCGGGGCGGGCCGGCCGGGCGGCGCCACCCTGCTGGCCGTACGCGACTACCTCAACGAGGGCGGCAAGCTGCTCACCGCCGGTGAGCAGGCGGGCGGCAGCTCCGTGGTCGGCCGCGCCCTGACCGACGACTTCAGCCAGTACTACCTGGGCGCCGGCAGCCGGATCTCCCTCAAGTCCCCGCCCGCCTTCAAGGGCGCCGGCAAGCTGGCCGACACGGAAGCCAAGCTGGGTGACGCGGCGGGCAACCCGCTGAACGCCGCCGGCGTCCACACGGTCACCTCGGACGAACTGCCGCCGGCCACCTTCCCCCAGTTCGCCAGCGCCGCGGCCGGCGAGTACCCGGGCGCGCGGACCCCCTTCCAGCCGTACGAGGGCGACTGGTTCGCCGCCGCCAAGCACCAGGACAACTCCTGGATGCGGCTGGCCCGCACCATCGACCTGACCGGCGTGACGGCGGGTGACAGGCCCGCCCTGCAGTTCATGCTCAGCCACGACACCGAGGCGGGCTTCGACAACGCCGTCATCGAGGCGCACACCGTGGGCAAGGACGACTGGACGACGCTGCCCGACGCCAACGGCGGCACCGGCACCGACGTACCCGCCGAGTGCGGCCAGGGCTACTACATGACGGCCCACCCCTTCCTCCGGCACTACCTGACCCGCACCGGCACCGAGTGCCGCAACACCGGCACCACGGGTTCCTGGAACCGCTTCACGGGCTCCTCGGACGGGTGGCGTGCCGTCTCCGTCGACCTGTCCGCCTACGCCGGGCAGCGGGTCGAGCTGGCCCTCTCCTACGTCACCGACCCGAGCACCGGCGGCCGCGGCGTCTTCGTGGACAACGCCCGGCTCGCCACCGCCACCGGCGGCGAGCCCGTGGAGGGCTTCGAGACCTCCCTCGGCCCCTGGGCGGTCCCCGGACCGCCCGCCGGCAGCCCCGCCGCCACCGCCGACTGGGCCCGCTCCAAGGAGCTGTTCCGGGCCGCGGCCGCGGTGACCACCCGTAACACCGTCCTGCTGGGCTTCGGCCTGGAGCACGTACAGAACGCCGCACAACGGTCCGAACTGGCCGGGGCGGCGCTCCGCGCCCTCGACGGCTGATCCACCGCGTCCTCTCTCGGCGAACAGGCGTCCCATGCCCCCGCGAGTGGGCGTGGGGCGCCCCTGTCAATGTCACGTACGTCTCGTATTGGGGGTAGGGTCGGAGGCGGTCGGGGACATCCCATACAGCTCGCCGGTACTGCACCGGCGCACCAACGAGGAGATCGGTTCGTGACGATCCGCGTAGGCATCAACGGATTCGGCCGCATTGGTCGCAACTACTTCCGCGCGCTCCTGGAGCAGGGCGCGGACATCGAGATCGTCGGTGTCAACGACCTGACCGACAACGCCACCCTGGTTCACCTGCTGAAGTACGACACCATCCTGGGTCGCCTGAAGCACGACGTCAGCCACACCGACGACACCATCACGGTCGGTAACCAGACCTTCAAGACGATGGCCGAGCGCGACCCGGCGGCCCTCCCCTGGGGCGAGCTGGGCGCCGACATCGTCATCGAGTCGACCGGCATCTTCACCAAGAAGGCCGACGCCGAGAAGCACATCCAGGCCGGTGCCAAGAAGGTCCTGATCTCCGCGCCCGCCAAGGGCGAGGACATCACCATCGTGATGGGCGTCAACCAGGACAAGTACGACGCGGCCAACCACCACGTCATCTCCAACGCCTCCTGCACCACCAACTGCGTGGCGCCGATGGCCAAGGTTCTCGACGAGAACTTCGGCATCGTCAAGGGCCTGATGACCACGGTGCACGCGTACACCAACGACCAGCGCATCCTGGACTTCCCGCACTCGGACCTGCGCCGTGCCCGCGCCGCCGCGGAGAACATCATCCCGACCACGACCGGTGCCGCCAAGGCCACCGCGCTGGTCCTCCCGCAGCTGGAGGGCAAGCTGGACGGCATCGCCATGCGCGTCCCGGTCCCCACCGGCTCCGTGACCGACCTGGTCATCGAGCTGGAGCGCGAGGTCACCAAGGACGAGATCAACGCCGCGTTCCAGAAGGCGTCCGAGGGCCAGCTCAAGGGCATCCTGGAGTACACCGAGGACCCGATCGTCTCCTCGGACATCGTCAACTGGCCGGCCTCCTGCACCTTCGACTCCTCCCTGACGATGGCGCAGGGCAAGAGCGTCAAGGTCATCGGCTGGTACGACAACGAGTGGGGCTACTCCAACCGTCTGGTTGACCTGACCACCTTCGTCGGTGGCCAGCTCTGACACCTGCCTCACCAAGGCCAGGGCACGTAGATGTGCGGAAGGGGCTCGTAGGGCGCACCGAAGCGCCGTACGGGCCCCCTCCCATGACCGACCTACGCAACGGAGTCACTTCGCATGAAGACGATCGACGATCTCGCCCGGGACGGGCTGTCCGGCAAGCGGGTCTTCGTCCGCGCCGACCTCAATGTGCCGCTGGACGGCACCACCATCACCGACGACGGCCGCATCCGCGCCGTCCAGCCGACGATCGCCAAGCTGGCCCAGCTCGGCGCCAAGGTGATCGTCGCCTCCCACCTGGGCCGCCCCAAGGGCGCCCCGGACCCGGCCTTCTCGCTGCGCCCCGCCGCCGAGCGGCTGGGTGAGCTGATCGGCCGCGACGTCGCGTTCGCCACCGACACGGTCGGCGAGTCCGCCCGCTCGGTGGTCGACGGGCTCGGCGAGGGCGAGGTCGCCGTCCTGGAGAACCTGCGCTTCAACCCGGGCGAGACCAGCAAGGACGACGCCGAGCGCGGCGCCTTCGCGGACCGGCTCGCGGCCCTGGCGGACGTGTACGTCGGCGACGGCTTCGGCGCCGTGCACCGCAAGCACGCCTCCGTCTACGACCTGCCGGCCCGCCTGCCGCACGCCGCTGGCGACCTGATCGCCGCCGAGGTCACCGTCCTCAAGAAGCTCACCGAGGACGTCAAGCGCCCCTACGTGGTGGTGCTCGGCGGCGCCAAGGTCTCCGACAAGCTCGCCGTCATCGACGAGCTGCTCGGCAAGGCCGACCGTCTGCTGATCGGTGGCGGTATGGCGTACACCTTCTTGAAGGCCAAGGGCTACGAGGTCGGCATCTCCCTCCTCCAGGAGGACCAGATCCCGACCGTCACCGAGTACATGGAGCGGGCCGAGAAGAACGGCGTCGAGCTGGTCCTGCCGGTCGACATCCTGGCCTCGGCCGACTTCCCCGACCTCAAGACGAAGGCCCCGGCCGACTTCGTCACGGTCGACGCCGACAGCATCCCCTCCGACAAGGAGGGTCTGGACATCGGCCCGAAGACCCGCGAGCTGTTCGCCTCGAAGATCGCCGACGCCGAGACCGTCTTCTGGAACGGCCCGGTCGGCGTCGCCGAGCACCCGGACTTCGCCGGTGGCACCACCGCCATCGCGCGGGCCCTGCTGAACTGCGACGGCTTCACCGTCGTCGGCGGCGGCGACTCGGCCGCCGCCGTGCGCTCGCTCGGCTTCGACGAGAATGCTTTCGGCCACATTTCGACCGGTGGCGGCGCCAGCCTCGAATACCTCGAAGGCAAGACGCTCCCCGGCCTCGCCGCTCTGGAGGACTGAAGAACCGTGACTGACCGTACCCCGCTGATGGCGGGCAACTGGAAGATGAACCTCAACCACCTTGAGGCCATCGCGCACGTCCAGAAGCTCGCCTTCGCGCTCGCCGACAAGGACTACGAGGCCACCGAGGTCGCGGTCCTGCCGCCCTTCACCGACCTCCGCTCGGTGCAGACGCTGGTCGACGGCGACAAGCTCAAGATCAAGTACGGCGCCCAGGACCTCTCGGCGCACGACTCCGGCGCGTACACCGGCGAGATCTCCGGCGGCATGCTCGCCAAGCTCAAGTGCAGCTACGTGGCCGTCGGCCACAGCGAGCGCCGCCAGTACCACGGCGAGAACGAAGAGATCTGCAACGCCAAGGTCAAGGCCGCCTTCAAGCACGGCATCACGCCGATCCTGTGCGTCGGCGAGGGCCTGGACGTCCGCAAGGCCGGCAACCAGGTCGCGCACACCCTCGCCCAGGTCGACGGCGGCCTCAAGGACGTACCGGCCGAGCAGGCCGAGACGATCGTCATCGCCTACGAGCCGGTGTGGGCCATCGGCACCGGCGAGGTCGCCACGCCCGAGGACGCGCAGGAGGTCTGCGGCGCGATCCGCGGCCGCCTCGCCGAGCTGTACAGCCAGGAGCTGGCCGACAAGGTCCGCATCCAGTACGGCGGCTCGGTCAAGTCCGGCAACGTCGCCGCGATCATGGCGCAGCCGGACGTGGACGGCGCCCTGGTCGGCGGTGCGGCGCTGGACGTGGACGAGTTCGTCAAGATCGTCCGCTTCCGCGACCAGTAGCAGCTATGACGACGGGCCCGGCCCGTCGTACCCTGTCGGGGCCGGGCCCGGTGCCGCGCACCGCCCGGCCCCGTACCATTCGATCTT
The DNA here is from genome assembly GCF_044332485.1 of Streptomyces sp. NPDC017056. Classification (NCBI taxonomy): domain Bacteria; kingdom Bacillati; phylum Actinomycetota; class Actinomycetes; order Kitasatosporales; family Streptomycetaceae; genus Streptomyces; species Streptomyces sp. NPDC017056. Next base: position 81,402 of record NZ_JBIRPD010000013.1, on the reverse strand, counting down.
CTTCGGTACGTCCCGTCCGCCAGTCCTAGAGAGTTGGTCCAGCCGTGGTCATCGGGTTCTCGGTAGCCCTCATCGTGTTCAGCCTGCTGCTGATGATGCTGGTGCTCATGCACAAGGGGAAGGGCGGCGGCCTGTCCGACATGTTCGGTGGCGGCATGCAGTCCTCGGTCGGCGGATCCTCCGTCGCCGAGCGGAACCTGGACCGCATCACCATCGTGATCGCCCTGCTCTGGTTCGCCTGCATCGTCGTACTCGGCGTCCTGATGAAGCTGGACAGCTGACGCACTGTCGAGGACGCGGCCTATCATGAGGGCGGCGTCCTCGGCGGGGGTGTAGTAACTCCTGTCACTGGACGCGCGTTGGGCCTTACGTAGACTGGGGCGCCTCGCAGCGCAGCTGCTGTTCGATGCTTCGCAGCACCATTACGCAGGGAGTTACAACCGTGGCAAGTGGCAACGCGATCCGAGGAAGTCGGGTCGGGGCGGGGCCGATGGGGGAGGCCGAGCGAGGCGAGTCCGCGCCGCGCATCCGCATCTCCTTCTGGTGCTCGAACGGGCACGAGACTCAGCCCAGCTTCGCCGGCGACGCGCAGATTCCGGACACCTGGGACTGCCCGCGCTGCGGCTTCCCGGCAGGCAAGGACCGGGACAACCCGCCGGACCCGCCGCGCACCGAACCGTACAAGACACACCTCGCGTACGTCCGGGAGCGCCGCAGCGACGCCGACGGCGAGGCGATCCTCGCGGAGGCGCTCGCCAAGCTGCGCGGAGAGATCTGACGGACCAGCACATGTGACGACCGGCCCGGCCGGAGGGAAACCGCCCTCCCGGCCGGGCCGTCCGCGTATCCGGCCTGCCGGCCGGGTACCGGCGAGAGGTGCTGAAACGGTTCGCCGGGGCGGCCGACAGCGGGGGGACACCTCATCCCGCACCCTGATCAATTAGGTTGGAGGATGGCGGGGCCGGTACGAGAAGAAGAAGGCTGATGTCCGAGATGAACGCAGAAGGCCGCAGCAGGCTCGACCAGATGCCTGAGTGGACCGCGCTGAACAAGCACCGGGAGCAGCTCGGGGAGGTGCACCTGCGCGAACTGTTCGACCAGGACCCGGGCCGCGCCGACCGCTACACCCTCCAGGTCGGCGACCTGCACCTGGACTACTCCAAGCACCTGGTCACCGACGAGACACTGCGCCTGCTGCGCGACCTCGCCGCGGCGACCGGCGTGGCGGAACTGCGGGACGCGATGTTCCGCGGCGAAAAGATCAACGTCACCGAGAACCGGGCCGTGCTGCACACCGCGCTGCGCGCCCCCGAATCCGCCACCATCGAGGTCGACGGCGAGAACGTCGCCCCCGCCGTGCACTCCGTACTGCGCAAGATGCAGATCTTCACCGACCGGGTGCGCTCGGGCGAGTGGAAGGGCCACACCGGAAAGCGCATCAAAACGGTCGTCAACATCGGTATCGGCGGCTCCGACCTCGGCCCGGCGATGGCGTACGAGGCGCTGCGCGCCTACACCGACCGCGACATGCAGTTCCGCTTCGTCTCCAACGTGGACGGCGCGGACCTGCACGAGGCCGTCCGCGACCTCGACCCCGCGGAAACCCTCTTCATCGTCGCCTCGAAGACCTTCACCACCATCGAGACGATCACCAACGCCACCTCCGCCCGCAACTGGCTCCTGACCGGCCTGCGCGCCGGCGAAGAGGCCGTGGCCAAGCACTTCGTCGCACTGTCGACCAACGCCGAGAAGGTCGCCGACTTCGGCATCGACACCGACAACATGTTCGAGTTCTGGGACTGGGTCGGCGGCCGCTACTCCTACGACTCCGCGATCGGCCTCTCGCTCATGATCGCGATCGGCCCGGAGCGGTTCCGCGAGATGCTGGCCGGCTTCCACCTCGTCGACGAGCACTTCCGCTGCGCGCCCGCCGAAGAGAACGTCCCGCTCCTGCTCGGCCTGCTCGGCATCTGGTACGGCAACTTCTGGGACGCCCAGTCGCACGCGGTGCTCCCGTACAGCCACTACCTGTCCAAGTTCACGGCGTACCTCCAGCAGCTCGACATGGAGTCCAACGGCAAGTCCGTGACCCGCGACGGCGACCCGGTCCACTGGCAGACCGGCCCCGTCGTCTGGGGCACCCCCGGCACGAACGGCCAGCACGCGTACTACCAGCTGCTCCACCAGGGCACGAAGATGATCCCGGCGGACTTCATCGGCTTCGCCAACCCGGTGGAAGACCTCCAGCCCGGCCTGGTGGCCCAGCACGACCTGCTCATGGCCAACCTCTTCGCCCAGGGCCAGGCCCTGGCCTTCGGCAAGACCCCCGACGAGGTACGCGCCGAAGGCGTCTCCGAGGACCTGGTCCCCCACAAGACCTTCAAGGGCAACCGCCCCAGCACCACCATCCTGGCCAAGGAACTGAGCCCGTCCGTACTGGGCCAGCTGATCGCGCTGTACGAGCACAAGGTGTTCGTCCAGGGCGCGATCTGGAACATCGACTCCTTCGACCAGTGGGGCGTGGAACTGGGCAAGGTCCTGGCCAAGCGGGTCGAGCCCGCGCTGACCGCGGGCTCGGAGGTCGAGGGCCTGGACGCCTCGACGCGGTCCCTGGTCGCCACGTACCGTTCGCTGCGAGGCCGCTGATGGCGACGGAGGAAGGCGCTCTCGGGGCCTTCCTGGACCTGCTGACCCCGGACAACCGCCAGTGGCTCCAGGCCCGGCCGGAGGCCGAGCAGCGAGAGGTGGCAGCCCGTCACCTTGCCGTCGTACAGGGCGACAAGGAACACGGCCTGGGTACGTACGACACGCACGACACCGACGTGTCGGGTGTGGCAGTGGGCGACCTCCAGGACCCAGGCCACCTCGCCAACGCGATGGTCCGCCAGGAGCGCGAGCGGAGGCCGTGACCGGCTGAGGCCCGGTGGTGGTCGGTGCAGGGCCGGGCCCTACGGACTCCGTCCTACGGTCCCGGCCCTTCCCGTACGTGTTCGGCTGTCGCGCCGGTGGCGGGGGACATCTGCCCCACCGACCGTCGGCTGTCATTCCGGCGGGAGGGGGCGGGCCGTAGGACGGAGTCCGTAGGGCCGGGCCCGTACCCGGCGGCGGAAGGGCTCCGGCGGCTGGATGAGATACGACAGCGGCCCCGCTCCCAGTAGGGAACGGGGCCGATCGTTGTACGGCGGCGTCAGGCCGACGCCGGGGGATACAACCCCCGCGGCAGCTGCGACGCAGCCGCCTCGTCCAACAGCCACAGCGTGCGGCTGCGGCCGTACGCGCCCGCTGCCGGGGCCTGGATCTCGCCGGCGCCGGAGAGCGCCATCGCCGCGGCCTTCGCCTTGTCCTCGCCCGCCGCGAGCAGCCAGACCTCCCGTGCCGCGCGGATCGCGGGGAGGGTCAGGGAGATGCGGGTGGGCGGGGGCTTGGGCGCGCCGTGGACGGCGACGACCGGGCGTTCCGTCTCGCGGACGGCCGGCAGCTCGGGGAAGAGCGACGCGACATGCGTGTCCGGGCCGACACCCAGCAGGAGGACGTCGAAGGACGGGACGGGAGCGTGGTCCTCGGGTCCCGCGGCCGCGGCCAGTTCGACCGCGTACGCTTCCGCCGCGGCGTCCGCGTCGTTGCCGTACGGGCCGTTGGACGGGGCCATCGCGTGTACCCGGGCCGGGTCCACCGGAACGCTGTCGAGCAGGGCCTCGCGGGCCTGCGTGTAGTTGCGTTCCGGGTCGCCGTCCGGCAGGAACCGTTCGTCGCCCCACCACAGGTCCAGACGGCCCCAGTCCACCGCGTCCCGGGCGGGCGCCTCGGCGAGGGCCGCGAGCAGCCCGTTGCCGTTGCGGCCGCCCGTCAGGACGACGGAGGCGGAGCCGCGGGCGGCCTGGGCGTCCACGATCTTCGTGATCAGCCGGGCTGCCGCGGCCTTGGCCATCAGGTCCTTGTCGCGGTGGACGACGACCTGCGGCGCGCTCATTCGGAGGCCGCCTTCGAGGCCGCCTTCTTGGAGGCGGACTTCTTGGCGGGGGCCTTGGGCTTGGCGTCGGACTTGGCCTCCGCCGCGTCAGCGGCACCCGCTTCCGCGGCCACCGGTTCGTCGGAGGACTCGGCCGCCTTCGCGGCCAGCGGCGTCTGTGCCCGTTCCGGCTCGCCGAGCCGGTCCACGCCGTACTTGAGCGCGGAGGCGTAGATGTCGTCCGGGTCGAGCCGGCGCAGTTCCTCGGCGAGCAGTTCGGCGGTCTCGCGCCGCTTGAGCGCGACGTTGCGGTCGGGCTGGCCCTGCATGGAGAGCGTGGCCAGCGAGCCGTCCGCGCGGTCCAGTGCGACGGGGCCGCAGTCCGTTTCCATGCGGACGGCGGTGAGGCCGGGGCCGGCCGAGAGCAGGCGCCGGACCGGTACGTTCAGCCGGTCGGCGAGCCACATGCCGAGGAGTTCGACGCTGGGGTTGAACTCCTCGCCCTCGACCTCGACCTCGGCGACCTTGCACGGGAGCTGGTCCAGTGCCGCGGCCAGCATGGAGCGCCAGGGCGTGATGCGGGCCCAGGAGAGGTCGGTGTCGCCGGGCGAGTACGCGTCGGCGCGCTCGGCGAGTTCCCTGATGGGGTTCTCGGCGGTGTACATGTCGGTGACGCGCCGCTGGGCGAGCGCGCCGAGTGGGTCGCCGGCCGCGTCCAAGGGGGCGTTCACCGGCCACCACACGACGACCGGGGCGTCCGGCAGCAGCAGCGGCAGTACCACGGACTGGGCGTGGTTGATGGCTTCGCCGTAGAGCCGCAGGACGACGGTCTCGCCGGTGCCGGCGTCCGCGCCGACGCGGACCTCGGCGTCCAGGCGGGCCTTGGCGCGGTCGCGGGGCGACCGGCTGACGCGCTTGATGACGACGAGGGTGCGCGAGGGGTGTTCGCGGGACGCTTCGTTGGCGGCCTTGAGGGCGTCGTAGGCGTTTTCCTCGTCGGTGACGATGACGAGGGTGAGCACCATGCCGATGGCGGGGGTGCCGATGGTACGACGGCCCTGGACCAGCGCCTTGTTGATCTTGCTGGCCGTGGTCTCCGTCAGATCGATCTTCATGGCCGACGCCAGCTCCGTCCGTCTCGTGCGAGCATTTCGTCCGCCTCGACCGGCCCCCAGGTCCCGGCCGGGTACTGCGCGGGCTTGCCGTGCTTGTCCCAGTACTCCTCGATCGGGTCGAGGATCCGCCAGGACTGCTCGACCTCCTCGACGCGCGGGAAGAGGTTGGCGTCACCGAGCAGTACGTCCAGGATCAGGCGCTCGTACGCCTCCGGGCTGGACTCGGTGAAGGACTCGCCGTACGCGAAGTCCATCGAGACGTCCCGGACCTCCATGGAGGTGCCGGGCACCTTCGAGCCGAACCGCATGGTGACGCCCTCGTCCGGCTGGACGCGGATGACCAGGGCGTTCTGCCCCAGTTCCTCGGTTGCGGTGTGGTCGAAGGGGGAGTGCGGCGCGCGCTGGAAGACGACCGCGATCTCCGTGACGCGGCGGCCCAGGCGCTTGCCGGTCCGCAGGTAGAAGGGGACGCCCGCCCAGCGGCGGTTGTCCACCTCCAGCTTGATCGCGGCGTAGGTGTCGGTCTTCGACTGGGGGTCGATGCCCTCTTCGTCGAGGTAGCCGACGGCCTTCTCGCCGCCCTGCCAGCCGGCGGTGTACTGGGCGCGGACCGTCTCCTTGCCGAGGTCGGCGGGGAGCCGTACGGCGCCCAGCACCTTGGTCTTCTCGGCGACCAGGGCGTCCGCGTCGAAGGAGGCGGGCTCCTCCATGGCGGTCAGCGCGAGCAGCTGGAGCAGGTGGTTCTGGATGACGTCGCGGGCGGCGCCGATGCCGTCGTAGTAGCCGGCGCGGCCGCCGATGCCGATGTCCTCGGCCATGGTGATCTGGATGTGGTCGACGTAGGACCGGTTCCAGAGCGGCTCGAAGAGGGTGTTGGCGAAGCGCAGTGCCAGGATGTTCTGGACTGTCTCCTTGCCGAGGTAGTGGTCGATCCGGAAGACCTCTTCCGGCGGGAAGACCTCGTGGACGATCCGGTTGAGCTCTTGGGCGCTCGCCAGGTCGTGGCCGAAGGGCTTCTCGATGACCGCGCGGCGCCAGGATTCCTTGCTCTGGTCGGCCAGCCCGTGCTTCTTGAGCTGCTGGACGACCTTGGGGAAGAACTTGGGCGGTACGGACAGGTAGAAGGCGAAGTTGCCTCCGGTGCCCTGTGCCTTGTCGAGTTCCTCGATGGTGGTCTTGAGGGTCTCGAAGGCTTCGTCGTCGTCGAAGTTGCCCTGGACGAACCGGCAGCCCTGCACGAGCTGCTGCCAGACCTCCTCGCGGAACGGCGTACGGGAGTGCTGCTTGACTGCCTCGTACACCTCCTGTGCGAAGTCCTGGTGTTCCCACTCGCGGCGGGCGAAGCCGATGAGGGAGAAGCCCGGCGGCAGCAGGCCGCGGTTGGCCAGGTCGTAAACGGCGGGCATCAGCTTTTTACGGGACAAATCGCCCGTGACGCCGAAGATGACCAGGCCCGACGGCCCCGCGATACGCGGGAGCCGTCGGTCTGCAGCGTCACGCAGCGGATTGCTGCTGGACAAGTTGGTCAGCCCTCCGAAGGAGCGAGGCGCTTGAGCTCCGCCTCAGTGGACTTGAGCAGGTCGTTCCAGGACGCCTCGAACTTCTCGACGCCCTCGTCCTCCAGGAGCTGCACGACGTCGTCGTACGAGATCCCGATCTTGGCGAGCGCGTCCATGTCGGCCTGCGCCTGCTCGTAGGTGCCGCGCACCGTGTCGCCGGTGATCTCACCGTGGTCGGCGGTGGCCTCCAGGGTGGCCTCCGGCATGGTGTTGACCGTGTTCGGCGCGACCAGCTCGTCGACGTACAGGGTGTCCTTGTACGCCGGGTCCTTGACGCCGGTGGAGGCCCACAGCGGGCGCTGCTTGTTGGCGTGCGCCTTCTCCAGGGCGGCCCAGCGGTCCGAGGAGAAGACCTCCTCGTACGCCTGGTAGGCCAGCCGGGCGTTGGCGAGCGCGGCCTTGCCCTTGAGGGCCTTGGCCTCGTCGGTGCCGATGCCGTCCAGGCGCTTGTCGATCTCGGTGTCCACGCGGGACACGAAGAAGGACGCCACCGAGTGGATCTTGGACAGGTCCAGGCCGGCGGCCTTGGCCTTCTCCAGGCCCTCCAGGTAGGCGGCCATCACCTCGCGGTAGCGCTCCAGCGAGAAGATCAGCGTGACGTTGACGCTGATGCCGCGGGCGATCGTCTCGGTGATCGCCGGCAGGCCCGCCTTGGAGGCCGGGATCTTGATCAGCGCGTTGGGGCGGTCCACCAGCCAGGCCAGCTGCTTGGCCTCGGCCACGGTGGCGCGGGTGTTGTGCGCCAGGCGCGGGTCGACCTCGATGGAGACCCGGCCGTCCTGCCCTTCGGTGGCGTCGAAGACCGGGCGCAGGATGTCGGCGGCGTCGCGGACGTCCGCCGTCGTGATCATGCGGATGGCTTCCTCGACGGTGACCCCGCGGGCCGCCAGGTCGGCGAGCTGGGTGTCGTAACCGTCACCCTGCGAGATCGCCTTCTGGAAGATCGACGGGTTGGTGGTGACGCCGACGACGTGCTGCTGGTCGATCAGCTCGGCCAGGTTGCCGGACGTGATCCGCTTGCGGGACAGGTCGTCCAGCCAGATCGCGACGCCTTCGTCGGAGAGGCGCTTGAGTGCGTCTGTCATGGGGATTGCATCTCCTACTAGATGGTGTACGGGCGTCAGCGCGTGGCCGCTGCGAGGGATTCCCTGGCCGCCGTGGCGACCGCGTCGGCGGTGAAGCCGAACTCGTGGAAGAGGACCTTGGCGTCCGCCGAGGCGCCGAAGTGCTCCAGCGAGACGATCCGGCCCTGCGTGCCCACGTAGCGGTGCCAGGTCAGGCCGATGCCGGCCTCGACCGCGACCCGGGCCTTGACCGTCGGCAGCAGCACGCTGTCGCGGTACCCCTGGTCCTGCTCTTCGAACCACTCGACGGACGGCATCGAGACGACGCGCGTCGGGATGCCCTCGGCCTGGAGCGCCTCGCGGGCCTCCACGGCGAGCTGCACCTCGGAGCCAGTGCCGATCAGGATGACCTGGGGCTCGCCGCCCTCGGCCTCGAACAGCACGTAGCCGCCCTTGGCCGCGGCCGGGTTCGCCTCGTACGTCGGCACGCCCTGGCGGGTGAGCGCGAGGCCGTGCGGCGCCGGCTTGCTCTGGTGGCGGCGCAGGATCTCGGCCCAGGCGGTGGCGGTCTCGTTGGCGTCGGCCGGGCGCACGATGTTCAGGCCCGGGATGGCGCGCAGCGCGGACAGGTGCTCGACCGGCTGGTGGGTCGGGCCGTCCTCGCCGAGGCCGATGGAGTCGTGCGTCCACACGTAGGTCACCGGCAGCTGCATGAGCGCGGCGAGGCGGACGGCGGGGCGCATGTAGTCGGAGAACACCAGGAAGGTGCCGCCGTAGATGCGGGTGTTGCCGTGCAGCGCGATGCCGTTCATGGTCGAGCCCATGGCGTGCTCGCGGATGCCGTAGTGGACCGTGCGGCCGTACGGGCTGGCCTCGGGCAGCGGGTTGCCCTCGGGCAGGAACGACGAGGTCTTGTCGATCGTGGTGTTGTTCGAGCCGGCGAGGTCGGCGGAGCCGCCCCACAGCTCGGGCACGACCGCGCCCAGCGCCTGGAGGATCTTGCCGGAGGCGGCGCGGGTGGCGACGCCCTTGCCGGTCTCGAAGGCGGGCAGCGCCTTCTCCCAGCCGTCCGGCAGCTCGCCCGCCTGGATGCGGTCGAAGTCGGCGGCGCGCTCGGGGTTGGCGGAGCGCCAGGCGGCGAAGGACTTCTCCCACTTCGCGTGCTCCTGGCTGCCGCGCTCCCAGGCGGCGCGGGTGTGCGCGAGCACCTCGTCGGAGACCTCGAAGGACTTCTCCGGGTCGAAGCCCAGCACCTTCTTGGTGGCCGCGACCTCTTCGTCGCCCAGCGCGGAGCCGTGCGCGGCCTCGGTGTTCTGGGCGTTCGGGGCGGGCCAGGCGATGATCGAGCGGGCCGCGATGAAGGAGGGGCGCTCGGTCTCCTCCTGGGCGGCCTTGAGGGCCTTGGCCAGGCCGACCGGGTCGAGGTCGCCGCTGGGCAGCTGCTCGACGCGCTGGACGTGCCAGCCGTACGCCTCGTAGCGCTTGATGGTGTCTTCGGAGATCGCGGTCTCGGTGTCGCCCTCGATGGAGATGTGGTTGTCGTCCCACAGCATCACGAGGTTGCCGAGCTTCTGGTGGCCGGCGAGCGAGGACGCCTCGGCCGACACGCCCTCCTGGAGGCAGCCGTCGCCGGCGATGACCCAGATGGTGTGGTCGAACGGCGAGGTGCCGGGTGCCGCGTCCGGGTCGAACAGGCCGCGCTCGTAGCGGGCGGCCATGGCCATGCCCACGGCGTTGGCGACACCCTGGCCGAGCGGTCCCGTGGTGGTCTCCACGCCGACCGTGTGCCCGTACTCCGGGTGGCCGGGGGTCTTGGAGCCCCAGGTGCGGAAGGACTTGAGGTCGTCCAGCTCCAGGCCGTAGCCGGCCAGGTAGAGCTGGATGTAGAGGGTCAGGCTGGAGTGGCCCGCGGAAAGGACGAACCGGTCGCGGCCGGTCCACTTCGCGTCGGCGGGGTCGTGCCGCATCAGCTTCTGGAAGAGGACGTACGCGGCCGGCGCGAGGCTCATGGCGGTACCCGGATGGCCGTTACCGACCTTCTGCACGGAATCCATGGCCAGAACGCGAACGGTATCGACGGCCCGCTGGTCCAGATCAGTCCACTCGAAATCTGTGGTGGTCGGCTTGGTGCTCACCCTGAGTCAGGGCTCCTCTCCACATGTCGAATGCCGGGGACGGTATGTCCGCCGGGCGTTGTCGAGCCTACCCCTGCAAGTACGTGCGTCTTTTCGACGGAGCGTCGACGGCTCGCCTGGATGAAACTCGACGCCTTAGGCAACCAAATCCGGGCGCCGGGTATTCCGCCCCGGACGGGACGGCCACCTCTCCAGACTGCCGGGCGGTGCCCGCCTTCGCCTCTCGAACGGCGTGAACGGCGCGCGGAGCGGCGGGAGCGACGCGCGGGAAGGCGGGGGTGCGACGCGCGGGAAGACGAGGGCGCGGCGCGCGCCCGGACCGTACGAAGAGCCCCGGGGTCCTCCTCAACACGACCCCACCCCCGCGAAGGCCGTCGTATGGCCAACGTCTAAAGTGGCGTGGTACGCGCAAGCCTTAACCGGGTCTTCACGGCCGGGAACGCTTGCTGGCCTTATCTTCGCGGCGCAAGCCGCTGATGTTACTTCCAGGGGTGTGCGTGACGGCCGTCGAATCCCGTCCTGCCGGGGTGCTCCCTGCGAGCCCGCAGGGTTCAGGTCACCGTCCGTTCGGGGCCCGTGTCAAGGCGTTCGTGGCGCTCACCAAGCCGCGCGTCATCGAGCTGCTGCTGATGACGACGATCCCGGTGATGTTCCTGGCGGCCGGCGGTGTCCCCGACCTCTGGCTGGTGCTGGCCACCTGCGTCGGCGGTTACCTCTCCGCGGGCGGCGCCGCCGCCTACAACATGTACATCGACCGCGACATCGACGCCCTGATGGACCGCACCTCGCAGCGGCCGCTGGTGACCGGCATGGTCTCGCCCCGCGAGTGCCTGGTCTTCGCGACCGCGCTGGCCGTCGGCTCCACCGCGTGGTTCTGGTTCCTGGTCAACCCGCTCTCGGCGATGCTCTCGCTCGGCGCGCTGCTCTTCTACGTCGTCGTCTACACGATGATCCTCAAGCGGCGCACCGCCCAGAACATCGTCTGGGGCGGCATCGCGGGCTGCATGCCGGTCTTCATCGGCTGGTCCGCGGTCACCAACACCGTCTCCTGGGCCTCGGCCGTCCTCTTCCTCGTCATCTTCTTCTGGACGCCGCCGCACTACTGGCCGCTGTCGATGAAGGCCAAGGACGACTACGAGCGGGTCGGCGTGCCGATGCTGCCGGTCATCGCGGGCAACAAGGCGGTCGCGCGGCAGATCGTCGCCTACAGCTGGGTGATGGTGCTGGTCTCGCTGCTGCTCCAGCCGCTGGGCTACACCGGCTGGTTCTACACAGTGGTGGCGGTGCTCTGCGGCGCCTTCTGGCTCAAGGAGGCGCACGGCCTCCAGGCCCGCGCCAAGGCCGGGATCACCGGCCCCAAGCTCAAGGAGATGCGGCTGTTCCACTGGTCGATCTCCTATGTGTCGCTGCTGTTCGTCGCCGTCGCCGTGGACCCGTTCCTGCGGTAGGCGCGCGTTCGCCGAGGCTTGCGCCGGGCCCGTCACGATCCGTTCGTGGCGGGCCCGCGGCGTGTGTGCGGCGTCCCGTACGGCTCGCCAGGGCGGCTCTTCCCCCGCTGATTACCGGCGGGTAGCATCCTGTCCATGGCAGACACTCAGCAGGCGGACGCGGCGGACGAGCAGGTCGAGGAGCAGGCCGGCCGGGGCCGCGCGGACAAGCGGGCCGAGCGGCGCACCGCCCGGCTGGCCAAGGAGATCGCGGCCTTCGCCGCATCGCACGGCGGCAGCGCCGAGGGCCAGCTCGCCCACATCGCCCGCGGCAGCATCCGGATCGCGCTGGTCGGCGCCGACGGCCAGTGGGGCAACCTCGTCGCCGAGACACGGGACATCGCGCGGGCCGCGGCCGAGCGGGCGGGCGTCGCACTGCACGACGAGTTCGACGGCGACCTGGCGGCCAAGGTGCGCACCGGTCCGTACGAATGGTCGCGGATGGCGGGCATCCAGGTGGGTGGCCCGGCCAACACCTGAGGCCGCGGCCGGAGCGGTCCGTTCGAACGGCCCGCGATGCCCGGCCGGGCCCGCTACCTGACGGCCCCGTCATCCGTTGAGCCCATCAGGGGCGGCGTCCGTGCCGCGCCGGGTGGGCTTTCGGCGTCGCGGGCGCCCGGGCGAGGAGGAGCGGATGGACGGGCTGCCGCCGCTCGTGGACCAGTACAGCCACGGCGCGCTCCACGGTGACCTGGGCCTCGGCGCCTTCGAGGCCCACCTCGCCGCCGCCTCCGGCGGACACGGCCCGGCGCCCGCCGGCACCACCTTCTTCGACAGCTGGACCGGCCTCGGCGTACGCCGCTGGTGCCCGCCGCTCCTGGGCCTGGAAGCGCACTGCCCGCCCGCCCGCTACCTGGCCCGCAGGCGGGAGCTGGGCGCCTACCGCGCGAGCCGCCTGCTGCTGCGCGGCACCGGCATCGGCACGTTCCTGCTGGACACCGGCGCGCCCAGCGAGCTGACGTCGGCCGGTGAACTGGCCGCCGCCGCCGGGGGCCGGGCCCACGAGGTCGTACGGCTCGAACCGCTCGCCGAACAGATCGCCGACACCTCCGGCAGCGTCGACTCCTTCATCGGCTACACGGCCGAGGCCGTGTACGCGGCCGCCCAGGAGGCCACCGCCTTCGCCTCCGGCGCCCCCTTCTGCGAGGGGCGCGCCCCCGAGGCCGGCGAGGTGCGGCGCGCGGCCGACCGGTGGCTCGGCGGCCGCAGGCCCGGGGAGCGGCTGGCGGACCCGGCGCTGCTGCGGCATCTGCTGTGGAGCGCGGTGGCCACCGGCGTGCCCGTACAGCTGCACTGCGCCGACCCCCGGCCGCTGGCGGGCTTCCTGCGGGCCACCACCGGGATCGGTACGGACCTGGTGCTGCTGACCGGGTCACCGCACCACCGGCGCGCGGCGCAGCTGGCCGCGGTCCACCCGCACGTCTACACGGACGCCGGGCCGTGCCCCGAGGAGACGCTCGCCCAGGCCCCCTTCGGCAAGCTGCTGTTCTCCACGGGGGCGCGGGCGCTGCCCGAGCTGTACGTGACCGGTGCGCGGTTCTTCGTACGGGCCGTGGGGCGGGTCGTGGGGGAGTGGGCCGAGGAGGGCCTGTGCACGGCGGCGGACGCGCGGCGGATCACCGAGATGATCACGTCCGGGACCGCGCGCCGCGTCTACCGGCTGGAGGCGCCGGCGGCCGGCTGAGACTCGGCGGCTTCCGCGGCGGGGGCGGGCACCTCGGCCCCGGGAGCGGGCGTCTCGCCCGCACCGGCCGGCGCGGGACCCCGGTCGCGCAGCGCCAGGTAGATCCGCAGCACGCAGATCCACACCAGCGTCGAGACCAGCATGTGCAGGCCGACGACGATCTCCGGCAGGCCCGCGAAGTACTGGATGTAGCCGATGACGCCCTGGAGCACGATGCAGCCGAACAGCTCCAGCATCATGCGGCGCGGCGCGGCCGGAGCCTTGACGGCGCGCAGCGTGAACCACAGGGCGACGGACAGGCCGACGACGATGTAGACGAAGTCGACGTGCAGCTGGGTGATCTCGTGCCAGTCCACCGGGATGCGGTGGACCTTCTTGGCGTCGCCCGCGTGCGGGCCGGCGCCGGTGACGACCGTGCCGATGACGGTGAGCACGCCGGTCGCCAGGACCAGCAGCCCGGCGAGCTGGCGCACCGGCCGGGCGACCAGGTCGCGCGGCTCCTCGTCGCCCTCGGCGGCGCGCCGCCAGGCCAGCACGGAGACCGTGAGCAGGGCGGTGGTGAGGAGGAAGTGCGCGGCGACCAGGTACGGGTTCAGGCCGGTCAGGACGACGATGCCGCCCCAGACGGCGTTGCCCATGACGATCCAGAACATCGCCCAGCCGAGGCGGGTGAGCGAGCGGCGCCGGGGCGCGCGCGCCCGGGCCGCGATGATGAACACGCCGATGAACGCGCACAGCACGTACGTCAGCAGCCGGTTGCCGAACTCGATGAGGCCGTTGATGCCCATCGCGGAGGTCGGCGTCAGGCTGTCCGGGGTGCACTTGGGCCAGGTCGAGCAGCCCAGGCCGGACTGGGTGAGCCGGACGGCGCCGCCGGTCACGACGATGACGACGGACATCACGACGGTGGCCAGCGCGGCCCGCCGTACGAAGGCGGCGGTCGGCTGCCAGCGGCGCGCGATCAGCTCAAAGGGGTTCCACGTGTTCGGCACGCAGCCATCGTAGGCGGCGGCTTGTGCAAAGTTTCACGAGGGGGTGGGCAACGCGCGGGCCGTTTGCGTCACCGCAGGTCACGGCTACTCCCAGCGGAAGAACTTGGCAGCGGCGCCCAGCCCGAGCACCGCCCACACGGCGAGGATGCCGAGGTCGCCCCAGGGCATGCCGGCGCCGTGCTGGAGGACGTCCCGCAGGCCGTCCGAGAGCGCGGAGATCGGCAGCAGCCCGAGCACCGACTGCGCCGCGTCCGGGAACTTGTCGAGCGGCACGATCACCCCGCCGCCCACCAGCAGCAGCAGGAAGACGAGGTTGGCCCCCGCCAGCGTCGCCTCCGCCTTGAGCGTGCCCGCCATCAGCAGGCCGAGGCCCGAGAACGCCGCCGTACCCAGGACCAGCAGCAGCACCACCGACAGCGGGTTGCCGTGCGGGGACCAGCCCAGCACGAACGCGATCACCGTCAGCAGCACGATCTGGAGGACCTCGGTGACCAGCACCGAACAGGTCTTGGCCGTCATCAGCGCCCAGCGGGGCAGCGGGGAGGCGGCCAGCCGCTTGAGGACCCCGTAGCGGCGTTCGAAGCCGGTGGCGATGGCCTGCCCGGTGAAGGCGGTGGACATCACGGCGAGCGCCAGGATGCCCGGGGTGAGGAAGTCGACCGCCTTGCCCGCGCCCGTGTCGACGATGTCGACGGCGGAGAACAGCACCAGCAGCAGCGTCGGGATGACGACGGTCAGCAGCAGCTGCTCGCCGTTGCGCAGCAGCATCTTGGTTTCGAGGAGGGCCTGCGCGCGGATCATCCGGGGGAGCGGCGCCGCGCCGGGCCGCGGGGCGAAGGTGCCGGCGGCGCCGGCCCGGTCCGTCGTGCCGGTGGCGGTCATGAACGCAGCTCCTTGCCGGTCAGTTCGAGGAAGACGTCCTCCAGGGTGTGCCGCTCGACCGCGATGGCGTCCGGCAGTACGCCGTGCTGCGCGCACCAGGAGGCGACGGTCGCCAGCAGCTGCGGGTCGATCTTCCCGGTCACCCGGTACGTGCCGGGCGTCAGCTCGGCCGCGGCGCTCTCCGCCGGCAGCGCCTTGAGGAGCGCGCCTAGGTCGAGGCCGGGGCGGCCGGTGAAGCGCAGGGTGTTCTCGGCGCCGCCCTTGCACAGCTCCTCGGGGCTGCCCTGGGCGATCACCCGGCCGCCGTCGACGATCGCGACGTCGTCGGCGAGCTGCTCGGCCTCGTCCATGAAGTGGGTGGTCAGTACGGTGCTGACGCCGTCGGCGCGCAGTTCCCTCACGAGGTCCCAGGTGGCGTGCCGGGCCTGCGGGTCGAGACCGGCCGTCGGCTCGTCCAGGAAGACCAGCTCTGGGCGGCCCACGACGGCCATGGCGAGCGCGAGCCGCTGCTGCTGCCCGCCGGACAGCCGCCGGTAGCTCGTCCGGCCGCAGCTGCCCAGGCCCAGCCGGTCGATGAGCAGGTCCACGTCCACGGGGTGCGCGTGCAGGCTCGCGGTGTGCCGCAGCATCTCCTCCGCACGGGCGCCCGCGTAGACGCCCCCTGACTGGAGCATGACGCCGATACGGGGGCGTAGCGCCGCCGCGTCGGCCACCGGGTCCAGGCCCAGGACGCGGACGGTGCCCGCGTCGGGGCGGCGGTAGCCCTCGCAGATCTCGACGGTGGTGGTCTTCCCGGCGCCGTTGGGGCCGAGGACGGCGGTCACCGAGCCCGCCGCGACCCTGAGGTCGAGGCCGTCGACCGCGGTCTTGGTCCCGTACCGCTTGACCAGGCCGGTGACTTCGACGGCAGGCGGACGGCCGGGGGCCCGGGGGGTGTCCCCGGAGGAGGCGCTGCGCATGACCGGCAGTCTACGAAGCGCGCGGGGTACGGCGGGCGCGGGGGCGAAAAGGGACGGACTCCCTCGGCTGGGGGGACCGCGGTGGTCCGGGGATTCCGTGCGGGACGTGGATCTCCGCCGCTCCGGCTTCGGGCGCACGCCGGACCGGTCGGACACGCCAGCCGCCCCAAAAACCGCAGGTCGGTTAGGGTGTGGCCGCTTTCCCGCGCCCCCTGGGCGGCGCACCAATTAGGTGACCCTAAGTGATCGAGGCCACCAGTCCGTGATCCGGTCGAGGGTTGTCTCGGCTTGAGGAATTACGCAACAATGGCGTTGTGAAATACGCGAGCGAGGACCAGGAAGGCACCGCGGCCCGCCCGGCCGGCGGGCCGGACCGCCCCGCGCCCGCGAGGGCCGCGCGGGCCGTCTCCGGCGCCGCCCCGGCCCACGACGAGCAGCAGGGCACGCGCAACCGCGTCGCGCGCTCCATCCTCGACCACGGTCCGTCCACCGCGGCCGAGCTGGCCCTGCGGCTGGAGCTCACCCAGGCGGCCGTCCGCCGCCACCTCGACACCCTCGTCGCGGAGAACGTCGTCGAGCCCCGCGAGAAGCGCGTCTACGGCGCGCGCACCCGCGGCCGCCCGGCCAAGGTCTTCGCGCTCACCGACTGCGGCCGGGACGCCTTCGACCAGTCCTACGACCAGCTCGCCGCCGACGCGCTGCGCTGGATCGCGGAGAGCGCCGGCGGCGGCGAGCTGGGCGAGGCGGCGGTCGCGGCGTTCGCCCGCGCCCGGTTCGCGGCGCTGGCCGAGAGCTACCGCGCGGCCGTCCAGGCCGCCCGCCCCGAGGGCCGCACACAGGCGCTTGCCGAGGCATTGACCGCGGACGGGTACGCTGCTACGGCGCGCAGCGCGCCCAGTCATCAGCTAGGTGAGCAGCTCTGCCAGCACCACTGCCCGGTCGCCCACGTCGCCGAGCAGTTCCCGCAGCTGTGCGAGGCGGAGACCGAGGTCTTCTCCCGCCTGCTGGGGACCCACGTGCAACGTCTTGCCACCATCGCCCACGGCGACGGTGTCTGCACGACCTTCGTCCCCAAGGGCCGCGAGGCCGGCAAGACCGCCCACAGCACCACCAAGACCACCAACGCTTCTGCAAGCACGGCCGGGAGGAACCCCGCATGACTCTCCCCACGGAGACTGCTCACCCTGAGCTTGAGGGCCTGGGCACGTACGAATACGGCTGGGCCGACTCCGACGTGGCCGGCGCTTCCGCCAAGCGCGGCCTGTCCGAGGACGTCGTCCGCGACATCTCGGCGAAGAAGAACGAGCCCGAGTGGATGCTCAAGCTCCGCCTCAAGGGCCTCAAGCTCTTCGGCAAGAAGCCCATGCCGAACTGGGGCTCGGACCTGTCGGGCATCGACTTCGACAACATCAAGTACTTCGTGCGCTCCACGGAGCAGCAGGCCGCCTCCTGGGAGGACCTGCCCGAGGACATCAAGAACACGTACGACAAGCTCGGCATCCCGGAGGCGGAGAAGCAGCGCCTGGTCGCCGGTGTCGCCGCGCAGTACGAGTCCGAGGTCGTCTACCACCAGATCCGCGAGGACCTGGAGGCGCAGGGCGTGATCTTCCTGGACACCGACACGGCGCTCAAGGAGCACCCGGAGCTGTTCCAGGAGTACTTCGGCACGGTCATCCCGGTCGGCGACAACAAGTTCGCCTCGCTGAACAGCGCGGTGTGGTCCGGCGGCTCGTTCATCTACGTGCCCAAGGGCGTCCACGTGGACATCCCGCTGCAGGCCTACTTCCGGATCAACACCGAGAACATGGGCCAGTTCGAGCGGACGCTGATCATCGTCGACGAGGACGCCTACGTCCACTACGTCGAGGGCTGCACCGCCCCGATCTACAAGTCCGACTCGCTGCACTCCGCGGTCGTCGAGATCGTCGTCAAGAAGGGCGGCCGCTGCCGCTACACGACGATCCAGAACTGGTCGAACAACGTCTACAACCTGGTCACCAAGCGCGCCGTCGCCTACGAGGGCGCGACCATGGAGTGGGTCGACGGCAACATCGGCTCCAAGGTGACGATGAAGTACCCGGCCGTCTACCTGATGGGCGAGCACGCCAAGGGCGAGACCCTGTCCATCGCCTTCGCGGGCGAGGGCCAGCACCAGGACGCGGGCGCCAAGATGGTCCACATGGCCCCGCACACCTCGTCCAACATCGTCTCCAAGTCGGTGGCGCGGGCCGGCGGCCGGACGTCCTACCGCGGTCTCATCGAGATCGGCGAGGGCGCCGAGGGCGCCAAGTCCAACGTGCTCTGCGACGCCCTGCTGGTGGACACCATCTCCCGCTCGGACACCTACCCCTACGTGGACGTCCGCGAGGACGACGTGTCCATGGGCCACGAGGCGACCGTCTCCAAGGTCAGCGACGACCAGCTCTTCTACCTGATGGCGCGCGGCCTGTCCGAGGACGAGGCCATGGCGATGATCGTGCGCGGCTTCGTCGAGCCGATCGCCCGCGAGCTGCCGATGGAGTACGCGCTGGAGCTGAACCGGCTGATCGAGCTGCAGATGGAAGGCGCGGTCGGCTGACGCCACCGCACGCAGCGACTGAATTCTCACGAGGAAGAGAGCACGACGACAGCCATGGCTGAGGCTCAGACAATCCCGGCGGGGTCCACGACCACCGGTTCGATCGCGGTGGCCGCCGAGTCCACCGTCGCCACCCGGATGAGCGCCCCGCCGTCCTACGACGTGGCCGACTTCCCGGTACCGCACGGCCGCGAGGAGGAGTGGCGCTTCACGCCCCTCGCGCGCTTGAAGGGCCTGCACGACGGCACCGCCGTCGCGTCCGGCGCCGACTTGAAGATCGACATCAAGGCGCCCGAGGGCGTCACCCACGAGCTCGTCGACCGCGCCGACCCCCGCGTCGGCAAGGCCGGCAAGCCGGTCGACCGGGTCGCCGCCCAGGCGTACAGCTCCTTCGAGAAGGCATCGGTCGTCTCGGTGCCCAAGGACACGGTGCTGACCGAGCCGATCCGCATCGCCGTGCACGGCGAGGGCGGTACGGCCTTCGGCCACCAGGTCGTCGAGCTGGGCGCGTTCGCCGAGGCCGTCGTCGTCATCGACCACACCGGTGACGCCACGCTCGCCGCCAACGTCGACTACCTGATCGGCGACGGCGCCAAGCTGACCGTCGTCTCGGTGCAGGACTGGGACGACACCGCCGTCCACGTCGGCCAGCACAACGCGCTGGTCGGCCGGGACGCCTCGTTCAAGTCCGTGGTCGTCACCTTCGGCGGCGACCTGGTCCGGCTGCACCCGCGCGTGACGTACGCCGCCACCGGCGGCGAGGCCGAGTTCTACGGCCTGTACTTCACCGACAACGGCCAGCACCAGGAGCACCGTCTCTTCGTCGACCACGAGGCGGCAAACTGCCGCTCCAACGTCGTCTACAAGGGCGCCCTCCAGGGCCAGGACGCGCACGCCGTCTGGATCGGCGACGTCCTCATCCGCGCCGCCGCCACCGGCACGGACACCTACGAGCTGAACCGCAACCTCGTGCTGACCGACGGCGCGCGGGTCGACTCGGTGCCCAACCTGGAGATCGAGACCGGCGAGATCGTCGGCGCCGGCCACGCCTCGGCGACCGGCCGCTTCGACGACGAGCAGCTGTTCTACCTGATGGCCCGCGGCATCCCGGCCGACGAGGCCCGCCGCCTGGTCGTCCGCGGCTTCTTCGCCGAGCTCGTCCAGCAGATCGGCCTGCCGGACGTGGAAGAGCGCCTGATCACCAAGATCGAGGCCGAGCTGGAAGCGTCCGTGGCATGAGCCCGGCCTACGTACGTGCCTGCGGGCTGTCCGAGCTGGAGGAGGACAGCCCCAAGCGGGTCGAACTCGACGGCGTACCGGTCTCGCTCGTCCGTACCGAGGGCGAGGTGTTCGCGATCAACGACATCTGCTCGCACGCGAACGTCTCCCTGTCCGAGGGCGAGGTGGAGGACTGTGCGATCGAGTGCTGGCTGCACGGCTCCAGCTTCGACCTGCGCACCGGCAAGCCGTCCGGCCTCCCCGCGACGCAGCCCGTCCCCGTATACCCCGTAAAGATCGAAGGAGAGGGCCCGGACGCTTCCGTGCTCGTCTCCGTCACCCAGGAGTCCTGAGTCCCCATGGCAACGCTTGAGATCCACGACCTGCACGTCTCCGTCGAAGCCGAGAACGGCTCGCGCGAGATCCTGAAGGGCGTCGACCTGACCGTGAAGCAGGGCGAGACGCACGCCATCATGGGCCCCAACGGCTCCGGCAAGTCCACCCTCGCCTACTCGCTGGCGGGTCACCCCAAGTACACGATCACCGGCGGCACCGTCACCCTCGACGGCGAGGACGTCCTGGAGATGTCCGTCGACGAGCGCGCCCGCGCCGGCGTCTTCCTCGCCATGCAGTACCCGGTCGAGGTCCCCGGCGTCTCGGTCTCCAACTTCCTGCGCACCTCGGCCACCGCCATCCGCGGCGAGGCCCCCAAGCTGCGTACGTGGGTCAAGGAGGTCAAGGAGGCCATGGAGCGGCTGTCCATGGACCCGGCCTTCGCCGAGCGCAACGTCAACGAGGGCTTCTCCGGCGGTGAGAAGAAGCGCCACGAGATCCTCCAGCTGGAGCTGCTCAAGCCGAAGATCGCGATCCTCGACGAGACCGACTCCGGCCTGGACGTCGACGCGCTGCGGATCGTCTCCGAGGGCGTCAACCGCGTCCGCGAGTCCGGTGACGTGGGCACCCTGCTGATCACCCACTACACCCGGATCCTCCGCTACATCAAGCCCGACCACGTGCACGTCTTCGCCAACGGCCGGATCGCCGAGTCCGGCGGCCCGGAGCTGGCGGACAAGCTGGAGGCCGAGGGCTACGAGGCGTACGTGAAGGGTGGCGCAACCGCGTGACAAAGCTGCCGGGCCTCCTCGACACAGAGGCGATCCGCAAGGACTTCCCCATCCTGGACCGACGGATCCACGACGGGAAGAAGGTCGTGTATCTGGACAACGCGGCGACCTCCCAGAAGCCCCGCCAGGTGCTCGACGCACTGAACGGGTACTACGAGCGCTACAACGCCAACGTCCACCGCGGCGTGCACGTGCTCGCCGAGGAGGCCACGGCGCTGTACGAGGGCGCGCGCGACAAGGTCGCCGCGTTCGTCAACGCGCCGAGCCGCGACGAGGTGATCTTCACCAAGAACGCCTCCGAGTCGCTCAACCTCGTGGCGAACATGCTCGGCTGGGCCGACGAGCCGTACCGCGTCGACCAGGACACCGAGATCGTCATCACGGAGATGGAGCACCACTCCAACATCGTCCCGTGGCAGCTGCTCTCGCAGCGCACCGGCGCGAAGCTCAAGTGGTTCGGGCTGACCGACGACGGCCGGCTCGACCTGGACACGATCGACGAGGTCATCACCGACCGCACGAAGATCGTCTCCTTCACGCTCGTCTCCAACCTCATGGGCACCGTCAACCCGGTCGAGGCGATCATCCGCCGCGCCCAGGAGGTCGGCGCGCTGGTCTGCATCGACGCCTCGCAGGCAGCCCCGCACATGCCGCTGGACGTCCAGGCGCTCCAGGCGGACTTCGTGGCCTTCACCGGCCACAAGATGTGCGGCCCGACGGGTATCGGCGTCCTGTGGGGCCGCCAGGAACTCCTGGAGGACCTGCCCCCGTTCCTCGGCGGCGGCGAAATGATCGAGACGGTGTCCATGCACTCCTCGACCTACGCCCCCGCGCCGCACAAGTTCGAGGCGGGCACGCCCCCGATCGCGCAGGCCGTCGGCCTCGGCGCGGCCGTGGACTACCTCACCTCGATCGGCATGGAGAACATCGCCGCGCACGAGCACGCGATGACCGAGTACGCCGTCAAGCGGCTGCTGGAGGTCCCCGACCTGCGCATCATCGGCCCCTCCACGGCCGAGGACCGCGGCGCGACGATCTCCTTCACGCTCGGCGACATCCACCCCCACGACGTGGGCCAGGTGCTCGACGAGCAGGGCATCGCGGTCCGGGTCGGCCACCACTGCGCGCGGCCGGTCTGCCTGCGCTACGGAATTCCCGCGACCACGCGAGCGTCTTTCTATCTGTACTCCACTCCGGCCGAGGTCGACGCCCTCGTCGAGGGGCTGGAGCACGTCCGCAACTTCTTCGGATGAGGACGAGGACTGACTGAGCCGTGAAGCTGGATTCCATGTACCAGGACGTCATCCTGGACCACTACAAGCACCCCCACGGGCGCGGTCTTCGGGACGGCGACGCCGAGGTGCACCACGTCAACCCGACCTGCGGTGACGAGATCACGCTGCGCGTACGGCTCAACGGTGCGACCGTGGAAGACGTGTCGTACGAGGGCCAGGGCTGCTCCATCAGCCAGGCCAGCGCGTCCGTGCTCAACGACCTGCTGGTCGGCAAGGAGCTGGGCGAGGCGCAGAAGATCCAGGAAACCTTCCTGGAGCTGATGCAGTCCCGCGGCCAGCTGGAGCCGGACGACGCGATGGAAGAGGTGCTGGAGGACGCGGTCGCGTTCGCCGGCGTCTCGAAGTACCCGGCCCGCGTCAAGTGCGCCCTGCTGAGCTGGATGGCTTGGAAGGACGCCACCGCCAAGGCCCTCTCCGAGGAGGCGAAAACCGCATGACCGACAACGCAGTGACCACCAAGCCGGCCTCGGAGGAAGAGGTCCGCGAGGCCCTCTACGACGTCGTCGACCCCGAGCTGGGCATCGACGTCGTCAACCTGGGCCTGATCTACGGCATCCACGTGGACGACGCGAACATCGCCACCATCGACATGACGCTCACCTCGGCGGCCTGCCCGCTGACCGACGTCATCGAGGACCAGGCGAAGTCCGCCACGGACGGCATCGTCAACGAGTTGAAGATCAACTGGGTCTGGATGCCGCCGTGGGGCCCGGACAAGATCACGGACGACGGACGTGAGCAGCTCCGGGCACTGGGGTTCAACGTCTGATCGGGACTCTCCCCGTCTGTTTCGGCTGCGCCCGCCGGGTTCTCCCGGCGGGCGCAGCCGTTTTTCTTGTCTACTTGCGCGCCGCGCGGAACACCTCGGTCATCTGCATGGCGGTAGTGAGGTTGATACGGCCGGTGTCGATGAGATGCATAGGCGAACCGAGCCCGGCAACCGGATGCGGGTCCAGCCGCAGGCTGGGGAACTGAACGCCGACGGCCCGCGCGGCCTCGCCGAGATCGCACATGATTTCGCGGGCGGTTTCGGCGGGAGACATGTTCTCGAAGCGGCTGCTCACGCGCTGTACCTCCGTAGGGGGTGGGGTGGATTTTCCGCTTACAGAGTGGAGTCGCGCGAGTACGCTCGCCAGTAGGCAAGGAGTGACAAAAAGCGGGTCACACAGAGGAGTTGCCCGTATGGCCGGTAAGCGCATCTCGAAATCCCGTACGGCTTATGGGCAAGAGCTGAGAGAGCGCCGCGAGGCAGCGGGCCTCACTCAGGAACAGCTCAGTGAACTCGCCGTGATGTCGCGCACCCACATCGCCCATATCGAGGCGGGCAGGCGGAAACCGGCTCCGGACGATGCGCGGCGCCTCGATCGGGTGCTAAACACCGGGGGCGTATTTGGGCGGTTCTTGCCCACGTTGGACGCCCGGTCTCTGGCTGAGTATTTCGAGCAGGTGGCAGAGTTCGAGCAACAGGCCACGGTGATCCGTGAGTACGGGGCTACGTTGGTGCCGGGCTTGTTGCAGACGGAGGCGTACGCGCGGGCGGTGTTCCGGGCGTACTACCCTCCGAAGAGCGCCGAGGAATGTGACGGCTTTCTTGTCACGCGCCTGGAACGGGCCAGCATTCTGGCTGACCAGGTGTCCCCCGTGCTGTGGGTGCTTCTCGATGAGGCAGTGGTGCGGCGGCCAGTCGGCGGTCCCGAAGTCATGGCCGCGCAGTTGCGGCACATTGTCGAATTGGCGGAGCGAGAGCGCATTCGTCTCCACGTTCTTCCGTTCTCGGCTGGTGCTCACTCGCTGTTGGAGAGCAGCGTGACGCTCATGTGGTTCGACGACGCGCCCCCCATCGCCTACGTGGAGGGTCTGCACTCCGGCACGCTGCACGACGAACCGACAGTAGTTCTGGACAGTCAGGCGGCCTACTATCGGGCCTTGGGCGACGCGCGGTCGCACGAGGAGTCGCTGGGCCTGCTCAGGGCAGTTGCGGAGGACTACGAACATGAACGGCCACGGTGACGGCTCCTCAGCGGGGTGGCGCAAGTCCAGCTACAGCGGAGGCGCTGGGGGCAACTGCCTTGAAGTGGCGGATGGCGCGACAGGGATAGTCCTGGTGCGGGACTCGAAGATCCCGGACGGCCCGGCGCTCGTCTTCTCCGACGCGGCCTTCGCGTCGTTCGTCGGGGCTGTCCGGCACACTGGTGGGCATGGCCGTTTCTCTGTATCAACTGTCCATTGATGCGCACGACTTGAAGGGGCTCGCCTCCTTCTGGGCCCAGGTGCTGGACTGGCGCATCGTGTACGAGGACGAGGAGGAGGTGATCATCGCGGTCGACGAGCACGCGCTGCCGGGCATCGGCTTCCTCGCCGTACCGGAGGCCAAGGCGGGGAAGAACCGGCTGCACATCGAGCTCTCGCCCGACGATCAGGCCGCCGAGGTCGAGCGGATCATCGGGCTCGGGGCGCGTCGGGCGGATGTGGGTCAGGGGGACGACGTGTCGTGGGTGGTGCTGGCGGACCCCGAGGGGAACGAGTTCTGCGTGCTGCGACCGAAGAAGTCGTTGCTGGATTGAGGTCGGGGTGATCGCCGAGCGCAGCGTTACGTACGGGCGTACGCAACGTTGTGTACGCTCGTACGTATGGTGTACCTGACGCTTGCCGGAGCTATTGCCTCCGAGATCCTCGCGACGACCGCGATGAAGTACAGCGACGGTTTCAGCAAGCTGTGGCCCTCGCTGGGGACCGTGCTGGGGTATGTCGTCGCGTTCGTGCTGCTCGCGAAGACCTTGAAGACGATGGACGTCGGTACGGCGTACGCGATCTGGTCGGGGGCCGGGACGGCCGTTGTCGCGGCGATCGGGATGGTGTTCCTGGGGGAGGCGGCGACCGCCGCGCGGATCATCGGGGTGGTGCTCGTGATCGCGGGGGTCGTCGTGCTGAATCTGGGCGGGGCGCACTGATGCCGCGCCGTTACGACCCGGAACGGCCGCAGCGGATCATCGACGCGGCGATCCGCGTGGTGGGCGAGCGGGGCATCGCCGGGCTCAGCCACCGGGCGGTGGCGGCCGAGGCGGACGTACCGCTGGGGTCCACGACGTACCACTTCGCCTCGTTGGACGATCTGCTGGTGGCGGCGTTGCGGCAGGTCAACGGGGCGTGGCTGGCCGGGATCGAGGAGTGGGAGCGAGGGGTGGACGCCGCCGTCCCCCTCGCGGACGAGCTGACGCGGCTGGTCGAGGAGTCGCTGACCGGCGACCGGGCGCGGGCGGAGCTGGAGTACGAGCTGTACCTCGCCGCGCTGCGGCATACGGCGGTGCGGCCGCTCGCGGCCGAGTGTCTGGACGCGATGGTCGGGCTGCTGGCGCGGCGGACCGGCGATACGGGGACCGCGCGGGCGCTGGTCGGGCTGATCGACGGGCTGACGTTGCAACATTTGCTGACCGGGCGGGAGTTCGACCGGGCGGAGGTGCGGGACGCGGTGGCGCGGGTGCTGGGGTGAGGCGGTTGCCTGGTCGTCCCGGCCTCCGGACCGGTTCGCCTCCGTGGCCCCCCTCCGGTTAGGTTTTCGACATGACCGAAGCTGCTTCTCCCCGTACGACCGGCGCCGTCGCCGCCGGCCTCGCCACCGTCACCACCGACGGCACCGTCCTCGACACCTGGTTTCCCGCGCCGGAGCTGGTGGCCGACCCCGGTCCCGCCGGGACCGAGCGGCTGAGCGACGAGCGCGCCGTCGAGCTGCTCGGCGAGGCCGCGCCGAAGGCGGTCGGCACCGACGCGCGCCGTGGCGTCGAGGTCGTGGCCGTCCGTACGGTCATCTCGTCGCTGGACGACAAGCCGCTGGACGCGCACGACGTGTACCTGCGCCTGCACCTGCTCAGCCACCGGCTGGTCAAGCCGCACGGCCAGAGCCTGGAGGGCATGTTCGGCCTGCTGGCCAACGTCGCCTGGACCTCGCTGGGCCCGGTGCCCGTCGACCAGGTGGAGACCGCGCGCCTGAACGCGCGCGCCGAGGGCCTGCACCTCCAGGTCACCAGCGTCGACAAGTTCCCCCGGATGACGGACTACGTCACCCCGGCGGGCGTACGGATCGCCGACGCCGACCGGGTGCGGCTCGGCGCGCACCTCGCCGCCGGCACCACCGTCATGCACGAGGGCTTCGTCAACTTCAACGCGGGCACGCTCGGCACCTCGATGGTCGAGGGCCGCATCTCCGCGGGCGTCGTCATCGGCGACGGTTCGGACATCGGCGGCGGCGCCTCCACCATGGGCACGCTGTCCGGCGGCGGCAAGCAGATCATCTCGATCGGCGAGCGCTGCCTGCTCGGCGCGGAGTCGGGCATCGGCATCGCGCTGGGCGACGAGTGCGTGGTCGAGGCCGGCCTGTACGTGACCGCGGGCACCCGCGTCACCATGCCCGACGGCCAGGTCGTCAAGGCCGCCGAACTCTCCGGCGCCGACAACATCCTCTTCCGCCGCAACTCCACCACCGGCACCGTCGAGGCCCGCCCCAACAAGGCCAACTGGGGCGGCCTGAACGACGTGCTGCACAGCCACAACTGATCAACGGCGGCCGCGACCTGCGGCCGTCTACTGGATCAACGCCCTGAACTGCGCGGCACTCGTCGCCAGTTTTCAGCGCTGGTCACCAACGAGCGCCCTTCCATGGCCCCAGGACGGCCCCGGGAGGGCGCTTCTAGTTCATGAGGTCGGCTGGCCAGGACTAAGGGCTGTCCCGTTACTGCTGATCACAGTGGGATGCTCTTGATGTGGCTGGTGTGATCACGGCGTCGGAGCCGTCCTGGATAGTCCCGTTCACCGGGCTGAGCCCACGCTGCTTCGGCAAGTTGGTCACCCACGTGCGCCGCGGGACCGCGGGCGACTCGCAGCGTGGGCGGCCGTGGAGCCTTCCTCTGGAGGATCGAGTGTTGCTGGTTGCCGGGTACTGGCGCACGAATTTGACGCTGCGCCAGCTCGGTCCGCTCTTCGGCGTCTCCAAATCGGCGGCCGACCGGATCATCGACCACCTCGGCCCCAAGCTCGCCTTCCAGCCGCGTAGGCGGTTCCGCCAGGCCACTGTGCTCATCGTGGACGGCACGCTCGTGCCCACACGCGACTACACAGTGGCCGAGCAGTCGAAGAACTACCGTTACTCGACCAACCACCAGGTCGTCATCGATGCCGACACCCGCCTCGTCGTGGTGGTCGGCCGACCGCTGCCCGGCAACCGCAACGACTGCCGAGCGTGGGCAGAATCCGGAGCGAAGGGCGCCGTCGGTGCCACGATGACCATCGCAGACGGCGGCTATCCGGGTACCGGCCTGGTGATTCCCCACCGCCGCGCGAAAGGCCAAGCCGAACTGCCGGGCTGGAAGCAAGAGCACAATCGCTCCCACAAACAGGTCAGGGCCCGTGTCGAGCACGCCTTCGCCCGCATGAAGGGGTGGAAGATCCTGCGCGACTGCCGCCTCAAGGGCGACGGCGTGCACCACGCGATGCTCGGCATCGCGCGCCTGCACAACCTGGCCCTTGTGGGCTGAGAGGGCGTTCTCTCTCCGATCCCCATGTGTGGTTTTCGCTGGTCAGACATGAGGTCGAAGCTGGAGGCCCATCGGGGCGATGCCCCGGGCGTGAAGCGTTGCCGATGGACTACCAGGCGTTGGTGAGGAGCGGAGCGGTCGTGGTGACAGGTCAGGGGGTGAGGGCGTACTCGGTGAAGTGGCCGCAGGCGGTGAAACCGAGGCGGCGGTAGACGGGTTCTCCGTCGGCGGATGCCTGCAGCACCGCGGTCTCGTAGCCCGCGTCCCGGGCGGTGTGCAGGGTGGCCGCGGTGATGGCGCCGCCGTAACCTCGGCGGCGGTCGGCGGCGAGTGTGGCGATGTTGTAGATGCCGGCGACGCCTGCGTGCAGGAAGACCTCGGCCGAGCAGACGGGACGGCCGTCGACGTAGCCGACCAGGTAGCGGGCGGAGCAGTCGTCGGCGAGCGCCCAGTCGGCGGTGTCGGCGAAGAACTGGCGCACCGTGGCGGCGGGCGGGTTCCAGTTCGCGGCGAGGATCGTGGCGTAGTCGGCGAGCTGTTCCGGGGTGGTGGCCGGGCGGATCTCCAGGCCGTCGACGTGCGCGTCGGGGAGGGAGTCGCGCAGGTCCTTCCACATGCCCGCCTCCGATTCCGACGCCTCCAGGCCGGCGGACTGAAGATGCTCGGCGAGATTGTCCGGCGTGGAGGCGGGACCCACCCACCAGGAGAAGGGGCGGCCGGTGGCGGCCAGGGTCCGGGCCGTCTCCGCGGCGCGCGCCGGGGCGGTGCCCGGGGTGAAGCGGGCCGTCGCGACGATGTTGAAGGTGTCATCGTCGAGACCGCTGTCGGCGATCAGCAGGTCCCCGGTCTCAGTGACGGACGCGCCCTTTAGGGTTCGGTGCAGGTGGCAGGCGTGCTCGGCGAGATTCTGCTCCATCGCGAGCGGAAGGTCCAATTCATTGACGGACGGGATGTGCATGGGGCTCATGATGACCCATCCCAGCATGCCGTCTGGGGTGCTCGCAGGTCCTTTTTCCGTACCTGTGAACGGGCCGTCCAGGAGCTGTCCGCTGGATCAGGGGATTCTGGCAGCGAAGGCACGGTGTGACGGGTCGCGCGGTCAGTGCGCGAGCCTCGTGGCTCACGCCTCGGACGCAGCCCTCGCCCAGGACGCCACCGTGACCACACAACCCGTTCCGGGAGCAGGGACGGCAGACAGCGACATCCCGTTCTTTCCAGCCACCCAGCCAGTTCCCTGCTGCCCGTCGGATCAGCTCTGACATGCCGGGCACGGTTTCGGGACAACTCTTAGACATCCCGCCAGTCTGGGAACTGAGACTGAGGTGTGACGGACACTGGTGGCACTAGCTAACCGTGGCTTGCCGAACTGAAGAGTTCTCGTCCTAGCCCAGTGACTCAAAACGAGTACAAGGCGCGTTGGTCCGGCTGTACGATCCCGCCATGTCCAACTGGGTTCCGTTGTCTGTACGTAGAGGGCTGAGTGCGCCACCCCAGATCGAAGAGGGTGTTCCTGCTCACCTGGCACCTTCCTTGGAATACTGGATTCAAGGTGTTCTCGGCTACCGATCCAGGCATGGCATGAATACGCCTCTGATTCAGCGTGCCGCGATGGCGATTCGCATTCCCATTCCAAATACTTACGACACATAAATGATGCAGAGCCTTATTCTTCAAGCTGCGCAGAACGAGGATCAATTCCTTGATCTCGTCGATTACTTGTTGAGCACAGGGAGTGGGGACTCCACGGCTTCTAGCTTGGAAGACGCGCTTGCGGTAGGTGGATCTGCGTGGATGCTTTCAGCGGACTGCAGGAGCCTGCAACGTCGGATCGACGGGACCGCCCAAGCTAGTTACGAGTCAGCAGTGGCGCCCGCCGACCAGGCCAGTGACGAGCTGAAGCAGGCATGGGGTCGTGCGTTCTCTCGCGAGCCAGATGCTTCGGATGCTTGGGACCACGCCATCAAGGCTGTCGAGGCTGTGCTAATTCCAGTGGTGGTTCCGAAGCAAGAAAAATCTCAACTTGGCCACGTCGTAGGTTCCCTTCGCAGCCAAAGAAGCCGATGGAGGCTAATTCTCCCCGGCGCAAAATTGGACCATAGCGTTGAGCCCCTAGTGTCGATGCTTGATGCGCTCTGGCCAAATCCTGATCGACATGCTAATGGGGTAAATCGAAAACCAACCTTGGATGAGGCCCAAGCTGCGGTTCACTTGGCCGTCGCGATCGTGCAGTGGGCGAGAGGAAATGCCCTGTCGCTGATCACTTCAAAGTGAAGCGGCTAAGTTAGAAGTCGGGGGAGCGGTCCTGTTCGGAGCTGAAATAGAGTCGGTGATCATGACTCCTCAAGACCACGCCGCTGGCGATAAGCAGGTCAAATTGTGAGTGAGGTCAAGTGATTCGCACGGTTGCGGAGCTTATTTCAGGCATTCTCCGAGACGAGTTGCCGAAACTCGACAATGCTCCTGTCAAGCACGCCCCAACCATTGGGGATATGTATGAGGGGTTGTCTTCCGACCTACTGAATCGCGCTCTTCCTGATGGCTTGGGGCTGCGGGTGGTATCCGGATTTGCTCGCGATGGTCAAGGGCGCCTATCCGGTCAACTGGACTGCATGGTGGTTCGGGGTGAGGGGGAAAAACTGCCATACGCTGAATCGTATGTATGGCATGTCAAAGACATTATTGCCGTGGTCGAAGTCAAGAAAAATCTCCACTCGGCCGAGCTTCGTGACGCGTTCGCTCAGCTTAAGAGCGTAAGTGTGATCGAGCACTCTTATTATCAAGGTGATGACGAGGAGCTGGACGACCCTGATCGCAGCATGGCTCCGTCAGCTAGGACGTTTGCCGAGATGACGGGTCGGGTTGCTTGGAATGCGGAAGGCCCCGTTGCGCTCCCATATGAAGAGGAGGCGTTGTTTGGTGCGCTTCTCTTGGAGCAAGTGTCTGCGATTCGAGTGATTCTTGGGATGCATGGATTCAAGAGTGAGCGCGCGTTTAGATCGGCAATGGTCGACTATCTTGAGCGAAATATCGGAGACAATGGGTTCGGCCCGACGTATTTCCCTCAACTGATCATTTCTGGTGGCTACTCTCTCGTGAAAGCCAATGGGCGACCATTCATGGCGGCGCTGCTTGATGGGTGGTGGCCTTTCTATTTTTCGACACCCGAGAATCCACTAAGGCTGCTACTGGAGTTCATTTGGACGCGACTAGATGAAATGTACGGATTTGGCCACGCGGCTTGGGGGGAAGATCTTGATATTGAGGTAGGGAGGGCTCTGTTGAGCTTCCGTGCTGCATGTGTCGACGGAAGGAAAGGCTGGGAAGTTCGAGCGCATGAAGCTGGCGATGAAGCGCTGAGTGCGATTCCGGTGGTGGAGCAGTGGAGCCCGGAGTTCCTCGGAAAAGTAGAGTTCGTTCTACTCTCTCGCCTCTGCCAAGGGGAAGAGGTTCGTTGTGATGACCCCAAAATGATCTCATGGCTAGAGTCCCATGGCGTTGAATTTAACGACGTGCGCGCCCGTCTGCTGGAAACCCGTCTTGTTGCCTCTGCTGGGAAAAGTTTGAAGCTCATTACGAAGAAATGTCAGTTGGTGATTTTGCCAACGGGGGAGTATGTTGCCGCAGAAAATAGCACTGGGCGGTTGGATCGTTGGATCTCTCGTCGGATTGCAGCACAGCGCAATGGCGTTTCGGGTGAGGGGCTAGTATGAATGATATCGAAAATCCGGCCCCGCCCTGCAGGCAGGCGAGCTGAAATCGATAAATCGGGCCGACGTGGGCAATCATGCTTCTTTGTGGCGCGGCACGGCGCAAATACACTAGGTCGGAGGAGCGGCTTTGGGCTAGAGCTGCTTTGGGGCGAGCGATCATGGCCGTTAAGCTGATGACGAGTCGGGCAGTTTGTGGACTACCCGTTGAAGCACAACGTTGGGCCATGATCTCAGAGGCTCGCCCTAGAGTGGCTGCCTGCAGCCGTGGAGCCGACCGCCCCAGCCATAGAGGGTGTTTCCTGACCTCGCCCGCATGCACGTAGCGGGCCGCCGGGCCCGGCCAGTCGGGGCGCAGACAGGAGGCAGGCCGGGTCGCTGAGGCGGCCCGCGCCCGCGCAGTGCGCGGGAGAGTGTTTGACCTGCTGCGCCATCAGAACAGCCACAACTGAGCCTCGGCGCCGCTCCCGCAACGGGCGGCGCACCCGGCACGCACGGCGGCCCGGTGGGATCTCCCCGCCGGGCCGCCGTCGTGTCCTGGCCGGTATCGGACGGTGCCAAAAGGGCCGTTCCTGGGCACCATGGCGGGACGGTGTCCAACGGACCGACCGGACCGGGAGGCGTCATGAGGCTGGGTAAACCGCTCGCTGTCGGTATCGCGGAGGACGTGGAGGTCGAGGAGAGGGCGGCAGGGTCTCTGGTGGTGACGGAGGAGGCCGGGGTGCCGGTTTCCGGTGGAAGCGCGGAGGCGTCGGGCGCCGATGAGACGCGACGGGAACGCGTGCTGACCGGGCGATGAAACTGCGGCTGCCCGAGGAGCGTCCCGCGACGCCGCCCCTGGGGTACAAGCTCGCGCATCCGGTCATCTCCCACGACGGCAGCCGGGTCGGGTTCGCCGGGATCTCTCTCGGCGGCGCGCTGCCGTACGGATTCGTGGATGAGGCCCGCTGTGTGTACGGGAGGCGCCACCGCTGCCCGGCGCTGCGCTGTGACTGCGGCTTCTACTGCCTGCACACGTTCGACCAGGCCCTGGCCCTGGCGTGTGCGAGCGAGTACCACCGGGCGGTGTTGCTGGAGGTGACCGTCCTCGGGTCGTACATCCGCTTCGAGCGCGGGATGCGGTACGCGCGGCAGCGGGTGCGGGTGGCGCGGGTCGGCGCGTGCGCGTGCGGCATGGAGCCGTGCGCGTTCGCGGACGCGGGGTGGGGGCGTACGGGCTGGCGGGTGCTGACCGCCGTCTGCGCGCAGTGCGCTGCGCTGCGCGGGCGGACGGCGTTCGCTTCCTGGACGGCGGTCGGCTTCGCGGAGTTCGTACGGCGCGGGGGCGGGCCGCTGCGGATCGTGGCGGGCGGCGAACCGGACGGCGGCGAACCGGACGGCGGCCCGTAACGGTATCCGTACGGTACGGAGACGGGTGCATGTCATGAGCCCGCTACGCTGACCGCATGCGCGATCTTGTGGCGGGAACGGGGTATCTGGGGAAGGGGCAGCGATGGGTTGCCCGGCACGGCCGGTGGTGGGGGTTCGGGATGATTCCCGCGCTCATCGCCCTCGTGCTGTACGCGGGGGCGCTGGTCGCGCTGGCCTTCTTCGCGGGTGACCTCGCGGCCTGGACGACGCCGTTCGCGGACACCTGGGGATCGCCCTGGCAGGGGGTGCTGCGCGGGCTGTTCGTCGCGCTGCTCTTCGCGGGCGGGCTGCTGCTGTCCGTACTGACCTTCACCGCTGTCACGCTGCTGATCGGCGACCCCTTCTACGAGTCGCTGTCGGAGAAGGTGGAGGAGAGCGAGGGCGGCTGCCCGCCGGGTCCGGGACTGCCGCTGTGGCGGGAGTTGTGGGTCTCGCTGAGGGACAGTGTGCATGTGCTGGTGCGGGCGGCCGGTTTTGGGCTGCTCTTCTTCGCGCTGGGGTTCATCCCGGTGGTCGGACAGACCGTGGTGCCCGCGATCGGCTTCTGCGTCTCGGGCTTCTTCCTGACGGTGGAGCTGACGTCGGTGGCGATGCAGCGGCGCGGCATCCCCGTGCGGGAGCGGCTGCGGATGCTGCGCGGCCGCAAGGGGCTCGCCGTCGGTTTCGGTACCCCGCTGGTGCTGCTGTTCCTCGTGCCGTTCGTGGCGGTGTTCCTGATGCCGGGGGCGGTGGCCGGCGCGACGCTGCTCGTCCGCGACCTCACGGCGGATGGCGAGGAAGCGGCCGAGGAAGGGGCCGAGAGGGACGGAGTTACTGCTGTGCAGTCTTCAGGGCCGCCGCCAGCGCGCTGGTGACCTCGGGGCCTGCTGCCAGGAGCGGTGCGCGGACCGGTCCGGCGGGCAGGCCGAGCATGGTGAGGAGCGCCTTGGCGGTGACCGCGCCGGGGTGTTCCGTTCCCATCATCGCCGCGATGAGCGGTACCAGGCGGAGGTAGCGGCGCGTGGCCCCGGCCGGGTCGCCCGCGTCGTACGCGTCGAGGACGGCCCGTACCTCGCGCGGCGCCGCGTTGGCCACCGTGCTGACGCACCCGACGGCGCCGGCGGCCCGCAGCGGGAGGGCCTGCTCGTCGCAGCCCGCGTAGTACGCGAGCCCGGTCGTGGCCAGCACCTTCGCGGTCTTCATGAGGTCGTATGCACAGTCCTTGACGCCGCGTATACGTGGGTGTTCCGCGAGGCGCAGGAGGGTGTCGGCGGCCAGCGCGGTGCCGGTGCCGGTGCGCCCGGGGATGTCGTAGAGCATGACCGGCAGGCCGGTGGCGTCGGCGACCGTACGCAGGTGGTGGGCGACGGCTCCCTGGCCGGGGCAGGAGTAGGCGGGCGCGGCGACGAGCAGGCCGTGGGCGCCGGCGCGTTCGGCGGCGCGGGCCAGGGCCACGCTGTGCCGGGTGTCGCTGGTGCCGACCCCGGCGGTGATCAGCGCCCGGTCGCCGACCGCCTCGGCGACGGCCCGGACCAGGGCTTCCTTCTCGGCGTCGGTGGTCGTCGGCGACTCGCCGGTGGTGCCGCTGAGGACGAGGCCGTCACAGCCCTCGCCGACGAGGTGGACGGCGAGGCGCTGCGCGCCGTCGAGGTCCAGGGCGCCGTCGGCGGTGAACGGGGTGATCATGGCGGCGGCCGTGCGGCCGAAAGGCGGTGGGGTCGCGCTGTCCGTGTCCGTGGTGGTCATGGAGCGGAGTCTGTCCCCACCGCACTGTTCAGGTCTACTTAGATGTGCTGAGGCGATATTTAAGGGGCACTACGGCTTTAGGCGCAGCACCTGCGGGTCGTGGTCGCTCGACTGGTCGGCGTACTCCGCGTTGATGTGGACGATGTCGTAGTCCACGCGGCGCAGGTGGCGGCTGGTGAGCATGTGGTCGAGCACCTGTGAGTTGCCCTGGTAGACGTAGCCGTACCGCTCGCCGCGCGGCAGCCGGTCGACGAGGTCGGTGAGGACGCCGCCGGCGGTCAGGGCCTTGAGCGCGGGGGAGAACTGGTAGTCGTTGAGGTCTCCCAACACACGGAACTAGACGTTCTGGAGTGTTGCCGTGGTGGCATCCACGCTGGTCAAGCCTGGTAACGGGAATTCGCTGGTCCCCACGGAGGGCATGACCAGCACACCCAACCCCCTCGCCGGCACGGTCTTCACCGAGACTCTTCGGGGCGTGCGGTGCGTCCGGCTGTCCGTACTCACTGACGAGACCACCAGCCCCGAGCGGCAGCGCGAAGCGGACGACAAAGCCGCCGCAGCACACAACATCGACTTCGGCGAGGGCGACGCACTACGGGAAGCCGTAGACCTAGACGTGTCCGCGAGCAAGGTTTCCCCATTCGACCGCCCCGAACTCGGCGGATGGCTCGCCCGGCCGGACGAGTTCGACGTACTTGTCTGGTGGCGTTTCGACCGCGCTATTCGGTCCATGGCCGACATGCACGATCTGGCGAAATGGGCGAAGCAACACCGGAAGATGCTCATCTTTGCTGAGGGAATTGGCGGGGGTGAACTCGTCTTCGACTTTCGCCAGCCCCAAAACCCCATAAGTGAACTCATGATGATGATGCTCGCTTTCGCCGCTCAGGTGGAGTCACAGAGCATCAGTGACCGGGTTACCGGCGCCATGGCGGCAATGCGCAAGATGCCGCTTCGGTGGCGTGGCGGTGGTCGCCCGCCCTACGGTTACATGCCCGCCCCCATGCCCAAGGAGCACGGCGGAATCGGCTGGACGTTGGTCCCTGACCCGGACGCAGTCAAGGTCATTGAGCGTGTTGTCCGGGAACTCTTGGAAGGGAAGACTGCCGCTGTTGTGGCGATTGGCCTCAATGAGGACAAGGTGCCGACTCCGCGCGATCACTGGGCTGTGAAGAACGGCCGCAAGAAGGGCGGTAAGACTGGCGGAGAAAAGGGACTTGTTAAGGATGTGTTCAACTGGACTGGTTCTGTCATTGCTCGAATGCTCAAGAATCCCACACTTATTGGCTGGAAGATGCACAAGGGTAAGCCGGTTCGGGATGCAGAGGGTAACCCCGTCATGACTACCGAACAGCCTGTGATGGAGCGCGCCGAGTTCGACCAAATTGGGGCTCTGTTGGATGAGCGGGGTGTGGAAAACCGGGAACGGTCGGACACCGACGCCTTTCTGTTGCGCGTCATCCACTGCGAAAACTGCGGCGGACGCATGTACCTAGACAAGATGACCAGCAGCAAGAAGGGGCAACGTCCCATCTACAAGTGCAACGCACATGCGCGGGGTGACAGGTGCGAGAAGCCCGCGAACATCAGGGGCGATTGGACCGACGAATACGTTGAAACCGAGTTCCTTCGGCGGGCCGGCTCCATCCAGACGACACATGTAGTCGAGATCCCCGGATACGACCCCGAGCCCGAGCTACGCGCCACCCTCACGGAGTTCGAGGAACACCAAGAGCAGAAGGGTCGGCAGAAGTCCAAGCACGCCGCTCGGGCATGGCAGGAACGCGCAGACGCACTAGACGCGCGCATTGCCGATCTGGAGACCCGCGAGAAGCGCGAGCCCCAGCGCATCGTCACGCCGACGGGCAAGACGTTCGCCGACGAGTGGGCGGAGAAGGACACCGCGGGCCGCCGCGCCATGCTCATTGAGGCAGGGGTCCGGCTCGACGTACGGCGCGGTACCCGTGGCGGATGGCGGAAGCTGGACACGCGACGCGTGGACTTCACCATGACCGGAGAACTCGACCCCGCCGCGGAAGCCGTTGCCGTTGCCGCTGCGGATGCCGAAGCTGAGGCCCGCAACGATGCACCCCCAGCACCGGGCAGCAAGGCTCGGCTTGCTGAGCCCGCCCCCGAGCTGGTGCAAGCCGCATAGCAGGCTCAGCCAGACCGACAGCGACGAGAGGTGATGGAGTGACGGTTTACACCACTTTTTAGGAACACGTAGAAAAAATAAGAGAGAAGAGAGAACGGTGTCTTGTCCGGCACCGCATCACTTGGAGTGCGGGAATCCGTCGGTCCCTACTACTCGCGAACCAGGGACACAGCGAGTCCGGACGACCCACCGCGCGAGCGGGTAGGGCGCGGGAATCTACTGGTCCCTACTCATCCCGGGAGAGGTTCCGCGTCACCTCGTCCACCACGGTGGGCAGGAATTCGCTGGTCCCTACTACTCCCACAGAGAGCGGGATTACCGCGCACCCACCCCATGGGGGACTCAGGCGGTCTGAGTGCCCGCTCTCTCGGAAACGGCGTTGCCCGTGCACCACGCACCCCCGCGTTACTCGGGGGTGGCCGCTGGGGTCGTGTGGCGACGCTGCGGGGACTGCACCGCCCACGAGTAACCCACCCTCCGGGGTGCGCCGAAAGGGGTCGTAAGCGCGTGCAGTCCCCACCCCGCCGGACCGGCTCTACGCAGGTTGCGCGGGGGTGAGCCCGCCTAGCCCAATTGGCAAGAGGCACGCGGTTTAGACCCGCGGTGTTCCCGGTTCGAGTCCGGGGGCGGGCACGTACTCGTCTGGGGCTAGCCCTGGACGCGCAATACCTCGCGCACACGATCTAGCCCGACGCGCCGAATCAGCGGCGCAACGGGAACGCTGAACTTCCTTCCGGGGTCGTCGCCAACGTCGATGATCCGTTCCGGAAACAGCCCCTCGCGGGCTTGGACCAACGCGTCTGCGGGGTCCATGTCGAGGATTCGGGCTGCCATGTCCAAGGGGACCGTGGGCGGTAGCTCGTAGTCGGGAGTGTTGCTGTTCTTGTCGCCGCGCACGGTCAACACGATGTCGTCAAGCGGGTCCATGCCCCCGCTGACGGTGGGCCGTTCATCTCTGGTCATGGCGTCAACGCTACTGACCGCGGGCAGCACCCGCATCGCACTTGCCGCCCCGCACGGGGCAGTGACCAGAACTCACATCAAGGGGGCGCACATGCGCTGTATCGACTGCCCGGAGCCAGCGACCCACCGGGGACGTTGCGGGACTCACCACGGGGCGTATGAGGGGCGTACGGGTGTCCGTGCTCGCCGATCACGTGGTAGGCGCCGAGCGGCCCGGTACGACGCTGCTGCGAGGCTCCGCCGGCGGGTGGATGAGCGCGGGTCGGGCTGGTGCGACTGGTGCCTGAACGACTTCCCCGCGGACGTGGTGGAGATCGATCACGTGCGGCCCCTCGCGATGGGAGGGACCGACACGGACGGGAACGTTCAGGTCTTGTGCGTCGGCTGTCACCAGCTCAAGACGGAGACGGAGTTTGATCGGGGCGGCACGTCGGCGGCGCCCATCTCGGCGGAGGCCGGAGCGTCGGCATCCGGGCGACCTGGGGTAGGGGTCGTCAGGGCGAACCCAGACCCGTATCCAGGTCGAGGACCGGACGGTGACGGCGGCTGTGATGGTGGTTGCGCCGAATAGCGTCGTCAGCCCCGCCGCACTGGTTCATCGCTCCCAGGATCGGCAGCTTCCCAAGATTGTTGCTGGCGGCACCGCTTCCGGCCGTGGTGGCACCGGTCGCGTGAGCGCCTGTCTTGTTAGCGCACAGCGTGCTGAATGCTGGTGACAAGAGGACACCGATCCCTCCAGCGGACGCGGGTGTGGCAGTGGCGAGCCCAGTTCCGATCGCTGCTGCGGTGACGGCGAGCACCGTGACAGTCCTACGGGTGATCATGCCCTACGAACGATGGTCGGCGCGGTAGGTCACCGCTGATCGCACGAACGGACCTCCGCGGGCGGTCATCGCTCCCACCATTCGGGCCCGGAGCCAGTGCCGCGCCATCGGGCTCGTACCTGCTCTAGTGACGTGATCAGGTCTGCCACGTCGGTTGCGGTCAGCTCCAAGTTGGACGGCTCCCCGTCCTCGGACTGCCCATACAGACGGACGGTGTGCCGTGGCGTGTGGGTGATGCGGGTTAGGTTCCGCGGGTGTGGGTTGGGTTTTGGGCTCATGGGCTCGGTCTCCTTGCTGCTAGATGAGGTTGCTGAACGCGCGCCACCCGTCCGGCTCCCACTCCCCGCGAGGTCCCCGGAAACGGTCGTAGCGGGCAGGGCTTATGCATGTAGCCCACCGCATGAGTTCCAACCAGGCCGCGTCAGCTTCACGGCCCCATCCCTCGCCGGCTCGCTCGACCACGTCCAGGCTCATACCGATGCGCTGTTCAATCACTGCGACTTGATCGCGAGTCCCCTCGGGAAGCATGTCTCCGCGAGTGTTCATCATCGCGTGCAGCCGCTCGCAGCTCTCCGCTAGGTGCGTGCGCATAGCCGCGAGGTTCGCCGCCGTGGGACGGGGCTGGACGCACAGTTCCAGGAGCCCGCCGGACGCGAGTGCGTGCCAGTACTCCGATTCTCGGTACAGCTTGCTCCGCTTGGTATCCGACAGCCCCGAGTAGTACATGGGGCGGTCGCCGGCCGCCTTGGCGTCCGCTCGGGCTTGCTTAACCCATTGCTTCACCAGCGCTGTCACATCTGACGGCGTGTAGTCCGCTGCTGTCATTCCTGCCCCTCTCCTGCGGCTTGGTCCCAGGCTTGCCGACTCGCGCGCTCTCGTCTGCGCCGTAGGACCAGAAGACGTGTCGTGCGCGTCATACCCCCACCCCTGGAGGTGATCCCCCCTGCCCCGAAAGCCCCGTACCCCCTGCCCGATCCCCGGGTGCCCCGAGCTGACCCGTGGTGGCCGCTGTGAGGCTCACGAGCGTGAGGCGAATCGTTTGCGTGGCTCGTCTGCGGAGCGTGGCTACGGGACTTGGTGGCAGCGGGTCCGGCGCCGCTACCTGTACCACCATCCGTGGTGCGTGCTGTGCTCGCGCGTCGCGACGGTTGCTGACCATTTCCCGTTGTCGAGACGGGAGTTGGTAGCTCAAGGTGTCGCCGAGCCTGACGCGTGGTCGCGTCTGCGTCCGCTGTGCACGCAGTGTCACAACCGCGAGACGGCACAGAGGCAACCTGGTGGTTGGGCTGCCGAAAAGCGCTCGAATTCGCAGCGTTTTTGATCTCTTTACCAGGGGGGTACTCCCCTCCCCTCCCCACGCTGATCGGCAGGGAGGCAAAAAACTCTCATGGCTGATTAGGCCGTTTCTGTGGAGGTGACTTTCCGTGGCTACCCCTGGGCAAAAGCCCAAGCCTCATATTCAGGCAGTCAGGGAAGGGACCTTCCGCCCTGATCGCAATTCCGAAGGTGCGCGCTTCGCCCCTGCCGATCCGGTCGAACCTGATTGGGCGGAACTCCTGCCGGGCGACTCGGCCGAGGACGTGCGCGGCAAGGCTGCTGACGTTTGGGCGAGGACGATTCCCGCTCTGGTGGTGGCAGCCGGCCTGACCGACTCGCAGCGGGAAACCGCGATCGAGTATTGCGTGACGGTCGCTCGTCTGTGGCAGGCGGAGCGTGAACTATCTCGGACCGGTCTGGTTGTCGAGACGGAACGCGGGAACGTGAAATCCCCTTGGGTGACCATCGCTGGTCAGTACCGGTCGCATTTCCGGTCGCTGGTCGGAGAACTCGGGCTGTCGCCCGCGTCGGCTACCCGGATCACCCCGCCTGATTTTGGTGGGGATGATGATGGAGACGTATTCGACTGACGATCTGCCGGTACCGCTTGACGCACTGTACGAACTTGGGCTCACCGAGGACGAGGTAGCCGACGCGTGCCGGTCGCGTCCGCTGGTGGTGGCAGCGCAGGCCAAGGATGCGACGGGCGCGTATTTCGATGTGGCGGCCGCGCGGCGTGCGTTGGACGCGATCCAGAGTTTCAAGCACACGAAGGGCCGGTGGGGTAACGCTCGGCTCAGACTCGCGCCGTGGCAAGTGGTGTGGGTGATCGCGCCGATATTCGGATGGCTCGTGTATGACGCCGAGCTAGGCCGTGCGGTTCGGGTGGTCCGGTCGGCATGGGTGGAAGTCCCGCGGAAGAACGGGAAGTCTACGCTGTCCAGTGGCGTCGGGCTGGTGTTGCTACTCGCCGACCGCGAGATTGGCGCTGAGGTCTACGCGGCTGCTGGCTCGCTCCCGCAGGCCGAGCGGGTTTTTGATGACGCTAAACGCATGGCCCTCACGTCGCGCGCCGTACGGGGCCGTGTGGAGGTTCTGCGGGGCGTGATCCGCGTGCCCCGGACCGGCGGTGTCTTCCGCGCGCTGTCCAAAATTGCGGAGACTGCCCACGGGCTCAATGTCTCCGCGGCGATTATTGATGAGGTTCACGTTCACAAACGGCGTGACCTCATTGACGCGATCGAGACTGGGACTGGTGCCAGAGATCAGCCTCTTTGCCTATTCATCACGACGGCGGATGAGGGCACCGAGGGCAGCATCTACGACGAGAAACACACGTACACCCGCCGCTGTGCGGACGACGTAGTTTCCGACCCGGGCCATTACGGTGTCATCTGGGCCGCTGAGGAAGCGGACGATCCTTTCGACCCCGCGACGTGGCGCAAGGCGAATCCGGGCTTGGGTGTGTCGCCCTCCCTCGCTTACATGCGGCGTGAGGCAAACAAGGCCAAGAGCACGCCTTCTTACTTCCCTACGTTCTGCCGTCTGTCGCTCAACCGCCGTATGCGTGCCTCTAGCCGTTGGCTGCCGCTCACACTGTGGGACGAGAACAACGGGGCGGTCAATGACCGGTCGTTCCGTTACCGGCGCGCGTGGGGCGGTGTGGACCTTTCTGCGGTGTCGGACCTTTCCGCGTGGGTGCTCGCTGTCGAGTCGCGGAAACCGGGCGTGGAACTCGAACTGGTGGCGCGGTTCTGGCTGCCGGAAGAACGAGTTGACGAACTGGAGCAACAGCTACAGGTGCCGCTGCGTCAGTGGGTGGCTGACGGTCTGCTGACGCTGACCGAGGGTGACGCCATCGACTATGGCGCCATTGAGCGTCAGATCATCGCAGACTGTCGCCGGCTGGACGTGCAACGGGTCTCGTATGACCGGATGTTCGCGGGGCAGCTCGTACAGCGCGTTGAACAGAAAACCCGCGGGGTAGACGTGGTGCCCGTCGCGCAGACTTATTTGGGTATGTCACCCGGGTGCAAGGAGCTGGAACGCCTACTCCGCGAGGGACGCATTCACCACGGCGGTAATCCGGTTCTCCGCTGGAATGCAAGCGTGGTCGAGGTATACCGGGACGGGAACGACAACTTGAGGCCCGTCAAGCCCGACCGCGGAAAGTCGAGTGCTCGAATCGACGGGATAGCCGCTGCGGTGATGGCGCTTGATGGGTATGTCCGCCGGCCGTTGAAACGGCCTCGCGCGGCGAGCGCGTAAGGGGGGATTGCATGGCGGAGACTCCGCTACAGATGACAGAGCGCCTGTACCGCAAGCTACAGCGCAGACGACCAGCGGCTAAAAAGTGGTCGCGGTATTACGACGGTGAGCACCCGTTGTTGTTTGCCTCGCCGGAGTTCAGCACTCAGGCGGG
Source organism: Streptomyces sp. NPDC017056 (assembly GCF_044332485.1). Taxonomy (NCBI): domain Bacteria; kingdom Bacillati; phylum Actinomycetota; class Actinomycetes; order Kitasatosporales; family Streptomycetaceae; genus Streptomyces; species Streptomyces sp. NPDC017056. The sequence continues at coordinate 39,310 of NZ_JBIRPD010000013.1, read as the reverse complement.
CGGGCTGTTCGATGATTTCTCCGACAACTGGTGTGCGACGGTTCCGGACGCCACCGTTGAACGGCTCCGGCCATTGGGTTTTCGCCTTGAGGACGGGACGCTAGACACAGCGGCCAGCCGAGCATGGGAGCGCTCCGAGTGCGACGTAGAGATTGGGCTAGCCCTACTAGAGGCGTTGATCACGGGACGCTCGTACGCGCTCGTGTGGAAACCCGATGGGGTCAACTCAGAGATCACGTTTGAGCACACGGCTAACGCGCTGGTCGAGTATGTACCTGGGCGGCGCCGTGTTCGTGCTGCTGGTCTGAAGGTATGGCGAGACTGGGACTTTGAGTTCGCGATCCTTTTCACTCCGACCACGGTCTATCGGTGGCAGCGTCCGAAGCGTGGGGGCGGGCAGTGGACCGGGCGCACTGCGGGGCTGTCCCGTGGCGAGCCGAGTCACATTCCGAATCCGCTCGGCGTTGTGCCGCTGGTGGAACTGCCGAACCGGTCGCGTCTCAACTCCTCGCCCCGGTCCGAGCTGCGGACAGTGGTGCCGCTACAGAACGCGGCGAACACCTTGTGGGCGCACTTGATGACCGCGAGCGATGAACGTGCGCTTCCTGCCCGCGTGGTGCTCGGCATGGACCGGCCCGTGCGTGAAATTGTGGACGATACGGGGGAAGTGGTTGGCGAAGAGGACCTACCGCTAGACCCGTTTCGGAAAGACCGTCTGCTGTGGCTGGAGCGTCAAGGGGCGTCGATCGCCGAGTTTTCCGCGGGGGACTTGCGGCAATTCTTGGACGTGATTAATCAGGTGGTCGAACACATCGCCGCGCAGACGCGCACTCCGGCCACCTACCTAAACGGCAAGTTGGTCAACGTCTCGCCCGACGGTATGGCCGCATCCGAGCTGGGGCTAGTCGCCAAAGTCACCGAAATGCAGCGCCATTTCGGCGCGGGGCTCCGCGAGATCATGCGGCTTGAGGCTCTGGCGAACGGCGAGGCGGGCCGGGCGGAATCGCTCGCGCTCGGGTCTGTAGTCTGGCGAGACCCCCAGTTTCGTTCGGACTCCCAGTACTCCGATGCGCTGGTTAAGTTGAAGTCAATCGGAATTCCGGATGAAGCCCTTTGGGAGCGTATTCCGGGTGTCACTCCGGACGAGATCGAGCGTTGGAAGCAGATGCGCACGGATGCCGCGGGGGCGATTCTCGGCGGGGACATGGCGAGCCTTTTCGGCCCCAAACCTGAACCGGCCGAGGACGAGCCCGCCGACGACCGCCCGGACGCCGCGTAGATGGGCCGTAGCGACGAGCTAGCGGCCGATCGGTACACACACGTGCAGTCCGTATCGCGAGGCGTTGTGGAGGCCGTACAGGGCATTTGGCGCGACGTGCCCGCCGACCGGATCCTGTCGGCCATGCAGGGAGAGGCTGGGCGCGCGATCCTCAATGCGGTGATGGCCGGACAGCTCACAGCAGCACAAGGCGCGCAGACTTTCGTCACGGCCTCAATGCTGGCCCAGGGTGCGGCTGTTGCGCCCGCCGGAATGGTGGATGCTTCGGCATTCGTAGGTGTGGCGTCGGATGCTCGCCCGCTCGCGACGCTTCTACAACTGCCCGCAGTCACCACGGCGCAGAGTCTTGCGGCCGGCGAGAGCGCCGAACTGGCAGCGCTCCGCGGCCTCAATCAAATGTCCATGATGGTCGGCACGCAAATCGCTGACACCGCGCGTGCGGCTACGTCGGTCGCTATGGCTGCCGAACCTTCGTGCGTGGCGTACGTCCGTGTGGTGCGGCTACCGGCGTGCGTCCGGTGCATCATCCTGTCCGGTCGGCAGTACAGCCACAGCACGGGTTTCAAACGCCATCCGCGCTGTGACTGCGGTATGCAACCGATGGGTGATGCGGAGTGGAAGGCGACCAAATCTCCGGAAGAACTGTTCGGGGAAATGAGCCCCGCTGAGCAGGCGCAGCGGCTTGGTACCGCGGGGGTCAAGGCTTTTGACCGCGGAGCCGACTTGTCGCAGCTCGTCAATGCCCGCCGCGGCATGGCTACGGCCACGACCGGGCGGGGTCCGATGGTGGTTACGAGTGAGGGCACCACGCGGCGCGGGATCGGCGGTAAGGCGCTGGACGCGGGATTTCAGAAGACCACAGGGCAACGGTACGAGCGTGCCAAAGAAGCGCGGCTCATGCCCGAGACCATTTTCAAACTCGCCGGAGACAACCGCGAGCACCAAATAGCGATGCTCCGGAAACACGGCTACATCACATAGGGGGAACCGTGGCTGACACCACGACCGGCACGACTGACGAGCCGAATGACCAGGACGCGAAGCAGGACGAGCACCAGGACCAGGGCGAGCCGAACCGCGACGGCCAGCACCAGGATCAAGGCGCCACGACTGGCGACCAGGCCGACGAGCTGACTCGGGAGCGGACAGCCCGAGAGGCTGCCGAGCGGGAGGTAGCGCGGCTCCGCCGGTCGAACGCTGCACAGAAGCCCGATGACCTAGAGGCGCTGCGGGCGGAAATCCGCGACGAGTTCACGGCACAGCTCGTTCGCGCGGAACTGCGAGCGGCTGCCGCTGGTCGGCTCCGTGATCCCGCGGACGCGCTCGCCCTGGTGGATGCTGCCGCCCTCGCCGGCAAGGGAGGCGACATCGACACCGCGGCGGTTGTGGCTGCCGTGGACCAGCTCGTCAAGGACAAGCCGTATCTAGCGGCGGAGACGAGCGCCGCCCCCGCGTGGGGCGACGTGGGCGCGGGTCCGCGAGAGGACGCGGGCGAGCCCGAGCCGGCTACCCCGCTGGATCGTCTGCGGCAGGCGTACGGCGACTAGCGGAAACGTTTCATCACCCAATTCAGGGACGCGCTCACCCGAGCGCCGTCCTTTTTTCATGCACAAATGGAGGGTAATTCATGGCGCTTTCGCTCGCCGAGTCTGCCAAGCTGAGCACGACCAATCTCCAGCGCGGTGTTGTTGAGACTTTCGTTCAGGAGTCTTCTATCCTGGACCGTATTCCGCTGATGCCCATTGAGGGCAATTCGTATGCCTACAACGAGGAAGCCACTCTCCCCGGTGTCGCGTTCCGTGGCGTGAATGAGGCGTACACCGAGTCCACCGGTACGGTAAACCAGAAGTCCGAGGGGCTTGTGATCCTCGGTGGCGACGCGGACGTTGATAACTTTGTCGTTAAGACCCGGGGTAACCTTAATGATCAGCGCGCTATTCAGACCCGCATGAAGGTTAAGGCCGCTGCTTACAAGTTTCAGGACACCTTTTTTAATGGTGACGTAGAAACGGAGCCGAAGGGTTTCGACGGTCTTCGTAAGCGACTCACTGGCGCTCAGGTGATCAGCGCGGGGGCGAATGGCGTCCCGATCGTCGGCACTGGCAAGGGCGAGGAATCGCACGACTTCTTCGACCTGCTGGACGCGCTGATTGCCCGGGTGCGTGGACTCAACGCATCTAACGGCGCCATTTACGCAAACCGCGCGGTTATCTCTAAGATCCAGTCTGCGGCTCGCCGAATCGGTGGGTACCAGATGGTCAACGAGGCCCTTACCGGCAAGCTGATTTCTACGTACCAGGGTATTCCGTTGCTGGATCCGGGCCAGAACGCCACGGGCGCGGACATCCTTCCGCAGACGGAGACTGCCGGCACGGCTAAGGATGCGTCCAGCATTTACGCAGTGCGTTTCGGCCAGTCTGAGGATGACCAGGCCGTAACTGGTCTCACCAATGGTGGCGTGATGGTCGATGATCTCGGGCAGCTCCAGGAAAAGCCCGCCTACAGGACTCGCATCGAATTTTATTGCGGGGTGGCGGTCTTCGGCGGCAAGGCAGCCGCTCGCCTTAACGGCGTCCTCGCCAAGTAACCGGAGGGGATTGGAATGCCGCCGCGTAAGCGCGCAGCGTCGTCCGCCCCGAAGATTCCGCATACCGATGCGTGCACGGCCCCGGACCGAATCGAGAGTTTCCCAATTCTCGATTCGGACGGGGCCGCGCGCACGGTGACGCGGTGTCTGGCGTGCGGCGCACAGACAGTGAAGTAAAGGGGGCGGGACACCATGGCATTGCCTGCCCTCGCCACCGTGGAAGAGCTAGCCGCGTGGATGCAGCGCGAGCCGGCCGGGCTGCCCGTGTCGGCTCCGCTGGTGCTCGATACCGCGTCCGCCATCGTGCGGGCGGAGGCTCGGCAGCGTTTCACCAGGGGGACAACGACCGTGGCGCTCCGCCCGCGGGATCGCGTGGTGACACTGCCCCAACGACCGGTAATGGCAGCTGAGTTGGTGCGTGCGGGCGGGCGCGTGCTCCGCCCGGACGAGTACCAACTATGGCGGGACGAGTTAACGCTACCGGCCGCTGTGACCGGGCCCGTGGTCGTGACGTACACGCATGGCTACGACGCCGTTCCGGCGGATGTCCGCGCCATCGTGCTGACACTCGCCAGCCGAGTGCTGAACAACCCCGCGGACATCAGACAAGAAAGCGTCGGTTCCGTGTCGGTGACCTACGCGGCCGAGACGATCGGTGCGTCTCTCGCCCCGATCGAGCGTGACCAGCTGGCTCGGTACCGCCCTCGCGCTGCCGTGGTGCAGCTCGGCAAGGGGCGGCCCCGGTGACGCTGCTCTACGGACAGACGGTCGTGATCCTGCGGGCTCCGTACGTCACCGACCGGTACGGCAACACCACGGCCGAGAGGGATTGGACCCGCGCGACCAGGACCACGGTCCGCCGCGTGAGCGTTCAGCCCGACACCAGCACCGAGGGCGCCGGCGACCGGCCCGTTGTTATCTCCGGATGGCGCCTGATCACGCGACGCGGAGTCGATATCGAGCTGTCCGCCGGGGACCGCATCGAGCACGCGGGCCGGGTCCTGGACGTGGATGGCGACGTTGCCCGCTGGTCCGTCGGGGGTCAGATCCACCACACCGAAGCACGTCTCAAGGAGGTGAGTGGGTGACGGTTCGACGGTTCAGACCGAACAAGGCAGGCATCAACAGCCTGATGAAGACTCCGCAAGTCGGCGAGGAAGTGAAGCGCATCGCGGGTCGTATCGCTGCGGCTGCCGCGGGGACCGAGGGGGATTTCCGTACGGACTCGGCGCTGGGCCGTATGCGGTGGCGGGCCGCCGTAATGGGCAACTACAACTTCCCGAAATCGGGCGGGCACGCGGGCGCACGTCGCGATTTGCTGCGGGGGCTGGACGGTGCCCACGGTGAGTAGACCCGTGATCGTCATGCCGGACGCTGTGGCAGTCGTGACGGGGTACCTCTGGGAGGCGCTTGCGGGGGCCGGCGAACCGGTCCCCGCGGTGTCCCGCGTCCCAACCCCGCGCCCAGCAAGGTTCGTTCGGGTGCAGCGCGTTGGAGGACTCCAGCAGACCCCGGTATCGGACCGCCCCCGCCTCGATGTCCACTGCTGGGCCGAAACCGAATCCGCAGCGTATGACCTGGTGGCGCTCACGCGGGCACTGCTCGGCGTAATGCCCGGTGTGCGCGGCGGGGTGACGGTCTACCGGGTGACCGAGGTAGGCGGCCCGCAGTGGCTACCTGACTCCGAATCGAGCCAGCCTCGCTATGCGCTCGCGGTGGAAATCCACATGCGAGGCGTAGCCCTGTAGCTAGAGGGTTTCCGTGTCGCTGCCGTCGTCATCGAGCACAGTTTGAGCCACCAGCAAAAAGTCGTTGCGGGCCTCATGGAATTTGATCACAGTGTCCGTCAAGGCACTGTAGCGCTTGGGGACTCGCTCCTGCTGCTCAGGAATCGCCCACCGAGCGACGCCTTCGATATCCATCCTCAGAACATCCACTTTTTCAGCGATAGTGGCAGCTAGGCGGACCATCTCACGGGCCGCCACATGCGTCTTTTTTGGCCCGACTAGAGCAATCTCTACGGATTGTGCTCGGAGTTGCGATAGAGATTCCTCGAACTCGGCGCGAGATTCAGAACCCATGAGCAGGCCATCAGAGACTATTACGGCATTGTCGTAAAACCAGAGACCGCAGGTCGGTTCCCCTCTCGTGAACTTGGCAGCCGCGGTAATGAATTCGCGGTAGACGTCATGACGCTTGTCGCGTTGCTGTCTCCGGTGTTCGGCACGTGCTGCGATACGTGCCGCCTCACGCTGTGACCATCCTGTTGCTAACGCGGCCCCAATAGTCGCCACAGATCCTGCGAGTGCTCCGAGCACGGCCGCTAATCCTGCATCCATAGCGCGTGATCCTTCCGCGCTTCCCCGCCACGGTCAAGAGCCGTGGCCCCATACACCCATTCCAGCGAAGGGACACCTATGCCTCTAAACGCAAATGCGGTACGCGTGGCTCTAAGCGGTGCTGCCTATGTGGCACCGAAGGGCACGGACGGCCCGAAGGATGCCGTAAGTCCGTGGCCGCCGCCCGCTACCGATATCGGCTGGATCTCCGAGGACGGCATTACCGAGTCCAATAGTGCGGACACCACAGAAATCAAGGGCTGGCAGGGCGGCCAGACCGTTCGAAAGGTCATCTCTTCTAGCGAGATGGCGTTTAAGTTTACGGCCATCGAAACCAGCAAGGCCGTTCTAGAGCTGTACCACAAGGGCTCGAAGGTGGTTACGCAGAATGGCGCGTCTGTCCTTGCCGTCAAGGCTCCGGGAAGTGACCGCAGGTGGTTCGGTTTCGACGTGATTGACGGGGAATCGCACGTCCGCATTTGGGTGCCGGACGGTGAGGTCACCGAGACCGGCGATATCACCTACAAGGGTGACGAGGCGATTGCCTACGAGCTGACCATTACGGCGTATCCGGGGCCGGACGGCACGGTTGCCTACAAGTACAGCAATGACCCCGCATGGGGGGCCGCGCCTGCCGGACAGCCCGAAAAGCAGGTTTGAAGAAACGTCCCGCCTACGCCGTAAGGGTGCACCATGAGCAACGCTTTTGATCTTGATGTTTGGGTCAAGGAAGCCCGCAAGGAACCTTTCCGATTTACTCTCGCCGGGGGCATCTTCACAATGCCCGCTGCGGGCGAGCTGGATAAGTCCGTGCTCAAGACTGTGAATATCGACAGTCCGTCAGCCACGGATATTGAAAACCTGCTCCGTGCGGGGCTCGGCGACCAGTGGCAGCGCTTTGACGAGATACCCGTCCCGCTCGCCGCGTTGGGTGAACTGTTCCGCCAGTGGCAGCGACACGAGGGGGCGACGCTGGGGGAATCGCGAGCCTCTGCCGGCTCCTAGGCGAGCACGGAGAGGCGATAGAGGCGGACCTACAGCGCTACTACGGGACCGACCTTCGGGACCTGTTCCGGCCCGAGTCAGGGCTGACATGGCGCCGCTTGCGGGCTCTAGTGGTGAACCTGCCGCCGGAGTCCGCGCTAGGACGCTCGATGGCTGGGCCGGATTCCGCGTGGACGCTGGACGCGCAGCTGCTCGCGGGCATCCATGACCGGCTAGCTGAGGCGAATTGGCAGCGGGGCAACGCGGGTTCAAAGAGCCCACGCGCGAGACCAAAACCCATTCCTCGCCCTGGTGTCCGTGGTGGTCGGGTAGGAGGAACGAGGCGTGCGCCGGCCGAAGTGGCGCGTTACCTCGTCCAGTTCGCGCCGACGGGGGGAGGTGATTAGGCGTGGCCGTGGAAGTCGGCATGGGCTATGTGTCCATCGTTCCCGAAGTCCAAGGTTTTGCCAGTCAGCTACAGCGGGAAATCACCGGCCCGTCACAGCAGGCGGGACAGAGCGGCGGGCAGGCGGCCGGCGAGGGATTCAGTTCGAAAATGGGCGGGGTCCTCAAGGGGACTCTAGTCGGGGTCGGGCTCGCCGCGGCAGCTCTACTCGTCAAGGGGTTTTCTGACGCGCTGGACCAGACCGCCATTAACGGCAAGATCCAAGCGCAACTAGGCGCGACTCCGGAAGAGGCGAAACGTTACGGCACCGCCGCAGGGCAGCTCTATGCAGGCGGTGTCACGGAGAGCGTAGAGGAAGCCGCAGATGCAATTTCCGGTGTCATGCGGTCGGGCATCCTGCCACCGGATGCGACAAACGCTCAGATCGAATCTATAGCCGGAAGGATCACTGATCTAAGTAAGACCTTCGAGCTGGACCTAGGTCAGACCAGTAATGCCGTTGGGCAGATGCTCAAGAATGGGCTGGCTAAGGATGGGACAGAAGCGCTCGATATTCTGACTGCCGGAATGCAAAAGATGGGTCCGCGTGCCGACGACATGGCGGACACCATGAACGAGTATTCCACGAAATTCCGGGACCTTGGGCTGTCCGCCGCGGATGCCATGGGGCTGATGTTCCAGGGAATGCAGGCGGGCGCGCGGGACACGGATACCGTCGCCGACGCGTTGAAAGAGTTCCAGATTCGCGCGACGGATGGCAGTAAAGCGAGCACGGAGGCATACGAGGCTATCGGCCTCAATGCCGAGAAGATGACAGCGCAAATAGCCAAGGGCGGCCCCGGCGCACGTGCGGGACTCCAACAGGTTATCGACGCACTAAAGGCGGTCCAGGACCCCGCGGAAAGATCACAGGCTGCTGTCGGGCTATTCGGAACCAAGGCGGAGGATTTGGGTCAAGCCCTTTGGGCTTTGAATCCGGAGACCGCCGTTAAGGCTCTCGGAGATACCGCGGGGGCCGCCGAACAAATGGGCTCGGCGCTGCACGACAATGCGGGTGCCCGTATCGAGCAGTTCAAACGAGGGCTGGAAGTCGGGCTGTCGAATGCCGTCGGCAACTACGTGATTCCAGCGCTGACGCGGATGGGCGGCTTTCTGTCCACCACGTTCGGCCCCGCGATTAGCGCCGGTAAGAACCTCGTAACGGGCTTCTTTTCGACGTTCTCCAGCGGAGCCGGCGGGTCTGCTATCGCGTCTTTCGGGCAGTCGCTCGTATCGATCGGCAGCACTGTGCGAGACACTCTTGGGCCGAGCTTTTCGGGGCTCGTGTCGCTCTGCCAGACGACGCTGTTTCCCGCTCTGCAAGGGCTTTGGGGCGTTGTATCCACGCAACTCGCGCCCGCTTTCATGTCGCTGTGGTCCACCGTGTCGAGCGCTGTGGCTCCGATCTTCACGGGGCTTGCGCGCATTTTGCTCGACTTCATTTGGCCCGCGCTGGTGAAAATCTGGTCGGGGATTACCGAGAATCTGCAACCGATCTTCGCGGCTGTGGCTGACTTTGTGACGACACGTGTCGTGCCCGCAGTGCAATCCATCGGGGAAAAGCTAAGCGCACTGGTTGAGAAAGCGCGCCCCGTTATCGACGTTGTGTCATCCGTCGTGTCGTGGTTCGCGCGCCTGGTCGCCGACATCGTCGGGTTTGTCGTACCGATTCTCGTCAAATTGGCTGGCCCCATTTTCACGGGGCTGTTCTCGGCGCTAGGTACTGCGATCGATTGGCTTGGGAATTTCATCGGGTGGCTTGGTGACATTGCGACCAGTTTGCGTGATGCGGGCCGGTCTGTCGCCGATTTTGCGCGTGGGGCGATTGAGGAATTCCGCGAGTTTCTAGATTGGGCAGGCGGGCTTCCGGGCCGGATCAAGAATGCGCTAGGTGATTTCGGGCGACTGCTCGTAGACAAAGGCAAGGATCTTGCGCGTGGCATCTGGGAAGGGCTCCAGAGCATGGGCCGTTGGCTGGCTAATAAGCTGGTCGGTTGGGCTAAGAGCATCATTCCTGGGCCGATTGCAAGTGCGCTGGGTATCCATTCGCCCTCGCGTCTCATGCGAGACGAGATAGGTCGTTGGATCCCGCCCGGAATTGTCGAGGGTATTGACGCCGAGCAGCACACGCTAGACGCGCGCCTACGGTCCATGGTGACTGTGCCCGATATCGGAATCTCACGTGCTCCGGGGCCCGTGGTCGCCGCCAACCCGCAGCACCAGATGGACCCGGAGATTGCTGCGCTCATGCGGCAGATAGTCGAGGATCGGCGGCAGGACATCGTCTTGCGGGTCGGCGAACAAGAGATAGCCCGCGCCACTGCCTACGGACAGCGTCAGCTAGCTAGGAGGTGAGGTATGTGGGTAGGGCGGCCCGGGAATCTCCGGGAAATCGTTGACGGGGCTACTTCGTTCGACCGGTCGCCTGATCTCGGCGTAACCGAGTTCCGGTCGCTTGCTGGGGGTGTCACCACGTGGGCGCCCCCGGTGCAGCCCCGCCGGCTAAAACTCAAATGGTCGGCCATGCAGCGGGGCGACGTGGAACACCTTGACCGCCTCGCGCGGCGTATCGATGCCCCGGGGCCCGTGGCGGTGCTGGATCCGCTGACGCGGAATGTGCTCGGCGGGCACCAGGCCGCGGGACGCGGAGACCCCGCCAAATGGGCGTGGAAGCCCACCGAACTTGCGATGTATGGCGGACAGTTCGGCGCTCACGTAGAGAACTCGGTCTCTGTCGAGACAGTGCCGAGTGGGGGCATGGCGGCGCTTGCGTGGCGCCACCCGTACTGGACGGGGTGTCCGGTCGCCCCTGGTATGACGCTGACGTGGTGGGCTCCGGGCCTGGTCGCCAGCGGCGCGGCCCTCGGGCAGCTCGTCATCGGCTGGTACGACGCGGCCGGTAAGGCGCTGACCGTCTCCAGCTCGGCGACTACCGCGGTCCCCCTGGTCGCCAAGGCACCCGCACGTGCGGCATTCGCCGCGCCCGCAGTCGGGTTCACCGCGAAAGGCGTGTGGCCTCTCGGCTCCTCGGTGCTCGCCCTCGGGGACGTGTCTGCCGCTCTGCTGGCCGGCGAGCGGCCGGTAGGCGAGGGCAGCCCCGCGTACAGCGTCACGGGGTATTCGCACGCTGCCATGACCGGGGATGGCGCGTACCGGGATATCGGGCTGGACCTGGTGGAGGTGACCGCATGAAGACTGGCAACGGGCCACTTGACGATGCTTTGGCTGCCGGTGAGAGATCAGCGCATCACGTGACGCGTCTTGGCGGTCGGGACATGAGCCCGCAGGTTGAGTCCTGGTCGCTGGACCGGTCGTACGGATCCGACCTGCCTGACACCATGCGTGCATTCTCCGGCGTCTCCAGCGCACAACTTGACGTGTCGGTGACCGGAGCCGGGGGCCAGTCTGCGCCCGCGCTGTACGGCCCGTGGGCGCCAAGAGAGACGGCGGATGTCGCGCGCCCTGGTCAGTCCGTGACGCACGAATGGGGGGTGACCGGTCGGGCTGCGGATGCATTCCGCGGCTCGGTCCGGTCCCGCTCCGCGGAGTCCGGAACGGACCTAGTGCGTATCACTGCTCTGGACGGGGCCGAACGTCTGCGGCAGCCGGCCGAACTACCCCGACCGGACGGGTCGTTCACGTCGCCCGCTGAGTCGTGGACGCCCTGGGCAGCGTCCCCGGAATGGGTGGTGGACCATCTTCTACGCACAGCCGGCATCCATACGGCGCCGCCCCCACGGCCGACCAGCATCCTGTACGTGCCGTTGCATGGCGGTGCTGCTGCGGGAATCGGCTACCTGGAGAGGATGACCGGAAAATGGTCTCTCTGGGGCAAACGTGCGGCGCCTTTCGATACTGCGCTATGGGCCAATTACCCCACCCCCGCCACGGGTACCTACGTGCCGAAAAGGCTGCCCGTCACGAACAGTGTTAGAGGATTGTATTTCGAGTGTTGGGTCAATACCTCTGAATCGTTCAACGAATGGGATAGCCTCCTGGAGTTTCAAACTGTCTGGGAGGTGAGCCCGTCCGCTCCGAAAAACTACCTGACACTGCGAGTCAACTTCCTCAAGGGGGCCATCACGGCCCATAACGGCATGGATCCCGACCCGACGAAGAACGCGTCAGTGGGGTGGACGTGGTCGGCGCTGCGGGTTCCCGGAAAGTTCCATATTGGTCTGTGGCTGGAGATATCCGATTACGGCGCGGCAACGTTCACTCCGATCGTTACGACACGGAGCATGGTTCCCGAAGTATTCACTCCGGGCATTTTCAATCGGGCGCGTGTGCTGCCTGGCGCCATGGTCAACGTGTCTCTGAGTGCCCAGAACCTGTTAGCCGAGGCTTTTCAAGTAAGTCAGCCAGGCAGGCGGCCGACGAGTCTTGCGGAGGTGACACAGGAAGGGACCTGGAAGCGCACGGCGTCGCTCGATATGCCGCAATTTCCACTGCGCACGATCCCGGCTGTCAGCGGGTCCGCATGGGGTGTCATCACGGAAATAGCCCGAGCCACCCTGTCTACGGCCGAATTCGACAGCGACGGCTATTTTCGGTGGCGCAATTACACGAGATGGGCGACGCCCGCGAGCGCCCCGGATATCACAGTTACGACAGCACGCGACATAGCCAAGCTGACCGTTACCGAGGAAATCGACGCGTGCCGTAATTACTGCACGGTCAAATGGGAGGACTGGGCGCCCGTAAAAGCCGTTCCGATCGACCTGCGGGACGAGCCGGCACCCATCACGATTGCGCCCAAGGCCACGTTGCAGCGGACTTTCACCGTGTCGGAAACCATGCTGGATCCGCGAGCCCCGCGCACCGCGGACCTTGACGACGCAAAGCAGTGGAACCGCATCTCTCTCCGCGTCGGCTCGGCTGGCTCGTCGGCACCGGCGGCGGGGGTGGTAGAGGTCGGCGTGTCCCGCAGCGGTGGCGTCGTGACACTGACCGCCACCAACTACTCAGACTCCACCGTGTATTACCACGGCGCTGTACTGCTGTGCATGGAGCCAGCGGAATACGCCCGGCCGGTCCCAGCGCAATGGAACGCATGGAACACGGACAGTCAGAAGTATCACGGTGTTCAGACGTACGAGCACGACGTACGTGGCTGGGTGCAAGACAACGCCTCGGGGCAATTGCTCGCCGAAGCATTGCGGAACGCGGGTGCGTGGCCTATCCCATTGCTGCAATCCGTGGAAATCTTGCCGGACCCGCGAATCGAACTCGGTGACCTGGTACGGGTGGTGGACACGACCGGCGCGAAACTGGACACACTTGCGTGGGTGATCGGAAACAGGGTGTCGGCGAGCGGCGGAAAGGTCACACAGACACTGACGCTGCGCGGCACACAGCCCAACGGGATCCCGAGCGACGCGGGGCTGACCCCCGATCCGCCGACGCGCCCGAATGCACCCCCGCCGCCGTGACACTGACCGAGGGGGACGAATGGACGAGACCGACGAGCCGCCCGGCGTGCGCATCGGGGCCCGCGAAATCTATGACGAAGTGGTGGGACTCCGGGGCGACGTTCAGCGGCTCGGGCAGCAGGGGGAATCCGTGGACGAGACGCTAGAGGATCACGAGACGCGCATACGGAGCCTGGAGGGTGAGCGAGGGCGCTTCGTTCTGCCCGTCGCGCTGATTACCGCCGTAGCCACGGTGGTTGCCGCAGGGCTCACCGTGGCGAAGGTGGCTGGCTAGAGCCCGCCACACACCGAATACCCTCCCCGTCCGGGCGTACCTGGGCGGGGTTTTCTTATGCTCACAGGGGGACTTTATGGCCTGGTTTCCGGGCGCACAGAAGATGGAACTCCAGCCGGAGAGCGACGCCCAGCCCGCTATCCGACCCACGCAGGTGATCTTCCACAGCATTGCCGCGCCGTGGACACCGCGCCGTACGTACGAGTACTGGCGGGACAGCACCAATCTCGAATCGCATTTCGGGGTGGGGTTCGACGGCAGCATTGCGCAGTACATCGGTACCGAGACGCGCGCCGACTCCAACATGCACGCGAACAAGCGCGGCGACGGTACCGGCGCGGTGTCCGTCGAGAGCGCGAGCAACTTGGAGCACACGGACCCGTGGACCGACGCGCAGGTAGCCGCATTGATCCGGATTGGCGTGTGGATGCACCAGCACCACGGCGTCCCGCTGCGTATCTGCCGCTCGCACGCTGACCCCGGTTTCGGCGTGCACCGCATGTTCGCGGCGTGGTCGGACGGCGGTACCGGATGCCCCGGTGACGCGCGAGCCGACCAGTTCCGCCGCGTGGTTTTCCCCGGCATCGTGGCGGCAGCCGGTGGAAAGCCCATGCCCAACCCGAAGCCGAATCCGGGTAGCGGCGGTGCCGTGGTCATCGACGGCAAGGCATACGGTCCGGGGGCATCCGGCCCGCACATCACGGCCATGGGGCGTGCGCTCGTCCGGGCAGGGTGCAGTCGGTACAAGGTCGGCCCTGGTCCCGAGTGGACGAGCGCCGACACCGAGAGTTTCCGGGTCTGGCAGCAGAAGCTAGGCGACTATCCCGAAAACTGCGACGGCATCCCCGGGCCCCTCCAACTAGCGCGACTGCTACGGGAGTTCGGAGATAGTCGCACGCACACCGTTGCCCGCGGCGAGACGCTGACGGCCATTGCCCGCCGTTACGGGACGACGTGGCAGACGCTCGCGAAGATCAACGGCCTCGCGAACCCCAACCGCATCGTCCCGGGGCAGACGCTCAAGCTGCCGTAGCCGGCCGTCACGGCCTCGCGCTCCGCGGGGACCAGCTCGGGGCCGACGAGTCCGCCCCATTACGCAGCGTGCCGACGGGTGCCCGTCATGCGCGGTTTTCGCCCGGTCGTGCAGCTGCTCAGTTCATCAACAGACAGTCACCAATAGGGGGACTTTTGATCACCTTCATTCGTACGCACCCCGCCCGTATCTACGCCGTTGCGGTCGCTGCGCTCGCCCTGGTCGCACACTTCGTTCCGTCGCTGCCGTCCGCGCTCGTGCTCGGCCTGGTCGCTGCGGTGCTCGGTACCGGCGAGGCGGTGCAGCGCACCGAGGACGGTAAGACCCTCGCGGCCGGCGACACCGACGAGCACCAGGACCAGGCCGACGGCGACGAGCTGTCCGCGTGACGTACCGGCACATCGCACTGATGGGCCGAGCGGGCTCTGGTAAGGACACCGTGGGGGCTCGGCTCACTGGGGCCCACTCTTTCGTTCGCGTAGCGTTCGCTGACCCGCTGCGGGATGTCGCGCTCGGTCTGGACCCGATCACCACGTACGAGCCGACGGGGGCCGGGACGCTCCCTGTCCGTCTGTCTGACGTGGTGCGCCGCGAGGGCTGGGACCGAGCGAAGCGGCGTTCGGAGGTGCGGCGGACGCTACAGCGACTCGGGCAGTCCGTACGCGACCAGGACGAGCGCCTATGGCTCCGGCTCGCCCTCGCGAAGGTGGACGTGGCCGACCGGTGGTCGGTGCCCGTAGTGATCACCGATCTGCGATACCGCAATGAGGCGGACGCACTCCGAGCGCGCGGGTTCCTGCTCGTCCGTGTGGAGCGACCAGGCGAGCACGGGCCGGCGAGCGCCGACCAGCGCGAGCACATCAGCGAAACCGAGCTGGACGGCGTCGAGCCGGATGCGGTGCTGACCAACGGCGGAACGGTCGCCGAGCTGCACACGCTCGCTGATCGGCTCGCAGTCCCGCGCTGACTCCAGCGTGACGGGGTGGCGAGAGTGACCCGACTTCCTTTCTCTCTTGGTTTTTTTCTTGCGTTCCTAAAAAACCGGTCTGAACCGTCACTCCGCCACCCCTCTACAGCCCACCCATCAACCCGAGGGGACACCTATGCCCGGACCCGTCCGGACTATCAAGCGCGGCGGCTCGCGCTTCTACATCAGCCCTGAGACCGCCGAGAAGGTGCCCGGAGTCACGTCCATTGTCGGGATGCTGCCTAAGCCCTACCTGACGTTCTGGGCGGCCCGGATGACCGCGGAAACGGCCGTGTCCAACCTTCCCGCCGTGGCATCGATTGCCGAGCGGGACGAGACCGGAGCCGTTGACTACCTCCGCAACGCCCATACTCGGTACACCAAGCTGCGGGCCCGAGTTGGCTCGGATGCGCACGACCTTTTTGAACGCATGATCCGGCTGGAAGAGATCGGCCGTGTGCACCCGGACCTAGAGCCGTACCGACTCGGGTTCGCGGAGTTCCTTACCGCTGTGCGTCCGCAGCTCGTTCGCGCCGAAGATGTCGCATGGAGCGACGAGCACGGTTACGCGGGCAGCTTTGACGCGATCGTGCGCGTGCGGCTCGGCGAGGACGGAACGCCCGACCACGAAAACGGCGAGTGGCACACGCTGGTGGTGGACTGGAAGACCAGTAAGAGCGCGTACCCGGACGTGGCCCTACAGCTCTCCGCGTACGCCCATGCGGACCGGATCATTTCGCCCGACGGGACGTCAGAGCCCATGCCGAAGGTGGACGGCGCGGCGGTTCTGCACATCACGCCCGAGGGATGGGTGTTCAAGCCAGTTCGGATCGATGAAGAGATTTTCAACGTGTTTCTGACGCTGCGGCACGTGTTCCAGTGGGACCGCGAGATCAGTAAGACGGTGTTTGGTCGGCCGATCGCGGAGAGCGTCCGCCGGCTCATCACGGGAACGCAGCGCCGCGCAAGCTAGCCACCGATCGCACACACCAGCATCAGGCGAGCCGAAAACGGCCCGCCTTTTTTCATGCCCAAAAACAGGGGGACCACAGTATGGCACTGCGCATTTTCGAGACCGACCCGAACGCCAAGCCCAAGGCTACGTTCTCTGACGACACCGTTGGGCGGTTCCACGGCGGTAAGCAGGAGAACGGTATTCCTGTTGCCCTTGACCGTTGGCGCGTGACGACCGGCGACCCGGAGGTTGCCGCGGCTGTTGCTCAGCTCATGGGCGGTACGCCCGAGGAGACCGATTCCACTTCCGAAAACTTCATTGAGATTCTGACGGAACAGGACAAGGTCAAGATCGTACTTTCCGGTCCGGACGCCATCACGTCCGATCTCAAGCTGTGGAACGGCTCGGCGCTTATTCACCACTGTGATGGCGTGGAGTTCCTTTCTCCGGATGAGGACCGCGGCAAGCCGTGCCGGTGCCCGGAACTCATGGAAGACCGGAAGAATGCTGCTAAGTCGAAGCGCGGCCCGTCGCCTTCCATCGCAGTAGCGTTCCGCCTTGCTGAGGATTACGACCTTGGCCTTTTCCGACTCCAGACCGGCTCTTGGAAGCTCGCCGAAGTTCTGCACGAAGTTGAGAACGCTCTAGACCGGGTGGGCAGCGAGGCGCTGGCCGAACTGTCGCTAGAGCTGGTCGAATTCACCACGAAGAAGGGCCGGGACGTGTCCTACCGCAAGCCCGTAATCCGCGTCCTGAAGTCCTGGAACGACGCTATCGCCGAGCCGACTGCCTAGCCGGCTCCGGGGCTCCGGGGCGACTTCGGGGCCCCGCTATCGGGGAGTTACGCACATACCCATTCTGGAACTGTGCGCCGGGTACGGCGGGATCGGTCGGGCTGTCGAGGCTCTGACCGGCGACAGAATCAAGATCGTGGCGGAGATCGACCCGTACGCATCGCTGATTCTGGCAACCCGCTACCCCCACGCGCGCAACATCGGAGACATTACCGAATTCGATTGGTCCACCCTCGCGGGAGTTGTGGACATCATCACGGCGGGATTCCCCTGCCAAGACATCAGCAATGCGGGTAAGAGGGCAGGTATTCATGGGGCGCGTTCGGGCATCTGGGAAAGCGTCCTCGGGGCCGTTCGCATTCTTCGACCACGGATCATTTTCCTGGAGAACGTATCCGCCATCAGAAACAGGGGCCTCGCGCACGTACTCGCGGGGCTGGCCTCGTGCGGGTATGACACGCGATGGGCTTGCTTTCGAGCGTCCGCAGTTGGAGCCGCCCACCACCGAGATAGGTGGTTCCTCGTCGCCACCCCTGCTACCAACTCCGCTGGCATCCGACGCGTCTAAGGGCCCGGATTTCGCGCGAGAGGCAAGACAGGGAAGCGGCGGGCAGGATCTCGTTACCGCGGTGGCTCGGCTGTTCGACAAGGAACGCGCGCACAAGCTGTTCAAAACCCCGACCGCGAACCTGGGCAGTAACGGCGCTCCGCAGCACCCGGACAAGCGCCGTGCGGGCAGGCACGGACCCAACCTTGACGACGAGGTTTCGTTTCTGTTGCCCGTGGACCCGGACACCGCGGAAGAGACCCCGGGCGCGTTCCACTCTCCACCGGAATGGTGGGCTGAGTTTGCGCCCGCTGTGCGCCGTTGGGAAACGCTCATGGGCTCGCCGGCTCCGATTCCCGTGGAGTTCGGTCCGCGCGGTGGTCGTCGGCTTGCATCCGTCTTCGCCGAGTGGCTTATGGGTCTGCCGCGGGGCTGGGTCACCCATATTCCGGGGCTCAACCGTGCGCGGCAACTAAAGGCAGCCGGTAACGGGGTCGTGTCGCAGCAGGCGTTCACGGCATACCTGCATCTACTGAACTACAACGAGGAGCCCAACCATGGGTAAGCGGGGGGTTGTTGCCGACTACGGCGGCGAGGAGCTGTATCGGGGTGATCTGGTGGCGTATGCGGCACGACAAGGCAACCGCGTGCGTATGGCGGACGCCATTATCGACAAGGTGACCACAAGGCTCGTAGACGGCCGGCTACGGGCCATGCTGCGTATTGCGCCGACGGGCACCGAATCCGGGTTCGCTAAGCGGCGCTCTCTCCGGAAGGAATGGATCTCCGCCGAGCACGTCCGGCTGATCATCCCGGACGTGACCGGAGAACGAGACCTGTAAGACGCAACACCGAAAGGGCCGGGCAGCGCTGCATGTGCTGTCCGGCCCTTTCGTATGGGGGGACTGTGATTCGAGAGATCAGCGCGGACGCTGCACCCGCGCTCGGGGACGTACGCGAAATGGGCCGTGGTGACGTGGTGTGGCTCCGCGATGGATGGCAGCGCCGCGAGGACTGGACGCGGTATCTCGTGGCCGTTGCTCAGGCAATGGCCCGCGGTGCCGTGGTTCGACGGGGGGATGACGATGATTGATGAACTGCCGCTTTCGGTAGCGCTGATGGCAGGTGGAGTAATGTCCGGCGAGCCTTTCGCTATCGCCCTGGTGGCGTCGATGCTGGTTGGCTGGGGCGCCCTGATCTTCCTTGTTGTTTGGCTGTTGGGGCGGCGGTGGCGCGACCGTGGCTAACCCGAACAAGACCCGTGGGACGGCATGGGAAAGCGCCGTGCGGAACTTCCTGAATGCGTTCCTCGGGCTGGTGGACGAGCGCGGCGCGTTCCGCAACCCGTTCGACGGGATGAACGTCCGGCGACCCGCTCAGGAAGGCTCCGCGGACGTTGGCGACGTGCACGCGGCCCCGTTCATTCTGGAATGCAAAGACGTGCGGAACGCTGCGGTCCCTACGTGGCTCCGGCAAGCACGGGTGGAAGCGGTCAACGCCGGTTTTCCGTACGGCGTGGTCGTGCACAAGCGACGGGGGTATGGCGTCGCCGCGGGACGTGTGCACTTTGACGTACGTACGTGGACCCGGACACGTACCGCTCTCGGGCTGTCCACACGAGCCATGTTCGAGCGTTACGGGTTCGCCGCTTCGCTGCGCGGGCTGGACACCGGCCGTTGGTACCTGACCACCGATGTTGCAGGGTTCGCCACGCTGCTGTCCGACATACGGGCGGGGGTGGCCCGTGCTGTTCGCTGATCTGCTCGGGCGGTTCTCCGGGGTCACGGACCAGCCGGACGGGGGCTACGCGGCTCTGTGCCCCGCGCATGACGACAGCCGGCCGAGCCTGCGTATCTGGCGGGGCGAGGACCTGAAAGTACGGCTGACGTGTCGCGCGGGCTGTGAGACCGCGGACGTGATCCGCGCGGCTCGGTTGTCCTGGACGGACCTGTTCGAGGCGTCCGGACCCGGTGCCACGGTTGCGGCCGGTCGGCCCGAGCTGGTGCCCGTTGCGCAGACAGCGGCACTCGCCGCGTACATCGACCGCACCGGGCTCGCCCTCGGGAACTACGGTGGCGAGTGGCCCGAGCGGGCTCGGGGCTACCTTGCCCGCCGCTTCGGCCTCGATGTGGACACCGCCGCCGAACTGCGTATCGGCGTGGACCAGGGCGACCAGGGCGAAGGGTTCCCCTACCTGTCGCGCCTGTACCGCGAGCACCCCCGGCTGACGGTGCCGCTGTACGGGTTCGACGGGGTGGCCCGAGGACTACAGGGGCGCGATATCGGCGGGCAGTGCTCCGCACGATGGGTGTCCCTAGCCAACCCCCGCGGACTCCGGTGGTCAGCATATGGCGTGTTCCGCGGTGCCGGCGGTTACGGGACGGTCCTGGTCTGCGAGGGGCCGGGCGACGCACTCACAGCCGTTGCGTGCGGCTATGACGCCGTAGCGGTCCGCGGTGCGTCTCTCGCCGGCTCGCCTGAACTGGTTGCCGAACTTGTCGAGGGGTTGCGAGGCTCGCTCGTCATCCTCGCGGGGGATGACGACACTGCGGGCTCGGGTTTCACGCAGCGACTCGCCGCGGGGCTCGCCAAGCACGGGGTTACCGCGCATGTTCTCGACATTCCGCACCAGGGCGACGACCTGACCGACTGGCGCGAGCGCGACCCAGACAGGTTTCCTGCCGAGCTGCACCGCGCCGTGAAGTCAGCCCGTCCCGCTCCGGGCAGTGCTCAAGTTCAAGACGCTGCCCGTACAGCGGAGTTGGCGACCCGTACCGGGGCCGACATCGTGTCTCGCGACCAGGGCGCCGAAGCGGCCGAAATCCTGGCCAAGCTGGTGTCACAGTACGGCGAGTCCGACGCGATGAATGCCCATGCTCTGGTCGCGTGGAGCGGCGGCCGGATCCGTTACGCCGCGGGGCTCGGTTTCTACACGTGGAACGGACGCATATGGGTGCGCAGTGACATGCGGGTCCGGCAGGAAATCCACCGGATGGGGGCCGCTCTCGTCCTCGCCGGGCAGAACCAGTTGGCGCGCGGGTTCACGATGACGAGTCGTATTGACGCGCTACTGACCGAATTGTGTTCCGTTCCCAACGTCAGTATCTCGGCGACCGACTTTGACGACCGGCCCGATCTGCTGAACTTCAAGAATGGCACGGTAGATCTTCGCACGGGCCGACTCCGCCCGCACGACCAGACAGACCTATTGACGTACGGGCTCGATCTCGACTACAACCCCGATGCACAATGCCCTCGGTGGGAATCATTCCTACATGAGATCTTCCCCAATGCCCCGGAGATGCCTGCGTACGTTCAGCGCCTAGTAGGCTACGGGATCACGGGGCACACCACAGAGCAAAGTTTCGGAGTGCTTTGGGGAAATGGTGCGAATGGCAAATCCGTACTCATTGACACCTTGACAACCGTGTTTCGCGCAATAGCCCGAACCACAGCTTTCAGTACGTTCGAAGAGCGGAAGAGCGGCGCTATTCCGAATGATGTTGCTGCGCTTCGTGGCGCGCGTCTCGTCATGGCATCCGAGGGCGAAGCGGGCAAAGCCATGTCGGAATCCATCCTCAAGCGGGTGACCGGCAAAGACATGATCACGGCGCGGTTCCTGAGACAGGAATTCTTCGAGTTCAAGCCGACGTTTTTGATCCTGCTCGCCACGAACCACCGGCCGAAATTCAGGTCGCAGGATGAGGGGCTTTGGCGGCGGGTCAAGCTACTGCCTTTCAAGAGGTGGTTTGCTCCCGACGAACGCGACCCTGATCTGGACCGGAAGCTACTCGCTGAGTCCGAGGGTATCGCCGCATGGGCGGTGCGCGGAGCGGTTGAGTGGTACCGGAGCGGGCTACAAGACCCGCAGCTCATCACGGGTGCCAGCAGGGAGTACCGCGAGACGAGCGACCCGCTAGCCGGCTTCATCCCGGGCGTCCTGGAGTGGGCCGACGAGTCCATTGTCATGACCGGCAACGATGCGTTCAACCATTACCGCGAGTGGTGCGAGGCCGAGAACCTGCCCGCTAAAGAACAGTGGACCCGCCGCGCCTTTTACGAAGCGATGGAAGAACGAGGGGCCGTAAAGAAGCGGACGAACAAGGGAATCGCGCTGGGCGGGCTCCGGCTCGCTGACGAGAGCCCCGATGCGGTCGGCCCGGGGATTTTCGGCAAGTAGAACGCAGCACACGCGGGGCCGTTCACCTAGACCAGGTGGGCGGCCCTCTTTTTGCTTTCAGGGGGGCTCATGAGGGTTTACCGGCATGAGATAGCCGGCGAGACGGTCACGGTGCACGTGCCCGAGACCACAGACGATCTCGGGGAATTCTGGAAATGGCTGTACCGGGCGCGGGAGCGGGGACCGATTGCGCTGGACACCGAAACGACCGGGCTCGATATCTACTCGGATCGGCTCCGGACTGTGCAATTCGGCGACACGCATGACGCGTGGGTGATCCTGTACGAGAGAGGCGGGTGGCACGCGCAGTATGCCCGTGAAGCGCTCCGCCGCTGCCGCCAAGTGCTGATCCACAACGCCATTTTCGATTGGCTCGTCTTGGACGAGCACGCGGAAACGCCCCTGGAAGTCCTCGCGCCGTGGACCACAGACACCCGCGTGCTAGCGGCCCTTATCGACCCGCGGCAGCCGTCCGAGGGCGGAGCCGGATCCGCGCTCAAGCCGTTGTCTGCCCGCTGGATTGACCCCGCGGCCCCGGACACGCAAAACGGGCTTACCAAGGTGTTCAACAGCTTGGGTTTCACCAAGGAAACCGGGTGGGCAAACATCCCGCTTACACACCCAACGTATCTGCTCTATGCGGGACTTGACGTCATCCTGACCGCCCGCCTCTACCCCGTGCTTCGGCGAGAGCTGGAACGGCTGTCCGTGCGCGCCGAGCTGGTGACGTACGAGCATGAGATAGCCCGCATGTGCGCGGTCATGCAGCGCCGGGGGCTCTTGGTGGACCAGGAATACGCGGCCCCGCTCGCCCGCCGGCTCGCCGAGGAAGCCGACCAGTTCGCCACCGTGGCAGCGCGATACGGGGTCACGTCGGTTGGCAGCCCCATTCAGGTGGCCGAAGCGCTGTTGGGCATGGGCGAGCGGCTGACCGAGCGGACAAAAAGTGGAGCGCTCTCGACAGACAAGACAGTCCTACTCCCGCTCGCCGACCTTGACCGGGACTGGCGACGCATCGGAGCCCGAGAGCCGAACCCCCTCGCGGATGCGGTGCTCCGGTCGAAGCGCGCCGCGAAGTGGGGCACGACCTACGCGCAAGCCTTCCTGTCGAACGCGTCTGTGGCGGGGCGTATCCACCCCACGATTTCGCCGCTCGCCGCGCGGACGGGCCGCATGTCGGTCACGGCGGGGTTGCACCAGTTGCCGAGTTCCGATCACGTCATCCGCCGCGCAATCCTCGCCGAGCCGGGACACGTCATGGTGTCCACGGATTTCCAAGCCGTGGAAATGCGAGTGTTGGCCGCCCTCGCGAACGTCAGACGGATGAAGGAAGGTTTCACCAGCGGCGGAGACGAGTTCGATATCCACGCCTATACCGCGTGGCTCATCAAGGGCGACAAGGCTACCGTGAGGGACCGCAAGGTTTTCAAGGGTGCGG
Organism: Streptomyces sp. NPDC017056; assembly: GCF_044332485.1. NCBI lineage: Bacteria > Bacillati > Actinomycetota > Actinomycetes > Kitasatosporales > Streptomycetaceae > Streptomyces > Streptomyces sp. NPDC017056. The sequence continues at coordinate 16,056 of NZ_JBIRPD010000013.1, read as the reverse complement.
GTTTCGGGAAAGTCTACGGCGGCGGAATCACCACCATATCTAAACAGACCGGAGCGACAGAGACCGAGATCGCGCACGCGGTTGCCGCTTATGACCGAGCTTTCCCGGAGATCAAACGCGCGTCGTCGCGGTGGCAGCGGCAGGCTTTCCAGAACGGCATGGTGTTTATCTCCGCGACCGGTCGCCGACTGCCGCTCGATCGGGATCGGACATACAGCGTCGTCAACTACGCGTGCCAGTCCGCGGCACGGGATCTCCTCGGGCAAGCCATGCTGAATGCCGAGAGCGCCGGCCTGTTGGAGTTTTGCCGCCTGCCTATTCATGACGAGCTGTTGGCGTCAGTGCCCCGCGAGGATGCTGCCGAGATAGCCCGCGAATTTGAGCGATGCATGACCATGGACCTATACGGTGTGCCCATCGTGGCCGAAGCAGAGATCGGCGGACGCTCGTGGGGCTCGCTGTACGGCGCGGACTACTAGTCACAGCTCGTTAGTGCTGCTGTCATTTCAGCATCGGAGAGTCACCGGATAAACCAACTCTGGATGCGTTGGTTTTCTAATGGTTGCATCCTCAATCATCACGGCACGGCCACGAAACGGGCCACCATCCGCCCAGTTCCAAACCCTGCGTAGCGATCGCAGGTAACAACATGGCCAAGCGTGACGGAAGGTCTCGCCTTATAGGCCATTCCAGAGGGTTAGCAATACTTTCAAGTAGATAGTCCAGTTCATCCACATTGCCGCTTGCGTGCCCGAGCCCAATTCTGGGATCACGCAGAGATCAGGCAATGCGCAAGCCCCGTCCTGCTAACCCGGGGCGGGGCCTTTTTTGTGCCCTTATCCATGCGCATCGGTTGAGTGCTACAGAAGCCCATAAGGGCTTCTCTGTGCCGTTCCGGGAATCCCTCGGTCCCTACCGGGGGCAACAACTCCCACCCGGAACGGTGTCCCTTGACTCAGCTCACGCGTGCCCAGATTTCCGATGCCAAAAACAACGACCTTGACGCGGTGTCATCGGTAATCAGGGAAACGGAAGAACTCGTAGCCGGTAGAGCCCGCAAGTTCGCATGCACTGGCGGCCACACCGACACGGACCTAGTAGAAGACCTTTCCCAGGTGGGACGAATAGCGGTTTGGGAAGCAATCGGCGAGTTCGCCGGCGAGGATCCCGCGCAGTTCATCGCACACGTTGATCGCAGCATTACCCGAGCTATGTCCGATGCGCGGCGCGAGGCAACTCGCCCCGGTATAAGCGCGTACACCGCCAAGCGGTTCGAAAAGGCAATCTGCCTTGCGTCGGGCGACCCGTACGAAGCCGAACGAGTCGCCGCGTCGGAAGAAATGGGTGACGAGAGATTGTCCCCCGAACTCGCACGTGCTGCCCGTTGGTCTTGGCTCGGACTCGACTCGCTAGACCGGCCGTTCAATATCGACATAACTGGTGCGCATATCACGCTCGGGGACGTTGTGGCGCAAGAGACTGGTATGCCCGCGGACCTGATTGAAGCGACGGATATTGCGAGCCACCGCCGCCGCGTGATCTGCGGGCAAGTACACCGCACGCTAGGGCTGTTGAGCGATCGGCAGCGTCACGTACTCAAGGCTACGCATGGCATCACGCCCGTTCCGTACTACCGAGCCGGCGAGGACGACGCCGAGCTGGCCAACGAGCTGGACGTGACCCCCTATCAAGTGCAACAGGCGCGCACCAAGGGAATGAAACGTTTCTCTGAGCTGTACCGAGCTGGTGCACGCGCATGGTGAGGCTGCCGACCCGCGACGGTGGGACAGTCGAGATCACCCCGGGCGGCGCCCTGGTGGACATCCATGTCCGGGACCGGGCCGGACGGACCGTTGCCACCGTCGTCCGCCGCGCCGGCGAGGCGATCCCTTGGCGGGTCGGACGAGGGGAGACGCGCCCTCGCGCCATACAGTGACCCCACCCCTTCCGCAGTGACTGTCCGTGACAAGGCCCCTGCTTCGGCAGGGGCTTTTTCACCTGGCGAAAAACGGGTCTGCGGTGAGCTGCGCGAGGATGCGTTGAGCGGTAAAAAGCCTGGACATGCGACCCCAACTTGGGCACAGTGGATGATCTTGCCTAAGTTGCAGCGACCGGAACAACACGCTCCGTAGGTGCTTCCCTTGCGGGAACAGGCGTTCTAATCTGTCCTCATGGTTACGCACAGCAATGAGTTCAGCGTTCACACGTCTGTGCTCGTGCCCGTGCCTGTGGGGGGCGAGCGCGTGACGTGGGGGGAGTGCCCGGAGGTTCCGGGAGTGTTTGGTGAGGACCAGATCGGGTCGTGCCGTGATCTGGTGCTCGTGGTGCAGTCGCAAGGGGGAGTGGTGGCGAAGTTGATGGAGCGGCTACGGCTCGACGTGCCCGGTTTCCGGCTGGTCGCCCGAGAGCCTGAGACGCACACCCTCGCCGGCTCGGTCGAATGGGTACGGGACCCACACTTTGGGCTGTGGCGTCAGCATGATGTGCCCTGGAGTGCGTGCGACTACGGGCAACACGTCCCGCCCGCGATTCCGAGGCAGCGTCGGGGGGCGCTGCGGAACCTTACGGACAAGCGGGCGCCTGCCGGCCCCGCCTCATGCGGGTATCAGCGGGCCGCGTAAGACATGAAAAAGCCCCGCCGCTCCGTGGGTGGAGCGGCGGGGCCGTGCGGCTGGGCGCTCGAAGGTGGCGGAGGACTCACAGTTCAGGCATGAGCCCTGACCGTTTCGCCATCTCTAGGAGGCCGGGTCGGGACCGTTGGTGAACTTTGAAGAGCACCCGCAACACCTCGCGGCTCATTGGGTGCACTTCCGCCATCTGAGGTGCTACCGCGAACGCACGGGATAGCGCCTGTTCTGCGCCCGCGTACTCGTTCAGGTCAAGCCGTGCGCGGGCAGCGTCAATGCACAGACGGCCGATCCTCGACGGCCGCAACCCTTGTGGTGGGGCTTCTATCAACGGTTGGGCAATCTCCGATGCAGTGTCGGGGCGCCCCAGTTCAACATGGGCGGCAAGTTCGTACAGGGCTTGGTTTCCGGGGCCAAAGGTCAGGTTGTGCCGCAGCAAGTCTTTCGGCAGGCGTGCGGCAAGCTCTTTGGCCTTCTCGTTGTGTGCAGCCCACGCGTTCCGGTCCTTCGCGCGGGACGCCAAAACAACCCCCCGCAGGTGAAGGGAGCCAAGGGAGACGGCCGACTCCACTGAGTCGTCAATGAGCGCTGATTCGTACTTGACAATGGCCCGGTCAATTATCGTCAACCCATCCCCGTAGTACCCGGCGGACTGGTACGTCCCTGCTTCGTTCCATGCGGCCGCGACTTCCGCGTTCGGGTTCCACGTCTGGTTGGCTGCCCACTGCTGGCGACTCACGATCATGTCCGCCAGGTCCGGCTGGGCCAGCCGATGGGCGACGGCGTACGCGCACCCATACAGATCGGCGAGTTGCCCCCACGCTGTCGCGTCGCCCCTTGCCTGAATGGCGACTGCTGTCGCCTGCCCCAGGAGCTGGGGTAGCACCCTCAACAGCTCTAGGTACTTCGTATCTGCCCGGAGCTGGGCCGCTTCCTTGAGGTTGGCGGCCAACCCGTCAAGCGGCGGAATGTCTTCGCGTGGAAGCGTGTGCCGACGCACTGCCCCCCGAAGATCATCCAACAAGTCGGTGTGCTCTGAGGGATCGGTGAAGGGGTCGCCGTACACACGTGCAGTCGAGACGCGGAGCGCCTTTGCGACGGCTGCGACAGTGGTGGGAGTAGCGGTTCGGGTGCCGTGCTCCACCTGCCGCAGCAACGACGAAGAGATGTGAGCCTGCCGGGCTAGGTAGTCGCGTGACCAGCCCCGAGCCTTCCGAAGGATTTCGATGTTCGCGCCCGCGCTGGGTGTCGTGGTGCTCATACAGCCAACCTTCCCACGGGGGCGCACGGGCGCTCCCAACTGGCCTCTGGCGTACGGCGCCTGAGTCACTTTTGTGTCAACTGATCTTGGTTCTGAGGGGTTGACTCAAAGAGTAGACGCCTGCAAGGGAGGAACGGCTAGATGACGCACCCGGCAGAGAAGCGGCACTCGAAAGATGATTCGCAGTTGCCTCGCACACCGACTCGTCCGGAGCTGGAACCTGTTGTGTACCCCGAGTGCCGAACGTGCCGCGCGGCGGGACGGGGGCGGGCGCTGGCCCGGCTGGACGGGCGCGGAGTAACACTCGACTCGTTCAACCAGATCATCCGCGACCACCCGCACCAGAGCGGAACGTGACTCGGCTGCCGGACCCCGTGGAGCTGGACGGCCCCCTTGTCCGGCCGTACATCCGTGCCGCCGAACGAGACAAGACCGCCGACGACACGACTCAGTTCGCGCCTCCTCGCCTCCCCGTTGACGGAATGCGCGGCCTGGTCGTGTTCAGACGCACCCCCAAGAACGGTGACCACAAGTGACCAAGCCCCCCAACCCCAGCCCCAGCCGGGAAATCCTCACCCGACTCATGCACTCACACGGGCACGATGGCGTGCTCCGTATGCGCACCAGTGGCGGCAGTGACGCCACCCTCAACCGTCCCCAAATCCCCCGACCCGAAGGCCAGCCCATGGCAACGCCCGTACCTTTGCGCGAATCCGAACGCTTGGCGGTACAGATCACTGGCACCAAAACAGTCACCGCCGAATGCGTGACACCGGTGGATGGCAAGCCGTGCGGCGCTAAGTCCGGCAAGTGGATGAGCATTGTGCCCCCGCAGGACTGGGCGCGCGGGCACTCGGTGAAGACCGGGCACACGAAGTTCGTCCGGCACGAGGATTCTGACTTCCAAGTAGTCCGGCCCATTGAAGAGATGGTGTGAGAGGCCGCGACGTGTTACAGACCCTCACCTGCTCGGCACTGGTCATCAGCGGTGTGGCCGCGTGCATCCTCTACGCGATCACCCGCGACAGATAAGCAACAGACCCCCGTCCCCTGTCGTTCCGGTCCAGCCACGGTTCCCCTGACCCGTGGTCGGCAGGGGGCGGGCCGCAAACGCCCGTCTGGACTCCTGTCCGTGTAGGCGGGCCGGGGCGGGGCGCCGGTTGACCAGCGGGTGGCAACCGGTGCCCCATCCCACAGGCGCCCGTCCGGTCGCTTAACTTCCGGCAGAAGGCAGGCGGCCGGGCGGGTCGGCAAGTGCACGACGGCAATGGGGACTGACCCCATTCCGGATCTTGAGGAGGCGAAAGCCTGTGGAACTCAAGGAAGCACTGCAAGCCAACGGGAACGGCGGCGGTGAAGATGACACCGGCGGCCACGGCGAAGACAACACCGACATCGAGGAAGGCGACGGCCAGGGGGGCAGCGGCTCCCCCGGTCACGTCTGCTGATCAGTGAGTGAGCGAACTGCCCCCAGTCGGCCCCGTGTTGCGGCTGGGGGCAGCCGCACGGATGGATACTCTGCTGCCCATGCCCAAGACCCTCAGCGGTACTGCACCACTGATCATTTCGCCGTTCCGACACAGGTTCGACCCAGCGGAATTCTGCCTACTCGCCTACTCCTCGTACGAGCTGCGCGGCGTGGTGGGAGTGCTACCAGATGAGAAGGGCGATACACCTTCCCTGTGGGACATGGCGGGTCGGAACCTGCCCCGAAACATTCTGCCAACCTCCGAAGCGGAGGAGTACGGGCGGTGGCTTCTGAACTGCGCTTCCGCCCTCCGACTCCTCACACCCCCAGACGCAATCCGGGTCTCTGGCCAGAGGTGGGACCTTGATCTACAGAGGACCGTTGATCGCTTCAAGCCTCACCAGTACGGAGAGACGGTTTACGGGTGGTACGGCGTGCATGTGGGGATCTTGTCTTTGGGCGATGAAGGCAAAGCGATCACAAAACACGCCCTTGCAGCCCTACAGGCAAGGCGGCGTTGACCGCCCCACATGCGGCCCCGTTCGTGCGCTTCCCCCCGTGGCGCCGGGCGGGGCCTTCGGCGCGGGCCTCACCGCCCGTTCCGTCTCCCCATAACCACGTATGTGATCCGCAGCGGGGCGAGCAGCGAGACCCGCCCGACAACCCTAAGTGACTGCGGTGGGCTATTCGGCGTCCTACTGCTCGCCGGCGGGCTCGTCCTGGTCGCGCACGGAAAGCTGCACGTCCGTGCGAACTCGGCTGCCCTTGCCCCATTCGGTTTCGACAAGCCCACGTTCCCGCAGCATCCGCACTGCGCGTCGGGCGGTCTCGCGGGCTACCCCGTACTCGCGGCAAAGCTCTGCCTCTGACGGGATGGCCTCGCCGGGGCCGTATGTTCCTGCCGTGATCGCAGCGGTAAGCGCCTCCAGTACCCGCATGTACGGGGCGCGCGGGCGGTGCGGGTCAGTCGGCGTCTCAGGCATGAGGGAGAGCGTAGACAGGACGACTGATCTCCAGCGACTCAGACGAGTTAGACAGGTAGACAGGTTAGACGTGCCGGTCTACCGTCATTTGCGCAACGAAAACACCCCGGGGACCGGTCCTACGCGGTCCGCCGGGGCTCGCCGAGACAGCTTTCGAGGAGCTGACCGACTTATGCGCGACTCTATCGCCCGTGCCCTCACATGGGTGCTCGCCTTATTCATCCCGTCCGCCCGCCGGCCCAATCCCGGACGCCACAGCGCGGCATACCTCGCCGACCAGCCCGCCCCCAGCGCGCCCAGCCCATGGGGCAAGCCCTGGACCACGCCGACACCGCCCCATGTAGCCGAGCGGTGCGCCCCACTGCGGGGTGAGGATGTGCAACTCGTCCGCCCCTACTACGCAGGCTTTCGAGCACCGCAGACCGAAACCGAGTGGCAGTTAGAGCGTCGTCGGGCAGCAGCGTTCGCCGCTGCGGGCTATGACTACCCGTACAGCTACCCGGGCGCGCCGCTCGCCGGGGCGGTGTCGGCATGAGCAGCAACATAGCGCGCTACTTCCCGCGCGTTCCGGCAGCCCACGCGGCCAAGTGCTGCAAGTGCGGTCACCACACGTGCATCCGGATTCCGGTCCGGCATATCCCCCGCACCAGCGGTCCCGATCACATCCTGTACGCGTGCCCGACCTGCGCCCCATACATCGTCCCGGGTCCGACGCTGGACGAGTTGGCGCCCCCCGTCTGGGGACCGCTTCCCGAGTAAGCCCGTAGGTATCCAACAGCCCCGTTCGGCCACGTGCCGGACGGGGCTTTTCGTGTGTCAAGTGTGGTCATCACGGCGTACGTCCCGTGGTAGGCATTGGTGATCTTTTTATGCCGTCAGGGAGGGGCCGCAGTGAAGCGGAAAACTTGGGTCTTAGTGGGGGCGGGCATCCTCGCGTTCGGTGGGGTGCTCAGCCTCTTTCAGGACGACCAGGAGGACACAGCTACGGCAGCCCCGAAGCCATCCGCGACAGCACCAGCGAAGCCCGCCGCGGAAGCGGCAGAGTCCGCTACAGAAAGCGGCATCCCCTCGCCCGATGCGGGGCAGCAAGCGGCGCTGACACGGGCGCTTCGGACCATCGACCCCGGTCTGGTGGCCAAGGAAGAGCGGGCCGTGAGTCGAGCCCGCGACGTGTGCGCAGACATCAAGGGCGGCAAGGATGCCGCAACCGTGCAGCGCAACACCAAGAGCCGCTATGAGGGCGGCAGTGTCCCGAACCTCACGGACGACCAGGCCGCCGACATCGTGACCGCGGTGAAGTCGTCGTTCTGCGGCTGACCAGCAACAAGTAAGCCCCGTCCGGACCCTCGGACGGGGCTCGCTGCTGTTCCGGGTCCTGGTGGGGCGGTATCGTAGAACTGGTAGTTAGAGGTGTTGGGGTCGCCGACCACCACCACGTCGGCCTTCGGGTCCACGGCGAGGACGTCTTTCACGAAGGCGTTGACGGCTTGCGCCTGCTGGACGCGCTGGGTCTCCGACGTACGGGCCGGGGGCTGGAAGCGGCTGTCGAGGCCCTGGTCGCCGCCCTTGGAGTTGAAGTGGTTGGCGACGACGAAGACCGGGCGGCCCCGGAAGCAGAACTGGCCGGCCAGCGGCTTGCGGCTGTTGGCCCAGGCGGCGTTGCCGGGGTCGATGCGGCCGGGGGAGGCGGTCAGGCGCGGCTTGCCGTGGGAGCCGGTCACCTTGACCGGGGTGGTGGCGTCGCCCCCTGCGACGTCCGTGAACGAGACGCGCGCCGGGTTGAAGAGGAACGCGGTGCGGATGTTGCCGCCGGGCTGGCCGCCGTCCTGGTTGTTGACCGGGTCGATCTGGCGCCACTCGTAGGACGGGCCGCCGGCCGCCTTGACGGCCTCGGTGAGCTGCTTGAGCGTCGCGTTCGCCGAGACGGTGCCGTCGTTGGTGGGGCCGTTGTCGTCCTGCACTTCCTCCAGTGCCACGATGTCCGGCGACGCGAGGTTCTTCACCAGCGCCTCGGCCAGCCGCGCGAACTTGGCCGGCGGCGTCTTCGGGGAGAGGTTCTCGACGTTGTACGTGGCCACGGCCAGCTCGTCGGCGGCCTGCTTGCGCGTGGTCTCGCGGGCCGGGCCGCGGTCGGTGAGCGTGCCCAGCTCGGTGGCCGCGATGCCGTACCCGCCGAAGTTGTCGTAGTCCAGCGGGCCCGCCGTGGTGCCGGTCAGCTCGTCGCCGGTGTCCGCGACGGGGAAGGGGCGCTGGGCGAAGGGGACGAGCGACGTGATCTTGATGCGGCCGGAGTTGGGGTCCTGGTACGAGCCGTAGAGCACGCCGCCGCGCACGGTGCGGTTGTGGCGGGGCTCGGCGGTCGCCCACAGTTCGTTGTGCGAGTTGGTCGGGCCGACGACGGACGCGTCCGTGAGCGAGACCCGCATGCCTTCCAGCGACTCGTAGCGGTCCAGCGCGTACGAGTTCGGGCGCAGCGGCAGGCCCTCGATGCTCTTGCCACCCGCCGACGGGGCGTAACGGTCCGGCACGGAAGCGGCGTTGAGCTTGAAGGCGGTCGGCAGCGGGTTGCCGGAGGAGGCCACGGTCCAGGCGGCGGCGGTGATCTCGGTGACGGACTGCCCGCCCGCCTGCTCGCCGCCCGGGTAGTACTCGCTGACCGTGCCGGAGACCCGTACGGAATCGCCGACGGCGACCTTGGGCGTCTCCTTGCCGGTGAAGACGAAGACCGCCTCGCTGGTGGCCGCGTCGCGGTCCGGCTGCGGGTCCTGGACCCAGAAGCCGCGGGCCGAGCCGAAGGCCCGTACCGCCGTGACCGTGCCGGGGACGTCGGCGACCTGCTTGCCCGCGAACGGCGAGACGCGGGTCGTGCCCTGGATGTCGTGGATGCGGGTGCCCGCGGCCGACGCGTACTGGGGGACGGCGAGCAGCCCGCCGGTCAGCGCGGCGGCGGTCACCGCGGTCAGCGCGGCCGATCTGCGCAGCGTGCGGCGGTAGGGCGGACGGGACGGTTCGTGCGGCGGTATGTGCGCGGACACGGCGGGCCTCCGGAAGGCGGGTGAGGGGTGGGGTACGGCGTGGAAGAAGGCGGAGATGCGGCGGAGCGGAAACGGTCCGGCCGTCTCTACGCGCGTCAATCTCTTGTGTGCTCCCGGCAGTTGTCAAGGTTCGCCGGGTGTACGGGTACGGAAACCAAGGTGAACCGCCCGAGATGCGCGGAATTCCGTCTACGCTGGGGCTTCGCACGAGCCGTAGTCCGCACGAGGAGCTGAACCCGAGATGTCCGCAGACCGCCCCACCCTGCCGCCGGTGCGGCTGCACTCCGACGCGGAGCTGGCGCGGGACGCGCTGAGCGCACCGCTGCTCGCCCGGGCCGCGAAGCTGGCCCGCTGGGCCGAACCCGGGGTGCCCGTCGGCGTGGGCGGCGAGATCCTCCAGGAGCAGCTGGCCGCAGCCGTCGCCCACCTCGGCCTCCAGGACGACGAGGACGGCGCCGGGTATGCCGCCGAGGCGTGGCAGCTGGCGGTCGACACCGGCCTGGTGGAGATCGAGGAGACCGCCGAGGAGGACGACGACCGGCCCGGCGACGCCGCCGTCGGCACCGCCACCCCCGGCGAGGAGCTGTCGCTGCTGACCTCGGGCAGCCCGCAGGACATCCTCGACATCTGGCTCGGCGGCATGGAGACCGTGCTCGCCGACGCCGTGGCGCCCGACCTCTCCGACATCGCCGACCAGATCGCCGAGGGCGGCGAACTGGACCTGGACGCGATCGACTGGAACCCGGAGGAGGAGGCCGAGCTGCTGGACGGCATCCTCGGCAACCTCTACCTGCTGACCGCCCTGAACGAGGACCCCGAGCAGGCCGTACCGCTGCCCGCGCTCGCCGCCTCCATGATCGTGCCGGACGACATGGACGAGCCGACCGACGACATCCTCGAAGAGGTGTCCGAGGCGATGATGCGGCTCGACGACCAGTTCCGGGTCCTGGAGCCGATCGGCCTGGTCGACTTCCGGCCGGTGGACGAGGCGCTCATCGAGGAGCTGGACGAGGACGGCGTGACCACGCGGCCCGCCGAGCCCCTGGAGGACGAGGACGTCTCCCGCTACGGCATGGTCCGCCTCACCCCGCTGGGCGTCTACGCCGTACGCGCCCGGATGCTGGACGCCGGCATCGAGGCACCGGCCGTCGGCGACCTCACCGACAAGGGCGCCGACGTGCTGCTGGACGCGCTGCCCGGCTACCCGGAAACCCTCGCGCAGGCCGAGTCCGAGCAGTGGCTCGCGGCCCGCGCGCCCGCCGACGCCGCCCGCGACCTGCTCGCGGCCGCCCGCGGCGACGACGAGAACGCGCCGCTGCGCCGGCTCGCCTGCCAGCAGACGCTGTCGCTGGCCGGCCCCGAGGCCGAGCCCGCGCTGCGCGAGGTGCTCGACGACCGGCAGCTGGGCGGGCTGGCCCGGGTGTGGCTCGCCGAGCGCGGCGCCGCGGACATCCCCGAGCCGTCCCAGGACATGATCTTCTGGCTCACCGTGGACACCATCGCGGCCCAGCTCGACGCGGCCGAGGCGGGCGAGGAGAGCGCCGCCGAACTGCGCGGCCTCGTCGAGGGGCTGGTCGGGCAGCACAACGGGTTCTTCGACGCGGCCTGGCGGGTGGACCACCCGGCGACCGCCGACGTCCTGGAGGCCATGGGCCGGCTGCACCCGGACAAGAAGGCCGCCAAGGAAGCCCGCAAGGCCGCCTTCAAGGCGCGCTCCCGCCGGTCGGGTTGAGCACGCACGTACGAGACTCCCGGGGGTACGGCCGTACCGCCGCGCCCCCGGGAGCCGCGGCCGGCGGGCGGCGGGAACACCGTGGCGCTCCCGCCGCCCACCGGCCTGGTCCTGCGGCAACGCGCCGTCAGCACACCAGCTGGGTCACGCAGTTGAACGACGTGGACTGGCCGTTGAAGCCGTAGGTGCCGCGGTAGGACAGCGGAACCTGGAACTGGCCGATGATGGTGACGGTCGCGGCACAGTTGCCGCCGCTGCCCGGCCGCTTGGCGTCGATGCGCAGCGACGAACCGATCGAGCCGCCGGTGATGTCCCACGGGGCACCGCAAATGCCGGTGGTGATCCGGCCGCCCGTGATGACGTTGGTGTTCGGGTTGTAGGTGACCTCCATGTCGAAGGTGAGCGCCTGGTTGTGGAGCGCCATCTTCTGGGTGACCTGGAGGGCCTCCGCCGAGACGTCACGCTGTACGGCGAACGCCTCGTCGCGGGTCTTGACCTCGGAGCCCTGGGCGTTGACGAACTGGTGCTCGCGGCCCGGCCCCTTCCTCTTCTGCGCTGCGCTTGTCATGGCTCTCCCTCGGGCTCGGTGGGTCAGGCCAGCTGCTCGGCGATCTCGACGCGCAGCAGCGTGCGGACGGTCTCGATGTGGTTGACGATGGTGACCGTCGACGAGCCCGCGAAGAGCAGTCCGACCGCGACGTTGTCGAGCGAGGTGACCAGCGAACCGGAGTCGCCGCCCGCCGAGATGTTCGTGGTCATGATCTGGTCCTTGAAGCGCGCCGTGCCGGCCGTGCCGTAGTTGACGTCGACCGTGGCGTCGGTGGAGACGATCCGCCCGAAGCTGATGTTGGTGGTCCGGCCGGTCTTCTTCACCAGGTCGCCCACCGCGACCGACGACTTGCGGCGCCACGCGCGCGGCGCGCCGCTGAAGTACTGCTGCCGCGTCGCGTCCTCGAACTCGATCTTCGCGAGCGCCGCGTCCACCACGTTGTTGTGCTGGGTCAGCGGGATCTGCGGGGCGAACTGGATCGAGATGAAGCGGTCCAGCGTGCCGATCCGGTCCGCGGGGTCCGTCCCGCCGTCGAACTTGCCCGGCTGCAGCACGGAGCTGCCCAGCGGCGCGCGGTTGGAGTCCGCGAGCACGTGGTTGTTGCTGAGGATGTAGAACTTGCCCGGTACGCCGAGTCCCGGCGCGGGCGGGTTGGTCGCGGCGCCCGGCAGGAAGTCGTACACCACGCTGCCCAGCGTGCCCGCGGTGACCTGCACGTTGCCGACCGAGAAGCCGGCCGGGCAGGGCCGCATCCGGCGCTTGAGGAGCTGCGGCTCCAGGGCGCTGCCGAGCTGGCTCAGCTCTTCGAGCATCGGCTGGGACAGCGAGCCGAGCCGGCCGCCGTCGCTCGCGAGGGCCTGCTCCTCGCCCATCGGCGACCGGCCCTGGCCGCGCGGCATGCGCTGCTGGGCCTGGGCGGAGATGTGGCCGACGGCCAGGACGTCGGTCGGGGTGCCGTCGTCCATCTCCCGGGGGATCAGGTCCCGTTCGGGCAGCATCGACTCCGGGACCTTCTGCGTGACGAAGACCAGGACGGCTTCCTCGCCGGTGGGCTCGCCGTTGGTCCACTTCACGCCGTGTCCGAAGCCGACCACGTTCGCGGTCGGGTTCTGCGGGTGCATGAAGTCGGAAAGTGCCTGTTGGCGGGAGGTGTCACTGACCTGACCGCCGGTGGGTCCGCGCATCATCTCGGGCTGGTTCACACCAGACCACCTCTTCCCCGGTAGGCGTCCCGCGCGGCTCTCAGCCGTGCGCCGCGCGGTGCGCGCACAGCTCGGGCGCATCGGCGGTGACGGCTGCGGGGCGGGACCGCGTTCGCTTGACGAGCCCTGGCCGTCGCGACGGCGGGGCTCTCAGGGGAGGGCGGGAACCCGGCACGGAACGGTCCCCGGGCAGTCCCGTGCGGCCGCGGGCCACTCCGCTCTCCCAACGGGTGATGCAGGTAAGGGACTGTCTATTGCCGGGCCGGTCGGCGGTCAAGGAGGTACGCGATAAATCTTGCGCTTACTGCGCAGATGCCGCTGATGACCTTGTTTGCCATGGTTTTCCGGGGTGGAGGGTATCGCTTCCCGGACATCGCGGCGTTGTGGAGGGTTCAACCGCAGTTCCGCGGGACGCGCCAGGGTGTGCCCGCAAGGAACTGGGGCACGAACCGGCCATCTTGGAGACGACATGCCGCTCACCCGCAGAGACTTCGCCGTGCGCTCCGCCGCCGCCGGCGCGGGCGTCGCGCTCACCGGCAGCGTGGGCGTACTCGCCACCGCGCCCGGCGCCATCGGGCAGGGGGTCCCCGACGCGCAGGAGCCGGCCCCGGCCGCCGCCGCGCGCAAGTGCGGGCCGGGGTACGGGCCGCTGGTCCCGGACCCGGCGGGCATCCTGGCCCTGCCCGCCGGATTCACGTACAAGATCATCACCCGGACCGGCGTCACCAAGCTGGAGAGCGGCGAATCCACCCCCTCCAACCACGACGGCACCGCCACCTTCGAAGGCCCGCGCGGCAGCACCCTGCTCGTCAACAACCACGAGCTGAAAGGCCCCCGCGCGAAGTGGCCGCACCCCGTACCGCTCGCCGAGGGCCTGGTCTACGACCCGGCGGCAGCCGGCGGCTGCACCGTCGTCGAGGTCTCCCACGACGGCTCGCACGTCTCCGAACGGGTCGGCATCGCAGGCACCTCCACCAACTGCGCCGGCGGGCGCACCCCTTGGGGAACCTGGCTGACCTGCGAGGAGACCGAGGACAGGGCCGGCCAGAACGGCATGACCAAGGACCACGGCTACGTCTTCGAGGTCGACCCCCACGACGCCCGCGGCGCCCGCAACCCGCGTCCGATCAAGGCGCTGGGCCGCTACGCGCACGAAGCCGTCGTCGTCGACCCCAAGCGCGGCCACCTCTACCTCACCGAGGACGCCGACCGCCCCAACGGCCTCTTCTACCGCTGGACTCCGCCGCACGGCTTCAAGCACGGCCGCGGACGGCTGCGCACCCTCGCCGACGACGCGGGCGTCCTCGCCGCGCCCCGCTGCTACGACTCCGGCGGCCGGTTCGTCGACGACCTGTCCCGCGCCACCAAGACCGGCACGGTCTACGGCGTCGACTGGACCGAGGTCCCGGACCGCGACGCCCGTACCACCCCGGTCCGCAAGCAGTTCCACGACGGCGCGGTCACCCGGGCACGCAAGCTGGAAGGCATGTGGTGGGCCGACGGCGGCGCGTACATCGTCGCCTCCTTCGCCCGCGAGGAGAGCCCGGTCCAACACGACGGCCAGGTCTGGTTCTACGACCCCCGCCGCCGCACCCTCACCCTCAAGGTGCTGCTCGGCGTCAACACCGACCCCGGCAAGGACGGCGCCTTCGACGGCCCCGACAACATCACCGTCTCGCCGTACGGCGGCCTGATCATCGCCGAGGACGGCGAGGGCGTCCAGCACCTCTTCGGCGCCACGGACGACGGCCGTACGTACCCCATCGCCCGCAACGACCTCAACATCGGCACGCCCGGCGAACCCGCGTACAGCGAGTTCACCGGCCCGGTCTTCTCGCTCGACGGCCGCACGCTGTTCGCCAACATCCAGGAACCCGGGATCATGCTCGCGATCACGGGGCCGTGGCGGCGCCAGCGGTGACCGTGCGGTAGCCGGGGCGCAGGCGCCTGCGTACGCGCCCGCGCCTGCCGTATGCACCCGCGCCTGCGTGCGCGCCCGCGCTTGCGTGCGCGCCCGTGCCTGCGTGCGCGCCCGCGCCCCGCGGGGAATCGCGCCCCTCCCCGCACCGTTGCACCAGGTGTGAGCACGCGGACGACCAACACCACCCCCTTCTCCCTCCTCGACCGTTCCCGGACCCGCCAGGGCCACCCGGAGGCCGAGGCGCTCCGCGACACGGTGGACCTCGCCCGGCACGCCGAAGCACTCGGCTACCACCGCTTCTGGGTGTCCGAACACCACAGCGTGCCGGGCGTCGCCGGCTCGGCACCGACCGTGCTCGCCGCCGCGGTGGCCGCCGCGACCACCCGCATCCGGGTCGGCACCGGCGGCGTCATGCTGCCCAACCACCGCCCGCTGGTCGTCGCCGAACAGTTCGGCGTCCTCGAATCCCTCTTCCCCGGCCGCATCGACATGGGCCTCGGCCGGTCC
Source organism: Streptomyces sp. NPDC017056 (assembly GCF_044332485.1). NCBI lineage: Bacteria > Bacillati > Actinomycetota > Actinomycetes > Kitasatosporales > Streptomycetaceae > Streptomyces > Streptomyces sp. NPDC017056. The sequence continues at coordinate 770 of NZ_JBIRPD010000013.1, read as the reverse complement.
GTCGGCTTCACCGACGGCATCCGCCGCGCCCTCGGCACCGACAAGGAAGCAGCCGACTCCTTCGCCGCCCAACTGGCCGAACTCACCGCCTACTTCACCGACGGCCCACGCCCCCACCCCCAGGTGCACGCCCGCCCGGCAGAGGGCCTGCGCGTCCCCGCCTTCGTCCTGGCCACCGGCGCGGGCGCGGACATCGCCGCCCGCGCGGGCCTGGCCCTGGTCATCGCCGACCTGCGCGGCCGCGAAGCCATGCGGGAAGCCATCGACCGCTACCGCGCCGCCTTCACACCCTCCCCCCTCTGGCCCCGCCCGTACGTCATCGTCTCCGGCACCGTCGCCGTGGCCGAAACCCGCGCCCAGGCCCGCGACCTCCTGCTCCCCGAAGCCTGGTCGATGGCCTACTCCCGCACCCACGGCGTCTTCCCGCCCCTGGAGCCGGCCGAAACGATCACCGCCCGCGAGCCCTCCCTCCCCCCGAAGACCCGCGCCTACTACGAGTCCGCCCTCAGCGGCCACATCTACGGCACGGAGACAGAGGTCGCCGCCGAACTCGACGCCCTGCTCACCTCCACCGCCGCCGACGAATTCCTGGTGACGACCAGCACGTACGACCGGACGGCGCTGCTGGAGTCGTACGAGCGACTGGCACGGGTAGCGGGGCTGGAGGGCTAGTGTCCTGAGTCGGGATTTCGCTGCGGATGTTGCTGTCGGTTCGGCATTCTGGACGGATGGCGAGGACGGGGCGGCCGAAGGCCGAGTTGGTGCTGACC